>JAABTH010000001.1 GCA_011389985.1 Bacillota bacterium
ACATAAGGGGTCAAACACATAAGGGGACGGTTAAATCGTATTCCTTTCGGTGCTTCGCCATACAGAAGACCGCTGCAGTTATAAAGTATTCTAGTTTTAAATTAAACCATCACATTTAGCAATACAGGTCAAGAACTGCTTTTCTGAAACTGATATTTTTAAAAGCAGGAGGTGATAGGCATGGAGCGATGGGAAAAAATCAACGCTGTTCGGAAAATGCAGGACTTTATGGAAGATAACCTGCATAACCCCGTTAGCTTGAGCGAGCTGGCCCGGGCTGCCGGATATTCGCAGTGGCATGCAGGCAGGGTATTTAAAGAGATAGCCGGTAAACCCCCCTTTGAATACTTAAGAGCCTTGCGCCTGAGCAAAGCGGCGGAAGAGCTGCGCACTAAACCCTCAAAGGTAATTGATGTGGCCTTTGACTTTGTATTCGATTCTCATGAAGGTTTTACCAGAGCTTTTTTTAAGCAGTTTGGCGAATCTCCGAAAAAGTTCAGCCGGGGAACCGGACCAGTTAAGAGTTTTCTGCCCAGGCGCGCCCGTGACTATTACCTTACTTTGCAAAGAGGTGATGAAAAGATGACAGACGAAAAACAAAAGAGTACTGTATTTGTGCAGGTAGTGGAAAGGCCTAGCCGAAAACTAATCCTGAAAAGAGGGGTTAAGGCAAGCCACTATTTTGATTACTGCGAGGAAGTGGGCTGTGATATCTGGGATCAACTATCCGGTATAAAAGAGGCGATGTATGAGCCAGCCGGTATGTGGCTTCCCGATAACATGATAAAACCTGGCACTTCAGCCTATGTAATGGGTGTCGAAGTTGCCTCTGACTTTAATGGGAAGATCCCGGAAGGGTTTGAAATTGTTGAACTTGCTCCTTGCAAGATGATGGTGTTCCAGGGTGAACCTTTCGACGATGAAAAATTTGGTGACGCCATTGAAAGTCTCTGGGAAGTGATGAAAAAATACAGGCCAGAAACTTATGGTTATCAGTGGGCGGATGAAGATGCACCAAGGTTCCAGCTGGAGCCGCAGGGTTATCGTGGTTATATAGAAGCTCGGCCTGTTCGCCAGGTTAATCCAAGCAGGTAAGGCAGTCTACGATGCGTCATGGGGTATGTCCTCATGACGCATTAAATAATGACACAGAGGGACGGTTCTTTTGTGTTGCAAAGAAATTATTTCCTACCCTCAAGAAGATAAATAGCCAATAGCAAATGGTATTTAATGGTGAAGTAGCGAGGAAGCAAAGATTAATAACTGTTTTAAAATGCTAAAAGTATAAAGGGGTTATTAATTAATTCTACCAAATATCTGCCGCCGCGGGGATCATCCCGCGGTCTGTTAAAGTAATTGCATCATTCTTGCAATGTACTCGGCAGACACCGCAACCGTAGCAACGTAGTGCATCTATACTGACTTTCTCCTGGGCCAAGCTGAAACTGATTGCACCAAACTGGCAGGCCCTGAGACAGTTTCTACAGCCATTACACATTTCAGGTATAACCCCGGCCACATATTCAGCCCGGAACATTACCGGCAGTGATTTCTTCACAGTAGCCTTCATGGCCATGCAGTCATCGTCGCAGTTGCAAATTCCACCAATAAAGGGAGTCATGAAGGTCCACACTGAATGAAAAAGGCTCTTCTTTTCCAGCTCTTTAAACTGTTCGAGCGCCTCTTCTTTGGAAACAACTTCCAGGCCTTTAACGTCAGGTCCTGTTAAATAATCGGCTCCGACTGCCTCAACGATTTCCTTAAGTTTTGACACTTCTACCGGAACCATACTTAAGCCGTAGCAGAATCGCTCTTCGGTTCCAAGAGATGCCTGGCGGCAGATACAGGGCAGCCGGACCACTGAGTTAGCGAAGCCAAATATTTCTTTTACGTCTTCAATGGGCAATACCTGGCCGTGATGCATTTTTTTCATTCGGCCTAAAATGGCCGGTTTTATAACAGCTTGCACGAAGGCAGGCATACGGTTTAAAGTGTCAAGCAGATCGATCCTGTCTTTTAAGCGCTGTGGGTCACGAAAAAAATGTTGAATATATTTGCTACGACGCATATCACTCAAGAACTCTTCGGCATAGTTTTCAGCCTTGAGATACCATTTCTTTCCCTCGCCGTGCTGGTGACAGAACTGACACATCTGTGATCATCTCCGAATTTTGCTCTAATAGGGATTAATCTTTTCCTTGAAAAGTGATATCTCCCAACCTGGGCGGTCTTACCGTTTTCATTTTGGTAAAAGCCCTTTCGACCAGTTCGTTTACCTGGATATCGTGAATCAAAACATCATGTCCTTTTGTAAAGGCCGTATATCTATGCAGCCCGCTGGCCATACCGGCATTGGTGCCGATATAATAATTCTCCTCTTTCCGGATAGCCTCGCCTCGGGCGTAAACAGCCGACACCCGACTGCCGGGAGGTTGAGCGAAATCTACATTCCAGGCTAAACCGGCAGTTTGAACCAGACCACCCACGATCAGGCGGGGATCGCCGGGAGCCTGATTGGTGGCGGACTGCTCAAGGATTTCTAGAATATTTTCACCGGTTAACCGCATCGTCACCAACTTGGCAGGATGAGGAATAAGGGTATAGAGCGCTTCCCGCGTGATCGCTCCAGTCTGCAGTGTCACCCCATAGCCCACCCCCGGCATAAAGGCTATTTTAGCACCGGTTTCGGCGCAAATAATATCTCCCACAAGCTTATCAAAAGGGCTTTCCGAGCGGTACTGACGGCCTATCGGCTCTTCTGCAATTGCGATGACTTCTTCCAAGGTATCTTGATATGGTGCGCGCAACGCTTCGATCTGCCGGGTTATCTCTCTATCTGCCGGATAATCTTCGACCCATAAAGTATGCAGGCGGCTCTCCACATTAATAATCTGCGTTCCATGGAGGCTGACTACAATTTCTCCCAGGACCGAGTTATCCGAAACGGCTTGAACGAGGGTAACATCCCCGATCTTTTCGTTAGAGATGCGGTCATGCGAGTGTGCGCCGATGATAATGTCAATCTCTGGTACTTCGCGCGCCAGGGCACGGTCCATTGCTGAACCGAGATGAGAAAGCACAACTACTAAGTCAGAGCGCCTGCGTAGATCAGGCAGGTACTGACGGACCGCTTCAATCCCGTCCTTGAACTCTAATTCTTCGTAGTTCTTCGGATTTCCTGTATACATGGTATTGTGATATGTCAGCGTAAGAAAGCCAACCTGGATACCTGCCGCCTGGAAGACAATTGTAGGGTCTCCCAGAAATGGCTGACCCGTCTTAATATCAATCGCGTTAGCGGCCCGCATAGGGAAATCAGCGATCCGGTCGAGCTCGCGAGTCCGCTCGCTACCAAAGTCGTAATCATGATTACCCAAAGCCATCAACTGATAGCCCAGCGAATTCATCAGCCTGATTACGGCCTCGCCCCGGGTTAGATTTCCCAACAGATCATCGCTGAAAGTATCTCCACCGTCCACGAGCAGGACATTATCTATTCCCTGCTCCCGGCGAATACGCCTCACAGCCGTGGCCAGAGCTGAGAAACCACCCGCAGTGCCCTCCCGGGCAAACTCATCCCAGGTTCTACCCGGATCCCCGGTTTGGGAGGTCGCGCTGCCTTTAACTACTGGGATGGGTCGGTAACGGCCGTGCATATCGTTGGTATGTAAAATCGTTAACCTGGTTTTTGTTTTCTCGTCCATTTCATTTCTCCCTATTGGTTATCTGATAGTCAGTAATAATCCGAGAACGAAGATAAGGGCGATTATAAACCAGCGGAATATCTCTCGCGGCATAATTTTGAACAGCTTGATGCCCAACCAGGTTCCTAAAAACAAGGCCGGAACAATTGCAAGCGCCTCCACCGCAATCTCTGTCCTCATCTGTCCCATGGAGGTCAACACAATTATCCGGTAAAGCAGGTTGGCAGCAAAGAACGAAGTAAAGATGGCCTTCATTTGCTCCGCAGTCCAGTAATCGGTCTCCATTAAAAACGCCCCATATATGATCATGGGAGGCCCGGGAATCGAGACTGCCCCGCCAAAGATGCCTGACAGAAATCCAGCCAGCATGCCGCTGACCCAGCCGGGTTGCCATCTGGTGCCCTTTATCCATTCTCGAATCCGCTTAATCTGGCGCAGCAGCAAAATCACTACCGCGCTAAACATCATTACAACCCCTATGGCCACTCGGAGCTGATGTTCATCCCAGGCTCCGAACAGGTAAATTCCTATGGGAAGGCCTGCTGCCAATCCTGCTACTGGAGTCAACCAGTCTTTCCAATTAAATTTGTCTCGTACGCTCCAAAAGACACGCAGATTCGTGATAAAAACGACAATGGAGACTACAATGGAAGCTGAACTTGCGTTGCGGAAGAAGGGGAGCACTCCCATTGTAATTTGACCTGTGCCGAAACCGGTAATGCCGTGCACTATAGTCGCAATCAGAACAACAAGAGCCGACCACAGTGTTACAATCCAATCTATGTCCATATTTGTTCTCCATCCTATACCGCGACGAACGTGTTCCGAAGTTCTGCGCGCAGCGGGTGGTGTTTGGATAGATATGATTTCAGTGCCTCTACGCTTCGCTCATTGTGCTGTTGGCGGTTGCGCCCGTACTTGTCCGCGACGCCCTGTGTGGTAATAAAAGTCGTGGGGTAATAGCGCCCGGGTTGCAGCTCTTCATCACCGATAAAAATTTGTTGCACGCGTTGCCCTGGAGGGTTCTCAATCTTGATGTAGGCGTTGAAACCAAGACTGCGTTTGACGTAACCGCCCATTTGGTTGTACGGATCGCGGGCAAATGTTCGTTCCAGATTTTCCTCCAGCATCGCGACAATTTCCTCGCCCATCAACTCGACCGTTGAGATCGGCGGGTTCATTGGGGTCATGTTGTAGAGGTCATTCAACGTGACCTCCCCGGGAATTACCGGTGCGCCATAGCGCCATCCATTCGAGAATGCCAATTGTGCGCCCGTGCTTTCCAGCAAAGACTGCAGTAGGAAATTATCCATTGTTGTTTCCAACGTAGTGCCTCGATTGAGGGCCGTTGCTGTTTCACCTACAACTGTTGATAAGTCCTCTTGATAGGGCGCGATTGCTTGGTGCACGAGGTCATCAACTTCGGGATCAGGATTTATCTTGGCTTCTACCTCAATCAGTTGGTGGCGGTAGTCAACGACATGACCTTCTCCATCAATTTCTAGATCCAGGCGGCCCAGGAAAGATCCATGGCAGCCTGACTGTATGACCAATGTTTTCTCTTGGATGGCTGGTTTAAAGAGCCGATTATGGGTGTGCCCACTCAGACACACATCAATACCTTGCACTTCCGACAATAGCTTCATGTCCTGAGAAAATCCGAGGTGTGAGATGAGGACGATCAGGTCTACCTTCTCCTTGGTGCGAAGATCATTAATAATGGAAGGGAGTTCTTCTCGCCCAAGGGTGAATTCCAGACCTTTGCTGAAGGAGGGCGGCATGGTTTTGTCTATAATGTTGGAGGCAATGCCCACCAGGCCGATCCGTAACCCGCCGATTTCCTTCAAGCTGTACGGTGGGAAAAACCGCTTTTTTGTCGTTTGATCGTAAACATTGATCGCAAGCATCGGATAGCTGAGCTCCGTTGCGCGCTGTTTGAAGATCTCGGGACCATAAGCAAACTCCCAGTGGGCTGTCATCGCGTCGAGACCCAATGTATTTAGAACAGGGATCAATGCCTGACCCTGTGTTTTTAGGGCGGGATAAGTGCCGTGGAGAGTATCGCCGCAATCGCAAAAGAGTACATGTCCCTTGTTCGCAGCCCGAATTTGTTTTACGAGTGTGGCAATGCGGGCATATCCTCCCGCAGGGCGATAGACTGCCTGACCACCTTGCCAGAACATCTCCTGGTGTAGATTAAAATAGGCATGGCTGTCATTTAGTTGAATGATTGTGAGTGAACTTCTGTGTTTTTTCATAGAAAAAGGCCTCCATTCATTTTATTCCATCAGCGGTTGAAACATCATGATATATGGATCCCTGATCAGTTTAGCCATAACCCCGTTGTTATTGATCTTCTTTATACATGCAGGGTTTCTTCTATTAATACTGGGGTGAGCATAAAGCTGCCCAGTGCGCAAGCATCAACTTGGTTCAAATCCCTTCGTTTTTCTGCATTAATAATGAGGCCATCATTTGCTGATTGCGAATGATGACCTCAATGTCGAAAAATCCAGTATTATCTTCGATATCGACTATAACCAAACCCACCAAATAATACAATTACGACAATCACAATGATTACAATTGTGGTAGTACTCATTTGATTATCTCCCCTTTTTGTATCGTGATTAGACGTCATTATGAAATTTGCTGAGAAATCTATTAGCAATTTTTCACTATTTTTGATCTTTACGCAGCGATGTGACGGTGTAGATTTTGGCTGTGCCCTACAACCGTGACTCCCTCGGTCAGCCGTTTATTTTTGGAATTGCTGATCGAGGGTTGCTATTTATTTTCTATTCACCACTACGGCTCCCGCTCCGTCCTACCAGGAACACAAGCAGGATAATGACCACAAGCAGTAGTATACCCAGGATCCAGATAGTGGTGCCTTCAAAAAAGCCACTACCTTCTTCAGTTATTTGTATTTCAACATCAGGAACTTCAGGAAGGGGATCGTCATCCTGGCCTAAGGCGATTCCGGGAATTAACATAAGCAATATAAGAGCCACAATAATTATGGCTGTAAAACGCAGATTACCACGCAATAATGAGGCGGACATAATTTATGTCTCCTTTCTTTTGGTAAACGTTGCTCAGTCTTAAAGCATGTGCCGATAATGCTGATAATAGAATAGTTATGAAGATAATTGTTGTGATTTCAATTGCAACTCCTGCTATTGTGGTAAAGCCCAACAATCCGGAACTAATAGCAATGGCCAAAAATTTCAATGCTCATCTTGGCATTACTGATTCTCTCCTTTCAGCATTGAATATTATGATTCATCAAAGGTAACGTAAAGTAGATCCGTTACTTAAGGATAAGATATCCTACATTAATAGTATTAAACAGAATGCTTATAAATCTATTAGCAAATTGCTCAATTTTAAGAGTATATGGGGACTTTGCTTATAGAATTCTGCGCATCCTTATTGATACTATAAATAATAAGATAAAATTTAATTTTACCATAATTATACAGTTTTTGTCAGAGACAATAACTGTTAAGAAAAGGAGGCTTACTCTTATGCTGCCAGAAGGCGGTTTACTAATCGGAATAATCACTGTAATATTTGGGATTATCGTCATGATTTTCCCCAAGATCATTAACTATATCATCGGTATCTATCTTATCATTATCGGAATCCTGGGTATTTTGCAATCTATGTAACGATAACGATAATGCTTATGCGAGCCGGTGGATCTGCTCATGATCATAAAGTAGTTAACTTTTAGCAACGAAATAGGAGGAGGCGATATCGTGAACGAAGATATGGTCCAAGGAAAGTGGAACGAGCTGAAAGGCGAGGCCAAAAAAAAATGGGGAAAACTGACTGATAATGACCTGATGATACAATCAGGGCACAAGGAAAAAATAGTCGGAACTCTACAGACGAAATACGGATATTCGAAAGAAAAGGCAGAGGAAGAATACAAGTCATTTCTTGACAAGCATAAATAGCTGTTTAATGATAAGCCCTGTCTTCCTGAAAGTGCCTGATCAATGCCGCCTTGGCAGTAAGTTCATCTTCATTCAGACGAGGGATGCCAAGTATGCTGTAGAGCACATTTTCTCCGGTTCAGTATAAGCTTTCCTTAAAGTTGTAGTTTTCCTGCATATGGTATATACTGTGATATATATTATATGCAGGAGTGTGATCATTATGGATAGTGCTAAGCTTTTTTACAACGGCCGCAGCCAGGCGGTGCGCTTGCCCCGGGAATATCGCTTCGAGGGCGAAGAAGTGTACATTAAAAAAATTGGCAGTGCGGTTGTTTTGATGCCTAAAAAGAAGGTTTGGGAAGTGCATGAAGCCGGGTTGGATTACTTCAGCGATGATTATATGGAAAATAGGAAACAACCTGACCTGAAAAAGAGGGATGACTTATGATCAGGTATCTGCTTGATACGAATATATGTATTTACCTGATTAAAGAAAAAGACCCTGCTTTGAAGCTGAAACTTTATAAAAAAGGGATTGGATGCTGCGCCATATCTGCCATTACCCTAGCGGAGTTAGCTTATGGGATAGAAAAAAGCAGTAAGGTGGAGCAAAATAAATTGGCGCTAGGTTTATTTCTTGCCCCTTTTGAGCTATTGTCTTTTCCAACGGATGCCGCCTTAACCTACGGAAGTATAAGGCAGCAACTTGAACAGCGTGGGGAAATAATTGGGGGTTATGATCTGCTTATTGCAGCTCATGCTTTATCGGAAAGTTTAACTTTAGTGACCAATAATGTAGCTGAGTTTTCAAGGGTGGATGGCCTGCCTGTCGAAAACTGGAGTAACTGAAACTATTAGAACACAGAGGGACGGTTCTTATGTGTTATTAATTATGTAATTCTACATAAACCAGCCTTCTGCAGGCACCAGGGACACAATAGTTATTTCTACGAGTTTCTGTCTGAGGTCATGCCCGCTTGGGAGGAAAAGCCCTTAAACTGAAGAATTACAGATTATCGTTTTAAATGGCTAATCCTTGAGGATCAGAGGTTGAATGCCCCTGCCAAAAGAGATGTAGCACATTTTGCTGCCACCAATTTTAATTGATTTTTCCTGCAGGTTGCCTAGCAATCTATTAAACATTTTCCATCACCCTTTAATATTTTGTAATGAGCACAGTTATAGTTAATTCGTTATTCTATTTGTACGTTTTGCCTGCGTTTAAACGATCTTTAGAATTCAGGTGGGCCTCGTAAAAGTTTTGAAACCACTAGATGGGAAAAATGGTAAGATAGATTAAATGGGTGGTGCCGGCAGATGCCATCATCCGGTTGAAGAGCGAGGCGGGTTTTTTTGAAAGCAGTAGTTGTCAGGGGAAATAGAGGTAAAAAGCGCATTAAACAAGCTGAAGCGTACAGTGCCATACGGATGGGATCTTAATATCTACCGGGGTTGCCAGCACGGATGTCGTTACTGCTACACCCTCTATTCTCACCAATACCTTGGAACGGAGCAGTTTTCCAGAGAAATATTTGTGAAAAACAACATTGCCGAAAAGCTTGAAAAAGAGCTACAGGCACCGGGCTGGAAAGGCGACGTAATTAACATCGGCGGTGTAACCGACAGCTACCAACCGGCAGAGGCCGAGTACAGGCTGATGCCGCAAATACTGAAACTACTGACTAAATATAAAAACCCGGCCATTATTTCGACTAAATCAGACCTGGTTTTAAGGGATTATGATCTAATTGATGAGTTGTCGAGGCTTACCTATATCAATATAGCGGCAACAATCACCACCGTTGATGAGGCGGTTAGAGAAAAAACCGAGCCGAAAGCCGCAACTACTGCAAAGCGTTTTTCCTTGCTGAAATAGTTTAAAAAACAAATGCTTCCACCGGCTTGCATTTAATGCCGGTTATACCTTTACTGACCGATTCTGCAGAAAATATAATTATTGTTGACTATCAATTCGTTTTATTCTCCCAGTGGAAACTCATGTAAAAGTTTTTCCAGTTCGTTAAGCTTAAAAGTTTGGGCCCTGTCTGAGTTAGGCAGTTGAAAAGCGATACTGTCATCTTCGCAATAAACCCAAAGTCAAAAGCTGAGGTGGCTGTTTCGATCATTTGACTGAAACGGAAGCTATCCAAGGGTAACAGCGGATTGGCCAGGATGTAGTCGATGTTTTGAGTAATAAAAAACTATTTTAATAGCAATGATGCAATAATTGTCATACTTACCATCACTACATTGCTGATACTATGCATGATCATCGGGTAATAGACACTCCCGGATTTTTCATAGCAGTCCCCATAAAATATCCCCAGGGTGATTGATAAAAAAACCTGGTAAAGGCTAAAGTCAGCTTCAAAGGGAGCAAATGAAAACCTGACATGCGCCAAACCAAATATGATGGCCGCAATGATATTTGCATAACTTAACTTCTTCTTTAAAAATCTGCCCCGTATAACAAGCGCCAGCATTGTGATGGCAAAAGCTCTGAAAATTAGTTCTTCAGACGGGCCCGACAACACTAGCTGGAAGCTTAATTGCCCTAAGATGTTAGTAAAAGTTAGTGGGTATTGAAATGGCTGGAACGTATTGGTCAGAAAGGCGATTATATGAGAAGCTAAAGAGCCTGCAGTAAAAATCAGGGCAAATAATAGAACATAATTCCTGCCCACTGCTTTATTGCCCCAACTAAAGCCAAAGTTTAGCGGCTTAAATTTGCTTATTACAGCAATAATGAGTAAGAAAATAAAAGCTTGCACCAGGTGATGAACTGCAATCCAGGCATATGATCCGTCCGGGTCGATTTTATGATAATTAACTAGATCGGCAATATTACCTGATAACCTGGGCACTCCCAGAAGGATAACTGCCAGGAACAAGATCCAGAGCGATTTCTTCAATATATGGCCCATATATGCACCTCGTATCCTGATATCAGTAGTTTTCAATTAAGCATTCTTAAAAGGTTGTTGTGTTTTAGATCTTATCAAATTACTGCCTGCCACATAAGATAATATATATGAAGCAGTCATGTCAATGCTTGTTTCGATCTTAGAACACAAGGGGACTGTTTAAAGTGTTGCAATAAATTGATTAAGTCATCTATGCTGGTTACGAGACAAGAGGTAATCGAACAACAGTCTTTGGCATATAGGATGATCCTATGCTAAGAAGGGCAAAGTAAGAGACCAGTTCAGGCATTTACCATCTTGCGATAATTACCCTTAATTATTTCCAGGGCTGCAAATTTAAATATTACATTTTTATCATTTATCAGCAGATAAGTGACAAATCCGCGGCCGCTGTTGGTCTCAGGATGTATATCCGGAAACAGTGACGAAAAATCAGGGCCTGCCATGACAACCTGGTTAAACTTAAAATAGATTTATTATAAATGAGTGTAAATTCGCCAGCATAGAAAAAGGCTGCCGGCATATTGCCAGCAGCCCTATCTCCTTTAGATAGTAAATTTAACTATCAGGGCCGGGTCGAGAACCCTGAAAGTGAAAGATTCTGTAATATGCAGCCTGACTTCCTTTGCATCATGGTCCTGATAGCCGATCGAAAAATCGATGCCCAGGTTTAATTCCAGGTCTTCGTGATCAAAAGGCAATAGTAAGGCGCCTTCTAAGGCGGGTGAGAACAGAATATCACCTTCGATTAATTCTGTTATCTGCTTGTAGAGAGGGTAAGCCCCAGCTTCATGGTTGATTTGATGCCAAACTTTTTCTCCGGCAACCAGGGAGAGCGGCGTAGGTACAAAGTTATCCTGTAGAGTAAGAACACCATCTGTGAGAGCATCCATTATTGAAGAAGCGTCCTGTCCGAATTCCAGGTTCTTGTCGGCCATTTCAACTAGACCTTCAATATTACCTTTTGCATAGCCATTAAATATAGCATTCTCTTCAAACAGGGCTGCTTTCCGGGTTGCTTCTTCCAGCGGACCCAGATCTACATCCCGGGCGCCCCGGGTTAAATTGTCCATCTCCCAGCGGTTAAGGACAAATTCACATCTGGTTTCAACTAAAGGCTGGACTTTATACAGGCCAGTACAGAGCTCTTCCGATTCTTTCTCCAGAACCGTCAGCCGCCCTTCAGGTATTACAGTATGGTTCAATCCCTTGGGGCCTTCCACATGTACGATTTTACGGGCGGTAAGAATGCTTTTCAAAACTTCTTTTGCTCTTTCATCTATCCCATGCCAGGCTTCTTCCGTTAAAGGAGCCAGTTGGCGTTTAAGAAAATCCATTGCAATTCCTCCTCTTATTTTTTCATGTTGCCCAGGTTCAGGCTCCCCGGGGTAACGGGGTTTTGATCATTGTCTTCATTGACCTCTTCAGAGTGGCCGATGGGCCCTTCTGTAAAAAGATTTTCTTGAAGCTCTTTCTCCCAACCGGGCATATTTCTTCTAAGCCATTCCAAAACCATGCAGACATGCTCAATCTCTTCGTCGCGGTTATGCTTCAGAACTTCTTTAAGGGTATCATCATCGGTGGTGTCTATTCTCTGGTGATACCAGATTACCGCTTCTACTTCTTCCTTGAGGCTGTGAAGGGCACGAACGAAATCTCTTGCTTCAGTGCTCAGCTGTTCTGTTGGTTCTATATAGTTGGACACTTGAGTACCTCCTTATGTAAGTGATTTATACTCATATAATAAGCATATATCAGCAGTGTAATTAGGTCAAGCTAAAGGCAGAATATAGAGAATATTTTGGCCATACTTTAACAACACAGGGGGACGGTTCTTTTGTGTTGCAATAAATTAATAAAGCCATCTATGCTGGTTATGAGATAAGGAGTAGAGCTTTGAGTGATTGCACCATATAACCCTATAAGACATTATACAAACTCGCATTGCTGCCCAAAAGAGAATAAGTGCCTCGAAAATAGCGAACGGAAAAAGTTCTGCAGGCATCAGATAATCGAATAAAAGCCAGCGGGAAGCAACAAATCTGATTATAGTGAAGGCAAAGGTAGCGGACAATTGGTATTGATGCAAGTACAGTTCCGCCAGCAGCTAAAACACTTGTAAAAGCTTTATTACTCGTCAGAGAAACATCCTTGCACCTGCACGTTTATCAAGGTTTAAAAACCATTATACTCTTTTTCATTTCCCGGCTTCCTAACTAAGGTTTAATCACTTTAATTCCGGGGATACCAAAATATCTTTGAATAGATCTAATATGTACAAGAGAATCGGATTTTAATAATCGCTTTCTGTTTGTGGTTTCATATAAATTAGATCACTGCTATTAACTTCAGGATGGTGATAGCGCATGACCCTAATCTTTCCTGTGCCAAGCTGAATCGCCTCCTGGGGGCACCACTGAATACAGGCAAAGCAGCTCAAGCAGTTGTTACCCCAGACCGGTTGACTATTATTTATGGTAACATTGTTAACCGGGCAGACTTTGCTGCAGGTTTCGCAACCCGAGCAGCGATCATTAACAGTAAAGGCCAGTGATTCCCATCCGTGCCTGACGGCATGCAGCAAAAGCGAGCTTACTGGCTTGATCACTTTAAAAAAGAGGCCGCGTAAGAGTAAAACTGAAATCAAAGTTTCAATTTCGACAGGTATAATTTGACGGTTGTTAATTACCGCTGCTATCTTGCTAACTCGAATTTTCCCCTCAGTAAGAGCTTTTTCCCTGTCAGCATTAGAAAAGCTGATATTGCCGACGGCATTATGAGGCATCATCACCGCAAAACCGGCATGTATTTTATAGCCCTTTACAGCCAGTTCATGCTGCAATTTCTCCAAACACTTCAAAGGACTAATACCATAGGTGCAGAGTGCAAAGAGGTATTTATTTTCCAACCCTTCAAATTTCGTGATAAACTCTTCTATAATCTTAGGCGTTTTAAAATCATAAACGGGAAAAACCAAGCCTATAGCTTCGGCTTGGCTATTAATCGTTTTAGCTTTAATTAAAGGGGCCAATGGTTTAAGCCGTGCGCCGGTTATTAAGGCAAGATCTCTGGCTAAAGCAAGCGAATTGCCTGTTCCTGAAAACCAGTATATCTCCATGTTGCTCAAAGGTAGTCATCCTTTCGTCGAGCCAGTTTATTCAGGTAAGCTTGATTTAATGCCCAGATAAGCAGGGCAAAGAGGGCAGCGGCAGAAATACCCTGGATTATTCGGACAACTTGTTTCTTGCTGGATAAGGGTGCGAAATTTAAGTTGCCTGATATAAAGGCTTTGCTTAACACCAAGAGTTTATATAGTGACAGAATAAAAATAGTATGACATATCTTTAAGTCTCCGGTTTAATCATTACACTTCTATATCCCGGTATCGGTTTGGAGCGATTCTGATTAGGATAAGATAAAGCATCGCTCCAATTGCCAGCGAAACAGCGGCAACGGCAAGGTACACAGCAAGGTCTGCACCGGATACCTGGTAAACGAGCCAACCGGCCAAAAATAATAGGGTATAGATCACTCCACCGGCAAGCATAGCTAAAAGAACATTAATATTCTGTTTGATCGCTTTTTGGGGGTTATCCCAGTTCAGGTAGGGCCTGAGCAGATCGATCAGCAAACTGACAACAATAGCCGGTAGGCCGGCTAGCAGGCCGATTACGATAACCAAGAGCAGTTCTGCCAGCCCCAGGGGCAGGAGAACAAAGCTGACCAGCAAAACAAGAGGGATACTTAATGCAGACATCATGTAGCCGTATAATATTTTACCGTTAACCTGCTCTTTAGCGCTGACGGGGATAACCTGGGAAATCCAGAATTGACTGCCTTCACGCGAGTAGGAACTAGAAGCAGCAGGTGTGAATAGTGCCATAACTGCAATAAAGCCAGCCAGTGCGCTAACCTGAACCAGGCGGGGAATTTCGCTGCGTAGCGAGTCGATCAAAGTGGTCAGGGCTCCACCGCTGATCAGTGGAACAACCAGAATCACCGGGACAATTACCAGGATCGCAAGGCTATTAAATAGATAAACAGGGGTGCGCAAAAGATATTTTATTTCACGCATGGCAATTGCTACTGCCGGTGTTGATGAGGAGTTTAGCTTTTGCGCCATTACATCCTTAGAAAGAGCTTTGCCCTTGCTGACTTCATTACCACCAATTAGCCCGCGGTAAAAAAGCTTCTGCCCGGCCATAAATACAAGCGCAGCTCCAGCCAGGTTCAGCAGCAGGAAATAGAGGAACCAGATTAATTTCGCGGGGCCTGCTGATGACAGGGCGCGTACCGCAAGTAAGGCGGGCGGGTAGATACGGGTTATGTGCATCAGCAGCCCCTCACTTTTTAGCAGCAGGTCCTCGATGTAGGCTATTTCTTCTCCCTCGGGGATGCCGGTCAGGAAGTAGTTAAGCAGGAAGATGAGCAGCAAAAAGAAGACCATGCCGATTATTCTTAAGGTGTCGCGTTTTCTGCTTAGATTTGTTAGGCTCATCAACGCAAGGGTAAAAAGTGTGGCCACTCCTAAGGGAATGATTGGTGTGAGCAGGAACACCAGTAGAGCAATGATCCAGTAAAGAAGACCTGCTCCGCTGCCAATACCAAAAACCCAGATTGCCGGAATCAGAAATGGCGCTATGGTCAGGTATTCATAAACAATGATTAGGGCAAATTTTGAACCCATAATCGTGCCCGGCTGCAGGGGCAGGGGTACCAGGATGCTTAGATCTCTGGAAAAGAAAAAGACAGAAAGAACAGCAGTCAGGCCAAAAAAAAGCACCAACATGGAAGAAATCATTAAACCTGTTGCCAGCACAATTTCAGGCTGACCAAGTTCAGCTGTAATTTGGTAAGCTCCCTGAAGCAGCCTCAGATAGAGGAAGAATATAGGGCCCAGGCTGAAGAGAACCAGGGCGACGATACCAACTGCACCGAGAAATTTTTTCAAATCATGCTTCATGTACCAACGCAGGGCTGAAAGCCCAAGATTTATTCTTAACTGGATCAGAATCAATTTAAAAATGTTCATCATTCAGTCAACTCCAGGAAGATATTTTCAAGGTTTTCCCGGTTGGCGGCCATTGTCTTAAGCTCATCCATAGTGCCGCAGGCAATAAGGCGGCCCTTATTTATTATGCCAATCCGGTCGCATAACTTTTCAGCCACTTCGAGAACGTGGGTGGAGAAAAAGACTGTTTTGCCTGCATTACAGTGTTCGCGCATGTATTTTTTCAGGTTGTTCGATGAACGGGGATCAAGCCCAACCATCGGTTCATCAAGAATGAACAGGTCGGGTTCATGAAGCATGGCCCCGACTAAAACAATTTTTTGCCGCATTCCGTGGGAATATGATTGGATCAGGTCGCCTACAGCATCGCTCAGCGAAAAGAGATCAAGCAGATAGGTCAGCCTTTCGCGGCGCAGCTCCGCAGGAACAGAATAAACATCGCCCATAAAGTTCAAGTATTCAATTCCGGTCAGCTTTTCGTAAACTTCCGGGCTGTCGGGAACGAAACTGATTGCCCTTTTAACCTCCAGCGGGTTATCCATTATTGATATTCCATTAATGGCAACTGTTCCACTGTCCGGTTTGAGCAGCCCCACCATCATCTTGATCGTGGTTGTTTTTCCGGCCCCGTTAGGGCCCAGAAAACCGAAGATTTCACCATTATTAACGGTCAGGTTTAAATCATCGACAGCCTTGACCGTTCCCTTGTTGTAGCTTTTGGAAAGATTATTGATTACAATCATATTGGTACCTCCACAAATTTCATTTGACGATTAATAGAAATAAAGTGTGGCTGCCAGAATAATCAGGCCGATTGCCGAAGCGGCGATATCAATCAAGATTACACCACGGCCCCGATCTTTACGCAGCATAGCCGCAACTGTCTTCTGGAATTTTTGGTAATTTAGCAGCAAAATCAGAGCTTTAACCGCGGTCAGAGAAAATAGGACGGTCAGGTAAATAGAGTTTGTAATATCTAAGGTAAAGTGCATATACCAGGTCAGAGCAACTAAGGCCAGGCCGAGCAGGGCAATAACCACTATGTAGGGTGGGCGTTTTTCTGAGTAAAATTTTTCGATAAAGCTATTTTCATCCCAGGGCAGAATGTGCATGTAAAAAGGTTTAAGAAAGGCTGCCAAACCGAAGATTATGCCGAGTACTTTAAAGTAGTTCATAACTTTTACCTCCCAGTAAAATTAGTAAAGTAGAAATCCGATTAAAAGTGATGCTATTCCCAAGATTAGAGCAAATAAGTTGATCAGGGCCAGGGTTTTGCGATCTTTTTCCAGCACCCTCACTACAAAGGCCCGGAATTGTTTGTAGTTGAAAAGCACTTGTGACATTTTAACCAAAGTCAGGGTCACAAACAGGGTGATAACAATGGAATAGGGAATATCTGCAGTGAAGTGCTTATACCAGGTGAAGGCCACCAGGCCAAGACCGAAAAGCCCGATATACCAGACCCAGCGGGGTTGTTTTTCCGTGTAAGCAGTATTTAGCTCAAAAGTGTTCCATTGCTTCGGGAAAAACTGAATCGCCGGTCGGGTTAGGATCAGGATCAAACCAAAAATAATGCTTAAAACCTGAAAGTAGTTCATTTTAAATCCTCCTTGTTGCTGTTTTTTTGCAAGCCTTTTTTCAGGAATGCTGACAGCTTGAGAGTCTCCTCTTTTAAAGCCCTGCTGTCATCAGCCATGAACTCTTCAAAGTCAGGATAGAGATCCATGAAATGCAACAGGTTAAATTTTAAAATACGAATGACAAAATCCCTGTCGAAATAATCCCTGATTTCACCCGCTTTAATCGCTTCATCAACCATGGCTATTACGTAATCTTCAAAGGCTCTGTTTAGATCTCCAAACAGTCTTTCTTTAAGCGGCCCTTCAGCCATGTTTTGCAGGTGAACGCTCAGCTGGTGCTGACGGTAATGCTGCATGGCAAAATCGACGGAGGCCAGCATTTGAAATTCCAGATTTTCAAAGAAGTTCATTTCTTCAAACGGTTTGCCCAATTCGGCCAGGGCCTGCTTTAGAAAGATCGCTTTCATCTTCAGGATCTGGTCGATCAGGTATAAGTAGAGGTCTTCCTTGTTGGCAAAATAATGGTACATGCTGCCCTTCGAAATGCCGGCCCTGGCAATGATGTTGTTAAGAGACGCCGCTTCAAAATCCTTTTCGGCATACTCGTCGAGCGCGGCATCAATGATCCTGTTCTGTTCCTCCGTTGTTAAATTGAGAAAACCTTGTTTGACCAATAGATTACCTCCTTAGACCAGGCAGTCTAGACCGCCTGGTCTAAGGATAACATTTCACTTCCAAAAAAGCAATAGCTTTTTAAAAAAATATCGTACGAAATATATTGCCATAGATTGCTACAATTGGGATAACACGAGGTGATGGTTCTGAGTGACCTCCTTAAGATGACAGAAATTAAGTACGGTTAAAGCAGACACATTTTTCATTAATCTATTATAGAGAGGCTTGAAGGCAGACTCTCAAACGCTATTTGTGGTTTTCAATTGTATTAAATGTATACCAACCTTTTAATATAGAAATTCCAGTTTTTAGAAAGCATCTAAATGGTATTTTGCATCCGTTAAGATTAAAAATGAGAAATCTCATAATTTTGACAGCTTCAGCAAAATTTTGATATGATCATAAAAAGATAAAAGTTCACAATACAATGCCTGGGAGGTGAATATATTGGGAATCCTGGCTTGGATTATTGTTGGAGCTATCGCTGGTCTGCTCGCTAACCTAATTATTGGTGGCGGGTTTGGATTGATTGGTAATATCCTGCTTGGAATAGTCGGAGCTCTGGTAGGCGGTTGGCTTTCCACCTCTATTTTGAGTTTGCCTTATGATGTTACTGGTATTAACTTAATTTCAATTCTGGTGGCAACTGGAGGAGCTGTTGTTGTATTATTTGTAGTTAATTTATTAAGACGATAAGTATAAATAGAGATGAGTGAAAAGAGAGGTAAAAATGATAGCTAAAATATTAGGAGCTACAAAAAATTTGGGGATGCTGTTGCTTGGTATCTGGCTGATACTAAACGGGCTTTTGCAGTTGTTCGATTTTGCAATTCCCGGAGGAGGAACCATCATGGCCCTACTGGCCCTCGCAGCCGGAGTTTTAATTTTACTTGGCAAGTAGAGTCTTTAATCAGTAGAGCCTTGAATCAATAAACGTAAAAAAGTGAGGATTCTATATGATAGAAGTTGATGACCAAAGTTAGGCAGGAAAGAAGAGTGCATAATTGAGAATCTCTTATTTTTTATACGTTTTATTAGTTATATTGACACTATCTGGTAGTGCCTGTAACGGGTTGGAAGAAAGTACTCTGGAGACTGAGCCGGATAATAATATTACCGGGGAAATAGATCCAGAACCTGAACGGGGAGCAGATAGTTTAGATGATTTAACTGTTGAAGAGCTGCCTGTTGCTGACCAAATTGAAAACCGGTTTGAACCGGAATTTGTTTTTCAGGGAGCGGAATTTATCCGACCCTTACTGCTGACAGAAGCCGGAGATGAAAGCGGACGATTATTTGTAGTTGAACAGGCCGGGTTAATCTATGTAATGGCGGGAATAGACACACAGGAAAAAGTGCTTTTCCTTGATATTAGTGATTCGATTGACGACAGTGGTAATGAAATGGGACTTTTAGGGTTGGCTTTTCACCCTGATTATGTTAATAATGGCTATTTTTTTGTTAACTACACAGACAGAGAGGGAACAGTGGTAGCACGTTTTACGTCTGTAGGAAGTGATGCAAATCCAGAAAGTCATGAGACTGTTCTTAGTTTTAACCAACCATATAGCAATCATAATGGAGGACATATTGAATTCGGGCCGGATGGATTTCTTTACATAGCTACAGGCGATGGAGGTAGCGGTGGTGATCCACAGGGACATGCGCAGAATCGCCAGACTCTTTATGGCAATATCCTGCGCATTGATATTGATAATCAGGGACCGCTGGGTAGCTATTCTATCCCGCCGGATAACCCCTTTGTTGGGAATCGTGATGATTTTCGTGAAGAAATATATGCCTATGGTTTGAGAAATCCCTGGCGTTTCAGCTTTGATCCATTAACCGGTCAGCTATGGGCAGCTGATGTGGGGCAAAATGCAGTAGAAGAAATAAATGTTATTGAAAAGGGTAAAAATTATGGTTGGAATATCATGGAAGGAAGCCAGTGTTATGATCCGCCCAATAATTGCGACACTGCCGGTCTTGAAATGCCTGTATTTGAGTACTCCCATTCCCTTGGGCGTTCGATAACCGGCGGTTATGTATACCGGGGAACGGAACATCCATTACTAAAAGGCGCATATATATATGCTGATTTTATTACTGGCCTGATCTGGGCTTTATGGTACCAAGATGGAGAAGTAAAAGCAAATTATGTTCTTGCTGATACTGGGTTAAACATATCTTCATTTGGTGTGGGTGAGCATAATGAACTTTATTTCACTGCTTTCGATGGTTATGTATACAAATTAGTTTATAACTAAACATGCCACAGAAACATTTATATAGTAAATATGCATTTATGAAAGCGAAGATGGCTGACTAACATCTTCAAACAGTGATATAAAGAAACATTCGTCCTTTTAGTGGAAGTATTGAAAAGAAAAGTCAGGAGAAACTGCCTCAAAACAGATAGTTATTTTTATTGGTTTAACTTTGGAATATTGTCCTCAAAACAAATGATAAGTTTAGATTTTGCTAGTTCAAATGATGCAAACGTGGTTATAACTTCATAAGATCTGGTATTTCAAAACCTGATTCCCATCGATGATTTCGAGAGTTATAAAAAAAACTTTACAAAGATGAAATCATTTGCGATAATCGTTATTAGTTTTATATGTAGTGGAATAGAACAAACAGGTAACTGGATATTGTAAAGGAGACCGATATAATGAAGGCAAAAGAAAGTAACAGCCAAACTACTTCAAACAAGAAAGGGATGACAAGAATAGGAGCCACCAATTATTATCCCTGCACAAACATTGCTGTCAGGCATATTTGTATGCAACATTGCCGAAAATGCTTTTTTGAAATTGCATATTGCCAAAAATAATTTAGTACTAGCAATTTATAGTTTCATGCCAATACAGATTTTATTATAATTACGGTTCTGGTCTTGACAGAAGTGATTTCGCTGTTGGATGTAGCCGTTTTATGATGATTACTTCGCCAGTGGTTTAATCGCACCGGGTTCACTTGTTTCAGAAGTGCGCAGAGCTCTGAGTTCAGGGTTTAGGCAGGGCTTTGACTCAGGTTAAATACGGCCGGGATGTAGCAACTAATAGTAACAATGCATTGAATATGTTTTAATTTAGTTTAGGCAAAGTGCATTTGGTAGTTAACTATATAAAATAATTTACCAACAAAAAAAGTGTGATCGTAAATTAAGAACAAGGGATGGGAATCAATAATGATCGCCATCCCTTGTTCTCTTTGTTTGAAAACTTTATTTATGTTTACTACGTCTCTTGAAGGTTAATCTCTTTCGCTGTTCTCTTCGCGTTCTTTTTGCTGCTTTAATAATTCCTCTTCTAATCTTTTCTTTTCAGCTTCTAACTCGGTTTGTTCTTGCACTGCGGATTCTTCACGTTCTTTTTGTTGTCTGTTTAGCTCTTCTTCAAGTTTTTTCTTTTCAGCTTCTAACTCTGCCTGCGCTTTTGCAGCAGCTTCTTCACGTTCTTTCTGCATTTTGTTTAACTCGTTTTCAAGCTTTTTGTTTTCATTCTCTAGAGTTTTTATTTGTTGTTGCAGCTCTTTTTTGAGACCGCGTTCAGCCTGAGAGCCCATGTACTTTTGAATACTGCGAAATATACCAAAAAAGATCATAACCAGAACTCCAGCAGCAGCAGAACCAAGGATCACCATAGACAAGGTGAGGTTTGACTGGTCTAAAAGATAGTTTAATGTGACAGCTTCGGTATTGATTATAGCTACAACAGCGATAACTATTGCAAGAATTAAAGCTAACGCAAGAAATATCATTCTCATTTTTATCATTCCTTTCTATTTATCTGTGGTCATATAGTAATTATAGTATATCACAAAATACATGTTTAACACAGCAGTAACACAGGGGGACGGTTCTTTTGTGTTGCTTTCTGCTTTCTTTTTTGTTATTGTTAGTCAGGGTGATCACATGCCAAGAAACGTAAGGGTAAAAAGCAGTTCCGGTATATACCATATAATCCTCAGGGGGATCAATAAACAACGTATTTTCGAAGATGATGAAGATAGCCGTTATTTTCTGAAAAAACTAAAAACCTATAAAGAAATAAGCGAGTATGAAGTATATGCTTACTGCTTGATGAATAATCATGTTCATCTTTTGCTAAAAGAAGGTGAAGAAAGTGTAGGGACAGTATTTCGTAGGATAGGGGCAAGCTATGTCTACTGGTATAATCAGAAATATAACAGAACCGGTCATCTATTTCAGGACCGTTTTAGAAGTGAACCGGTAGAAACTGATCAGTATTTTCTTACAGTTATGAGATACATACATCAGAATCCGATTAAAGCTGGAATTGTAGAGAAGATAGAGGACTATCTGTGGAGTAGTTACCGGGAGTATAGCCAAAAACCGGTGATATGTGATACTAAATTTGTTTTAAATATGTTCTCTAAAGTTTCGAAAGATGCTTTAGACTTATGGGTTAAGTTTATTAATGAAAAGAACAATGACCAATGTTTGGAGTATGATGGTGGAAGATTGAATGATGATGAGGCCACAGAACTGATTAAAACTGTTGCCAAAATAAAAACCCCTACAGATATTCAGGCTTATGAAAAGCAAAAAAGGAATATGTTAATTAAATTGCTAAAGCAAAAGGGTTTATCTATTAGGCAAATTGAAAGATTAACCGGTATAAGCTTTGGGATTATTAGGGGAGCATAAATGATGACGGTTGCATTGTATTTCAACACAAAAGAACCGTCCCTCTGTGTTCTCCCTGTAGTTTGAACGAAGGGATATTTAACATTGAGCAAAAAGAATAGTAGTTTATTATTCAATTCAATAGCGCCTGTATATGGATTATTTTATGATGCGCAGAAAAAGCGGTTTGCTGAAGTTATAGAAGGGGTAGAGAAAGAGCTGGATTTGTCATCTTTTGAAACTATCATTGATATTGGATGCGGAACAGGCGCGTTATGTTCAGTTTTAAATGATAAGGGTCTGTCAGTGACCGGTATCGACCCGGCCGATAAGATGTTAGAAATAGCCAGAAATAAACAGGAGAACAAAGATATTAGTTTTATTCAGGCCGATGTTCTTGAAGGGTTGCCTTTTGATGACAAAAGTTTTGATATTGCCATCGCCAGTTATGTGGCTCATGGATTAAAGGCTGAGGAAAGAAAGCGAATGTATGCTGAAATGAGTCGTGTTACAAATCAGTGGGTGGTAATATATGATTATAATGATGAAAGGTCATTATTGATTACAATTATTGAATGGTTGGAAGGCGGTGACTACTTCCACTTCATTAAATATGCCGAACCTGAAATGAGAGATTGTGTTTCAGAGATGAAAAGCTGTTTTTCGGAGGTAAAAGTAATCAATGTGGATACAAGAGCAGCCTGGTATATCTGTAAACCTTATGCGTGATGGAATCTCAGGAAGCATAAAAGATCACAAAATCGCCCACCTGTGCAATTTGCCCGGTGTCAATTTAACACAAAAGAACCGTCCCCTTGTGTTGCCCTTGTGTTATGTTTTATGAAATGAGGTCTTAGTGTGTGAATAAAGAATACCATATAGTACCGGCAAAGCCGGAACATCTAGCTGCATTACCCTTGATTGAATCTGCTGCTGCTGAAGTTTTTCCAGAGGGCATGATTTCTGATGATGCTAAGAATTATGTTCTGTCATTGGATGAGTTTGAAAATGCGCTGGCCAAAAATCAACTTTGGGTAGCTGCAACTTCAGATAATCAGCCTGTTGGTTTTGCTATGGCTTCTGTAAATGGCGAATCTGCAATGCTGGCAGAAATTGATGTAGATCCGGAACATCAACAGAAAGGCCTTGGCAAGACCCTGGTGCAAATTGTGCTAGAGTGGGCCCGCAGCGAAGGTATTAAGCGCATATCGCTTACCACATTTAACAATGTTCCATGGAATGCTCCTTTTTACGAAAAAATGGGTTTTCGGCGTTTGTCCCGGAATGAATTGACTGCAAACCTTGTTGCCATTTTGGACAAGGAAGATGAGCTTGGTCTTAAAGACAGGGTGGCGATGCAAATTGAATTGTCGGCTTCTGCAATGAAAGAACAATTGATTGCCCCCTGTGGAATGAACTGTGGCCTGTGTATAGCTTACCAGGCGAACAAGTTTGATCTTGATAAAAAGGGTTTTAGAAGAAAGTATTGTCCCGGTTGTCTGCCACGCGGCAAAAATTGCACATATATGAAAGACAAGTGCGAATTAGTCGGCAAAGGGCTGGTTCGGTTTTGTTATGAATGCAAAGATTTTCCCTGTAAACGCCTAAAAGGGCTCGATAAACGCTACAGAACCAAATATCATATGAGTATGATTGAAAACCTTAAGTGCATCAGCGAACATGGCATGAAGCTTTTCCTCGAACGAGAAGAAACGAAGTGGCGCTGCCCCAAATGTAGAGCTACTATTTGCTGCCATAACGGTCTTTGTCTAAGTTGTGATCTGCATAAATTGCGTCAGAACCGGAAATATCGCTGGGGAGAGCATTAATCTGAATAGATGAGACATGCTGCTTAAGCAGACTTGGATAAAAGGCAATCTACCGGACTGAACGGAAAAAATTAGAGGGTAGCTGCTAAAACACAAGTAGCCACCCCCTCTGACTAAAGATCCTGAAAACGCTCTATTCTTCGCTGTAGGAACCGGAACCGGCTTCCGATTTGTGGCTTTCAACTTTGGATAATATTTCAGGGACCATTTCAACGATTTTTTCCAGCGAACCTCTGCTGGTAAGTGGAACGACGCTTAATTCATCATTTTTAATTACCAGGATGGCATTGGGAGCAATTTTACATCCCGCACCACCACCACCGCCGCTTCCATCGTTACCTTTATTATCTTTGCCCGATCCTTCTCCTCCGCCAACACCAAAGCTCACTGTGATTATCGGAACCATGGTGATACTGCCTACCTGAAAAGGTTCTCCTATTACAGTTTCCGTGCGGATAAACTTTTCCAGTTTATCAAAGAGAGTGTTAAATACTTCGCTGCCACTGGTCATGCTTTCTTCCTCCTTTTTACTTTCTAATCATTAATACAGGATTATTTAACGAAAGTTGCATCACATAAAAATTATATCTCTGGCAAATATCAGGCAGTCGATGTTGCCTTGTTATTTTCAACTTTGCTGAACAGCGGCCTGATCCGGTTTATAAATAAGAACCAGCCTATTTTTATAAGAATGAGACCTAACCTGATTTTTCCTCTAATCATTGTTTCAAATTCATAATATTCTTCTCCCCAGACTGGTTCAATATCAATAAAAGTATTCTTGCAGCAATTGCTAAGTGTGTTGGTTATGGCTGCCAGCCAACCGGTTTGGTGTGGTTCTTCAAAGCCGATTTTGCCCTTAATGGTAAGCAGATCTGGTTCCAGGATTTTTGATAGATCTTTAATTAAAGCTATTCCTCTAAGCTTAAAATCTGTGTCAATGACTGGTAAGAGCGAGAGGAAATTCTTTTTTTTACTCTCTTTTTTTTCTTTATCTAACTTATTTTTTTTGCCTGATTTTTTAGGGTTAAATTTCAAAGGTATACCGAAAAGAATTAATCTGGCTTGTAACTCTGTGCTTTCATGTTTATCCCAGGTTCCATTTAATATGAAGGCAGGAGAGCATCTCAAATTAAAATTAATCCAGGGGCGATTTTCATAACCACCTTTAAGATTGTATCTAAAAGGAACCAGCAAAACAAAGATTACGATAATAATAATCAGTACTAAAATGATGCCAAGTATATTGAGCAGAATAAAGATTAAGTTCAAAATGATTTACTCTCCTTTAGGCCTGGCCCGGGATAAACTTTGAAAGCAAAGGGTTTCTTTTTCTTAAACTATTTCCGGCCGCCCTGGTAATAGTAGAAACGGTCTTTTTTACAGAACGGGTAACAGTGTGGTTGACCGGGTTATATGAAATAAAGCTAAAAGTGTGTTGTAAAATATGTTTCTGTAAGCGCCATGCCTCATTAAGAGGAACGCTATTTTCAGCGGTTTTAACGCTGGCCAGGTGTGTTTTTATCGCAACCATGCGAGAAGATTCCAGCTCTGGCGGTATATCAACAGTCGGCTGATGTTTCAGATCCCAATCCATCAATTTAAGCTGATTCAGGAAACGGCGGCAAGACGGGCAGGTTGTCAAATGTTCTTCAAGAATGATCATATTCAGAAACTCAAGTTCCCCGTCTATGTATTGCTGAAATAAATCATGAAAATTTTCATGCATCGGTTTCATACCTCCAATAGCTCACATGCCTGCATTTTATTGCGTAAAATTTTTCTCGCCCGGTAAACATTACTCTTTACCGTCCCTAGCGGCTGCTGCAGTGCGGAAGCAATTTCGTCATAACTCATATCTTCATGATAGCGTAAGGTCAATGCCAGCCTGAATGTTTCCGGCAGTTCGGCAATCATCTTTTCAATTATTTTACGGGTGTCATTGTAGATTACCTGTTCTTCAGTATTAGCCGTGGCTGTCAGGTATGATTCAGGGGTTATTGTATTTTCTTCCGACCAGTTGCCATCAAGAGATGTTTCCGGTAAGCCTGTTTTTTTACTGTGATTGATCATTGTATTAATCGCTATTGTCTTCAGCCAGGGCTGAAGAGGCCTGGTTTCGTCAAAAGTATTTAAACCGCGAAATATTTTGACATAAACCTCCTGCATCATATCAAGAGCTTCTTCTTTGTTTCGGGTGTAGTTATAGCAAATACGATAAAGATATGCTTCGTGTCGGCTGATCAACTGGTTGTATGCATATTCATCATTATTTTTACAGCGTTTAATCAGATTGGCCTCGACTGCATTAACCAGTTTGTCCGCCTCCAAAGAGTGAAAATATCCCTTATGGTTAATATACTCCAAAAATCAGAAATAGTTGCAGCTTAAAGGTGAAAATTTTATATCTTTGTTTTAAAGTGAAGAGCTTTATCAAATAGCTTCGCACAGGATCTAAGAAAAGGTTGATAGCTATTGAACGGTGGAAGATATGGCTAATTGTATCATAGCGCATTTAAACGATGGAATGTTTATGGAAGAACAGCTCCTGTCAGCTGGGGCTGTTAAAATTATGCAGCATCGGCAATTTTCTCACCATGAAGCGCTGCCGGGCTGGGCTTACGGTTTTTATGAAAAATATCTAAACGGGCATCGTATTATCATGCATGGAGGGGCGAATCGCCTGGGCCATTCAAGCAAGCTTTTTATTATGCCTGATGAACAACTTGGGTTTTTCTTTGCATCAAATGTATTTAATCCGCAGGTTCGGGACAGGTTGACCTCAGAGTTTATGAATCACTTTTTTCCTCCAGCAGCGGAAACTGTAGCTCCGGTGAGCATAGCTGTTGATCCTGAGCACGACAAACAATATGCCGGTTACTACTACTCTACAAGGCGGGCCAGAAATTCTGTTGAAAAGATTATGCTGCTTCTCGGACAGTTAAAGGTTGAAGTAGATGACGATAAATTGCAGGTTATATATCCTCAGGGTTCTTTAGTACCGGATGAAAACTGGGTTAAGATTAAACCAGGTTTGTTTCAGAATAAAACCGGCGATACCTTGATGGCTTTCAGGGAAGATGAAGCAGGCAATGTAACGCACATGTTTATCGGAACAGAGGCTTATGAAAGACTGCCCTGGCATGCAATTCCCGTTGTTCATGCTGGATATTTCGCAATAACGGTTATCCTTATATTATCAATATTTTTCAGACGGCCGATTACGCAATCCAGATTAATGAAGAGAAGTGTATTGGCTGCGCGTTTGTTAGCAGGCATAAATATAGCATTTCTGGCCGGAGTGATTATCATATTCTTAAACTACCAGGTTGAGCTGGCCTACGGCATGCCTGCTCCCGCAAAAGCTTTATTTTTTGTTCCTTTTGTTTCCATAGTTCTGACTGCACCTGTACTTTATTATTGCCTGATAGCCTGGCTTGATAAGCAGAAGAGCTTTGCTTACCCTTTATACTATACTTTTTTCAGCATTGGCGCAGTTGGCTTTTTACTCTTTCTTAAATACTGGAATCTGATCGGCATAAATTAAAGGTTAATATTCAATTACAGGTATTTCAGTTTCAGCCCCTGCAGCAACAAATTTAACAGGAAGGCCGGGATCATCAAGCATGGCCAGGTCATAAGGGTAGGTAAGGGCTTGACTTACAAAGTCATCTTCACCGGGTTCGGTAAAATAGGCAGTTACAATCAGTTTTCCCTCTTCTTCTTTAATCTCAGTTATTTCAACTTCATAGCCTCCGGTTGGTTTCTCGCCGTAAGTAACGAGCAGGTATAAGATATCTTCATGTATGAAGGTCTGGCCTCCGAAACTATCAATAGCTGCATCTATCCTGGCTTGAACTTCGGCTGGTAGCTCATCTGTTAGGGTTACCTCTTCAGGTTCGTCTGGCCCTCCACATGCAAAAACAAACAACATGGTAACAGTCAAAATCATAAAAAATACAGTTTTTCTGATCATTTTCTTACCCCCTATAGTATTTCCAACTGCACTAAATTTGATTCTGTAATAGAGACAAACAGTTAGGGTTATTAGTTCAATTCAGATTCCTTTTTAGCTGCAGTTTCAGTTAGGCATTCTCCTGGATTCAACATTCACATAAAGATTGCTGAAGTTTAGCATTTTAAAAGCCATATTTGAAGCCATGCAAGCTGCGATTCAGCGCAAACCCATTAATAAAATCATTGATATTTATATCATTTACTGGAAATGAAAATTAATCAGATGTAGAATAAACTTGGCTATATGTACTAAAGCCTATGTTGCAGCACAACCGAGATCATCTCTACGCAGAGGAGAACCTAAAAATGAATAAGACAACAGTGGGTATGGCGGCAGCAGCTTTAATATTAATTGTAATAGCTTTTATTCAGGGCGGCTTCTCAATGGTTAGCAGAGGCTTTATTATAGCCGGTGAAAAATTTATCGGGATCTTTCTTATTCTGATAATTGCTTTTATAGTGGCCGGTTTTGTTTCAATACTGGTTCCTCAGAAATTAGTATCAAGGTGGCTGGGAAAATAATATACGCAGTATTTTCAGAGAGAGGCAGGTTGATGTAATTTGACTGTGACAATTGATCAGGCTGAAATAATTGTAATTGGTTCGGGGTTTGCCGGTCTTGCCGCTGCTATTGAGGCTGCAGAAGCAGGCAGGTCGGTTATTGTTTTGGAGAAAATGATGGCTTTCGGGGGCAACTCGGCCATCAGCGATGGTGGAATTGCTGCTCCTGAAACAGATTATCAAGCTAATGCCGGTATAGTTGATTCTCCCGACTTAATGTATAGTGATATGCTGGCTGCCGGGGAAGGGTTAAATTATCCTGAGCTGGCCAGAGTTGTAGCAGATAATGCTAAAGATGCATTTTTGTGGTCCAGAGACAGTCTTGGAGTTAAATATATGAATAGGGTAGATATATTTGGCGGTCATTCAGTGCCGAGATGTTATACCCCGGAATTGATATCAGGATTATCGCTGATTAAGAATCAGCTTGCCCGGCTTTCAGAACTGAAGGTAACTCTTTACCTTGGAGCTTTTGTTTATAAATTGCTTCAGGATAGTAAAAATAATTTGACCGGTGTGCAAATTATCGACAATTATCGGTTCAACAAATCTAATGCAGGCAGTTGTAAAAATATCAGAGCAACAAAGGCAATAATTATTTCTTCAGGTGGTTTCGGCAGTGATGTTTCATTCAGGCAAGCACAGGATCCCCGTCTGGGTGATTTTGTTCAGAGTACAAACAAGTTATTTGCCACAGCCGAAGTTCTTAAAGAATGCCTGAGAATTGGCGCTAATCCTGTGCAGCTATCGAGAATTCAGCTGGGCCCCTGGGCCTCTCCTGACGAAAAAGGTTTTGGGGCAGGCCCTTTATTCGGAGATTATGTAGTGATGCCTTACGGCATAATAATCGATCCGGCTACCGGAAATCGATTTGTTAATGAGCTCTGTGATCGTCGGAAACTGGCAGATGCCTTGCTCAGCAGGGAGAAACCTGTTGTCGGTATAGCTGATTCTGCCGGGGTAGAGGTTGCCGGTTGGGATTTAACAAGGCCATTGAAAAAAGGGGTTGTGAAAACTTATCAAACACTCGATGATCTCGCCCGGAACTATCAGATTAACCCGGCCATGTTGAAGGAATCGGTTGCAACTTATAATGATGCTGTTAATAAAGGTTTTGACAGTTATTATCATAAGCAGATTCTTAAGGAGGCAAAACCTTTGGAAAAAGCTCCTTATTATGCTATGCGAATGTGGCCAAAGGTTCACTATACTATGGGTGGCATCCAAATTGATACAACGGCGCGGGTAATAGACCGGGAGATGCACCCTATTAAAGGTTTGTTCGCAGCTGGTGAAGTAACCGGTGGCATTCACGGAGCCAGCCGGCTGGGCAGCTGTGCAATTACTGAATGCCTTGTATTTGGAAGAATAGCTGGAAGAGCAGCAGCAGAGGATGTGAGCTTCTAACAGTAGATTATTCTTCATCCGCTCTGGTTGAATTTGTTTCAATAATACTCAGGAAAGAAGGAGGTTTTAAAACAAAATGCAAGCTTTAAATAATATCATCACTAGGCGCAGTTATCGCGTATTCAAAGATGATCCTATCTTAAAATCTGATCTGAATAAAATCATTGAGGTTGCAAGCAACAGCCCGTCTTATACCAATACCCAGCCCTGGGAATTGGCTGTTGTTACCGGCAAAAATAAGGATAAACTTACCGGAGAGTTGCTGGAGTTGGCGAAAATGAATGCGCCAACCAGCCCAGATATCCCCAAACCGGAAAGCTGGCCGTCTGTTCTGGAAGCACGATCAAGGGAACATGGAAAACGTAGGCTTGAAATCCTGGGAATAGAAAGATCTGATAAAGAAGGCAGGGAAAAGTTGAGATTGATGAATTACGAATTTTATGGTGCCCCATGTGCGCTGTTTTTCTTTATGGATGGTTCCCTGGGAGAATGGTCGGTTTACGACATGGGTCTGTTCACTCAAAACCTGATTTTGGCTGCTCACTCTCTTGGAATTGGAAGCTGCATTCAGGCTTCAGTTGTCGATTATGCAAAAGAAATCAAGAGATTCCTTAATATATCTGAGTCCAGTAAACTACTCGCTTGTGTATCAATGGGCTATCCTGATCCTGATGCTAAACTGAATTTATATCGCAGCATCAAGAAAAAACCAGAGCAGTTTGTACAATGGTATGAGTAATGTAAACACAGTCTTCCGGGGTATATTTTATAGAAGGTAAAATAAAATCATTGAGAGCCTTATGAAATATTTATATTAGTTAAGGAATAAGATGAAAAACATTGAGCTAATTATACTAAAGACTATGCTGGCAACTTATATTTTTATGGCCCTGGTGCTTGCCGGGTTAAATTTTGGTTATGCTAATCAGGCTCCAGAAAACATTGCCGTCCTGATCACCTGGAGCTGGCACTTTTATGAGAACTGGGTTAAAACAATATTTATTGCAGTTGGCGGTTACCTGACCCTGCGCATCATTGGCGATTCTAAAAAAAACAGCCTTCGTAGGAAAAATCTTTGGGGTTTTTTAATAGTTGCTTTAATTATCCATATAGCCGGACCTTTTCTGTTTAAGAATCCTGAACTCTACTATTTTGCGATGCCTCTGCCGTGGACCACAATGCCATTACAGCTTTTAATTCCCGAATCATCTTTTTATCAGAGTTTCGTTTCGTACCATGGAGCATTGGGAATATCGGCAACTCTTGTCTTTTACCTGTTGGTTACTCTTGTAGTTTTTACCGGAACCATTATTAAAGGCAGAAGATGGCAGTGCTCAACTCTTTGTCTCTTCAATGGTTTTGCTTCAGAGGTTTTTGCCCCGGCATTTCCTCTGGTGGGAAAACCGAAAAAGGCCGGACCAGTTATGCTTAAAACGTTTTTCATAATACGCTGGGTATTTCTGGTGATTTCAATATTATTTACAGGTTATTGGCTGTTACTAATTGCCGGAGTTCCCATTATGAGCCATATTGACATGTTAAGTCAGCTTGAAACTTATAAATACCTGGCCTTTGAACTCCTGACGGCGATGTTGTTCTGGGTTGTTTTTACCGGGAGAGGCTACTGCTATTACTGTCCTTTAGGCACCATAACAGGGTTGATTGGCCGGGCTGCCGGTCAGCGCATAGTCACTGATATCACAAAATGCATCAACTGCAGCAAATGCAATTGGGCCTGTCCCATGGCTATTGATATCAATAAGCAGGCTGTGGAGGGCAAAGCAGTTAATGATCTTAACTGTGTCGGCTGTGGCCACTGCATTGATGCATGCCCAACTGGCACACTCGCCTATACCACAAGGTTTTCAAGTTCCCGGCCGGGGTGACAAATAAAAGGAACTATTCGGTTATATGCACAGTCTTATTTCATGATAGTAAATATATTTTGAGTCCCAAGAGGGAGGATGTTACTATGTTTGTAAAAAGAAATATTCTAATTGCGATTGCTGTCCTATTAACGTGCTTAATTATACTGGTTTTTACCACCCTTAATATAGGCAGTACAGTAACAAATAGTGATGGGTATGTCTCAACTGTCCGAACCAATAATATTGAACCTGATAATTGGTCTCATCTGGGGTTACAGCTACACTATGCCTCTGGAAATGAAGAAATTGCCAAGAAGTTTCTTGAGAATATCGCGCAGTTGTTACAATCCAAAGGTATAAGTAATGTGGTCATTTTGCCTCCTTTAATTGATTTGCAGGAGATAGATGCAGATTTAGAGGGAGTTTTTATATTTCATTTTGATTTCAAATCGAGTGGATGGCAATTAACACGTCAGGGTAAATTATTGACTGCGGCTGAATTTGTTTCCTTTAAGAAAGGTTCACTGGTAACGATGAACATAGGCGCCACTACTTCAGCTGCCGGCCGCGGCTGGTTTAACCGGGCTCATTTTAATAGTGAGCTTATCGGTGCATCTGCAGAGTACTGGGTGCAGGAAGCATTAAGAGGTTTTAACCTTGTTGACAATCAAGGCGCATCCGAGTCGAATATAAATTATCTTGAGAGTAATATTGATGATATCCCACCGGTTTTATCAGGTTTGATTATTGGTGATGGTAATCTGCAGGCCTATATTAAGCAGAGTGGTAACTATGTTCTCAGTTATCTCACAGCCAATAGAGATTTAGAAAGCATGCTGGAAAGTGAACTAACAGATCAGCACAACATGAAAGTTGTCATGCCCTGGGTAGATGCTACAGGTGGTCGCCGCTTGATTGAATTAATATCTGAAGATGGTTCACAGGAGGTCAGGATCTATTATTCAGATACTGCAAAAATTCCCTATACGGGAGGTTTTACTAGCTCAATATCCAGTGATAGTGTGCAAGAAGAATTTTTAGTTACCATAATATCACTTAACTATGAATAAACTTAGCACCTCATATCAGAGCATTGGCCAGTCTGCATATAATTATTACCTTGCCCGAAACGACTAGTCAATTGTAATATTTCTACGAGATTATTTAAATTGTATATTCATATGCCCTTGACATGATATCAAAATATGATACTATATAGATAGGCTAATTAATTGCAATAGATATGAGAGATAGAGGAGATGCTTTAGGAAATTTACTGAAGCAGGGTGAAGGATGATGAAATATAAAGGCTATTATTCCAAAATAGAATTTGATGAAGAGACTGAACTTTTCAGAGGCGAAGTAATAAATATTAGGGATGCTATAACTTTTAAGGGAACAACTGTAGAAGATTTGAAAAAGGCTTTTCATGATTCAGTTGATAAATATCTGGATCTTTGTGCTGAGAAGGGAGAATCTCCTGCGAGGCAATATTCCGGTAGGTTTGTTGTCCGAAGCAAACCCCAATTACATATGCGCATTGCTGTTGCCGCCAAAGAGAAGAGAGTAAGTATAAATGCACTTGTAAATGAGTTGTTAGCAAGTGCACTGGATGTAAAGTAAACCCTTAAGAAAAAAAAGATCACTCAGGGTTGTTGTGTAGAGATAGAAGATGAGAATTTCTGTCCAGAGCTGTTCATGAATGTATTAAGATTAATGATAAATATATGCAGGAGTTTATTAAATCAGCTTAAAAAGGAGGGATTATTTTGAAAAAGTTAATGACATATCTTTTCCTTTTAATGTTAGTGATTGGTGTAGGATCAATTATTGGCTGTGACACAACAGAAGATGTGCAAGTTGAAGATATTAGAGAACAAATTGAAGAAACACTTAATACTATCGAAGGAGAGATAGAAGCAATAGAGGTTGAAGAAAATATAGAAGAGATTAGTGAAGATGTTGAACAGAGATTAGCAGAAATTGAAAAGCAAATTGAAGATATTGAGATGGAAGAAATTGATTATGGTATCGAACAAAGGATAGAAGATATAGAGAGAAGAGTCGAAGATATCCGGATGAGATAAGTACTCTGTATCGTTTAATATCAACCCTTATAGGAGGTTTAACAAATGGATGAAGAAAGAATGACCAACCTGGCAAAAGTAATCGAGGTGGTCGGAGTATCAAACGAAAGCTGGGAAGATGCAGCTTTAAATGCAGTAAAAGAAGCTTCTAAAACATTAGATAATATAACCGGCGTTGAAGTAATTACTTATAATGGAATTGTTAAAGACGGTAAGGTAACAGTCTTCAAGGCTGTTGTAAAAATAGCCTTTGGTCTTACAGACCGATAAACAGTAACGTTAGAAACCCGGTTATTTAAATTGCATTTAATGCAAATTTCAATAAAGAACTTAACTAAGTCCGGGATGACATCAAATCCCGGACTTAGATGTAAGTAGATTAAGAACTAAAAGGTGCTTACAACTAAATTATATGGGGAGGATTTAAAAATGAATATTTTAGTATGCACAGATGGATCAGAGCATAGTCAAAAAGCTGTTGAAAAAGCATCGCTAATTGCTGAAGGGCCAAATGTCGATGAAGTGGCTATTATTAATGTTTTTGAGGATAAATTAGATTTATCTTTTTTACCACTTGGGGCAAAAGTTACAGAAGAGGATATGGAAAATTTTGAAAGACTTCGGGAAGAAAACCAGAACGAAAGAAACAAAATCATGAAAGATGCCTTGAAGGTGTTTGAAGAAAAAAGTATCAAAGCACGAACTATATTAGAAGAAGGCCGCCCTGCCGATACGATCGTAAAAGTAGCGACCGATGAAGGTTTCGATCTGATTGTTCTCGGTAGCAGGGGATTAAATAGTCTGAAAAAAATATACCTCGGTAGCGTAAGCAGTGCAGTAATTCAGGAAGCCCAAAATTCCAGTGTAATGGTAGTGAAGTAAACTCCAAACTCTTTTTATTTATACGACAAATTGTAAAGTAGCGGCTCCCACTATCATGAGGAGCCGCTACTAAGGGCAGTTAATATTAGCTAAAATCATATGTTTGTTAACGGTTATAGCTTTATGCTTGTCTAAGTTGCTACTGCCCATATTTTAAACCGGTGTCTGGCAGCCTCTGGACATCATTTGCCGGAATGAGGCGCCAAGACCTCCGGGAATAATTTGCTTAAAAGGCATAGTTACAAACATTTGGCCTTACCTCTAATCATTATTAACGCCAGTTGAGTGTTTGTGAGCTTTATTATAGAATCTCTTTGTGGCATTAAGATGTGATAAATATTAAGTTATTGTAAAATATTTTTGATGGCTGTAAAAGTGGGATGAGTGTGCCTTTGATTAAATCAAACAGTAATAATGTTTTCCGCGGTCTTTTGTGTTATTATTTGCTGAGTGCCGGGTTTTTATAGAATTATTGACTAAAAGGGCATCAATCTAAACCGATTTTTAAATAGACTGGCTATGTCAACTGAGAACCTGTAAAGGGTATGATCCAGGTGTTTTATACATTGTTGCAAGTTTTTCGTGAACTGTTTAGCAATGCATTTCAAACCAGCATAATGTTATTTAAAATTATTGTACCGATCAGTATCTTAACCCGGCTGCTTCAGCAGTGGGGTATTGTTGATTACTTCGGAATCATCCTAAGTCCGGTTATGGAGTTGGTAGGGTTACCGGGGCGAATAGGTTTGGTCTGGGCTACAGCAATGATAACCAACCTATATGGAGGTATGGTGGTTTTTGCTTCTCTGGCGCCAGGACTTGATCTGACTGTTGCTCAGGTTTCAGTTTTGGGAACGATGATTCTTGTCGCTCACTCACTACCGGTGGAAGGTCTGATAGCTCAAAAAGCAGGAGTGCGTCTCAGGGCTACATTATTAATACGGGTAATGGGAGCTCTACTCATCGGCTGGATTCTGCATCTTGTATATCAAATGACCGGAGTTTTACAGCAGACAAACCAGGCTTTGTGGAATCCACCTGTAGTAGGGCATACGTGGAGCTCATGGGTTATTGCCGAACTGCGAAATATGTTCTATATCTTTTTAATCATCTTAACTTTGACGGCAGTGCTGATGTTACTAAAAAGGCTGGGGATAAGCGATTTAATGACCAGACTGCTTGCTCCTGTTTTAAAAACGCTCGGTATAAGCCGGGAGGCTGCACCGATTACGATTATCGGGATAACTCTGGGTTTGAGTTATGGAGGCGGCCTTATTATTCAGGAGGCAAGATCTGGAAAATTGTCCAAAGCAGACCTATTCGCTTCAATTACACTAATGGGTTTATGCCATAGCATTTTTGAAGATACGCTGTTGATGATGGTGCTTGGCGCTCATATATCCGGTATTATCTGGGCAAGACTGGTCTTTTCGCTATTGGTAATATATCTGCTGGTAAAATTGATCCGGAAAATTCCCGGAGACATAGTTGATCGTTACCTGATGCGCAGCGTCGGAGGAATAGAAAGCAAAGAGGTATCGCAAGAGCAGAGTTATTAGTGGTTTTTTATATTAATTAATGATAAGGAAAGGATCTAAGATGACCAATAAAGAAAACTACCGTGCTTATCTGCAGAAGCAGCTGGATGGATGGGTTGAAGAAGTTAATGCTTTAAGGAAAAAGGTTGGTGCTGCCGGATCTGAAGCGATGAAGAACATGCCTGAGCAAATTAAGATTCTCGAAAATAAAATTGATCAAGGCACGGCAAAACTAAAAGAACTGGCCGAAACAAATGAAGATGCCTGGGAATCTGTGAAAGATGGTTTTGAATCAGCCTGGAAATCTTTATCGGCAGGTTTTAAGGATGCCGCGACAAAATTTAAGTGGGAAAGGGACAAAGATTGAACAAAGTGGCACTTCCAATAGTTGCTATTAAAACTTATATTTGTTATTATCTTAAAGTGAATAAAGAAAAGTAAGGGCTAAGTATACCAAGTAAAGCTTGCTCAATTTGAAACCTGGTCTGCTTTTGTTTCTCAAGTTTAAAATTGATTAATAAAAAAGCTTATTTAAGCCCTCCACTAACTAAACTAGAAAATGGCTAACAAGATACTTATATGGGGTGCTAAAGCAAAATGGTATTTGCAATAGTTTTAGGTTCAGTTGCTATCTTACTATTTATGATTACAGAATATGTAAGCTATAAAGGCATTGATTTTAAACTTCTAAGGTTATTACAACTCTTTACTTTAATATTTGCGGTTTTAGCTCACGTTATTGTATTAATCGGCCCGCATAGTCCCAGAACATATATTGCGATCATTCCCGGCATAGTTACCATTATAATTGCCGGTTATTTATTATATCGTTCTTTATGGGTAGAACTGCCCGGTAATCCTCATTATGGGCACACTCTTAATACTTCAAACAGCTTATGCCAAAAAGGCACATATGCTTTGATGAGGCACCCCGGCCTGTGGTGGTACGGGTTATTTTTAATTGGTCTATACTTGTTGACTGGATCACAATGGCTGTTAGTTGCTGCACCAATCTGGTGGATATTAGATCTCTTTCTCGTTCTTGTTGAAGATCTATACCTTTATCCACGGATATTTAAAGATTACGATGTTTACAAAAAAAAAGTGCCTATGCTCTTTCCAAAGCTGGCTAACCTGAAAGATTGCTTGCGAACATGGAATACTTTTAGACGAAAAAGTTAAAACAAGAGAATAAACCTGATTTTCTATCAATATTTTTAAATTCATCAATCATAGTCTATCTATACTAAAGGGGGATCTTCATTGATGGAATTAACAGCGAGGAAGTTATTGCAGGAAGGAAGGCCTAATGATATATATCCTTTGTATTGTGGTTTTCTTGATCTTACAGTGGAAGAGATTATGGATATTCAAAAGCGCCTTTTAAAAGAACAGATTACTATGCTGGAAAAGTCGGAAATTGGCCAGGCAATTTTGCCCGGAACATGGCCAAGGAATATCGAGGATTTTAAAAACAAAATTCCGTTAACGACTTATGATGATTATGCATCATTCTTATCTAAAAAAAATGAAGATGCATTACCAGACAAGCCTCACTGCTGGGTTCGTACTTCCGGACGTTCCGGTTACAATGAAGTTAAGTGGATGCCCTATACAAAACGTTACTGGTCAAAAGCAGCACATAATGCTTTTGCCAGCATGATTATCGGTTCTTCAAAAAATAAAGGAGAGTTTTTATTGGAGCAAGGTGATAAAATACTTTATGCTCTTGCCCCGAGGCCTTATACTTCAGGTGAAATAATGGTTTATGGTATGCTGCATCACTTTCCATTTCAATTTTTACCTGAACCGGAAGAAGCTGAAAAGATGGATTTTTTTGAGCGAATTGAAAAAGGGTTCAGCCTCAGTTTGGATGAAGGGCTAGATATTTTCTATGGTTTGGCCAGTATTTTGCTTGCGGTAGGAAAGCAGTTCTCTGGAGGTTCAAATACCGGTAAAAGAAATATGCTTTCGATGCTTAAGAGGCCTAAAGCATTGAGCCGACTGCTGAAAGGTTATATTCGTAGTAAAAAAAATAAACGAGAACTCTTACCCTGTGATATCTGGGATCCTAAAATCTTAGGGATGGCCGGTATGGATTGTGATATCTTCAGAGATAAAGTTAAATATTACTGGGGCAAAAACCCTCTTGAAGGTTATGGTTTAACTGAGGGGGGCATCGCTGCGATTCAGACTTGGGCCCGGGATGGTATGGTCTTTTTCCCCGATATGAATTTTCTTGAATTTATTTCATTTGAAGAGCATTTGAAGTTAAAAGCAGATCCTACTTATAAGCCCGATACTCTCTTATTGGATCAGGTCCAGGAAGGTGAAGTATATGAATTGATTATTTCTAATTTTTATGGGTCCCCATTGGTTCGTTACCGGGTTGGAGATCTGATTAAGATTGTTGCTCTTCAAGATGAAAAGTGGGGGATCAAGATGCCTCATATGCGATTTTTCAGCCGGGCTGATGATTTAATTGATATCGCCGGTTTTACGCGGCTTACTGAAAATATAATATGGAAAGCTATCGAAAAAAGTGAAGTTTCTTACAACGATTGGGTGGTTCGTAAAGAAACAGCAGAAGAAAAAACTTTCGTGCATTTTTATATTGATTCCAGTTCGGTTATGGATAAAGAACTTGCCGAAGGTCTTATCCATCGCAAATTATGTGAACTCGATTCGGATTATGCTCAATTAGAACAAATGGTTGGGCTTAAGCCGGTCAAGGTGACCTACTTGGAAGAGGGAGTTTTTCAGCGTTATTTACAAGAACGAATAGCCGAAGGGGCTGATATTGCCCACCTGAAACCGCCGCGACTGAATCCTTCTTTAGCGGTGATGGAAAAACTGCAAAATAGGTCAGGGTAAACTTAGATAAGAAAGGCATAATATGAATCTCTTTATCATTCCTGCAATTACTTTAACTGTATATTTAATTATGACAGCAGTTATCCTCCGTCAGAGAGGGTATAAAGTATTAAGCCGATCTTTTGCTTTTTACTTTTTAGCGCTGGCTTTTTGGCAATTTTGTGCTCTAATGGTTAGGGTTTACAGTCTGTCGGAACAGCCGGAAATGGTCTTGTTCTGGTATCAAATGACTGTGCCTGCTATACCGGCTTGCTTTATACTTATTTTTATAATTATTAATGCTTTTCGCAGGGATTCAAGTAGAAATTGGCTCTGCCTGTTGGGCTATTACCTGATTGCTGCTTTCATAGGCATGGCCTTCTTTTCGGGAGATTGGTTCATGCAGGGAGTCACCCTGCATGATTCCGGTATATATGTTCCTAGTTTCGGGCCTTTAATTCTGTTGACTGCGGTTGTCGTGATAATCTATCTGGCTGTATCACTTTATGACTTATGGAATGACTATAATAAGCTGCTGGAGCCAACTATACGGTCCCGGGTACATTACCTGATTATATGCATTTTCTTGATCATCTTTGCTATAGCTTCCAATTTCATATTTGATTTTCAGGGGCATCCGGTGGATCACTTGTTTTTACTTGTGCAGGCTTTACTGCTAAACTATGCTATCTATGATCGGAATATTCTGGATTTACCTTTAGTTGTGCGCATGAATCTTTCATTTTTATTTGTATCATTAATGACGGTTTTAGCTCTAATAATTGCACTACTTGCTTTTATACTAAACATGCATACTTTAGTCAGTTATTTTGCTGTAGTATATTCAGCTGTTATAGCTCTTTTATTAATTGTTGTTTTCCTGTTTTTGCGTTCCCGTTTTGAAATATTTTTTGATCTGCTCTTTTATCCTGAAAGAGCCAGAATCTATCTTGCTGTTAATGAATTGATCAGAATGTCTGCTGAAGAAACAAAGATAGAGGATGTTTTTGAAAAGATTGGTTTAATTTGTAAAAAAAGTTTGAGTGTTAAAGATGTTTTTTTCTTTTTAAAAGATACAGATGGAAATTATTATATTGAGAAGTCATCTTCTAATCCTATTCCAACAAGCGCTTCTTTGCATCAGGAAAATCCGATTATAAAAATGTTGGAAAATGAGCAGTCATCCATTTTATTATCAGATGCGCTGCTGAAACCTCAACTACAAGGGCTCTGGAAGGAAGAGCTTGAGGTTATCAATACTTATGATATTAAATCATTTTTTCCTTTAATCACAAAATCTAAGGTCTTTGGCATAATGTGTTTAACGTCAAGGATAACCAATCGTCCATATACCCAGCATTTTATGCAGATGGCACAATATTTTGCCCAACAATGCGCAATATTAATTAATAATACTATTTTATATGATGAAGTGAAAAAAGCAGCTATTATTGATCCCCTGACTGGTGCTTACAATCGAAGGATGTTAGAGGACTCATATACTTTAGATGGTTATGAAGAGGATCTGTCGGTGGGTATGATTATTACCGATGTTAATAATTTTAAGCATATCAATGATCAATATGGCCATCAGGCCGGCGATTTAGTTTTACGGGAATTAACTGATGTTATGAAAAACAGTGTTCGGGATCAGGATTTGGTCGTAAGGTTTGGAGGGGATGAGTTTATAGTACTGATGCCGGGAGCCGAACCATATATTACCAAGAAAGTGGTTAGCAGGATTGAACGCAACCTGGAAAAGTGGAATAAGAAACAAAAATATACCAACGGAGAAGAGGTATCTTTAAAAATAGGCACTTACACTGCTGCAGGTGAAAGCATGGATAAGCTTGTATATGAAGCAGACCAAAAGTTACTGGTGGCAAATCATGATCATAAACAGCAGCAGCTTGCCAAGCTGCTTAATGAATCAGTAAGAGACCGCAAAACGCTTACTGAACAAGCCGTACTGGCTTTGGCAAAATCTACAGAGCTGGGTGATCCTTACACCAGTGGTCATTCTGAGCGGGTCATGGCTTATGCGCTGAAGATAGCAGAAAAATTGGGTTTAGTTGGCCCTCAAATAGAAGCGCTCCGTCATGCTGCTATACTTCATGATATTGGTAAAATAGGTATACATAAGAACGTTTTACTTAAAGAAGGCCCTTTAAATAAAGAGGAATGGGAACTGATGAAGCTTCATCCGGTGATGGGCGCCCAGATTCTTGCCAAGGTTAAGCAGTTTGAAGATATGGCCGATATAGTTCGTCATCACCATGAGAGATATGATGGTGATCTTAACGCTTCGCCTCCTGCTTATCCGGATGGATTAAAAGGAGAAGATATTCCATTGCTAACCCGCATTATAACTGTCGCGGATGCTTTTGACGCAATGATTTCATCAAGGCCTTACCGCCCGGCAATCTCGCTTGATAAAGTAAAAGAAATATTTGAGAACGAGGCCGGTAAACAGTTTGATCGGAATGTAACTATCGCTTTGTTTTCCTGCTTAGAAAGTGAAGATTTTATAGAAGAAAAAATTTAATTTATTGGTTTTTCAACAATTTTTACTACAGAACTATAATTTTGTCTGCTTAGAGGAAAAAGGTAATATCAAAGTTGTAATGTTTGAAAATATCCATTTAAAATAGTCAGAATAAAAGCATCCTGTTTTTAGTATATAGCGCATGTTATAATAAACAAAAAGGTTAAATTATAAAATGAACAAAACGGCTGAGCTATTCATTAAAACAGTTTCAAAATATAACCCCATTGCTATTTATATTCCCGGTTCTCCGGATCCCGATGCAATTGCTTCGGCATATGCCATAAAACAGATCCTCAATAAACTCAATCTAGATTCTGATATTTTTGCGGAAAAAAGATTGTCTCTTTCACAAAATCAGGCTTTTATCGACAGGTTGAAGATTCCTGTTTATTTTGGTAAAGATATCAATGTAAAAAAGTATCAGGGCTACATTGTCCCTGATTTTCAGAATAACCGGATTGAAAATGTAAGTGATAAGATTCCCTGCATAGCGCATATTGATCATCATGGCAATTCAGAAAATGCAATTGAAGCCGAGTTTTCGTTGATCAAAACGGATGTTGGTTCCACAAGCACTATGGTAGCCTTGATTATGAAGTATTCAAACCTTAATTTTTCCAGTGATGAAAAAGGTTCGATAGCTACTGCACTCACCTTTGGCATTCAAACAGACACGGATAAATATCAAAATGTTACCGCCATGGATCTGGAAGCTTTAATATTCCTAGCAGAAAATGCCGACAGTCAGATATTGCAGGAGATTAACAGTATGCCAATTTCGCCGAAAACACTTCAATACTTCAAAAAGGCGAAGGAAAATGAGGTTGTCTACAAGGACTGGGCTTTTTACGGGATTGGTTTTATTAATGCAAGTAAAAGGGATTCAATCGCTATTATTGCCGATATGCTAATGAAAAACAGTGATCATAAAGTAGTTGCTGTTTTTGCTATTATAGAAAATCACAAAAGCAGGGAGACTTACCTCGATGTATCCCTTAGATCTGCCAGCAGCGCTGTTGATCTTAACAGGGTCATTAAAAAAATAACTCCGAACGGAGGAGGCAGGAAATATAAAGGGGCTTACCAGGTTAAGCTTAACTATTTGAAAAATGTTCCAGATAAAGATATGTTATGGCAGGTTGTTCAAGCGGCAACTGTTGAAACATTGCGTATAAGCAGAGATACCTTTTATATCTCAGGCATAGAAAAACTTTATGGCAACGTCAAAAACAAGGTTCTATCACTCATTAATAAAGGGAAAGAAGAGTTCTAATTAGTCCTGGAAGCTGCCGGCCGGTTAAACGAGTTTTTCTTAAGCCGGATGCAATTTCAGACTGCTGAGGTGGGGAATGCTAAACATTCGTCCTATTGAAAGTAATGACTGGCCTGCTGCATGGCAGATTATTGAGCCTGTATTTCGTTCAGGTGAAAGTTATGCCTTTTCGCCTGATATTACCGAAGAGGAAGCTTACAAAGTCTGGATTGATATACCGGAGATCACATTTGTTGCACTGGACAGCAGAAATAGTGTTTTGGGTACATACTATATCAAACCGAATCAGCCTGCTCTTGGCGCTCATGTTTGTAACTGTGGATATATTGTTGCAGCGGATGCCCGCGGAAGAGGTATCGCTTCTGCCATGTGCGAACATTCATTACAAGAAGCAGTCGCACGAGGTTTCAGGGCAATGCAATACAACCTGGTTGTTTCAACCAACGAGAGTGCAGTGCATTTATGGAAGAAGCACGGTTTTAATATTGCAGGGACTTTGCAGAACTCATTCAGGCATTTGCGATTTGGTTATGTTGATTCTTATGTGATGTATCAAGAGCTGGTAAAATAATTAAACTACTATTTGCCTCCATCACTGGTACAGTAATAAGTATTCTTGAGTTCATAATTCTTGAATACTTCACAACTTCCGCATTTACATCCCTTTTCTTCATTAATACACTGGCTTTTTTCATAAGCACAAAACAGGGTTTCAGCATGAAGTTTGTCATCATCCATTTTATCAACTAAAAGAATAATATTGCCTGGCATGGCCATTAGCTTACAGGCAAAAGTATAACTGGGGCAACTTTTACACTTACACTTAAGCAGATTCTCCTTCGTTTTTTCTACTTTGGACATATGTAAACCTCCAAGTCTTTAACATCTATTTTGAATTTCCTGATTCTAATGTACAATTGGCGTCTTAAAATGTCAATCAGTTTATTTTTACGTCATTATCAGCATGACGGAATTATTATTGATTCAAAGGAGATTAATTTAAAGCAGTAGAATAATACATATTAATATTAATTTGTTTTTTTATTCATTAAAGTAAAGTTACGCTAAGATTGACATTTACCAGGCAAGGTAAAGAAAGAGGTAAATTCATGAGAAAAAGATTTGGGTGCCTGTTAATGATTGTTTTGATAATGTTAATCGCCGGATGTTCTGAAAGGCCACATGAAGAGCTGCCGCCCGAGTTAGAAGTAGTTGAAGATAAACCTGATCGGATTGAAGAAACTATTGCAAACATGAGCCTGCGTCAGAAAATAGCCGGATTAATTATAATCGGCCTAGAAGGTACTTCAGTGAATACACGGATTAAACAAATGTGGGCGGAATATCCTTTCGGTGGGGTGATTCTTTATGAACGAAATTATATCCGGGATGATTGGTTAAAAGATTTTATTTCTGAACTGAGCGATTTATCCAAACCTGAATATCCCCTGTTAATATGTATTGATGAAGAAGGCGGGGCTATAACGCGCTTGCCCGGTGAAACCTTTCCGGCTGCTGCAGAACTGGCTTTAATGAGTGAAGAAGAAGCTTACCACGTAGGGCAGGCTATGGCTAAAAAACTTACCGACTTTGGTATAAACGTGAACTTTGCTCCTGTTCTAGATGTTAATATTGATCCACGTAATAGTATAATCGGCAGTCGATCATTTGGCAATGATCCGGATCTTGTCAGCGCTTACGGAATTGCTCTATTTAAAGGCATGGAATCAGGAGGTGTTGTCCCTGTTGGCAAGCATTTCCCCGGGCATGGATCGACATTGGCTGATTCACACGTTGAGCTGCCGGTGCTGGAGAAAAACAGGGATGAACTTTTTGCTTTTGAATTAATCCCTTTTATGAAGGCAGTTGAAGCAGGTATACCAATGATAATGACCGCTCATATTGTTGTCAATGGTATTGATGATAAACCAACAACTATGTCAAAAACTATGATCGATATATTACGTAATGATCTTGGGTTTGAGGGCGTTATTATTACTGATGATCTTGAAATGGGAGCGTTAACTGAGAATTACAGCTGGAAAGAGATTGTAGTTGAAACATTTATGGCAGGAGCAGACCTGTTGTTGATTGGTCATGACTATGATTTACAGGTTGAAGCGGTCGATATACTGGAAGAAGCTTTCGAGGCAGGTTTAATCAGTGATGAAAGGTTAAAGAGTTCTTTGCGCCGGGTGATGGAAATGCAGGATGAATCATTTTAATGCAGGAACTTTGCTAAATTTGAAAGAAAGAAATAATTAATAATTAAATAGTAAAAATTGTCCTCAATTGAATGGAGATGATCTGAGTATTATGGTTACCGCAACCCAAATAGAGAAAGACTACAGATACAAGAGAACTTACCTTCACAATCTGGCGATGGCGATAGGCGCTATTGCTGTAGTTTATTTTATTGTCATGTTCTATATTACAATAAAATTAGCCGGGGCTTTTATACCTTCAGTTCACTTACTAATCATTGCGATGATTGTTATAATGGTTTTTATCGTAACCATTTCAGTAAAGCCACCTGTATACGTGAAAATTTCTGGCGGAGAACTCAAAGTGAGGCAAATGTATATCGGGAGCTGGAAAAAATTAATTCTAAGCGAGTTAAAAACCGTTCGTAATAAAGATGAAATAATTTATTTGGTATCCGGTAACAATAATTACAGGGAAGTTCAGATTAAACCTGAGCTTCTGCACTCCAATGATGCGAAAGAGTTGCATGGTTTGCTTGATGATATCGTAGCAAACAACAGGTAAAATAGAGAAAAAGAAGATACTCCAGGGTCAGCATAATCCTTAAGGGTGACATAATAATGGTATAAGTCGTATCGACTAACGATACGACCTATACTAATTTATGTTTTTAAAGCCAGCTTATATCAGAAGGAGAATTCTGCCACTACAGTTGCTCTTACTGTTACTTCATCGGGATTAATTGGTGTTGATGCAGAATCCATGGCCATTTCTTCCTGGATCATATCGTCCTGTAGCCGGTAGGGAATATAGTCTGCTCTTTCTTCACGAATGCTGTAAAGACCGGATACTTTTTCACCACTACCTTTCGCGATAGCATCTGCTTTTTTAGCAGCCTGTTCAGTTGCTGTTTGCAGGGCCAGCATCAACATTTCCTGTGGGTCATTTAGCTCAAAGCTGATATAGTTGATGTTGTTAGCTCCTGCACGGACAGCAGCGTCAATTAATTCACCAATATTTTCAAGCTTTGTTGTGGATATAATAATTTCATTAACAGCCTGAAATGTTTGCAGTTCTTCTTCAGCGGCCGGACGTTCTTCAAACCATTCCCGGTAACTATACAGCCTGTACGAACCTGTAATGATATCTTCTTCTGCCAATCCGAAATCAAGCAAAGCTTCATGAACAGCTGCAGCCCTTTGGGCATTTTCTTCAACAGCATCTTCAGCCCGTTTGCTGCGGGTTTCAATAGCCAAACTAACTTTTGCCAGTTCAGGTGGCGCAGTTAATTCAGCTTCGCCATATGTTTGGATAACTTTTGGCGCATCAGCCGAACCTGTAGTTGACTGATTTCCTCCACAGCCACTGATTACCAATGCTATTATTACTACAAAAAGAGAAACATACATTACTTTCCTGATACTCATTGTTATAATCCTCCCCGAATTTAATCCAATTAACTGTCCCACAATTAATATAGCACCAAATAGTAAATATGTAAATAACAGTTAATACTGTGCATTGTAGAATTTTTTGTCATTCTATTCACCTTCTTATTAAATTGACAAATTATTAGCTGTTATGGTTCCTGGAAGGTTAAAAGCACTAAAAATAAAAGATTATTGCGCTGCAAGTAATATAATGGTAACTTGTGAAAAAGATACTTTCTCCCAGATGTTGACATTGGGATGATTTCATAGTATACTATATCTATAGTAATAATCATATAAAGGGTTTAGGAGGTTGAGCAGCATGATGGAAGCCAATAGTCATGAAAAAGTTTGTCCCATGTGTAATAAGGTTTTTTATCCTGAAGATAAGGTTGTTCATAAAACCTTTTGCGGAGATGAATTAGTTTGTGCACCTATCGATGAGAAACATCAAAGTAAAGAATGCCGGGTTTATGATTTCTGTTCAGATGAATGTGTGGAAGCTTATGCTAAAAATACTCCGGAGTGCTCATATGAGCCAGGCTGGAAAAAGCTTATGGAGAGAATTAACAAGGTTAGCAAAACCAGCGGAGTTGCAGGAGCAAGGCCGCATAATATACGTGCAGTATGTAAGTAAAAATTTATGCATAAAACCAGTATGGGGCAGAGATATCATTTATCTTTCTGCCCTATACTGGTTTTTAAATTTTGCTACCGGCTAACTTCAGCTTCGTTAGTGTACCCCCGGCTTTCCCAGTACCCTTTATATTCCAGGTCGGCCGATATCTCTATTTCAGTAACCCATCGGGCCCATTTATAGCCCAATTTATCTTCAGCAATTACTATAAAAGGAAAGCCCAGTGAATCCGGTAATGTTATACCGTTACTTGAATAGGCCAGGAGCATATCCCGGTCTTTAATAGTTTCAAGGGACAATGAGGTTGTGTAGCCATCAACACAATGAAAAATTGCAATCTCGCCACTTCTAAGCACACCCGCATCCTCTAAAAGGTCTGTTATCCGCACACCTTCCCACAAAACTGTTGCATCCCATCCTTCAACACAGTAAAGCGTAATCAGCCGTTGGTAACTATCTTTTTCCAGAACCTGATCATAGCTGTATGATAAAGGCTTTTCAACCAGGCCTGTAATCAATAGGTTATAGCTTTCAAGATCAACCTGTTGTATGCCTGATATGGAATTATCCCTGGGGCCGACAGACGGGTCAAGCCGGGCTCCTTCGTAATCCTTTATTTCCATTTCTTTGTAGCGGTTTTCGGTCGCCAGGGAAACTAAGTCAGGCTCTTGATCGGAGCTGCTATCAGACAGCCGGCTTCCAGTGATGCCCAGGTATAGGACAACAGCGGCCAGGATTATGCCTGTTATATAAATTAACTTTTTTTGCATTTTTCTCACCTTCTTAAGCTAGTCAGGTGCCTTTTAACAATATATTAACACAGAATCAGGTGAAACCAATAACTTATCTGTCTTATGATTATGAAAATAGAGAGGGTTAGGTAAAAGCGAATAATGCTTCGGTCTATTTATGCCGTAACATTTGCTGCGATCTAGCCCTTCAAAGAGGATATAGATGGTTACGTTGTAGCATTTAGTTCATGATGATATAATCCTACAGGGATATTATTGTATATATGGGGGATTACCTATTGAAACCTGAAAATATAAGGAATTTTTGTATTATAGCCCACATCGACCATGGCAAATCGACTCTGGCCGACAGACTGCTTGAGGCGACCGGAACCCTTACTGCCAGGCAGATGAAGGAGCAGGTCTTAGACCAGATGGATCTGGAAAGAGAACGGGGCATAACCATAAAACTGCAGGCGGTGCGCCTGGCTTACAGGGCATTGGACGGAGAGGATTATATTCTTAACCTTATTGATACTCCGGGGCATGTTGATTTTACTTATGAGGTATCAAGAAGCCTTGCAGCCTGTGAAGGGGCTATTTTGGTTGTAGATGCCGTACAGGGTATCGAAGCGCAAACTCTGGCTAATACCTACCTGGCTTTGGAACAGGATCTGGCTATTGTACCGGTTATCAATAAAATTGATCTGGATAGTGCAGACCCCGATCGAGTTAAAAAAGAGCTGGCTGAGGTGATCGGGATTGAAGCAGAGGGTGCTTTAGAGGTTTCGGCAAAAAAAGGGATTGGTATAAATGAAGTTCTTGAAGCTGTGGTTAGGATGGTACCGCCTCCGGCTGCATGCGATCCTGAAGCGCCCCTGAAGGCGCTTGTATTTGATTCGCACTATGATAAATACCGTGGAGTAATCGCCTACATCAGGGTAATGGAAGGCCATATCAGCAAGGGTGAAAAGATTAAATTTATGAATACGGGGAAAATTTTCGAAGTAACAGAAACCGGTGTTTTTCGGCCGGGAATGGAACCGACCACAGGTCTTGCTGCCGGAGAAGTAGGCTACCTGATGGCATCAGTCAAAAATGTCGGTGACGCCCGGGTAGGTGACACAATTACTGCTGCGGAAAAACCTGCGGCTCAGGCTCTGCCGGGCTACCGTAAAGTTGTCTCAATGGTTTTCTGTGGTCTGTTTCCTCAGGACAGCAATGATTTTGTAGCCCTTCGTGAAGCAATTGAGAGGCTAAAACTTAATGACTCGGCTCTCACTTATGAACCTGAGAAGTCAACTGCCCTGGGCCTTGGTTTCCGCTGCGGGTTCCTGGGATTGCTGCACATGGATATTGTCAGGGAAAGGCTCGAACGGGAATACGGTCTTGATCTGATTGTTTCGGCTCCGAGTGTTGTCTACAGGGTTCATCTAAGAAACAGTGATGTAATCGAAGTCGATAATCCCGCCCTGATGCCAGCTACTGACGAGAGGGTGGCTATTGAAGAACCTTATGTGGATGCTTCAATCTTAATACCTGCAGAGTATATGGGGGCAGTTATGGAGCTTTGCCAGGAGAAAAGAGGCGAATTTCGCAATTCCGAATACCTGGAATCCGGAAGAGTAAAGGTTTCATACTTGTTGCCCCTGGCAGAAATTATCTATGATTTCTTTGATTTACTCAAGTCACGCACCAGGGGCTATGCGTCGCTTGATTATCAGCTGCATGGATACAGAGAATCAAAACTGGTTCTGATGGATATTCTTGTTAATACTGAAAAAGTTGATGCCCTCTCTTTCATAATCCACGAAGAGAAAGCTTACCCGAGAGGCAGGGAAATGGTCGAAAAGCTGAAAGATATAATACCGAGGCAGATGTTTGATGTGCCTGTTCAGGCTGCTGTTGAAAACAAGATTATTGCCCGGGAGACAATAAAGGCTTTGCGTAAGAATGTTACAGAAAAACTTTACGGCGGCGACATTACCCGTAAACGAAAACTTCTGGAAAAGCAAAAAGAGGGTAAGAAAAAGATGAAGAAAATTGGGCGGGTTGATATTCCTCAGGAAGCTTTCACAGCTGTTCTAAAGGTAAAATAAAATTATTTAAATTAAAATAATGAGTAGAATTTGAATAGCAAAACTGATGAAATGGTGTTTGTGATAAAATAGTTTCTGTTCTGCATTCTGTTCGACATAGTGCAGACATATGAAGAAATCTATGATAGTATGTATTTGTCCGGTCGCTGATAAAATTAATAATGGCCGGGCAATATTTTTGTGAGGATATAGATGATCGAACCGACAGATAGTAAAAAAACTGTATTGGCTGATATTTCTTTGGTCTTTGTGGCCCTTTTCTGGGGCTCTAATTTTGTGATCATGAAGCATGCTTTTGAGGTTATAGAACCTTTTACCTACCTGGGTATTCGCTTCCTTCTTGCTGCTGCCCTATTGGCAATAATTTTTTGGAAAAGGTTAAAAAAAGCCCCAATCGGTGATTACTGGGCGGGCTGTGTAATCGGCATATTATTATTTACCGGTTATGTTTTTCAGACTATTGGCCTGTTGTATAGCACTCCGGCTAATACCGGTTTTATCACAGGGATTGCCGTGGTCATAGTCCCCTTTCTTTATTTTATAGTTACGAAGCGTTCTCCCGGTTGGTGGGCATTTCTTGGTGGAGGTTTAGCCGCAATTGGTCTTTACCTTATGTCGGCTAATGAATCAATGGGTCTTAGTTTTGGTGATGGGCTCACTCTGATCGGAGCATTCCTGTTTGCCGGTCACCTTATTGCAATAGCAATGTATGTGAAACAACGTGATCCCATAGTTCTGGCAGTAACCCAGATAGCAGTGACAGGCTTGGCCAGCTTTGTTGTTGCCCTTTTTGTAGAGCCGGCATCCGGCATGTTCAGTCATTCAATGGCTATCTGGGGAGCTATACTATATGCAGTTATATTCTGTACAATTGGCGCTTTTGTTACGCAGACCATCGCCCAACGTTACACCCCGCCTATGCATGCCGTTTTGATACTTTCAACAGAGGCAATATTTGCCGGGTTATTCTCATTCCTCTTCTGGGGTGAAATATTTACAGCTCAAAAACTTAGCGGGGCGGCATTAATTCTTGCCGGTATTTTGATCACTGAACTCAGGCCGGTTTTGGCCTCAAAAATAGCTGCTTACCAGGCATCTTCCACCAGGAGAGGCATCCCACCGGTGGAATAAAATTGTTCTCATGTTTTCTAAAGGGGGTTCAGCTTTGACCGCTTTGGGGAATAAAGGGTACCTTTATAACAGTGTGAATTTAAAAATTCGCTGGATTATGTGGTTTTCGTTGATCCTTCTTCATTTGGTTACTTCGTTTCATCGTGTTTCTTTTAATGTAGTCGCCGATCTTTTAACCGCTGAATTTAATCTAACCGGGGCCGGTCTCGGTAACCTGGCTGCAGCTTATACATACATGTATGTTCTGATGCAAATACCGGGCGGCATTCTGGTTGATCGACTGGGCCCAAGACGCATAGCCCTTTTAACCGGGCTGGCGATGGCAAGTGGTTCAATCGTAATCGGGTTTGCTCCAAGCGCTGATTTTGTTTTTCTGGGCCGCATGCTGATTGGTTTCGGGGGCTCAGTTGTTTTGATCAACATTTTTAAATTCCAGGCTTCATGGTTCCGTGCGGCTGAATTTGCTACCATGTCGGGTTTTGCCCTGCTCATAAGCACAAGTGGCGCACTGTTGGCAGCTACTCCGCTGGCCGTGGCGGTAAATGCATATGGGTGGCGTACATCTTTTATTGCTTTCGGGCTGATGACAATAGTGGTGGCATTTTTCTGCCTATTTATTGTTCGTAACAGCCCCGGAGAAAACCAGGATAACATTGCTTCCGGTATTGATAATGATTCAGTCCAAAATGAACCAATAAAAATAAACCTGCAGGCAATTAAAACTGTTTTATCAAACCGCAAGTTATGGATTCCCTTCCTGATAAATCTTGGCACCTACAGCGGTTTTGTTGTTTTTGCCGGAACATGGGGGGTTTCATACCTTGTTCATGTGTACGGTATCGGTATTGAAAGAGCATCGGGTTTTATGGTGGCCGCTTACATCGGTTACATGGTAGGAGCGCCGTCTGCCGGGGCAATATCTGATCGAATCGGCTCCCGGAAAACACCTGCCGTGGTATTGATCGGCTTAGCTGCCCTTTTCTGGTTAGCCCTTGCTGCCTGGCCGGGCGGCTTGCTTCCTTTGTGGCTGATCTACGTTTTATGTGTGCTCCTGGGTTTGGGGAGCGCAGCAACTGTGCTCAGTTTCCCCATGGCCCGTGAAGTTAGTATTCCCGGATATACGGGCCTGGTGACGGCTGCAGTGAACCTTGGAGTTTTCCTCGGTATGGCAATATTACAACCTTTTTTCGGTTACATTTTAGATCAGGGCTGGCAGGGTTTAATAATTGATGGCGCCCGCATTTATCCGTTGGAAGCTTACCGGATTGGTTTTATTGTTACTTTTATTTTTGCCGCCCTGTCGTTTGTTGCAACTCTTTTTTACCGGGAAAGCAGAATGGGAGAGAAAGCTTAATGAAGAAAATGACATCCAGGGAAAGAATTCTGGCTGCGCTTGCCCTGAATGAACCTGATCAGATCCCTTTTGCAGACGATGTGGATCCTGCTGTCAGGGCTATGGTTATGGAGTCTGAACAATACAGCGATATCAAATTTTGCCGTAAACTGGGTCTTGATGCAATTGATTACCGGGGCAAAGAGTACTGGTCGCCCCTGTTTTATAAGACTGTAATTAAAAACGGATACGAATTTCAGCTTGACGGCATGATCAAAAGGGAACGTGACCTCAATTTAATGATTTTTCCTGATTCATCGGATGCAAGCCTGTATGATCCGATTAAACGTTATGTTGATAAATATGCTGGGGAAGATCTGGCAATTTTTCTCTACATGGCCTGGGGCATGGATTGTGTGATCAGTTCAATGGGTTTTGAGGCATTTTCAGAAGCTTTATATGACAACAGAAAACTTGTCGAGAATATTCTCGACCGTTATACAGAGTGGAACAGTGCTATAGTCGATCGCTTAAATTCAGTGGGAATTGATTTCATCATAACCTATAATAACATTGCTTTTAACAGCGGGCCGTTATTTTCTCCCCAGGTTCTACGAGAGATATTTTTGCCGAAAATAAAATTGGTTGCAGATGCCTGTAAAATCCCCTGGGTATTTCACAGTGATGGTAACATCAGTCCGATTTTGGAAGACTTGCTTACCCTGCGCATGAACGGTATCCACCCGGTTGATCCTTTAAGTATGGATTTGCGTAAAATCAAAAAGCGCTATGGTGAGCGGGTATGCCTTTGGGGTAATGTTGACCTGTCATATGCACTGACAAGAGGTACCACTGCTGAAGCGGAGGCAGAAGTAATAAGATGCATTAAATCGGCCGGCCCGGGTGGAGGATACATTTTGGGAAGTGCCAACTGCCTGCCCGGCTACGTTAAGAAAGATAATGTGCTGGCCATGGCCGGGGCTGTAAAAAAATATGGCAAATACCCGCTTAAGCTCTAAATGTTATAATTGTAAAAAGGGGAGGCGGTTTGGGTGGAAAGGAAAATCAGGGAATATGCTCTGGAGATAGGTTTTGATGAAGTAGGCTTTACAACCGCTGATCCATTTCCTCAGCTCATTAGCGCTCTAGAAGAGAGAAAAGAAGGTTACAGCTGGATTAGTGAAAGACTGCTGCAGCTTGCTCATGTGGCTGATCCCCATTTTGTTCTCCCCTCGGCCAAATCGATTGTTGTCCTTTTATATGATTACTACAAGCAGGCTTATCCGGAAGAGCTTCTCGGCCGGATCGGCAAGGCTTACCAGTCAAGACTGTATCCCGGGAAAAAGCGCTTATTCGGAAGCCGCCTACGCCTGATCAGGGAGTTTCTTGAAGAGAAGGGAATGGAAGTGGGTATAAGACCGGCTATGCCGGAACGTCAGGCAGCGGTAAGGGCAGGGGTAGGCAGGTTTGGCTGCAATACTTTTGTTTATGCCCCTGGCAGGGGTAGTTATATCGGGATCGTGGCAATGGCCGTCAGCGCCGAATTAGATCCAACAAGTGCAGATGCCGAATCAGGATGCCCCGATGATTGCCGCCGCTGCATCGAGGCCTGCCCAACAGGTGCGCTCTATGCTCCCTTTAAAATGGATCCCCTTCGCTGTATTGCTTTCAACACTTACGGCGCCGGAAATTTCCCCGGCGCACCTGAAGATATTCCCAATGATATCCGTGAAAAAATGGGCTCATGGATCTATGGTTGCGATCTCTGTCAGGATGCATGCCCAAAAAATCAAAAACGCCTAAACCAGGAGCTGCTACCTGATGTATACCTTGAGGAGGCAGCACCCGGGTTTGCGCCCGAGGTTCTCCTCGGTATGGATGATCGCTATTTCAGGGAGAAAGTGCAACAACTTCTTTATGGTTATATCTGGGAGAAGAAGTTTATCCAGCGCAATGCTGCCATTGCTCTTGGCAACCGCGGAGATGATGCTTATATTGGACTGATAGCGGATGCTCTTAAAGATCCCGAAGATATAGTTCGTCGCTACAGCGCCTGGGCTTTGGGACGTATAGGCGGGCTTAAAAGTAGGAAAGTTTTGGATGTGGCTCTGAAAAGAGAAGATCTACCGGCTGTGAAAGAAGAGATTAAAGAAGCACTTGGTAAAAGCTGAACGGGATGATGTAAAGTTTTAAGCGAGAGATTAAAACAGGGAGGCTTAATATGGATAAGTTGATCGTAACGGTTGCGCCAACAGGAAATGTGCCTACCAGGAAAACAAATCCTTACCTGCCGGTAACTCCCGAAGAGATTGCAGAGGATCTATACCGCTGTTACAAAGCCGGTGCATCTGTTGCCCATATTCATGCCCGGGATGAACAAGGTAAACCTTCAGCCGACCCGGATCTGTTTCAGGCAATTACAGAACTAATCCGTGAAAAATGCGACATCATTATTCAGTTATCTACCGGTGCGCGTGCCGGCAAAAGCGCTGATGAACGCAGCGCCTGCATAGCCCTAAAGCCTGAAATGGCCAGCCTTTCAACCGGATCAACAAATTTTGCCCGTTCGGTTAATTATAACCCGCCGGCGTTGATCAAAGAGCTTGCCGGGCGAATGGAGAATCATGGCGTTAAGCCTGAAATAGAGGTTTTCGATCTTTCAGCCCTTGAGTATGCCATCTATCTGGTCGAAAAAAAGATCCTGAAAGGGCCCATGCACATTAATCTTGTTCTGGGTGTGCCCGGATCTATCAGCGGAAGCCCCCGCAATTTATTTTTTCTGGTGGAAAGTTTGCCTGCCGGTTGCACGTGGTCTGTGACAAGCATAGGCAGTAGCCACCGGCAATTGAGTGCCCTTGCTCTTATTCTGGGCGGGCATGTTCGCACCGGTCTTGAAGATGTTCTGGAACTGGAAGCCGGAAAGCCTGCTTCAAATCTTAAACTGGTTGAAAGAATCGTTGCTTTGGCCCGTTTTTACGGTCGTGAGCCTGCTACACCGGCAGAGGCCCGCTCTATTCTCGGTTTACCTGCACTTTTCTGAGATTTCCAAGAATTCCTGAGATATTGTTGACACAACAGGCACTGGTAAGATAATATTGGTATTAAGAAAAGCAGAATTAGTAACATTTTTTAAACCTGCTGCTCATAGCTAACAGATATGAGGGAGCACCGGGGTATTATCCCGCGTGCTCTTAATTTATTTTCGGAGGGGAAAAGATGCAAATAATCAGTAAGCGTGCGAACCTGGATACAATTAAGGCTTATGTGCCCGGTAAACCTGTTGAAGAGGTGGAACGTGAACTGGGTGTAAAAGTTGAAGCAAAACTGGCCTCTAATGAAAATACTCTGGGGCCTTCTCCCCTGGCCGTTCGAGCAATTATTGAATCAGCCGATCATGTGAACCTATATCCTGATGGAAGCTGTCACTATCTGCGCAATGCGTTGGCCAGTAAAATTGGAGTTGATCCCGGCCAGCTAATGGTCACGAATGGAGCTGACGAGGCTCTCTCACTGATTGCCCGCACTTACATTAACCCCGGCGAAGAAACAGTAATGCCTGATCCAAGCTTTCCCCAATATGAATTTGCAACAAGGGTGATGGACGGCAAACCACAGGTGGTTCCTCTTAGAAAAGATTTCAGCTATGATTTAGATGCGATGCTTTCTGCAGTTAATGAACATACTCGCATATTCTATTTATGCAGCCCAAATAACCCGACAGGAACCATTCTGACAAAACCTGAACTTGAGAAAGCGCTTGATCAATTACCCGGGAACGTTTTGGTTGTGCTTGATGAAGCCTATTATGAATATGTGACCGAACCTGATTATTTCAATGCGCTGGATTATATCAGGAGCGGATATCCTGTTATAGCGCTTCGAACATTCTCCAAGATTTATGGCCTGGCAGGCTTGCGGGTGGGCTACGCTATAGCTGACGAAATGATAATAAAAGATCTGAATTCCGTGCGTGAACCCTTCAATGTGAACCGTGTTGCCCAGGTTGCTGCAGCTGCTGCGCTCGAAGATGATCAGCACGTTACGAGGAGCCTTGAAACAGTTGAAAGAGGAAAAGAATTACTTTTCGGCGAGCTTAAGTCGCTTGGTTTTTACTGTTACCCCACTCAGACCAACTTTATTTTTGTTGATTTCAGACAGCCAACAGATCAGCTCTTTCAGGAACTGCTTAGAAAAGGCATTATTATAAGACCGGGCGGTATCTATGGTTATCCTGAACATGCCCGGGTGACAATTGGTACGGATATGGAAAACAAAAAGTTCCTGGAGAAACTGAAAGAAATTGTGAGCGCAAAGGTTTGAGGAAGGTGAGATGTTAAGATGCTCCATCCGTTATTCTATCCCCGGGCAGTCGCCGTTATCGGCTCTGCCGCTGAAGGTAAAATTGGCCATACCCTGATCAGCCAGCTGGTTGAAGGTGGTTTCAGCAACGTTTTTGCTGTAAACCCCAAATCACAGGGAGTCGGTACAGTACCCGGTTTTGAATCGGTAAGTGTTATTGGCAGCCCGGTAGACCTGGCTGTTATAGCTTCACCTGCATCAACTGTCAGCGCAATTCTTGAAGATTGCGGAAAAGCCGGCGTTAAGGCGGCGATTGTAATTACTGCCGGATTTTCTGAAACCGGCAACATCGATGGCGAAATCGAGCTTAAAGCTATTGCAGACAGATATAAAATTCGCTTTGCCGGTCCTAACTGTGCAGGCATAATCAATAACCACCACAATCTTTCTCTGACCCTTGAAACAGTACCGCCACTGGGCAAAACAGCCCTTGTTTCTCAAAGTGGCGCTCTTGGTGGTTTAATTCTCTCCTGGGCTGAAGAACAGGGCCTGGGGTTTTCAAAATTTATCAGCTACGGCAATGCTGCTGATATAAATGAGACAGATCTTCTGGAATATCTGATCAACGACAGCGAAACTGAAGTTGTGGCTTTATATGTGGAAAGTGTAAAAGACGGGCGTCGTTTTTATGAAGTTGCTTCCCGGTTAACAAAGACAAAACCGCTTGTCGTGATCAAATCAGGACGAACTGAATCAGGCAGAAGGGCTGCTCAGTCGCATACCGGTTCAATGGCCGGCTCAGATGCTGTTTTTGACAGTGTGTTGCTTGATTGTGGCGCTATGAGAGTTTATAACGTGGAGGAAATGTTTGACCTCTGTAAGGGATTGACATCCCTCCCCCCCTTGAAAGGGAAGCGTCTAGCAGTTGTGACAAATTCAGGAGGTCCAGGGGTGATGGCTGCAGACCATGCTGAATCTATCGGTTTGGATCTAGCCGAACCGGGCAAAAGACTCCGTGAAAAGCTTTCAGTTTTTCTGCCTCCCCAGTGTGCCCTGAAAAACCCTATTGATTTAACCGTTGAGGGAACTGAAGAAGGATACAGAAAAGCGCTTATGGCTGTACTGGAAGAATATGATGCTGCTGTCGCAGTTTACGTGGGCACCCCCAGTCTTGCCTCGGGGCCGATTGCCGCAGGGGTATGCCAGGTAGCAATGGATACAGAAAAACCGGTTGTTCCCACTTTTATGGCGGGCAATACAGTAACAGAAGCATTAAAGCGTTTTAAGGAGTGCGGACTGCCAAATTATGCAACAGGAGAAAGGGCAGTTTCAGTGTTGGCTAAAATGGCGGAATATGAGAATGGAAAGCAGAAAGAGGCAGCCCTTTTAAAATATGACGGACCGGTGACAGGTCTGCCCGCCCGGGGACAATTGCTCGAGCCTGAAGCGATGACTTTGTTAAAGGAAAACGATCTGCCCGTGCCGCGGTTTTTATTTGCATTAAACCCGGATGATGCAGTTGGCGCTGCAGCGGAGATAGGCTATCCTGTTGTTATGAAAGTTGTTTCTCCTGATATCCTGCACAAGTCGGAATATGGCGGGGTAATAATAAATATTATGGGTGCTAAAGAGGTTGAGGCTGCTTTTGAAAAGATAGAAGATGGTGCAGCCGGGAAAGATTTTCGAGGCGTTGTAATTTATCCTATGATTAAAGATGCGAGGGAAGTAATACTGGGGCTCTATCGCGATCCGCAGTTTGGCCCGGTTGTTGCTTTCGGCATGGGCGGTATATACACGGAAATCATTGGAGATATTGCTTTAAGGCTTGCCCCGCTGACCCAAAAGAGAGCAGCCGGGATGATCAGGGAAATAAAAACTTTACCTTTGCTGGAAGGTATGCGCGGGCAGAAGGCAGTCAATTTCGATCTGCTCGAAAGAATGCTTGTCAGCTTTTCTTTATTACCCTTTAAGTATCCGGATATTACAGAAATGGATCTCAATCCTGTATTCCTGAAAGAGGATGATATATTTGTCGGGGATGTGCGGATAATCCGAGCCTGAAAACCGGATATATTTGACATTGATTTCAGCGGTATTTATAGTAAAATAAAGTTGTGTTTAATTTCACAACAGCGTTTAAACCGCTCTCGGAGGATATAATATTTGAGTACTTTAGGTAGTATTGCTATAGGTATCGCCATTGCCGAAGCTGGTGAAGAGGCAGAAACGTTAATTAGCGAGGCGCGAAAACTGGGCTATAAGGCTATCCGCAGCCAGGTAGGTTCAATGTCAATGGATAAGGTTATTGCCGCTATTGAGACAGCTTCGCGCCGAGAAGGGATAATTTCCGACACATATCACCAGGAACATGCTCTTTACCATGCTATAATTGATGCTTTGCTCGGAGTTTGCCGGGGCCAGCTTGAATTGGGTAACATTGTAAGGACCGTAGGGTTAAGCTATTCGGTGGTGTGTGGACCGATCAAGTCTGACTGCAACAGGGAAGAAAATTGGATCATGGTAGTTTTATACGGAACGATTGGAGCTCCGATTAAAGGTTTTGAGCATGAGGCAATTGGCCTCGGCACTTACCATATAGACACCAGATAAAAGTCAGGCAATATCAGATTGCAGGTGTCAGCCCGGCCTTGCAGTAACAAACCAAATAGTTAATGCTTTTTACAGGCACATTAGACAACAGACAAGAGAGTGTTCTAGATTCTGGCGCTCTTTTTTTGTTTAGAATTAATACAGAAAATTGTACAGGAGGTGCTGATTTGAGCTTAAAATTTATATCCGGCAATGAAGCGATTGCGTACGGTTCACTCCGGGCCGGAGTTAAGGTTGTTTCAGGTTATCCCGGAACCCCTTCGTCAGAAGTAATTACAAGTTTGTTGAAGAATAAACCGGAAGGTGTATATGTTGAATGGAGCAGTAATGAAAAGGTAGCTTTTGAAATTGCAGCGGCTGCTTCCTGGGCGGGACAGCGTGCTTTATGCACCATGAAAATGTCCGGTCTGAACGTGGCCTATGATTCACTGGCTTCTGTTGCTTATTCCGGCTGCAGCGGTGCTCTGGTAGTATATGTTGCTGATGATCCCGGTGTTAGTGCAGGGATGTGCGAGCAGGACTCAAGAGGTTTTGCCCTGATGTCGGATATGCCCATGCTTGAGCCTGCCTCGGTTGAAGAAGCTTACAGCTTAACCCGGTTTGCCTTTGAGCTGTCAGAGTCAACCGGGACCCCTGTTTTTATCAGGATGGTAACGGCTACTGCTCTTTCATATGGTGGAATGGATCTAGAGGACCCTCCTGTGTTCCCGGAGCGCGAACCGAAACTGATAAAAGATATTGCCAAGTATACAAAAGCCGGTTCAGCAATCTGCCTCGATCAGCACAGTGATGTAATTGAGCGCTTGAGTGAAGCAGGAGAGATCATCAGGGGAAAAAAGATAAACAGGTTATCGCTTTCTCCTAAAGCCGGCGGCCTTGGCATTATTGTTGCCGGAGCTGTTTTCCCCTACCTGGAAGAAGGTTTAAGGCTGGTTGAAGAACATGGTTTCAAAATCGGTCCCGTTTCAACTTTAAAAGTGACAGCGACTGTGCCTTTTCCTGCTGAAGAGGTTAGAAGCTTAATCAAGCATTGTTCATCCCTGCTTATTTTGGAAGAGCTCGAGCCCCACCTGGAAAAAGATCTTTATATCGAGGCTCATAAGTTTGGTTTTTCCGGAAAGATAATCGGCAAACTTGACGGCACCCTGAGCCGAATTGGTGATTATTCCGCTGAACAAGTGGTTAAAGGGATCGCGGCAGCGTTTACTCTTAATTTACCCGCCGGTATTTTCGGAGATGAATATAAAGGTGAGAAACTTACTGCTTCAAGGCCTATTACCACCTGTGCCGGCTGCCCACACCGCGGAACATTCTTGGCAATCAATAAAGCTATAAAAGAGCTTAAATTTAAAAAAGATGAAGTGGTGGTCACCGGTGACATCGGCTGCACCATTCTTGGCATGAACCCGCCATTTAACACGGTATGGACAGAGATATCGATGGGTGCAAGCATCGGATTTGCCCAGGGCTATTATCACAGCGGGGTAAAAACCCCGGTTATCGCCACCATAGGTGATTCTACATTTTTCCATGCAGGCATACCATCTCTGGTAAATGCTATTCAGCACCAGGTTCCATTAACGCTGATTATAATGGATAACGGCTGGACCAGTATGACCGGAATGCAGGTCAGCCCGGGTACTGATGAAAAGTTTCAGCAGCCAGGCAATCAGCGTCTTGATCTGGCTAAAATATTGCCGGCTCTGGGTATCGATCATTTTAAAATGATTAATCCATACGAACTTGAAGAGTCTACTGCGGCAATTCGCGAAGCGATGACTCTTCCCGGTGTAAAGGTAATTCTATCCCGCCAGGAATGTGCAATTCAGGCTATGCGTCAGGGTAAACGTTACGGGAAAAGCACGGTTATTGAAGATAACTGTAATAAATGCAAGCTGTGCATTACTGTTACCGGCTGCCCGGCAATTTCTCTCGGAGAGGAATCGATCGTTATAGATCCGGCTTTATGCTATGGCTGCGGTCTTTGCAGCCAGGTGTGCAATCGCGAAGCGATTGAAAGGGGGCCTGTAAAAGATGTATTATGATATTTATCTGGTTGGCGTAGGCGGCCAGGGTATACTTACAATCGGTGAAATTATTGCCGAAGCGGCCTTAAAACTTGATATTCCTGCCAATTTTTACCCGACCAAGGGGATGGCTCAGCGGGGTGGTTTTGTTAAAGCTCAGCTGCGTCTGGGTAGTTACAATGTGGGTCCAAGTATCGCTGAAAAAGGAGCTAACCTGGTTATTGCCATGGAGCTTTCCGAATCGCTGAAAGCACTGCGTTACTTTAAACCGGATGGTGATTTTGCCCTTTACAGTTCGGTCTGGTCTCCTACGGCTGTAATGCTTGGAAAAGCGCCATATCCGGCAGTAGAAGAAGTTTTAGCAGAGATTAACAAAACAGGTGGAAGGACTATCCACATCAAACCTGAAGAAAGACCGCAATTTGAAGGACAGCCCGTCCCTGAAAATGTTTATGTTTTAGGAGCTGTATGTCGCCATTCTTCATTGGGCCGGTTTATCGACCCTGAGGAAATCAGGGCTACCATAAAGACCAGGTGGAAAAAGGGAATAGAAAGAAATCTATATACTTTTGATGCCGGGTTTAATCTTAACAATCAAGATTAATATGCGTCCTCTTATGATAAAATAGTAATAATTATTCATTGTGATGTTGATAATTCGGAGGTGTTCAAAATAACCGCGTATCGTTCAAATTATAGTCAACAGTTATCCCCGAAGTTAAGCTGGTTCTGCGAAAGCCAGATCGAAGAGATTCACAGCGCTACAATTGATGTTCTTGAGAGAGTTGGTGTAAGGGTTGATCATGATCAAGCCCTCAGACTTTTAAAAGATGCAGGGTGTATAGTAAAAGACCGCGTGGCCAGAATTCCGGGCTGGCTCGTCGATGAAGCAATCAAACTTGCTCCTTCAAAAGTCAATATTTACAGCCGTGAGGGCGAACCGGCGATGAGCCTGGAAAAGAATTGCACTTATTATGGCACTGGTTCAGATTTGCCCTTTCACCTTGATCTTGAAACGGGAGAAAGGCGGGGATCTGTTAAACAAGATATCATTAATGCTGCAGCTATTATGGAAAATCTTCCTAATTTTGATTTTGTGATGAGCTACGCCATACCAGGCGATGTAGAGGCTGCAAGAGGCTGCCTGCACCAATTTGCAGCGCTCACCCTACATACGGCCAAGCCAGTTATCTTTACCGCTTTGAGTGAAGAGCACACCAGGACAATTATCGAAATGGCCGCTGCCGCGGCCGGTTCTTATGACAACCTGCGGGCTAAACCTTATATTATTATCTACGATGAACCAATTTCACCCCTGGTCCATACTTATGATGGTATTGCTAAAATGTTTGCCTGCATAGAACATGGCATACCGGTTATTTATACACCCGGTGTTGTTGCCGGAGGAACCTGCCCGGTAACAAAGGCCGGCACAATTGTGCAGATGAACGCGGAATCTCTTTCCGGCCTTGTTATAGCCCAGCTTAAGCAAAAGGGCGCTGCCGTTATTATTGGCGGTGGGGCAACCCCGATGGATATGAAAACTACGGCGACGCTTTATGGCTCACCGGAGGCGGCGATGAACTATGCTGCTATGACAGAGCTTGCTCAGTATTACAGGTTACCCAATTTCACTGAGGCGGGCTGCTGCAATGCTCCTGTGCCCGACGCCCAGGCCGGGATGGAAGCGGCAATTGGTCTTTTGCTTAACCAGCTGTGCGGCGCCAACCTGGTTCACGACGTGGGCTACCTTGATTGTGGAAAAACCGGATCACTGCCTTTCCTGGTAATGTGTGATGATTTTATCAGCGCTGTTCGGTATATCGGGGCAGGAACCCCGATCAACAGCGATACAATCGGCGTCGATACCATTGTAGAGGTTGGCCCGGCAGGCCATTATCTTGGTGAAGATCATACCATGAAACATTTTCGTAATGAGATCTGGATGCCTGCAGTATTTAACAGAATGATGTATGAAGTCTGGGAGCAGCTGGGCAGTAAAGACTGTTTGGATCTGGCCCGGGAAAAGGTAATCAATATTCTAAAGGATGAGCCGACTAATGAACTATCGCCGGCTATATCCAGGCAGATTATAAGCTTGTTGTAAGAATTAAGGTGAACCTTAATAAGAGACTGAACAAGTGGATTACTTTTCGGGAAGATTTATTTCCCCTCTAAGAAGGAGATCCGGGTGGATTAGAACCTGACGAACATGTACATCGCTAGCAGGATTATAATCCGACAGCATTCTCAAGACAAAAGAAGTATTGGAGGGTTTTTGGTATGCAACCATTTACACACAAGCAATCTTTCTTTGGATATGTTATGTTGGCGACATTTTTAACATTTTAATAGCACCTTGAGGACAAGAGTTAGAGCAAAGCCCACAGCCTATACATAAATCTTGGTTAAATGCAACTTCTTTCTAGAAATAATAATTAATCATGGCAAGAAAAAAATGAACATTTAGCTGCTCAAATTAACAACCCTATGCTATAGGCTGCTACATACACATTAAGATTTAACTGTATTTAATGGAGCAATGCATTCTTTTGAAAGGGAATATGAGGAACGCCTGAGTCAAGCGAAGAGAATCATACAATTATTCACAAGATTATTCAACGCAATTATTGAAACATAAGCATTATTGTTAACTATACAAGCAAAATAGATTTAACTATGCCTGACCGTATCAAGGATAAAAGTTATGCAAATCGTATAAATGTTATGCATTTTCGGATAGCCCCTACCACTATTAATGATATAGAGTTTAAAATATTAGTGATGCATAAATTTTATGCGAATACTATTCAGGTTTAGTAATATCAAGCTTTTTCATCCTATAATCCAGGCTTTGTCTTATTATACCTAATTCTTTAGATGTTTTAGTCAAATGCCAGTTGTTTTTCAACAAGCTTTTTCGAAGTATCCTTGCTTCAAACGTATTTAGCATTTTGGGCAATGATTGAGTTGAATTTGTGCGAGAACTCAAATCGTCTTGTTGGACGAGACTGTCTATAAAGAAGTCTGGTAAATGTTCAACGCCTAATTGCTTTCCATCAGCTTTTATCATTGCAGATTGTATGGTGTGTTCAAGTTCACGTATATTCCCCGGCCATTGATATTTAATTAATGTCTGTTGAAGTTCATTCACCAAAAATTCAATTTTCTTACCTAACAGCTTTTTATGTTTATTGATGAAATAATAAGAGAGATAAATAATATCCTTATCGCGTTCTCTTAAAGGCGGTATTTGAATAATCGCTCCAGCAATTCTATAATAGAAATCTTCTCGTAGAATATTTCTTTCGATTAATTCCGCAGGGTTTTTATTAGTAGCACAGATTAATCTACAATTAACTGGTATTGTATTTAACCCCCCGATTTTCCTAATAAGCTTTTCTTCAACCGCCCGAAGAAGTTTAGTTTGTAGCGTGATTGGGAGTGAATTGACTTCATCTAAAAACAAGGTCCCCTTCTTGGCTGCTTCAAATAAACCAATTCGATCTACTGCACCAGTATAGGAACCCTTAACAGTACCAAAGAGTGTACTTTCAAGTAAATTTTCAGGGATAGCGGCACAGTTAATAGCAATAAATGGTTCGTTTTGATTCTGACCAAAGTTATGGATACTCTGGGCAAAAAGCTCTTTTCCTGTTCCCGTTTCACCTACAATTAGTACATTGGTCTGCATTAAAGCAACATTCTGGGCTTCTTTAATTAGACCTTTCATCTTCTTGCTTTCTGATTTTATATTATCAAATGTATACTTTGTGCCATTTCTGTTTATCGGTCTTTCGCTTTGACTACTATCATTTGAGAATAATTGTCTTTTTAAATCAATGGTTTCGTGTAGCAGGTTTCTTAATGACGTTTCATTTTTACTGACAGTATAGACGGCAATGGTCTTGCCGTTTTTATAAATTGGATATGTGCTATATGAAAGATATTTAGCTTCGCCATTAGTAAATGCATGTGCCTTATAAGCATTAAATATCGGTTTGCCGGAATTAAACACCTCTCTGTGCTCAGACAGCTCTGGATTATTGTATCCATATGCATCCCAGAGATATTTTCTTAGTATATTTTTTGCTTTTAATCCTTCCAATTCTTCTTGAGACTTATTATATAGAACTAATCTGCCATTATGGTCGCTGATAATGACACCCTCATAGATGTTATCAATAATCTCTTCCAGGCAATAAAGCCTAACACTATCATTGCAAAAATCTACCATGCTGTTAAAAATAATAATCTGGTATTCGTTTTCTTCAGATTGGCATAGCTTTAACTTTACCTCATATACTTTATCTCTTATAGTATGTAAGGTCTCGCCATCTTTTTTCAAGGATTTTAGATCAATATCAATCACAGATGATAGTGAATTACCATATATAACTTCCCTGGTGCATAACGGTTTTATTTTTCGATCAGCAAAAATAATTTGATCACTTTCATCTAATACTATGCAACCATCTATATATTCTTCCAGTAATTCAATTAAAAACAACCCTTCCATTTATTCACATCCCCAGTCAAATCTTTTGGATATTAAAGCTTACTTCTTCTTCCTGATAATATTTCCTTTTCTAACTACCAACTGATAACTAAAATTTAATCTGCATTATAAAAAAAATACAGGCCAAACTTTTATATAACAACTTGGCATGATAGTTGCGTTGTAGTATCAAGTAATTATTGTTGAGGAGGTAATCAAATTGACAAAACCGGAAATCTATTATTCTGTTAAGGCAGAGCGGGGAGCGAACCTACGTTGCAAAGGTTGGAAACAGGAGACCATCCTGCGCATGCTCGAAAATAACATGGAAAACGCAGAAAAACCGGAAGAATTGGTTATATATGGAGGCATCGGCAAGTGTGCCCGAAACTGGGAATCATATCACGCCATAGTTAAAGCCTTAAAAGATCTGGAAAATGACGAGACACTGGTCATGCAGTCAGGAATGCCTGTAGCAGTTTTTAAAACGCACAGGCTAGCCCCGACAGTTGTGATGGCCAACACTAATATAATGAAAGCAACCTGGCCTATTTTTTACGAATTGCAGGACAAAAATTTAACAATGTTTGCCCAGTACACAGCTGCTCCCTGGGAATATATTGGCACCCAGGGAGTAATTCAGGGAACTTTTGAAACCCTTTCAGCGGTGGCCAGAAAATGCTATGATGACTCGCTCGTTGGTAAAATTTTATTGACGGCAGGTGCTGGTGGGATGGGTGGCAATCAAACCAGGGCGATGACCATGCATGGAGGTGTAGCTATACTGTGTGATGCTAACAGGGAGATTATCGAAAGACGTATAAGTAAAAAATTTATGGATGTTTTGGTAGGTTCACTGGACGAAGCGATTATAATGGCGAAAGAGTTTGCTGCGAAAAAAGAAACTATTGGCATCGGCGTTGTTGGCAACGCTGCTGATATTTTTGAAGAGGCTCTAGCAAAGGGGTTTAGCCCGGATATCGTTACAGAGATGTGCCCCTGTCACGATCCTCTTTCTTATATCCCATCCGGTTTTACCCCCCAGGAAGCTGACCGACTGAGAATTGAAAACAGGGAACTTTATCTTAAAAAAGCACAGGAGACTATGATCAGGCAGCTTAGGGCAATGAATGAGTTCTATGAAAGGGAAATCCCCACTTTCGAATATGGAACCAGTATCCGCAAAGAATGTCGTGACGCAGGGATGCCGGAAGAAGAGGCAATGATAATACCTGGTTTTGTCGCCGAATATATCCGGCCCTTATTCTGTGAAGGGCGTGGCCCTTTCCGCTGGACTTGTATATCAGGTGAAGCGAGTGATTTAAGCAAACTTGATGATCTTTGCCTTGAGATGTTTGAAGATGATCTTTTAGTAACAAGATGGATCGGGCTTGCCAGGCAGCATATTCCGATTGAAGCCTTGCCGGCAAGGATTTGTTATCTTGGTTTCGGGCAGCGTAAGAGATTTGCCCTTGCAGTAAATGCTTTGATTAGAACAGGCGAAGTGAAAGGCCCTGTGGCTTTTTCAAGAGATAATCTAGATTCCGGCTCTATAGTTAACCCTACTTTCGAATCAGAGAATATGCCGGACGGTAGTGACCTTATATCGGACTGGCCAATGTTAAACGGGCTGTTAAATGCTATTGGGATGTCTGATTTAATAGCAATACAGGCTAATTACTCGATGGGCGAAGCGGTGCATACAGGGGTTACTATGATTGCCGATGGCACGGATGAAGCGGATCTCAGGCTTTCCGTTTGCATGACTGTAGACTCGGGTATCGGAGTTGTCCGGCATGCTCAGGCAGGGTACGAAAAAGCTAAAGAAGTTGCTCTTGGGAATGGTAATCTAACCGGTGAATCAATTAAAGTTCCTCTGTGGTGGACTACTGAAGCAACTTTTGGACCAAAAGATCTATAATCCGGACACCGGGTTTTTGAAGGGAGTTGAGCAAGCATGATGGCGACAGATAGTCCGGATCTGATCATTGCTAATGCTTCAGAGCTTGTAACTTGCTCTGGTCCGGGCAATAATTTTAAAGTGATTAAAAATGGCTGGCTGGCAGCAAGAGGAGAAAGAATTATCGCTGTCGGCCCGGAAGAGGAAATCGCGCCTTTGCAGAAAACCGGCAGGCCCAAAACGGTTGATGCTGCCGGTAAGGTAGTCGCACCTGGTTTTGTTGACTGCCATACCCACTTAGTATTTGGCGGTTCCAGGGTCGAAGAATATACCGCTAAACTGACTGGCTGTGATCTGTCTGATTTGGAGGAAAAAGGGATTAAAACCGGTATTATGGCTACTGTTGAGGATACACGGAGATCATCTGAAGATGAGCTATTTCAGTCGGCATTTTCAAGATTAACCAGGATGCTATCTTCCGGAACGACAACAGTTGAAAGTAAGAGTGGTTATGGCCTGACAAGCGATGATGAAATTAAAATTCTCAAGGTCAATAAACTTCTCCAAAAGAGCCTTCCGGTTGAAATCCTTTCAACATTTTTAGGCGCTCATGGTTGGCCTGATGATATCCCCCGCGGGGTATATCTGGATAATTTGATCAAAGAAATGATACCCCGGGTTGCTGAATCAGGTCTGGCGGAGTTCTGTGATATTTGGTGTGATGACGGGCATTATTCGGTAAAAGAATCGGAATTAGTTTTAAAAACTGCCCTTGATTTTGGTTTAAAGCCAAAGATCCATACAGATGCTTATTCATATATCGGGGGTTCTGATCTTGCGGCAGAGATGAAAATGGTCTCAGCTGATCATCTGAACTATACTCCAACAGCAGCGATGAAAAAGCTGGTAGATGCAGATGTTACCGGAGTACTGATGCCGGCGCTTGATTTTGCAGTGCAGCACCATAAACCTTTCGATTACCTGGAGATGAAAGAGCAGGGCATGGCAGTTGCACTGGCTACAAATTTATGTCCCGGCTGTTGGACAGAATCAATGCAGTTCGTCATGGTTTTGGCCTGTCGGTTGTACAAAATGAGTCCTGCTGAGGCACTGTTAGCTTCAACTCTTGGCGGGGCTAAAGCTCTGGGTATTGATCGGGATTATGGCTCACTGGAAGTGGGAAAAGTTGCAGATATCCAGATCTGTGATATCCCCAAATATGAACATGTAATTTA
>JAABTH010000013.1 GCA_011389985.1 Bacillota bacterium
CATGATGAGCCAGAGAACGTCCGAATCGCTTTCGCTTAATTGTTTCGACAGCCATCAGTTCGATCGATCTTAAGCCCGGATCACCGGCATCATCTACAAGCATTGATACATCAGCATCAAATTCTTCAGCAATATCAAAGATTATTTTAACATGTTCAGCAATGTCAGCATCCGTGTACTCGATCCAGGGAATACCACCCGCCACATCAGCACCGATTTTCATGGCTTCCCTGACCAGGTCGGCTGCGCCGGGTTCCCGAACCAATCCATCCTGGGCAAAAGCTACCACTTGAATATCCACGATATCTTTAAATTCTTCACGAGCCTTAACGAGAGCTTTAACTCCTTCCAGGCGAGCTTTGCTGTCAACATCAGCCAGAGCCCGTATATGTGTGTTACCATAATAAGCAGCCAACGCCACCGCTTTTCGCACATTTTCAATAATCCACTTTTCATCGTACTTCTCTTTCACTTTCATCGCAAGCTCAATGCCTGTCATAGCCTTACCCATTGATTTATCAGAACTCTGGTAAGATTTCATGGCCTCATCATCCATCATCATTAAAGTATATACTTTGCAAAGATGAAGGTGTGTATTTACATACGACTCTGTAACCAAATTACCTCCAGCATCTATTTCTGTAGTCGCTTCACTACAAACTTTATCCTCAATAGCAGCAATTTTACCATCCTTTACAGCAATATCACAGAGTTTGCCAGTTTGACCGCGAAGCTGTGAATTGCGGATCAAAATATCGTATTTTTTTTGCATAGTATCCTCTCCCTTTTTACTGTTGTAAAAAATAAAATAATAAATTGTCTCTAATGACCAGTAAGATTAGTTGATAGGTTTATTACCGCAGTTTCTCAATTAATTCCGAATCTTCCTATAGCTTAATTTTCAACAGTGAAACCCGTAATTCCTTTGTGGTTTAATTATAAAGATTAAAATATATAATTGTATATAGTAACAATTTAAGCTGGTATTGTGTTTAGGAGTAATTCGATCTACCCTCGCTGTGTTTATTTATTATAGCATTTGAAACAGGAATCTAAAGGTTAATGACCCACGAAATTTAAAGTTAATTCTCTCGGAAATAATAATTATTTTTTATCAGCTATATAATGAATTCCCATATGGGTTGAAAAAGAGCTCCCCTTTCGAAGGGAAACTCTTTTTCAACTTTATTATTATAAACTCAACCTAAAAACCTGTTTTATAAAGCCTGGATAATAGCCAATACACCTACGATTATAAGGTATATGCCAATAAGATAGTTAAGTATTTTAGGGAAAATCATTACAATGATGCCAAATATAACGGTAATGACTCCTATCGCCAACCCGTTTGCCAGGATCATCTTTATAAACTTCCTTTCCCTTTAAAATTTTTTATACCACATAAATTATTTCAGATTATTTTACAACTGCTACTGTGCAATTCTCTGCTTCCTGAATCACTGCACTACTTATGCTCCCCAGAAAAGCCTTTTTCAAGCCTCCCAATCCTCTGCTGCCCATGATAATCATATCAAATCCTTCTTGAGAAGCCAGATTGACTATGGTATGGGCGGGATGTCCTTCCTCTAAGATTGCGCGTGCATTTACATTTCTATCTTTCATAAACTTTACGGCATCCTCCAGAATTCTTTTTCTGTCTTCTTTTTCTTCCTCAAGAAGTTTACATATATATTCATTATCCTTTTCTGTTAAAGCATAATCCCTGCTGCCCCATGATGGAGCTTTTGGATCTAGTTTCGGCTCGTATACATGAATTAACGCTACCTCATTAACCTTACACCCTTCGGCAATTACAGCTGCCTCTTCCAAAGCTTTCTTACTGTTATCCGAACCATCAGTGCAAACTAATATTTTCATTTAAATCTCTCCTTTCGAGAATTAAGTAATAGATCCAACCTTAGATTAATTATACCTTAAATATGAGAAATTTCATAATTTGCCTTACAAATCGCTGATATATTTTTTGCAATAAAATGAAGTACTCACTTTCGAGTGATTCAAATAAAAAGAAACACATAAAATGTACATAAAAAAGTTTCAAAGATTTATAAAATCCCTGAAACCCTTTTGTTTGCTGGTGGGCGAAGAGGGGCTTGAACCCCCGACCCCCTGCTTGTAAGGCAGGTGCTCTCCCAGCTGAGCTATTCGCCCAGGTATAATGGTGACCCCTAGGGGATTCGAACCCCTGTTGCCAGCTTGAAAGGCTGGTGTCCTAACCGATTAGACGAAGGGGCCAGAAAATGGTGGGCCCACCAGGGCTCGAACCTGGGACCAACCGGTTATGAGCCGGTAGCTCTTCCAGCTGAGCTATGGGCCCCCGTCATCGTAAATGGCCTATTAAAAGAGCACTTATTTAACAGCTATATGAGTTTAACATACCCTGCAGATTATTGTCAAGAACCTTAATAAAGGTTAAAATAAAAAAAGGTACGTTTACAACAGGAGGCTTATTCTATGTACACAGTAGTTAAAGATTTTGATTTTCAGCTTACGAAAGAAGACATTTTGAAAGGCCAGGGTATTGATCCAGGTCGTGCATCAGCCAGGCTTAGTGAAACTGCAGAGTCAGTTATAGATGAAACTCACTCTCTTATTGAACCTGCAGCGCTTTACACCATTGTAAATGTGACTGATTTTGAACATAAAAAAATCAGTTTTGAAGGCGGTTTTTTTGAAGGATCTCTTGTAGCCAGGGCTCTGGCCGGTGCAGACCACCTGAATATCGCCCTCTGTACTATTGGTGAAACCCTGGAAAAACGCATTGAGGAAATGATGAACGAAGATCCTGTCAAAGCACTTGCTCTCGATGGCGCCGGTATAGCTGCCGTGAGCAAGGTTTCTCAGACTGTTGAAGATATAATCAGCTCTGAGGCCTGCAACATGAAGTTGGATCTGGGTATGCGCGCTCAACCCGGACAGGAAGGCTGGCCAATTGAACAACAGCGTCAGGTATTTAAAGCCTTACCCGGCGAAATTATCGGGTTAAGACTGACTGAAAGCTGTCTGATGATTCCAAGAAAATCTGTTTCTTTTGTAATACCCCGGGGGAATAACCTGAATAACAGTTTTTCTCCCTGCGATTTCTGCTCAAAAAGGAACCGCTGCGAATGGCGTAAAGATAAGCAGGCAGGGTAGTGTATTAATAGAATAGCTTTTCTTTACCATCTAGTAATATTTAAGATCCGACTAAATAGGATCTTGTTAAAAAGGCAGTACTTCTGCCATGAAGTACTGCCTTTGATTTTCTGGCTCCCCAGGCAGGACTCGAACCTGCAACCTACCGGTTAACAGCCGGTCGCTCTGCCATTGAGCTACTGAGGAGCATTACTGGCATTAGTATTATACTTAATGCAGCCTAACCCGTCAAGACTATTTGCCATCACAAACAGTAATTATTTTAGGATTTCTTCGTAATTCTTCCGGGTTATCGGATGAAAAGATAAAACTACAGTCCAAAACAAAAAAAGAGGGGCGTGGTTTTCCATGCCCCCATATTGTTTAGATCTGTAAAGAAGATGCTTTTACTCCAAATAATCGCGCAGTCGCTTGCTGCGCATTGGATGGCGAAGCTTACGCAGCGCTTTCGCTTCAATCTGGCGTATTCTTTCACGGGTTACCCCAAAAAACTGCCCTACTTCTTCAAGGGTACGTGAACGGCCATCATCAAGACCAAAACGAAGACGTAATACTTTCTCTTCCCTCGCCGACAGAGTATCAAGCACATCTTCAAGCTGCTCTTTGAGCAGTTCAAAAGCTGCGGCATCAGCAGGAGCTTGTGCTTCATGATCTTCAATAAAGTCGCCCAAGTGACTATCGTCTTCCTCGCCTATCGGGGTTTCTAAGGAAACCGGTTCCTGGGCAATTTTTAAGATCTCCCTGACTCGATCTTCACTTATATTCATTTCCTGGGCAATTTCTTCCGGCATCGGTTCCCGGCCCAGTTCCTGCACCAACTGGCGCGATATGCGAATAAGCTTGTTTATAGTTTCAACCATATGCACCGGTATCCTGATTGTCCGAGCCTGATCAGCGATTGCCCTTGTAATCGCCTGGCGTATCCACCAGGTTGCATATGTGCTGAATTTATAACCTTTACGGTAGTCAAATTTTTCAACAGCCTTAATCAGACCCAGGTTGCCTTCCTGAATCAAGTCAAGAAAGAGCATACCCCGTCCCACATATTTTTTAGCGATACTGACAACCAGTCGCAGATTAGCCTCAGCCAGTCGGCGACGGGCTTCTTCATTGTTCTGTTCGATCGCCTGAGCAAGTTCAATCTCTTCTTCAGAGGTAAGCAGAGGTATTTTCCCAATTTCTTTCAGGTACATTCGAACAGGATCATTAACCGTAACACTATCAGGGACTTTAGTAATATCAGCACTTTCTGACTTGGAATCATCTTCATTATCGTCATCATCAGATGATTCCCTGACATCGGTTGCCGGATCATCTATAATATCTATGCCATACTGCGCAAGACGATCATAGAAATTATCCAGAAACTCTACCGACAAGTCATATGGCTGCAGGGTTTCAATGATCTCTTTATAACTAAGTGACCCCTTACTCTTACCTCGTTCAACCAGCTCATGCTGTGCATCTTCAAGTGAAATTGTCTTTTCTATATCTTTAGCCATTGAAATCCCCTCCTTTTCCAGAACGGTAAGGGCTGCCGTCTTTATTCGTCAAGAGATCCTGATGCTCCCGTAACAGATTTTCTATTTCGTCATTTAAACCGCGATCTTCAAGTTCTTTAATTTTTTTCTTCAACTCTCTTTGCTGCCTGGCAGACCAAAGGCGTCGAAGATATTCTATTGAATCCTCAGCCATACGTTTCGCTACCCGGGGCTGCAGATCCTGCAAGGCTGGATCAGTCACTACCATGGAAACAAGTCTGACCAGGTTATCATCCTCGAACCGGTTAAGCAGTTTCTCAGCTGTAACGACACCACCGGAATCATATAAGTTCCATATTTCATCAAATATTATTTTCACCGGCGAACCTTTTATATAATCCGGCTTTATATCATTTCGCCCTTGTTCGGCTATTTCCTTGCTCTGAAGCATTAAAGATATTAATATTTTTTCTGCAGGGCTAATTGCAATTGTCTCTACTTCGTCTGAAGAGTCCTTTTTTCTTTCTCCCCGGTATTTACTACCTCTGCGAATCTGTTTTTTAAGTTCATTGCGCAGAGCTGCTTCTTCTACTCCAAGCTCTTCCGCAGCCTTTTTCAGGTAGTAATCCTGTTCTACCTGGTTAACTGCTGCAACAAGAAAAGGCATCAGCTCTTCGATATACTTAACCCGGCCATTATCAGTATTTAGATCATAACGCTCTTTTAGTCGCTGAAGTCTATATTCAATCAATGGCACAGCATTTTCCAACAGGCTTTTAAACAAATCTGCTCCCTTTTCCCTGATCAGACTGTCAGGATCACTTCCCTGTGGCAGCTCGGCCACATGAACCAAACACCCTGTCGACTGAAGCACAACCAAGCCGCGCCAAGTAGCGGCCTCACCGGCACTGTCAGAATCATAGGCCGTAATAACTATATCAGACTGGTTGCGCAGTAACTTGCTCTGTTCAGTGGTTAAAGCGGTTCCAAGCGATGCAACAACATTCTTTATACCAGCCTGATAAGCTGAGATTACATCTGTATATCCTTCCATTACTACAGCTTTCTTAGATTTCCGGATCTCCCCGCGAGCGAAGTTAAGGCCATAAAGCATATTGCCTTTGCTAAATACTGCTGTTTCGGGCGAGTTAAGGTACTTGGGTCCACTATTTTTTTCATCATCAAAGGCACGACCGCCAAATCCCGTCACTTTACCGTTAATATTAAATATTGGAAATATTATTCTGCTGCGAAACCGGTCATAGTAACCTTTTTCCCTGCCGGGCGATACAAGCCCTGCTTTAACCATTAGATCCGGCGTAGCGCCTTTTTTTTTGGCAAAATTAAAAAACCCGGTCCATTCTGCCGGAGCATAGCCCAACATAAACAGTTCTATAGTCTTCTCAGTAATTCCTCTTTTTAACAGGTAATCTAGCGCTTTTTTCCCTGAAGCTGTTTTACTTAAATGGTAAGCGTAATACCGCGCTGCCATCAGATTTAATTTATAAATATTTTCTTTTAACTGATCACGCTCTGGCCTTGCTGCCTGCTGCTCAGGGATTTTTACTCCGGCACGTCTGGCTAAAAATTTAGCAGCTTCAGGAAATGTTAGCTTTTCCATTTGCATAATCAAACTAAAAACATTGCCCGACGCTCCACAGCCAAAACAGTGGTAAAGCTGCTTTTCCGGAGAGACAGTAAAAGAAGGAGTCTTTTCATTATGAAAAGGACATAGACCAACCATATTCTTACCTCTGCGTTCAAGCTTAAGGTACTCCCCGACCAGGGCAACAAGGTCTGTGTGCTGTCTTATTTCATCAATTGTTTCTTCCGGAATTCCCTGCGACATTTTTAATACCTGTCCTTACAAAGATAACAAAACCCCATCTCGGTGAAGAGACGAGGTGATCCCAAGCAATTTTCATATGCAGACTGAATCGAGCTACCTAGACTGGATCTCCTCTGGCAAATAAGTCTGTTTGGGAATGCTTTATTGTTTTATTCGACGAAGTGTCCTTCTTTCCTGCCTAATTTGTGACAGATGGTAAAAAACATACTAATTGAATAGGTTTAGTTGAAATACTGTGTCCCCCGGCACGATCAAATACCGGGGGACACAGTATTAATTCAGCTGTTACTAATCCTGACTGCTTACTTTAATTTTTCAGCAGCTTCGGCAATAATCTGATCGAAATTACCAATCTCTTCACCGGCCAGTTCGGTATATGTAACACGTTCACGTTCCATGCCGAGTGCTTCGAGCAGATCGCAGGCATGACCAACTCGCTTTTCGGTCCAGTTAGCAATATCTTTATACTGGCAATTAAACTTCTCGCTTTCACTACAGCCTACCACTACAACACCATCAACTCCTGATTCAAATGCCTTGAGCAAGTGAATTGAATTGAGCTTGCCAACACATGGGTAACGAACAACAGCAACATTCTTGTGCTCTTTATTAACAAATTCAGGCATTGCAAAGGCACCGTACGCACAGGTTACTGCTAGCATAACCGGCTCACCGTTTCGCTTTGCCAGTACTTTCTCTACTTCAGGTTCAATTGAATTGATCGCGTTCTCAACATATGGAGCCCTGAATTTAATGGCGTAAACCGGACACGCACTGAGACAAAGGCCGCATGCCTGGCACTGTTCATGGCGAATAGTAACTTTACCATCTTCATTAACAATTGGAACATCATAGGGGCAAATGCGAACACAGGTGAGACAGTGAACACAGAGTTCTTCGTCCTGACAGGCTCCGGCAGCACATGTGAGGCAGCGTCTCGCTTCGCGAATAGCTGTTTCAACATCATATCCGAGTTCAGCCTGTTTAAAATGACGCGCTCTTTCTTCCGGGCTCATCATCGGAATCGCCAAACGTTCACATTTGTCTATTTCACCGGCTACCTTCTCATCAAGTTTATCGAGAACAGGCACTTCGGTAAGTTCAGCGCTGTCAAAGGGGACTCCTTCCAAATGCCGGGCTATAGCCTGGGCAGCTACACGGCCATTGCCCATTGCCTGAACCGCAGAACCCGGTCCCATCATCATTTCACCACATCCGAAAACGCCTTTGCGGCTAGTGGTCATTGAACGTCCGTTGTATACAACCCTTCCCCGCTCATCTACATCAATTTCTCCGCGAACCGGTTCAGGATCTCCTCCCTGGCCGATCGCAAATATAACAATGTCTCCGGTCAGTACTTCTTTATTCTCTTCGTTCATCGTCGGATTGAATCGACCTTCATCATCAAAAACACAGGAGCATTCAATTACTTCCAATCCGGTGATTTTACCATTATCCCTGAGAATAGCATTCGGACCCCAAGATGTATTAATCTCGACTCCTTCTTCTCTGGCTTCTTCAATTTCCCAAGCAAATGCCGGCATTTCATCATCACATTCGAGACAGGAAAGCTTTACTTTGCCGGCTCCGGCTCTGATAGCAGAACGGGCTACATCCATAGCCACATTCCCGCCACCGATAACAACAACTGTAGGACTACCTTCAAATTTAAAACCTTCTCGCTTAACTGCTTTTAAAAAGGGCAGGGCGTTTAATACTCCATCGCCTTCAGTTCCGGAAATATTCAATCCACGGCTGACAGGAAGCCCCATTGCCAGTAGTATGGCCTGGTATCCTTCTTTTTCAAGTTTTTCGATGGTGATATCTTTGCCAAGCTCTACCCCAAATTTAAAGTTAACACCCTGCTCAGCAATTTCTTCGACATCTTGATCTACGACTTTGTCAGGGAGTCGATATAGGGGGATGTAATGACGAACAGCTCCGCCGGCTCTATCTTCACGATCAAAAACTGTTACATCTGCACCCATTCGAGCCAGATCATAAGCTGCAGTCAGTCCGGCCGGTCCTGCGCCAACAACAGCCACTTTTCCGCTTAATTTCGGTTCACCAACAGGAGGCTTAACTTTTGCCTTCCCATATTCGACCGCAAATCGTTTCAAAGCGCGAATAGACGGGGGCTTATCAACATCGTTGCGACGGCATTCGTCTTCACAATGGTGGGCACAAATTGTGCCACAGACAAATGGCAGGGGGTTAGTTTCCTTGATTACCGAAAGCGCCTCGTCAAAATCACCAGTAGCAATAGCAAGCAGGTAATCACGGCAACCCTGGTGCAGCGGACATGCCGACTGGCAGGGTGGATGGATATTCTCTAAAGCTAATTCATTTTTATCATGGTGGGTCAATTAGATCACTCCTTGCAACTATTTTAACTCATTTACTATTCGCCAAAAAAATCCTTTCTCCTGTTTATATGAACTGACAATTTGAAGATTAAATCTTTAAATTATTCTATCCCTGTAAAGCTGCCTTTGCAGCTGCAAGACGGGCTATTGGCAGGCGATAGGGAGAACAACTTATATAATCCAAGCCTACTAAATTGAAAAATTCTATGGAAGCAGGGTTACCTCCATGCTCTCCGCATATACCCAGTTTCAGATTCGATCTTACTGAACGGCCCTTTTCGATAGCTATTTCAACCAGTTTACCGACACCCTCCCGATCTATTTCTGCAAAGGGATTACTTAAAAGTATTTTACTTTGCAAATAGTATGGTAAAAATTTGCTTTCTGAATCATCCCGGCTATAACCCAGTGTTGTCTGGGTCAGATCATTTGTACCAAAGGAGAAGAAGGAAGCAACTTCAGCCAGTTGATCTGCAATTAGACAGGCCCGGGGCAACTCAATCATCGTGCCTACCAGGTATGAAATTTTCTTTCTCTTGTCGTTAAAAATTTCTTCAGCTGTTTTTTCTACAAGCTGCTTCATCCTGACCATTTCTTCACGGTGACCTACAAGAGGTATCATAATTTCCGGTTGAAGTTTTTCTTCCGGCAGACCTTCTTCAAGTAGCTTCAAGATGGCAAGGAAAATTGCCTTGACCTGCATTTTGTATATTTCAGGATATACCAAACCGAGTCGGCAGCCGCGATGCCCCAGCATAGGGTTAAACTCAGAAAGTGATTGAACTTTATGCAAAAGCATCTCTTTTTCCCGCAGCAAACCAGGATCGCTATCTTCTCTTCTTAATTTATCAACTTCAAGCAACAGTTCTTCCCGATCGGGAAGGAACTCATGGAGAGGCGGGTCGAGAAGACGAATCGTTACCGGAAAACCGGCCATTTCTTTAAATATTCCCTCAAAATCACCCTGCTGCATAGGCAAAAGTTCACTTAAGGCTGCTTCCCGTTCAGATAGATCTGAAGCCAGGATCATCTTTTGCACTACAGGAAGCCTCTCGGCAGCCATAAACATATGCTCGGTCCGGCACAAACCTATTCCCTGTGCTCCCAGTTCAATCGCCCGGTGGGCATCATCGGGTGTGTCGGCATTAGCCCTGACTTTCAGGCGCCTGACTTCATCAGCCCAACTGATCAGCTCCCTAAACTCAGCCGTAAACTCAGGTTCAATCATCGGGACTTCACCTATAAAAACACGGCCTGTTGTGCCGTCAATAGATATAACAACACCTTCTTTATATTCTTCACCCTTAATCGTAAAAAACCCTTTTGACATATTAATCTGCAGCTCTTCACAACCAGATACACATGGTTTACCCATACCGCGGGCGACAACTGCAGCATGGCTGGTCATTCCTCCCCTGCTGGTCAGAATTCCCTGGGCAGCAATTATACCATGAATATCATCAGGTGTAGTTTCCGGACGAACCAATAAAACCTGTTCGCCATTTTGTTCCATCTCCTTGGCTTTGTCTGAATCAAAAACTACTTTTCCGCTGGCAGCCCCGGGTGAAGCCGGCAAACCACGGGCTACATAATTATCTTTTGCTTCAGGATCTATGCGTCGGTGTAAAAGCTGTTCAAGCTGTTCAGGTTCAATCCTCTGCAGGGCTTCTTTTTTGCTGATCAGACCTTCCTTGACCATGTCTACAGCTATACAAACTGCAGCCGGGGCAGTACGTTTACCAGTACGGGTCTGAAGCATGTAAAGATTACCCTTTTCAATAGTAAACTCAATATCCTGCATATCCCGGTAATGCTCTTCAAGCTTATTGCAGGTTTGTAAAAACTGTTCGTAAACCTCCGGCATAGTATCTTTTAGCTCCGATATAGGGTGTGGTGTACGAATACCGGCTACGACATCTTCTCCCTGGGCATTCAGCAGATATTCACCGTATAATCCAGCTTCACCAGTTGACGGGTTGCGTGTAAATGCAACTCCCGTTCCACTATCTTCACTGAGATTGCCGAAAACCATAGTTTGAACATTTACAGCCGTTCCAAGGGTATCGGGAATACGGTTTGCTTTACGATAAACTACAGCACGGTTTGTGTTCCATGAATCAAAAACCGCTGCAATAGCTAAAAACAACTGTTCCTGCGGGTCTTCCGGAAAATCTTTGCCAGTTTCTTTGCGAACCAGATCGAGAAAATCAGTGGTGATTTTATCAAGATCAGCTTCATCAAGCTCTGCATCAGTCCGTACTTTTTTTCGTTGTCTTGCTTCTGTCAAAATGTTTTCAAAAAGATGGTTTCCAACTTGCAAAACTACGTCGGCAAACATCTGAATAAAACGACGGTAGCAATCAAGAGCAAAACGACGATTGCCTACTTCCCCTGCCAGATGCTCAACCGTAACCGGATTTAATCCAAGGTTCAATATGGTATCCATCATTCCGGGCATTGAAATAACAGCACCCGAACGAACGGAAATTAACAGTGGCCGTTCGCTGCCAAAACCACGACCGACTTCATGCTCCAACTGCTGCAAGTGATCCAATATTTCAGCCTTAAGTTCAGGCCACAGGCCTTCACTTTTACTCAGATACTGATTACAAGCCTCCGTAGTGATAATAAAGCCGGGAGGGACCGGTAATCCAATCCGGGCCATTTCAGCCAGGTTGGCACCTTTACCGCCCAGGAGACTTTTCATTGATTTATCGCCTTCGGCAAATGGATAGACGTATTGTCCAGTTTTCAACTTCTTTGTCCCCCTTTAATTATCTGAATTATTCTATTGGCAACCTCTTCAACCGCCTTGTTGGACACATCAAATACAGTGCATCCAAGTTTTTTCATCACCCGACGAGCATATGTAAGTTCTTCTTCAATACGCTCAACATTAACATAATCGGCATCACTGCCTAAGCCAAGCGCTTTCAGGCGTTCCTGCCTTATTTCTCTCAACTGGCGTGGATGTATTATAAGACCGACAATTTTTTCCGGGGGAATCCAGTAAATCTCTTCAGGCAACTCAACTTCCGGAACAAGAGGCAGGTTGGCAACCATAATTCCCTGGTGAGCAAGATACATACTAAGCGGTGTTTTTGATGTACGGGAAATACCAATTAGGACGACTTCAGCGCTAAGCAATCCGCGTGGATCTTTACCATCATCGTGCTTGACAGCAAATTCAACAGCAGCTACCCTACGGAAATACTGCTCATCGAGCTGACGCACCCTTCCGGGTTCCATATAAGGCTCTTTGCATGTTACCCGGCTAAATGCTTCCATCAGTGACCCCAATATATCAGCGGTAGAAATAGCATGAACAGCAGCTTCTTCTTCCATTGCTTTGCGTAACTCAGGCACAACGAGCGTATATGCTATGATGGCATTGCATTCAATTGCTTCTTTGAATATTGCCCGGATTTGTTTTTTGTCATCAACAAAAGGAACTCTTCTCAAATCAACATTGCCCGAATCAAACTGGGAAGCAACAGCTTTAACCACAAATTCAGCGGTATCTCCGATTGAATCGGATACGATATAAACAATCGGTTTTTCCGGAAGCTCTGCCATTAATCAAATCTCCTTTAGTCGCTAATAATCCTTTTTAAAAAAGTGCCTGCCGAACAATATATACTATATCCGACAGACATCTTCCTGCTTTTTAATGATTTGTTTTACGGTGACTGCAATTTGGAAAAATCAGCCATACGATTAAAGGTAGCCTTTAATGCAGCAAGCATGCTGAGCCTGTTATTTCTTAATTGATCATCATCAACCATTACCATCACATTATCAAAAAAATGATCGATGGGCTGTTTCAGAACCTGCAGTTTTTCAAGCCTCTGGTCGGGCTCCGATAAGCTTTTCAGAGAGTTTTCCACCGCCTGCAAAGTTCTGTAGAGTTCTTTTTCGGAAACATCTTCAAACATATTCTTATCAACATACATCCCCGATGCATTTTGGGCGAGATTGGCAACCCGGTTATAAGCAGTTATCACTTCGTCAAGCAATGGGCCTTTCAGATAATCTTCAAGAGCTGAAGCCCTTTTAAATAACTCTGTTACAGACTCAAAAGGAACAGCCAGAACTGCTTCGATAACATCATGTTCAACTCCTTTTTCCTGGAGCAAAAAGCGTAGACGCTGCACCAGAAAGTCACGAAGAGTATCTCTTAGCTGTTCTGTTTTTTCCTTATCTATTTTAAGAGTCCCCGCCAGTATCTCCAGCGCTTTACCAATACAGTCCTCAAGAGAAAGGTTCAGTTCAAGACCGAGTAATATGGATACCGCTCCCTGGGCCTGGCGGCGTAAAGCGTAAGGATCCTGCGAACCAGTTGGTTGAATGCCAACAGCAAAGCATCCAGCCAGAGTATCAAAACGATCGGCAAGTGAAACCAGGGCTCCTTCAATTGTTTTAGGCAATCTGTCCCCGGTAAATTTGGGCAGGTAATGCTCACCTATACCTACAGCGACCTCTTCACATTCTCCGCTTAACCTGGCATATTCACGTCCCATCACTCCCTGTAATTCAGGAAATTCTTTAACCATGTTGGTGACCAAATCGGCTTTGCAGAGATGAGCAACACGTTTTGCTTTATCGATCTGCCCTGCATCAAGATCGAGCGCTTCACCAAATCGGCCTGTTAATTCTACCAGGCGAGCCCGCTTTTGATCTAAACTTCCCAATGATTCAAGAAAGATTACACTTTTTAGTTTTTCAACAAATTTTTCCAATGGTTCTTTACGATCTTCGTTGAAAAAGAATCGTCCGTCAGCCAACCTTGCCTGCAGAACCTTTTCGTAACCTTTACGGATGTTCTGATTAAATCTGTTATTGCTAATACCCACAAAATAGGGCATAAGCTTGCCACTTTCTTTACTTACTATGGGGAAATAACGTTGATGGTTTTGCATAGAAGTAATTGGCACTTCCTGGGGAAGATCAAGATATGCAGCATCAAATGAACCCTCTACTGCAACCGGGTACTCAACCAGGTAAGTAACTTCATCAAGAAGATCCGGATCAATAAGCGCCTCTCCCCCTATTTCTTCGGCTTTGCGGTTAAGTTGTTCGCGTATCTGTTCACGGCGTATATTATGATCAACTACTACATTGCCATCATTCAGGCAGCGAAAATAATGATCGATACTGTCGATCTCAAATGGACCGGGTGCAAGAAATCTGTGCCCATAAGTTAAATTACTTGAACTAATTCCGGCATAATTAAAATGAACCGGCTTATTGTTGTACAGAGCAAGAAGCCAGCGAATAGGCCTGGCAAACCGTACTTCTTTTTTCTGCCAGTACATAGGCCGTGGAAATGAAAGTTTCTGGATTAATTTAGGTAGGAGATCCGGCAGAATATCTTCAGCAGTTCTACCTTTGGTTTCTTTGTCAATTACAATGTATAGCGCCTCATTAATTGTTTCTTCTCTTAACTGTGCTTTGGTTATATTATGCCCCTGCATAAAACCTTCAAGAGCTCTGGTCGGGTTCCCGTCTTCGTCATAAGCCCGGTTAACGGGAGGTCCTTTTACCTGCTCAAAAAGGTCAAGCTGCACCTGTTCAAGATTGCTAACCCTTATGACCAGGCGACGTGGTGTGCCCCAGGTTTCAATCTTGCTGTAATCCAAACGAGTTTCCGTTAGAAGAGCGGCAGCGCCTATTTTCATCTGTTCCATTGCTCCCGAGATGAAACGCGAGGGAATCTCTTCACAGCCAATTTCGAATAAAAGATCATGGGTTGCCGTCATGATTGCGCCCCTCCTGTCAGCAGGGGATATCCGGCCGTTTCACGCTGTTTTAGATAAACCTCTGCACAGTGTTTTGCCAAAGTACGGACGCGCCCGATATAGACTGCCCGTTCGGTAACACTGATCGCTCCCCGCGCCTCGAGATTGTTAAAAGCATGAGAACATTTTAAAATATAATCATATGCCGGATAAACCAGGTTTAGCTCGAGCAAGCGTTTTGCTTCGGCTTCATAGCTATTAAATAGTTGAAATAGAAGGTCACGGTCAGCATAATCAAAACTGTAGCTGGACTGCTCCCATTCAACCCTCTTGAAAACTTCGCCATAGGTAATATTACCTGTCCAGATTAAGTCAAATACGTTATCACAATCCTGAAGATACATGGCTATACGCTCAAGCCCATAAGTAAGTTCAACCGGTACTTGTTCAACATCATAGCCACCAACCTGTTGGAAATAGGTAAACTGGGTTATCTCCATTCCGTCGAGCCAGATTTCCCAGCCAAGGCCCCAGGCTCCTAAAGTAGGTGCTTCCCAGTTGTCTTCAACAAATCTGATATCATGCTCGAGAGGATTTAATCCCAGATAAGCAAGGCTATCAAGATATTGCTGCTGGATGTCAGGAGGTGTAGGCTTGATTATTACCTGGTATTGCGTATGCTGGTAAAGTCGGTTCGGGTTCTCACCGTAACGCCCATCAGCCGGACGGCGTGATGGTTCTACATAAGCAACCGACCATGGTTCAGGGCCGAGCGATTTGAGGAAAGTAGCAGGGTTCATTGTACCTGCCCCTTTTTCCACATCATAAGGCTGCCAGATCAAGCATCCTCTTGAGGCCCAGTATTCCTGAAGTTTGATCATAATCATCTGTAACTCCAAATATAATACCCCCTTTATAAAAAAACCCATCCCTGGCTGATGTCGCCATAGGGACGGGACATATGCCCGCGGTTCCACCCTACTTGATCCTGCCGGGAGGCAGGACCCGCTTATTTTTATTTTAGCTCAGGAACGCCATTCACCGAACTCCCAGCCGGGCTTACACCATTCCCGGTTCGCTGGAAAAACAGGTTAATTCAGTTACTTCTTTCCTTCATTGCTTAATACTCTATTTGATTATAAGAATACTAACAATTGAGCGCTTTATTGTCAAGTATTTGGCAACCCGAATGGATTTATTAATTCAACCGCTGTTATGGCCACACCGGTTCAGAAAACCACACTCTAATTCTTCTAACAAGTCAATGGCTAAAAGAGTTTACTGATGTTGTCGACACATTTCTTTACTGTCTCCTCGCGTTTCTTCTCCGCCCAGACGACAATCTCAGTTCCGGCAACATGTGCCCCCTTGGCTTCGCAAGCTTTCTTCATCCTGGCAATTGAGCCAGTTCCTCCGGCCTGCAGAAGCGGAAGCTGTTTGGTTACATATATCGCTACTTTCTTTGCGGTTAAATCAGGCAGTTGCTCCATATAAACTTTCATAACCGGATTCAGGGAAAAAGCCTGAACCGGTGCGCCAAAGATCAGGGCATCATAGCTGCCGGGGTCAGGAATATGCTTAAGTTTAAATTTCCCAGGCTGAGCCGGGGTACTACCTGTGATAGTAATTTCATCAATAGAAGCAGTATGTCCGGAAGAATTTAATTTTTCCTGAATCTTTACGGCAACGCTTCTGGTGTTGCCAGTTTGAGAGTAGATAATTAAACCGATATGCACAGTTTTCTCCTCCTCAAAATAATAATTTAACCAGGTACATAGCGAGGGTTAAATTAGGAGGAGGCCGCAATGTCCTCCTCCCATACTTTTTAGGAGAACTCTTTCTCCGCTTCTGTTACAATATCCCGAAGTGTTTTTGCAACATCTTCAGCTAGTGGTTCCGGTTTGTGAGTAGCCAGTATCTCTCTGGCGAATTCATTACAGCGGGTATGCATATCTTTACCACCGCCATCTTTCCACACACCACGGGTATTGCGGTCGATCAGCTGACTCTGAGACTGATTCTGTTTGAAATTTTCAAAGGTATGTTGGTGAGTAACAAATTCGCCACCAATACCTACTTCTCTAATCACATCAACTGCCATGGACTGATCATTAACAGGCACTCCGTCAAGCATACGCCTGATCATACGCACAAACTCATTATCGGCAACCAGTAAGCCAAAATCCATGGTCATTCCCAGCTCTACCATACCAAGACCGTATATCATATTGGCACCTGCCAACGCTGCGGTCATAAGGGTCAGAGTCCGTTCCTGGCCGGCTTGAAGATCGCCCAGTTTACTGTCTGTCTATGAACCGGCCAGAAAACTTGGTATCCTGTAACTCTTTGCCATTGAAGCAACACAAGCACCAAGCATAGCCATTTCCGGACAGCCTACTGTCGCTGTTCCACGGCGCATTTCCATCATTGTGGTTGAACTGCCATATATATTTGGAGTACCTCGCTTTGTCAGCTGGCTTAAACATATACCGGCCAGAACTTCGGCATTATGGGTTACCAGGGTGCCGGCCAGAGTTACCGGACTTGTGCCTCCGGCCAAAGCCATGGAAAGCACATTTACCGGAATTTCATGCCTGGCATAGGATATGATAGTTTCACATGTTTCCCGGGCAAGAGACAATGGGCTCTGTGGGCAAACATCAGCAGAGATAATTGGTTTCCTGCGCAAATTTTCCTTGCCGCCTGCTACCGCTGATGCCATTTCAATAATCAGTTCAGCCAAGCGGAAGTTAAACGGAGCTGTGCTGCAATGCTTGGTAGTATTCGAGATCATCGCTTCATAATTGTGCAAAGGGAAAATGGCCTGGTTTACATCTCTTGGTACTACCGGGCAATCGAGAATATCATATTGATCCAGATAGTCAACTAATTTTGATACATCCTCTGTGTCCTTTTTGGTTGAGTCGCGAATCGAGCCGTCTTCAAGATCTGCAACCTGCACGCCACAGCTGAAGTTACAAAAACCGACACGCTTACCTCCCATAACAAAATCATGCTTCGGGTCGCGAGCCCCCAGGACAAAACTGGGTGGTGCGGAACGAATACAGTCTTCAACCACATGCGCAGGGAAATATACTGTACTGCTCGATTTATCGACTGTGCATCCGCCACCGTGATAGATATCGAGGGCATCATCACTGTATACTTTTATACCGGTAAATTTCAAAACCTCGAGCGTGGCGTCATGAATACGATCAACCGCCTCATCAGACATACAGCTAATGCCAAAGCCTTCAAACATGCTTTCACCCGCTGCTTTACTGCGTCTCATAAAAAAACCTCCTATCTCATTATTGAATACAACCACCGAAGGGGCTAATAAAACACTCGACTTAACACAACCACCTTGATTGAGGGAGTACCGGCGCGCTCCTCCGTAAAACGCGACGAAACGACCGAAACAAAATCAGTAATTAAAGAGTCGAGGTGGACAAGCAGCCGGTCAATTAAATCACAATACTATCATAATTATAGCTCTAACACTAAATTAAAGATAGTATTTACAAAGAAAACTATTCCGGCAATAGACGGCGCGTTTTAAGATCTCCTAAGTCTAAGTGGTAGGCAAAGAAAGAGGCAGTTAAACCGGCGAGCTCACTTTTTTGCTCTGCTCCGGCTCTTAGTTTAGTTACCTTGGCCATTGGAATTTCGATCAGGTGTTTTGCAAGGGCAAGGGTGCCTGCTGTAATTTTTACTGCATCAGTAGCGCTACATCTGGAGCAGACCATACCCCCCTGCTTGGGGCTGAATAACAATGATACCTCGCAACCACAAACTGTGCAAAAATGCATCTGCGGACTGTAGCCACCGCAATTGGCCAGCTTTAATTCAAAGGCCCGACAGAGCAAAGCATGGTCTACATCTCCACCAAGCAACTGCCATCCATCCAGCAATAACTGGAACATTTCAGGACAGGATTCTTCACCGCTATTGAAGCGATCGGTTAACTCGGCCAGGTAGAGCCCATAAGGGTAAAGATCTGGATTATCACGAAACCAGTTAAACCGCTCAATAGGATCAAGAGATGTAACGATTGGCCAGGTGCGACCGCGATGAAAGGTAAAACGACCGTGAGCAAATATATCTACCCCGGCTGCCAATTTACTTTTTGTTTTGCGGGCGCCGCGGGCCACCGCTTCAAATTTACCTTCTTCCCTGGTAAGCAGGGTTACTATACGGTCAGCTTCACCGAGGACACGTGTTCGAATAATCAAGCCTTCCGCAGCAAAAATCCGTTCCTTCAATGCTACCCCTCACCCCGACCCTCTCCCCCAGGGGGAGAGAGAGTTTTTTATTTGCATTTATTAACACTCTTCTCCTAATATCAAGGAGGGAAAAAGCTTTTATTAACTTTCGCCTATTCCTTTTAAGCGAGGGAGAGGGAGTTAATTATTTACTCTGCAACCATCAGTCTATCGCAGGTGATAACCTAAACGGCGCAGCTCTTCTTCCCGGTTACGCCAGTCTTTCTTTACCTTTACCCGTATATCAAGGAAAATATGCTGTCCAAAAAGAGCCTCAAGCTCTCTGCGTGCCTTGGTTCCAGCTTCTTTCAGAAGCATGCCGCCTTTGCCGACGATAATGCCAACCTGCGACTTACGCTCAACATAAATTTCAGCACGTATATCAAGAATATCACCGTTTTCGCGCGGCCTCATTTCCTCAATTACCACTGCTATTGAAAAAGGTATTTCCTGGCGCGTGAGCATGATTACTTTTTCTCTGATTATTTCAGAAGCCACAAATCGCTCAGGTTGATCCGTTACCATATCCGGAGGGTAAAATTGTGGTCCTTCAGGCATGAGATTGCGAACAGCCTCGATAAATGCTTCAAAATCTTTCTGGGTTAAAGCTGAGAGCAAAAAATATTCCTTAAAATCACAAAGTTTGCCGTAAGTTTCCTTACGCAGGGCAAGTTTGTCCTTAGAAACAATATCTATTTTATTCAGTATTAAAAATTTCGGGCTGTTTACAGTTTCCAGTATCTCGGCTATGTAGCGGTCACCCGTACCTGGAGCTTCACTAGCATCTGCAAGAAAACAGACCAGATCAACTTCCTGCATAGCTGCGCGTGCCACCTGCACCATGCTGTCGCCAAGCTTATGTTTAGGCTTGTGTAAACCGGGAGTATCGATAAATACGATCTGGTAGTCGGGCCTTGTCAGCACAGCGCGAATCTGGTTTCGGGTTGTCTGGGGGCGATCGGTAGTTATTGCCACTTTCTCACCCACAAGGGCATTTAACAGGGTTGATTTGCCCACATTTGGGCGACCAATAAGGGCGATAAATCCTGAACGATGCATAACATTCCTTCCATTTATTTATTTCGGTAATCTGTTTTAATATCAAGAACAGGAGTGCCGTTGATGAGATCCAGTCCCTTTACTGTCAGGACATTCTTATCAACACTTACGAGATCGACCACTGATTGGGCAATGGCATTTGGCCTGAGGGGAGCCCGGCAAGCAAATACACCGTATACTTCATTGTCCCGACCGCATCGTTTGTCCTTTAGCTTATAACCTCCTGCTTCATGCAAATGGGCGATAACTATTATTTTTTCCTCCTCATCGAGTCGGTATAAACCTTCTTCCATTTCCGGATCAATAATAATGGTAGAGAGCAGCTCTTTGTAGTTGGCAGGGATAGTTTGCGGCGCCTTGTAACCGTTTATAACATAGCCAACGGGATTAAAAAATACCGGTAAACGCCACAGTGCTTCATTAATTTCCATATCGATATTATCGGGGTTTTCACCCCATCTTTCAGAACCAAATGGCATCGCCAAAAGTTCAAGCAACGGTATACTGATAATTTCTTTCTCAAGGTTTCCCATTGCCACCTCAATATCGCCGGCCAATTCCCAAAGAACCTGTCGGCAAGCGCCACACGGGCTTGGCGGCGGGGAGCAATCGGCAGCGACAGCAATACCCTTAAACTTTCTGTAGCCTGCATTAACGGCATTCCAGATTGCGGTCCGTTCCGCGCACACAGTCATACCATAAGAAGCGTTTTCAATATTAACCCCGGTAAATATTGCGCCATCTTCTGTTAGTAGAGCGGCACCTACAAGAAATTTTGAGTAGGGCGCGTAAGCCCGGGTTCTCGCTGCACGGGCAGCCTTCATTAACGTTTCACTTCTCATCAAAACACCTCATCTGGATTATTCACTACGCAAATATGCGGGTAACTTGATAAAACCGGAATAATTTACTTCAAATGTGAGTCCTCTTCTGGCCTCAAGCTCATTGGTGATAATCTTAAGTCCACTGATTAACAACTCAGGTTCGCCAATAGCTTCTATTACCACCGGGTTGGTTGCCACCTGGTGGTAATTAACCATAATCAGGGGACCGGTGCAGCGGATTGAGCTTGTCGTTATTAACCGTTCACCGCCAACACTTATTCCTTTAGCCCCTGCACTGAACAGTTCATTAACAATATCACGAATATCGGCATCATGAGCGATTGAACTGCTACCCTGAGCTTCCTCTGCGTCATATACATATAAAGTTATTCCCGGCCCAACCATTTCCGCAAATCCAGCCTGGACCCTGATCTCATGCAGCCTTAAACGTGCTGAATTCAAGTCATCCGTTAAGGCTCGCATCTGTTCCTCAACGGTTTGGGGTACAAGTAATCGTGCTTCACCGTTTTCAATTTCGATATCGATATTTTGGTTGCTATGATAACTTCCTGAAGTAAACATGTTATTGAGCCTCTGAAGAGTGTTAGTTTCAAGAAGCTGATCTGGAAGAACCGTGATTCTTTCATCGGCAATTCTTATAAAAAGATAAACCTTTTCGTCTGTTTCAATCACCCGGGCATCATTGCTGACCGCATCCAATACTCGCTCTTTTAACCTGATGTCGGCCGACTCAAAAATAATATCCTGCAATTTCCTGCCCTGGTTTAATATTACTTGGATTAGCTCATCACTGTTCACAGCAAGATCGAGCGCGTAATTGTATTCGGCCAGAGCATCTCTGACTTCAAAAACATCGTGAACGCCTAAATCAGTGGCAAGACGGTAACTGTAATCTGAGATATCCCTTGCCAGTTCCTGCTTATAGGCCAACAAAGAATCTGCCCTGTATGCCCGATTAAAAAAGATGTAATAGCCTAATCCTAGCAAAAATGTATTGATAATAAGAACAAAAAGAATCAATATGAGAAATCTATTGTTCAATAAAAGCTTACCTTCTGGTTTGTCAGACATTGTTAACTAACCTCCAGTAATAGAGGTAAAATATATTAGCCGAAAAGAAAGGAGCTGACCAACTGCCATAAGGGCGGTCCGAGGATCAAAATACCGACTATGACAGCAAAAAAAGAGGTAAGCAAAACGGCGCCGGCAGCTACATCTTTCGAACCCTTGGCCAACTCATTGCGCTCTTTGCTAAAAAGATCAATTGCTTTCTCAATTGCGGTATTGAAAGCTTCAGCTACAATTACGAAGGTTATGGCTACCAGTAAAAACAGTATTCCTGCCTGAGGGACTCGAAGCAGTAAAGCTAAGATAATAACCACAACACCGACTAAAGTATGAATAATCATATTACGCTGGGTTTTAAAGCAATAGGAAAGACCAATGTAAGCATTTTTAAGGCTAATCAGTACGTTATTCATTCCTGTCTCCCCTGGCAATAATCTGATCATATAATGAAATCAAAGAATTTTCTTTTTCACGCATCTTCTCTGTTTCTAAATCTTCATTATGATCATAACCCATAAGGTGCAGCATACCATGAATGGCTAATATAGCTATTTCTCTTTCGAGATTATGACCGACTTCTACTGCCTGTTTTTCTGCCCGATCAATCGATATGAAGATATCCCCAAAAGCAAAATCGGTTTCTTCATAATCTGTCTTTGATTCACCTTCAACATAGCTAAATGATAATACATCAGTGGGAACATTCTTTGACCTGTACTTGTGGTTTAAATCCTGCAGCATTTTGTCATCGCCTATGATCAGGTTCACTTCTCCTGAACCAAGATTGTTCTCCTGCAATATTTTCTCAAGAAATAAACCCATCTCTTGTAAGAAATTCTCCGTCAGGATATGATTATCAAAGGTTAATTCTATTGTTACGCTCACCTGCTAACAGGACTCCTTTCCAGCTCCGCCTTCAAATCTTTTTCGGGATACTCTATTCGCGAATGGTAGATACCCGACATTATATAAACAAATGATTCTGCGATACGATCGAGCTCTTTTAGAGTTAAGTCACACTGATCTAGCTGACCATCGTCAAGTTTTTCTTTAATCATACGCCTGATCATTGTTTCAACCCTGTTACTCGTAGGTTTTGAAAGAGAACGTACACCGGCTTCAACTGCGTCGGCAAGCATAATAATAGCTGCTTCTTTAGTCTGCGGTTTTGGTCCTTCGTAACGGAATTTATCCGCAGAAACTTCTTCCCGGCAGCTGTTATTTTCAACAGCCTTCTGGTAGAAAAAGGAGATCATACTTGTGCCATGGTGTTGAATGGCAATGTCAAGAATAGCTTCAGGCAAACGATGTTTCAAGCCAAGTTCAACCCCGTCTTTCGGATGAGAGCCGATAATCAGAGCGCTTAAATTAGGTGAAAGTTTTGAGTGCGGATTTTCACCGGAAAGTTGGTTTTCTGAAAAGAAATACGGTCGTTTTAGTTTGCCGATATCGTGGTAATAAGCGCCAACCCTGGTCAGCAGAGAATCAGCCTGGACAGATTCCGCAGCCGATTCAGCCAGATTTGATACCATCATACTGTGATAATAAGTACCAGGCGCTTTCATTAGCAGCTCTTTCAGCAATGGGTGGTTTGGATTTGACAGTTCTAAAAGTGTAATCGCGGTTGTGACCCCAAAAAGACTTTCCAGAAACGGCAGAAGACCAATTGCAACAACTGAAGAAAAAATACCGCTTCCAATACCTGCTAAAAGGCTGTAGCCTAAACCAACCAGTGAATTATACTCCAAGTTAAAAATGCCTAAAAATAGATAAATAGCAAGAATTACAACTGCATTTGTTGCCGCAACATAAAACCCAGCCCGGGCTAAATCACTTCTCTGGCTAAGCCTGGTGACTGCATAGATAGAAACAAGCCCCCCCAGGAAGGCAATCAGTACGTAAGAAAACTCACCGCCGGTAATTAATCCGACCATTAAAGCAAGGGCCATGTTGTTGATCAGCGCAAGTTTATAACCGAAAATAACCGTGATTAAAATAACCCCTGTTGCTACAGGAATAAGGTAACCGGAAAAATAAGTGGTGGCAATAGCCAGGATAAGCGTAATTATAAAAACTAATCCCATTAAAAGCATAAGCTTGGGGCTGTTAAAAACAGCGGTAACAAATATTGACATATATATGCCGACCAAGACAAAAACCACCACGAGTAGCAAAAATAGTCCCATATAACCTGCATAGTCGGCTTGCTGGCCCCTGATTAAACCAAGATCAGTCAGTTGGTTCATCTGCTGCTCGGTTACAGGTTCGCCCTCACTGATAATTAGCGTATTCCTCAATATTATGACCGGTTCAACCTGGCGCCGGGCAAGTTCACGGTTTTCCTCAGTAGCCAGGGCGTTATAAGTCATGTTTTGTTCTACCAGAGATCTTACAAAAGACTCTGAAACCCTTTTCAAATCTGCATTGAAAGGATAAAGCGCAATCTCCTGGGTTAATCGCCGCCTTGCCAGGTCTACCTCTTCTTCTTTGATGCCCTGTTCAAATATTTCACTGACAGAATTATTAAGGCGTCCCTGCAGGTCTCTAATTGTTACGCTGTCGGTAAGTAATGCAGAAACAGTTCCAGAGGGAAGTTCATCAGTAACCAGCGCTTTTAGCAGTTCTATTTTTTCATCGCGCTCAAGTTCTTCATTATCATTAACTTCAAGAACCGTGTCAAAAAATGAATTGATTTGACTAAGCGCATTCTCTAAAACCGAAGGATCGTAATCATAAACTTCCGGTAAGGAATTAGCAGCCTGTTCCCTGAGCTGTTCAGTTGCATACTCATCTACAGCATCACGGGGAGCATATATAGTTCTCGGGCTTGGCCTGCCTACGGTTATGTCAAAACGGGCAGGCATGCTGACAATAGCAAGCAGGGTATAAATAGTCACAAAAAGAGCAACAACCAGCACAAGCTTTTGCAGGCGCTTGTTTTCCTTAAAAGAGATTGAACGATTGAAAAGATCAGCGAGTATTATTCTTTTCTTCATCTCTTTTCCTTTCCCTGGAAGTCTCGTAAATTTCATACGCTTTAATTATGCTCTGAACAAGCGGATGTCTTACCACATCTTTTTCTGTCATGTAAACAAGGGCAATTCCCTCCACCTCTGCAAGTATACGGGAAGCCTCTTCTAAACCGGAATAACGACCACGGGGCAAGTCAATCTGGGTAATATCACCGGTAATAACTGCTTTAGAACCAAATCCGAGACGGGTTAAAAACATTTTCATCTGTTCAGAGGTAGAATTCTGCCCCTCATCAAGAATAACAAAAGAATCGTCAAGTGTACGTCCACGCATATAAGCGAGAGGCGCAATTTCAATAATGCCCTTCTCACGGTACTTTTGGAAGGTTTCAATGCCCAGCAAATCATAAAGGCCGTCATAAATCGGACGCAGATAAGGATCTACCTTTTCCTGAAAATCTCCGGGCAAAAACCCAAGATGTTCCCCGGCTTCAACTGCAGGTCTGGTTAATATAAGGCGCTGAACCTGTTTTGTTTTTAAAGCATCTACCGCCATGGCCAATGCCAAATAGGTTTTTCCAGTTCCCGCCGGTCCAATTGAAAGAACAATATCATGACAGCGTATCGCTTCCAGGTAACGCTTCTGACCTAAAGTTTTCGGACGAATCTGCTTCCCCCGGGGGGTAACCAAAACCAGATCGCTAAAAAGTGTGCGAATAAGGTCCACCTCACCCTGCCTGGTCAGTTTTAAGGCATATTCAAATTCTCTGTCAGTTAAAAGGTGCCCTTTTCTTATATGAGCCAAGAGCTCCTGAAACATCAGGTAAATCTTTTCCACATCTTCCTGAGTGCCTTCTATTATGATTTCGTGGCCCTTAGGGATTAGACGCACGTCAAATTTTTCTTCTATAAGGCTGAAATGGCGATCATGCTTACCAAGAAGCTGAACAGATTCATCGCCACCGGTCAGTATGACGGACCGACAGTTATTTTTATCGACCAATAAGTTCCTGGCTCCTTTCTAAAGTAATTTTACTTATATCTTCTATCTTTATTCCGTATGGTGACAGGTGGCTGCAGCACTTCATGAAAAATAAAAGCAGACAGCAGCGAGTTTTTTTCGGACAATACAGTTCGAATGCCTGCCTCAGGTGCTTGCTTACTGTAAATTGATTTTTTTACCGGTTTTGCTTCAATACTTCTAGCCGGAACTATTTCAGTTACAGGATCCCGTTCATAGCTGTAATCATCTTCGGCAATATCTTCATAGGTATCTATCGTGACAACTGCTTCAGTTGAATTATCATCAAATAATTCTTCATCAGCCCATATCTTGATCTTACTTTCAGGCTGAATTGCCCGGTTTTCAAAGGAAGGCCGGCTTTCCCCTGCGGAATTCCTGCCGCCACGTATCGCTTTAATTACAGTATTAATTACGTTATAAGCGATAATAATCAATATCAGTGGAATAAAACTCTCCATGTTTTAACACCCTTTATTTATCAAGATCGTCCTGTTGTTCCTGCTGGCTCAGTTTACTGATACTGCTGCGCATATCTGTATCAGCCATAACATTCTTTAACTGATAATAATCCATTACACCCAAGTTGCCATCGCGTAAAGCCTGGGACAGAGCCCTGGGTACCTCAGCCTCAGCTTCAACTACTTTTGCCTTCATTTCCTGCACAGCAGCGATCATTTCCTGCTCTCTTGCAACAGCCATTGCCCTGCGCTCTTCAGCTTTGGCCTGAGCGATACGTTTATCGGCTTCAGCCTGATCAGTCTGGAGCTGCGCGCCGATATTCTTGCCGACATCAACGTCGGCGACATCGATCGATAATATTTCATAAGCAGTCCCTGAGTCAAGCCCCTTCGCCAGCACTGTGTTGGAAATTTTATCCGGATTCTCCAGCACAAGCTTATGGTTATCAGATGAACCGATGGTTGTAACTATCCCTTCACCAACTCTGGCGATGATAGTCTCTTCACCAGCACCCCCAACCAAACGGTCTATATTTGCCCTAACTGTAACCTTGGCCCGGGCTTTAACCTCAATACCATCCTTGGCAACGGCCGCCACCACGGGTGTTTCAATTACCTTTGGATTAACGCTCATCTGCACAGCCTGAAGCACGTCCCGGCCAGCCAGATCAATCGCAGCTGCCCTTTCGAACTGCAGAGGTATTTCGGCACGCTGGGCGGCGATAAGGGCGTTTACGACCCGGTCTACATTACCGCCGGCCAAAAAATGTCCTTCAAGCTTGTTTACATTCAGGTCAAGCCCGGCCTTGGTTGCCTTAATCAGAGGATTAACAATTTTAACAGGGGCTACACGTCTGAGACGCATACCGATTAAGGCAAAAATACCAACTGGCACTCTTGCAGCCAGTGCAGAAATCCAGAGACCGATGGGAACAAAACTTAAAATTACGGCCAGGAATAGAATAATCAGGCCGACAAAAATCAACAGGGTAATGAGTTCTGGCATTTAAATAACCTCCTAGTTTGTAAAACTTTTTGATTTTAATCTATTCTGCGCACAATAACACGCACTCCTTCGACACGATCAACAACCAATTTTTCTCCGGCGGGAATAAAAACGCCGTCACTAACCACATCAATACGGCGCCCATCGATTTCAGCCGCCCCAGAGGGGCGAAGGACTGTAATCGCTTTCCCTTCGAGGCCGATTAACTGCTTTTGATCGGTGGGAGCAACATAACCAAGATCAGCACTCTCTTCTTCTGATAATATAATATGACGCAGGGCTCCCCGCCTGGCAAAGAAACGAAAAGCAAAAAATGAAAAGATGCCAGCCAAGATAAATGATATCAGAAGCATGATCATCCCGGTTTGAATTGAAACCGCAGCCAGGACAATCGACACCAGGGTTGAAATTAATCCGGATATCCCAAAAATGCCAAAACCCGGCATAAAAGCCTCAACCAGCATCAGGGCAATGCCAAAAACAAAAAGGATAAGCACCCAGTACTCAGCCATGCCGGCTGCAATATTACCGCCGAAGTAAAGAGCAAATGCCGCCATGCTGAGTATTCCGGCTGCCCCAAAGCCTGAAGAAATAATCTCCAGGATCAGTCCGCCAATACCAATCATCAAAAGAATTGTTCCAATAAAGGGATTGGTTGTCCAACTGACAAGTGTATCGCTGACCCGCGATTCGACAATATGCCATTCAGCATCGGTAAGGTTTATTTCCTGAAGCAATTCCGACCTGTTTTCCACAGTTCCTTCGCTATAACCGACATCAAGAGCTTCAGCTGCTGTCAGGGTAAGCAAAACCCCTTCCTGAACCAGGCCGTCGATCACAATTTCCCGGCGAACCATAGCCGAAGCAACCTGAGGATCACGACCCTGTCTCTCGGCCATACCGGCCATTTCCTTTTCCCAGAAAGAAAGCTCCTTTTCATCAACTTCACCAACTCCGAGATAACGCGGTTCGGCGGCGCCAATTGTGCTTCCCGGCATCATGTATATAGCATCGGCAGAAAGGGCGAGATATGCTCCTGCCGAAATGGCATTTGGATTAACATAGGCAATGATAGGCTTTCCAAACTCATCCATCAGGCGGCGTATCGTCTCAGCGGAAATGATATAGCCACCGGGTGTATCGAGTTCTATTATAACAGTATCAGCATTCATACGTCCGGCTTCCGCCAATGCATAGCTGAAATAACTTGCTGTTCCCGGATCGATTGTGCCGTTAATTTCAATTACCGCAACAACCTGGTCATTTTCAGCGCTAATAGTAAATGGAACATAGAGTGCCAAACCAAATATTAAACAAGCCAACCAAAAAAACAATCTATTTTGCCTGGACAAATTATATGCTCTCCTTATTTAAAAGCCCAGCCTTGTGGGCCGGGCTTTTATTTTAATCTATTTTCGACTATTTGTCGTGCCAGGGCCCCATCAGCCCTGCCTTTTATGCGAGGCATGAGAAGACTCATTACCCTGCCCATGTCCCGTTTAGTTTCTGCTCCTGCTTCAGTAATAACTTCGCAAATAATTTCCTGCAAATCCTGTTCGGAAAGTTGTTCCGGCAGGTATTTTTTCAGAATAACAATCTCTTTGTTAAGATCATCAACAAGATCCTGACGCCCAGATCTTTCATAATCAATTAGAGATTCCTTCCTTCTTTTTACTTCACGGGTCAGAATTGCCAGCTCTTCTTCTGCATCAAGAGGACTTTTCTTGGCTATAGCGCCGTTTTGCAGTTCAGCCCGCAGCATTCTAATTACTGTTAAGCGAAAACGATCTTTAGCTTTCGATGCCTCTTTCTGATCTTCAAAGAGCTTTTCAGCTAAAGTCTGCTCAGGCATAAGCAGCGCACCCCCATCTTAAAGCTTAGCGGCGCCTTTTACGCGCAGCCTCAGCCTTTTTCTTACGGCGCACACTTGGTTTTTCATAATGCTCACGCCGCCGTGCTTCAGATAAAACCCCTGAACGGGCACACTGTTTTTTAAATCTTTTTAGAGCCTTATCCAAGGTCTCATTTTTACCAATTTTAACTTCAGCCATAATTCTTCCCCCCTCTCCAAAAACCATTAAACCAGGGACTTACTTTGTAAACGGATTAAACTCCTCTGCCCTTGGCTATGGTTTGCAGCAAAGGTCTTCCTCCCAGGAGGTGGAGGTGAAGATGAAAAACAATCTGCCCGGCATCAGGACCTGTATTAATAACTAATCTGTAGCCTTTTTTATCCAGTTTAAAAGCCCTGGCAATTTCATTGGCAACAAGATGTAGGCGACCCATCAGCTCGGCATCTTCTTTTTCAAGATCCAACAGGGTTGGGATATGTTTACGCGGAACGATCAAAATATGAACGGGAGCAGCCGGGTTGATATCCTTGAAAGCAACAACCTGATCATCTTCATAAACGATATCGGCATCAAGCTCTTTGTTTATAATTTTACAAAATATACATTCAGCAGACATATCTATTCCTCCTGAGCGGTATTATAACACAGCAGTTAACCGTTGAGAAGTAAACAGCAATTATAAATATTTACGATGATCTTACTTCGCTATAAATGCGCTTATTACCTCTAAAACTAAAAAGTTTTTACACAGATCATACAATCCGTTATAATTAGTAATAAGTCTTTATAATGGAAATGAGGTTGGAGCGCTTATGGAAATAGAGATTGAAGATGCCCTCATGCGTTCTGATCTGCTATTTATAGACATTCGTTCACCGGGTGAATATAAAGAATCGTCTATACCGGGTTCTGTCAATATTCCTTTATTCAATGACCGGGAATACCGACGTTTAGGCATTTTATATCACAAACAGGGTGAGCATGATGCCAGAAAAGCTGCGCTCAATATTGTTGCGCCTAAACTTCCTCTGCTTGTTGATTCAATAACAGAAGTGTGCGGAGATAAAATACCAGTGCTCTACTGCAGCCGTGGTGGTATGCGCAGCCTTAGCCTTTACCAGGTTCTTTCCTTAACAGGTATCACTGTTCTGAGGCTTAAGCAGGGCTATAAAGCCTACCGCCGCTTTGTCAGGAAAAAACTGGCCGCCTATGAGCTGAAAAGCAAATTGATAGTACTCTATGGTCTGACCGGGGTAGGTAAAACAGCGCTTTTAAAAATGTTATTCACTTCGGAAATACCGGTAATTGACCTTGAAGGCCTGGCCAGACACCGCGGTTCTGTCTTTGGAGCAGTCGGCCCTGAAGCGCCCCGCTCACAAAAAGACTTTGACGCACTGCTGCTGCAGCAGCTTGACATTTTATCTGAAGAACCTTATCTAATAATAGAAGGTGAGGGGCGAAAAATAGGTAATGTCTACCTTCCGGTTTTTTTGGTCGAAGCGATGAAAATGGGTTACCAGGTTCTGTTAACTGCCCCGCTTGAAACCAGGGTAGAACGCATTATCGGAGATTACAGCCCCGAACTGCTTTCAGATCGCAGTCTTGAAGAGCTGAAAAATGCTCTCGGGTTATTACGCCGTCGGCTAGGCCATAAAAAAGTTGATACACTGCTCAAATTAATTGATGAAGGTGAATACCGTTCTGTAACAGAAATACTCTGTACCGACTATTATGATCATTATTACAGTGATTCCCGGCCTGAATCGGCAGACTTTGATAAAAGGATCGACGCTACCGATCTAAACAAAGCTGCCAGAGAAATTGAAATACTAGTCAGTAACCTGACAAATTAAAAGACAGGAGTGATCTTTAATGAACCCACATGATGCCACACACGCACTGGCTAAATCACTGCGCGAATCGGCCGATTTCAAGGAGCTCAAAGATGCCCAGGCAGCATTGAAAGCCGACCAGCCGTCCCGTGGCATGCTGCTTGATTTCAGGAAAGAACAACTTGAAATACAAAAACAACAGCTTTCCGGAGTTGAAGTTGCCCCGGAACGGGAAGAAAAACTGGAAAAGCTTTATGAAGTAATTAATATGAATAATACTATTAAACGCTTTTTACAGGCTGAGTACAGAGTTGCAGTGCTGTTAAGAGATATCCATAAGATAATCGGAGATGCTACTGAAGAAATCATTGATTCGGAACTGATGGCCCTGCCGGAAGATAACGCCGATCCTAACGAAGAATGATAAGGAACAGATACGACGCAATTCTAATTGATCTGGACGGAACTCTCATCGATATTGACCTGAATAAGTTTATTCCGGCTTATGTAAGTACCCTGGCAGGCAGGTTTAAAGATTTCATTGAAAGTGATGCATTTATCGCCCATCTCTTTGGAGCTACAACCGTTATGGTCGAAAATGATGACCCGCAAAAACTAAACAGCGATGTATTCTATGAAGATTTCTGCCGGCGCATCGGCTATGAATACGGAGAAATAAAACATCTAATCGACGACTTTTACAGGCACGATTTTCCACAATTAAGATGTTGGGGTAATAAATTGTCGCATTCAGGGGCAGTTGTTAATGCCGTGAAGGAAAAGAAACTGCCTCTTGTTCTGGCCACGAATCCCATATTCCCGCCCGAAGCTGTATACCAACGACTTGGCTGGGCTGAACTTTCTAGAGACCAGTTTAAATTTATTACAACAATGGAGAATATGCACTATTGCAAACCAAACCCAAATTATTACCTTGAAATAGCCGAAAAAATTAATTGCCAGCCTGACCGTTGCCTGATGGCGGGAAATGACACGCTTGAAGATTTAGCTGCCGCTGAAGCAGGTATGGAAACTTTCCTGGTTGAAGATTACATCCTGCATCGAAAAGATCACAAGCCAATTTATGATCACAGGGGTAGTCTAAAATACCTGGCGGAATTTTTAAAACAATGAGAGTTTGGATAGATACAAAATTAATGATTTACTGCGGAAAAACATTATCCAGACTTCTTAAACATCGTGGCCGGCTGCAAATACTATCACCGCAATGATAATAACTTTATAGTTCAATAAGATTGAAGGTGAAGAGCTGTGATGAAAATATTCAGGCAGTCACACAAGGCCGGATTACCACCCGGGACATTAATCCATGCCGGAGATTTGAAAAGCAAAACCAGCCTGATAACTTTCTGTAAATATGGTGACACGATTTACCGGGAGGAAAAAACAGACGACCTTGATAAGATTAACAGCCTTTTAAGGGAACCGGCTCCGGTAACATGGGTTAATATTGACGGATTGGGACGGATAGATCTGCTAAGCGAAATAGGCTCTTATTACAAACTACATCATCTCACTCTTGAAGATATCCTTAATACAGAACAGCGGCCCCGTCAGGAAGCTTATGAAAATTATACTTATATTATTTGCAGAGCACTTGTATTTAATGAAAATAATGGTGATATCGAATCGGAGCAGGTCAGCCTGATTATTGGGAGCAACTATGTGATTTCTGTCAGTGAGCGAGAAACCGATCTTTTTAAAGCGATGCGGAAACGGATTGAAGCCAATAAGGGTTCTGTTCGCAAACAGAGCCCGGATTACCTGGCTTATGCCCTACTGGACATTATAGTAGATCAGTATTATATTGTAATTGAAAAAGCCGGTGAGCGACTAGAAACGCTAGAGGAAGAAATACTCGCAGAAGCAGACGAAAGTACACTGCAGGGTGTCCATCGTTTAAGGCGTAACATGATCAGTATGCGACAGGCAGTGTGGCCGCTTCGGGAGGCCCTCGTCGGCCTGGAACAGTCAGAATCGGTTTTTGATCAACCCTCAGTGGCTCTGCACCTTCGTGATGTCTATTCACATGTTGTCCAAATAATAGATACAGTGGACATTTACAGGGAAATGCTTTCAGGGCTTATTGAAATATATCTTTCCAGCGTTAACAACAAGCTAAACGAAGTGATGAAAATTTTTACTATTTTTGCCGCCATTTTTATCCCTTTAACGCTCATCTCCGGTATTTATGGAATGAATTTTGTATTTATGCCAGAGTTGAACTGGCTCTACGGATACCCCTTTGCCTTAAGTTTAATGGCAGCAGTTGCCGTAGTAATGCTGCTTTATTTTAAACGGAAAAAATGGTTATAATCACTGGCTATTTAAAGCTTCTGTTAATTCACTCAAAAATTGATTTTATTAATGCAATTACCTCGATATCAGACAGAATCTCGGACGAATCACCTTTCTGTAAGCCATAGTTACCAAAATAAGAGTGATTCAGATCTTCTATTTCAAAGATTCTTGAAATAAAAAATGATATCTTTCATTATTTTTTATCGGCGCACATGCTCAGCCAGCATTCCAGAACCTGATTCTTTAAGCAAACGGGCCTTTATTTCCCGGCCCCGCCAATGAAGCCCTTTTATTTCCGAGGAAATTTTTACCCTGATGTAGTTGGGAGTAAACCCTTCGCCATATTCATAAGGGACCACTTTCTCAACGAGCACAGGTTGAACTGTACCGATAAACTGCTTCTGGTATTCAGAAGAAAGCGTTTCACCCAGTTTAATCATCTCTTTGCTGCGCTCATCTTTGATTTCATTGGGTAGGTGGCCGGGTAGTGAGGCTGCACGAGTTCCCGGCCTTGATGAATACTTGAAAACATGAAGGCGGCTGAAGCCAACATCACTGATCAGTTTCATGCTGCGGCGGTGATGTTTCTCCGTTTCTCCGGGAAAACCAACTATAACATCGGTGCTCAACGCAAGCCCCGGTATCTCTTGTTTTAGCCACTTGGCCAGGTAGAGGTATTCAATTGGTTCATAATGGCGGTTCATCTTTCGCAACATTTCACCGTCTCCGCTCTGCAGGGGTATGTGCAGGTGAGGGCAAACTATTTTAGACTCAACAATCGCTTCAACCAATTCGGGAGTTATGTCCGATGGTTCAAGCGAACTTAACCGCAAACGCAGCAGATTGGGTGTGATTTCCATCTGCCTGATCAATGAAGCCAGGGTGACTGCTTCGAGATCAGCCCCGTAAAGCCCAAGGTGAATACCGGTGAGAACAATTTCCCGGCAACCCGACTCTACCAGGCTACGAACACGGAGTAAAACCTGATCGGGATTAAGGCTGCGCAGAGGACCCCTGACCTTTGGAATAATACAGTAAGAACATTTCTGGTTACAGCCCTCCTGGATTTTTAAAAAACCCCTGGTTCGGCCTCTGCGGCGAACAGGGGGAAGAATTTCAAATCTGTCATCTTTCCCATGATCTTTAACAAGATCGAGAACCGAGCCCCGTTCTATTTTGTCAATTATACCGGGAAGGTTTTCTCTTTCCCGGTTGCCGATAATAAGATCAACCTGTTCCATCTCTTTAATCTTTTCAGGCTCACCCTGGGCATAGCAGCCTGTGGCAACAATAACCGCTTCAGGAGAACGCTTGCGGGCACGACGTATCGCTTTTCTCGATTTATGATCACTTAATCCTGTTACAGTGCAGGTATTGATTACGTAAACGTCGGCATAGTCCTCAAAGTCAACAATACGATAACCTCTTTGTTCAAAGAGGGTTTGCAGCGATTCAGTTTCGCAATAGTTTACTTTGCACCCAAGTGTATAAAAAGCAACCTTTTTTTTCAACAATAAACCCCTTTATCTCTAAAGATCTCCCCAGGCAGACTGAACCAGGGCAATAACCGCAATTGCAGCAGTTTCACTGCGAAGAATTCGCGGACCGAGATGCACTGTAACTGAACCTGCCTTGTTCATTAGTTCTATTTCTCTTTCAGCTAACCCTCCCTCAGGGCCAATTATTATCGTAACAGCACCACTTACGGGATGGGGTTGTTTCAAGTGGCTGCTCAATGCAACAGTTCTTTCATCTTCCCAGGGAGTAACCAGAGTTTCCGCTTCAACCTGCCGGACAAATTTATCCAACTTGATAATATCTTTAACAACAGGTATAAATGCCCTTCTGCACTGGGCTGCAGCAGAACGCGCAATAACGCGCCAGCGTTCTATTCTTTTTACTTCCTGCTGCTTGCTGCGGTGAGGTATGCTGCGTTCTGTTAAAAGAGGTTGAATACAGGTAACGCCAAGTTCAACAGCCTGCCTGATAATTAAATCAAACTTGTCACCCTTAACCAGACCCTGTGCTAATGTAATCTTCAGAGGAGATTCGGCCGGGGAGAGTTTTTCACCAAGCTCTAACATGACCTCATTGGAGGAAGATGTGACTACAATACCTTTATGAACATTTCCAAGACCGTCTGAAACAGCAACTACTTCATTTTTTTTCAGGCGCAGCACCCTGTAAGCGTGGTTAATATCCTCATCTTTTAGAGATACCACCAACCCTGAATCAAGTAATTCATTCTCAATGAAAAAATAATGCATAGATTTCTCCTTTTAACAGTTCAAAGGGTATTTCCGCTAAATATATTTTTTGGGTTATTATATAATAAAGAGGCACGGATTACCGTGCCCGGGAATAATCAACAATACAGGAGCTGATAAATCTTAATGATTTACGTTTATGCTCCACTGATAGCATCTTTTACTTTGTTTAAAAAACCTTTATGCTCTAAGCCAACTTCTTCACCGCTAATTTCTGCCAGTTCGGCCAGCAGCTCTTTTTGCTTCTGATTAAGCTTTTTGGGAACAACTACTCTTACCGTAACCCGTAAATCCCCTTTACCTGATCTTTGTAAATGAGGCATTCCGTGACCCCTCAGCCTGAATGTGGTTCCATGCTGAGTTCCCTCTGGTACTCGCAATGATGCAGCTTCATCGAGCGTAGGCACTTCTATTTCGATACCCAAAGCAGCCTGACTAATGCTAATTGGTATATCCATCAGTAGATCGCTGCCCTTACGTTTAAACTGCTTATGCGGCTTGATCCTGATTACGATATAAAGATCGCCGGGTGGGCCTCCCCTTAATCCTGCTTCACCCTCACCACTTACCCGCAATTTATGGCCGTCATCAATTCCGGGTGGGATTTTAATATCAAGCTTTCTCTCCCTGACAACACGCCCCTGACCACTACAGGTCGGGCAGGGTTCTTTAACTACCTTGCCCTCGCCACGGCAGGCTACACATGGTTGAGAACTCATGAAGCGGCCAAATGGAGTATTTCTGGTTACCTGCTGTTGGCCGGTACCACCACAGGCAGAGCAAGTCTCGGGACTGGTTCCCGCTTTAGCCCTGGTGCCCTTACATTCGGAACAGGTTTCAGTTCTTGGTATTTTTATGTTTTTATCGCCACCGGTATATGCTTCTTCCAGGGTGATTTCAAGATCATATCTTAGGTGATTGCCCTGTTCAGGGCCGGGCCGACGCCTTCTTCCACCCATACCTCCGAAAAACTGCTCGAAGATATCATCAATTCCGCCAAAGCCACCGCTAAAACCGCCGCTGCTGAAACCGTCAAAACCGCCAGATCCACCGTTGAAACCAGCCTGGTGGCCAAAACGGTCGTACTGATCACGTTTCTGTGGATTGCTTAATATATCGTAAGCTTCTTTTACCTCTGTAAATTTTTTCTCGGTCTCGGTATCATCTTTGTTGAAATCGGGATGGTACTGCCTGGCCAGGCGCCGGTAAGCTTTTTTAATTTCTTCTACAGACGCACCGCGATCAAGACCTAATACTTCATAGTAATCTCTTTTACTCATAAATTTAGATCAGTCCTCTTAAAAACATTTTATAAACATTTCACCCCCACCCCGACCCTCCCCCCTCAAGGGGGAGGGGGAAGAGGGTGTTTTCCCTCACCTTTATGATAGAGAAGAAAGTAAGCTCTTTTAACTTTCCTTTTTCTCCTCTTCCGCCTCATCCTCCTGCACATCGTAATCGGCATCAACTACATTTTCTGCATCTTCACCGCCTGCGGCCTGACCAGCCTCGCCACCTTCGGATCCACCTTCTGCAGACTTAGCCTGCTCGTATAGTTTAGATGAAAGTTCATGCATGTAACTGTTCACCTTTTCAGTTGCTTCTTTGATCTTGTCAAGGTCTTCACCCTTGGCTGCCTCGCGAAGCTCTTCTGCAGCCTTCTTAACTTCTTCAGCTTTATCTGTTTCAATTTTATCGCCAAGATCTTTCAGCGCTTTTTCTGCACTATAAGCAAGGGTATCAGCCTGATTACGGGCTTCAGCAAGCTCTCGCCGTTTTCGGTCATCTTCAGCATGCTTCTCGGCATCATTAACCATTTCATCAATCTGATCTTTTTCCAAACCGCTTGAAGCTGTAATTGTTATTTTCTGTTCACGGTTGGTAGCGAGATCTTTTGCCGAAACATTAACAATACCATTGGCATCAATGTTGAAGCTGACTTCGATCTGAGGAACTCCACGCGGTGCCGGCGGTATACCGTCAAGCATGAAGCGTCCCATGGTTTTATTATCAGAAGCCATTGCTCTTTCGCCCTGCAGAATGTGAATTTCAACACTGGTCTGGTTATCAGCCGCTGTAGAAAAAATCTGCTTTTTCTCTGTCGGAATGGTTGTATTTCGCTCGATAATCTTGGTAAAAACACCACCTAGTGTTTCGATCCCCAGTGAAAGTGGGGTAACATCGAGCAATAGCACATCTTTTGCTTCCCCGCTAAGGACAGCCGCCTGATATGCAGCACCCATGGCTACCACTTCATCGGGGTTAACGCCCTTGTGTGGCTCTTTCCCAAGAAGCTTGCGGATTGCCTCCTGAACTGCCGGAATACGGGTAGAACCGCCGACCAGAATAATACGATCAACTTCTTCAGAAGTCAAACCTGCATCAGAAAGCGCTTGCTTAGTCGGTCCTATTGTTTTTTCAACAAGATCAGCTGTCAATTCATCAAATTTTGCCCTGGTCAGGGGTACGTTAAGATGTTTAGGCCCATCCTGCGTAGCTGTAATAAAGGGCAGGTTAATATCTGTGCTTGTCACGGAAGATAGTTCAACTTTGGCTTTTTCAGCAGCTTCACTTAAACGCTGTAAAGCCATTCGGTCTGTCCGCAGATCAATACCCTGATCTTTCTTAAATTCTTCGGCTATATAGTCAACTATACGCTGATCAAAGTCATCGCCACCGAGTCGGTTGTTGCCGCTGGTCGCCTTAACTTCAACTACATCATCACCCAGTTCAAGTACCGATACGTCAAATGTCCCCCCTCCGAGGTCAAAAACAAGTATTTTTTGATCACCTTTTTTATCCAGACCATAGGCCAGGGCAGCTGCAGTAGGTTCGTTAATGATACGAAGAACCTCCAGACCTGCTATAGTACCGGCATCTTTTGTAGCCTGACGCTGACTGTCGGTAAAATACGCCGGTACTGTAATAACCGCCTGGGTAATGTTCTCTCCGAGGAAAGCTTCGGCGTCAGTTTTCAGTTTTTGCAAAACCATAGCCGATATCTCCTGTGGGGTATATTCTTTATCGTCAATTTTAACCTTGTGGTTGGTCCCCATTTCACGTTTAATTGAAGCAATAGTCCGGTCCGGGTTCGTAATAGCCTGGCGCTTGGCCACCTGACCGACCAGGCGCTGGTTATCCTTTGTAAACGCAACCACTGAAGGGGTCAACCTGCTTCCTTCGGCGTTGGCGATAATTTCCGGTTCACTGCCCATCAAGGCAGCGATTACTGAGTTTGTTGTTCCCAAATCAATTCCTACAACTTTTCCCATTTTAACTCCTCCTCTATTGTCCTTAATAAGTAACTACCTAATCTTTACATACTTTAACCATCGAAGGGCGCAAAACCCTTTGCCGATGGCGATATCCTTTTTGAAGCTCTTCTAAAACTGTACCCGGTTCATTACTGTCACTGTCAACTTGCATTACTGCATGATGACAATTTGGATCAAAAGGTTCGCCTACAGCATCAATTAAGCTTACACCTTCCTGCTCAAGAATCTGCAGCAACTGTTTGCGAATCATTTCCTGCCCTTCTATGTAAGCTTTAGGAATACTATCGTCAGAGCGGGCTGATTCCAAACTTCTTTCAATATTATCCAATACGGGAAGCAGCCGACAGAGAAATTGATGAAGAGCATATTCTCTTGCTTCTGCCTGCTCAATTTTACTGATTCGGCGCAGGTTTTCCAGATCGGCCTGCTTGCGCTTCAGGCTCTCTAGAATCTCTTCTTTTTCCTGCAACCACAATTGTTCGGCTTTTTCCAGCTCCGTCAATTCTTCCTTATCTTCCACTGCTTCTGCTGCCTCTGCTGCTTCTGTTGCCGTTTCTTTTTCCAGATCGTGATCTTTTTTTTCCACTTTGTTATCTCCGTTTTTTCTATTATTCTTTCTGTTTTGGCTATTCATCATAACAACCACCTTCTTGTGTCCGAGCAATTGATCAGGTCATGAGCTTAAGCTCTGGTTAAGATTGTCTACCAGGCGGCGTATCACGCTAATTACACGGCTGTAATCCATCCTGGTCGGACCAAGCACTCCGAGTGTACCTAGCGTTTTATCATGGATTTTATAGGTTCCGGTGATCAGGGTACATTCCTGGATATCACTAAATTCATTTTCGCCACCGATTCTGATTACTATATCATCGTCACTTGAGCTTTCTTCAAGAATTTTAAACAACAAAGGTTCCTGTTCAAAAAGATTTAACATCCGTCTGATCTTGTCAACATCTTTAAATTCGGGCTGATTTAAGATGTTGGTCGTTCCACCTAAAAAGACCCGAATTTGCTTTTCTTCTTTCAGGCTCTCTTCCAGCAAAATAAATGCCTGTTCCAGGATTTCGAGACGCTTGAAAAGATCGCGCTTGAGCTCATTAATTAATGAAGTTGTAACCTGGTCAATTGTCAAACCATAAAGTTTCTGGTTAATATATGAAACTACCTGGTGAAGTTCAGCCTGGCTTAATTGTTGTTTCATATCGATAACCTTATTTTTTATAAAGCCTGTATCGGTAATCAAAACAACCAGTCCACGGGTTTCATCAAGCGGCAGTATACGCATCTGACGAAAAGCGCTTTTTTTGAACTGGGGACCCATGATTAAAGAGGTCTGGTTGGTAGCAGAGGAAAGAACACGGGCAGAATTAAATATAATTTGCTCAATTTCCCGCATTTTCTCGGTACTTAGTGAACTGCTCAAAGCTATCTCGTCAGCATCGCTGAGATCTTCAAGATCCATAAGGTTGTCAACATAAAAACGATATCCACGCTGTGAAGGGATCCTTCCGGCTGAGGTGTGTGGCTGAGCAAGGTATCCCAATTCCTCAAGATCGGCCATTTCATTTCTGATAGTTGCCGAACTCAAACCCATCCGGGATGAACGGGCAACTGTTCGCGAACCAACCGGTTCAGCGGTTTTAATATAATTAATCACTACAGCTCTTAATATATGCTGTTTTCGTTCGCTTAATAGCACAGTCATATTATGTCCCCCCGTTACTGCACTTTAGCACTCTGAATGCAAGAGTGCTAAAGCTACATAAAAAATATCATTCAACAGGGGTGTTTGTCAAGCTGATCAAAACAAATAATCAAAGATTTCTCTGACTGATATTTAAATACCATTTTCTTTACGATAATTTTCAATAGCATTGTGAAGAGCATCTGCGGCCAAATTTGAGCAGTGAAGCTTTAGAGGCGGCAAACCGCCAAGCTCATCAGCAACATCCTGGTTGGTTATTTCCATCGCTTCATCCAATGTTTTTCCCTTGACCATCTCGGTTAGCATACTGCTGCTGGCAATAGCAGCGCCGCAACCAAAGGTTTGGAAACTGACATCTTCAATCCTGCCATCTTCTACTTTTAAGTATAGCGTCATTGTGTCGCCGCATTTGAAACTGCCCGTTTCACCTACCGCATCAGGATTTTCCAGTTCACCAACATTGCGCGGATTGCTGAAGTGATCTATTACTTTTTCATTATACATTGATTATATATGCACCTCTCCTTAAATGGCTTTCGGTTTATATGTAGGCGATATGCGACGAAGTTTGTCGACTATCAGGGGAATAATTTCTAAAACATAGTCAATATCGTTATTAGAATTCCCGTAACCAAGACTAAAACGGATTGAACCATGGGCGGTATGATGATCAAGGCCGATCGCCGAAAGAACATGGGATGGATCAAGCGAGCCTGACGAACATGCTGATCCACTGGAAGCGGCGACTCCCTGAAGATCAAGGCTCAAAAGTATCGATTCTCCCTCTATATGTTCAAAGCTGACATTAACATTGCCGGGAAGCCTTTCCTCTGGGTGCCCATTCAGAATAACTTCGTCTATTTTGAGCAGGCCGGAAATCAGGCGATCTCTTAATTGACTCAGCTTTTCGCTTTTTTCTTCCATACCGGTTGAAGTAAGCTCCAAAGCCCGCGACATACCAATAATACCCGGAACATTTTCTGTGCCGGGGCGTATTTTTCTTTCCTGTCCGCCACCGATATAAATAGGATTAATCCTGACCCCCTTGCGCACGTAAAGTGCGCCTACACCTTTGGGACCGTTAAATTTATGGGCTGAAAGTGACAGAAAGTCAACTTTTATTTTGCTTAGATCCAGTGGAAGCTGACCGACAACTTGAACGGCATCAGTGTGAAACAATATTTTATGCTCGGCAGCGATGGATCCAATTTCTTTAATAGGCTGCAGAGTCCCTATTTCATTATTAGCAGCCATAATTGAAATGATAAAAGTATCGGGCTGAATTGCCTCTTTTACCGTCTGAGGATCTACCCTTCCATATTTATCTACAGGAAGATAAGTAACCGGATGGCCTTCTTTTTCAAGGTCGCGGCAAACATCCAGAACAGCATGGTGTTCAATAGAGGAAGTGATAATATGACCTTTGGTTCCTTTTTTTTTGGCCGTTCCCCGTAGAGCTATATTATTTGACTCTGTGCCTCCTGAGGTAAATATAATTTCTTTAGCCTCAGCGCCCAAAATTTCGGCAATTTTTTCACGCGCAGTTTCCAACTCCCTGCGCACAGCCCTCCCCTGGGCATGCAGGCTTGAAGGATTGCCATAATGTTCCCTGTAGAAGGGTAACATCGCTTCTAAGACCTCTTCTCTTACCGGTGTTGTTGCACCATGATCCATATAAACCTGCCGACTTTTCATTGTTTATACCTCCCCTACTGTTGTCTTGTATGCCGGCCCGAAATCAATTAGTTCATTCAGGGTTACTTCATCTAAAACATCATTGATTTTATCACGCAATTTTTCCCATACCTGCCTGGTAAGACATGCTTCTTTGCGGTGACAGCAGGCATCTGTATTGCTCTCGGAAAGACAGTTAACCGGAGTAATCGGCCCTTCCACAGCCCTTACTATATCACCGACCTTTATTTTATCGGGTGATACGGCAAGAGCATATCCACCCCTTGAACCACGAACGCTGGTGATTAACCCGGCTTTTCTTAGATCAGGGAATATCTGTTCAAGAAATTTAAGGGAGATTTCTTCCTGCTCGGCAACTTCACGAAGCGGCAGAGGTTCACTGCCATAGTGAAACGCCAAAACTGCCATCGCTCTTACGCCGTATTCAACTTTTGCGGAAAGTCTCAATAGAATAACCTCTAATCATTTAATTCCGACTAATTAAGTCGGGTATTACAGGAAAAGAATAGCACCAGATCAAAACGATGTCAACCTTATATCAATAGAAAATGTGAATAAAATAAAAACCGGCGGGAGCCGGTTATAAAATCAAACATTTCTTTTAAAAATTAAATAATTCATAATTAGATCTTGATCACATTTGCAGCCTGTGGACCCCGGTTGCCTTCGACAATCTCGAACTCCACTTCCTGGCCTTCTTCTAAAGTTTTAAAACCTTCTTCCTGAATTTCAGAGTAATGCACAAAAACATCTTTACCTTCCTCAACCTCTATAAAGCCGTACCCCTTTTCGGGGTTGAACCACTTAACCTTACCTTGCATTAACCCTTAACCTCCTGAACCGCCCATAAAAGAGGGCACAATATTTTCTAAAGATTAACACAATCAATTTTAAATTGCAAGGTATTCGGGGAATTTACGGGGAATTTTCAATGAGTTACAAGGGTATAAAAAGATTGTAATTCTTCAAACATGATATAATCAGGAAAATCTCTGATGTCTGCCAAAAGCTGGTCATAATAACCTCAGGAGGCGATAATTTGAACTTTCAAGTTGGAGTCGATCTGGTTTCGATCAAAAGAATAGAGCAATTATTAAATAAATATCCTGACCGTTTTATGGGCAGGATATTATCTGAAAATGAAAAGAAAATATTTATTGTTAAGGGTGCACGAACAGAAACACTTGCCGCTGCCTTTGCTGCCAAGGAGGCTGTTCTAAAAGCGCTCGGATGCGGCATTGGCCCGGCGGCACTGGATGAAGTTGAAGTGCTTTCCCTTGCAGGTAAACAGCCTTTAGCAAAACTTCACGGAGCTGCAGCACGTATCGCTAAAGAGAAAAATATTAAGGGAATATCCATATCGATGACCCATGAGCAGCCCTTTGCCTGCGCAATTGCAGCAGCTTATCAATAATAACCTGGACTGTCTTCTTATTTGATATTTTTATCCCGGGTGTAATTAAGCAAACCACCGGCCTTTACAATTGCCAGCTGCCGTGATGTTAAGCCGTGACAAGCAATGATCTTTTTATTATTCTTCTTCATACAAACAGTAATACTTTCTTTTTCGAGTTGATGATGCAGATCTTCAATGATTAGCTCATCATCTGTTGACAGGAAATCATAATCAGTTTCATTTGAAAAAATGAGTGGTAAAATACCAAAGTTAACCAAATTAGCCCGGTGAATCCTGGCAAATGATTTTGCTAAAACCATCTTGATGCCAAGATACATCGGGGCAAGGGCAGCATGTTCTCTACTGGAACCCTGGCCATAATTTTCACCTGCCACGATTAAACCGCCCCCTGACTTACGGGCACGCTCGGAAAATTCTTGATCAAGAGGTGCAAACACATACTCACTCAGAGCCTCAATATTTGATCTTAAAGGCAACACCTTTGAACCACCGGGCATGATATGGTCTGTAGTTATATTGTCTCCTGCAATCAGCAAAACCTGAAGGTCTAATTTATCAGGAAGTTTCTGGTTAACAGGTAGTGGTTTAATATTAGGTCCCCGTATAATATCAACGTTTTTTCCATCTTGCGGCGGAGCAATGATCATCCTGTCGTCTATCACAGGATCAGGAACTTCATCCATTGACGGAAACTCGCCCAGTTCACGCGGGTCGAAAAGAATACCCTTCAGGGCGGCAGCCGCCGCGACTGCAGGTCCGGCAAGATATATTTGTGCATCAGCAGTACCGCTGCGACCTTGAAAGTTGCGGTTGAATGTTCTCACTGAAACTCCTCCTGAAGAAGGAGCCTGCCCCATACCGATACAGGGCCCACAGGCCGTTTCAAGAATACGTGCCCCGGAAGAAATCAGGCTTTCGATTATACCTTCGCGGGCCAGACTCAGATATACCTGCCGGGAACCGGGAGCAACTACCAGGCTTACATCGGGATGGACAACCTGACCTTTCATTATTTCTGCAAGCAACCTCAGATCGTGATATGATCCGTTGGTGCAACTGCCGACTGCAACCTGATTTACCCTTACCTGTTTGAATTCAGAAACAGGTTTAACAGCGTCAGGGCTGTGCGGGGCAGCAGCCATCGGCTCGAGCAAAGTAAGATCAATTGTTATTTCTTCATCATAAACAGCATCGGGATCTGCTTCAAGACTTCGCCACTCTTTTCCCCGACCCTGACTAATCAGGTACTTACGGGTGACTTCATCACTGGGAAATAAAGACGATGTTGCTCCCAGCTCGGCACCCATATTAGTTATTGTCGCCCGTTCGGGTATCGATAAACCGGCAAGTCCAGGTCCGCTGTATTCAACTATTTTCCCAACCCCGCCCTTAACAGTTAACCTGCGCAATATCTCAAGAATAATATCTTTAGCGCCTGTCCATGGTGCAAGTGAGCCGATCAGGTTTACTTTTATAATTTCAGGAGCATTGAGATAAAAAAGGCCGCCACCCATAGCGACGGCTACATCCAAACCGCCTGCGCCAATGCCGAGCATGCCCAGACCACCCGCTGTGGGGGTATGGCTGTCTGAACCAAGCAAAGTTTTACCAGGTGCGCCAAACCGCTCAAGATGCACCTGGTGACATATGCCGTTACCCGGTCTTGAAAACCAAACCCCAAATCGGGCCGCTACTGACTGAAGATAACGGTGATCATCTGCATTTTCAAATCCGTTTTGTAAAGTATTATGATCTACATAACTAACTGAAAGTTCCGTTCTTACTTTATCTGCACCAAGCGCTTCAAACTGCAGGTATGCCATCGTTCCTGTAGCATCCTGAGTCAGGGTCTGGTCGATTCGTATGCCTATCTCACTTCCCTTATCAAGATATCCTTCAACCAGGTGATCCTTGAGAATTTTATGAGCAATGCTGTCAGCCATCTATTATCAACCTCCATTCAGTAAACCCTAATGTAATATTTGTGTTTTACGCATTACCAATAAACCGGCCACAGGAAAAACCATAACCAGGGCGCAAAGTATGAAAATTGCAGTAAAATCAAACCAACTTAGTAGGACACCAAAAACTACCGAACCTACAACAATACCAAGATCAAACGCAGTTGTAAAAGTAGCCATACCTACCCCACGCTCTACAACGGGCAACCGGTCTGCAGCCAAAGCCATTACCGACGAATGCGCCGAGCCAAAGCCAATACCAAGAATAATCGCACTCAATAATAATTCCCGGGCAGAATAAGAAAAAGCAATTAATATCATGGCTGCCGCTGCAATCATCAGTCCCGGCAGGTAAACTTTTGGTCGCCCAAAACGATCGGAGAGTTTCCCGGCCAGAGGTCGTGAAATAACTGTAGTTAAAGCAAAAATTGTAAAAAAATAACCAACGGCATATATTTCGCGATTTTCACCAAACAGAGGCAGGAATGTAAGGATAGCCCCGAGATTAAAGGTCATACAAAAGATTATCAGGGAAGGGACTAAAACTTTTCGTGAAAATAATAAAGGTTTTTCAGCCACCGCTTCCTGCATTTCCGGCTCGCGAACAAGAGAGCCGAATAATAGCGCCAGCAAGGCTCCCATAGACGTAACCATAAAAAGAACTACGTAATTTCCGGATGTTGCTATACGCATATGTTCACTGATCAGTGGAGCTAAGGCAAGTGATATTGGCGGCGCTATTCCCATTATACCTAAAACTTCACCCCGTTTTGCCGGCGGAGCAAGATCCAGGGTAAGTGTGTTAAAAGAAAGCAGGAAAGCACCCCAGCCAAAACCCTGTACTGCCCTGATTATAAAAAGCATTGGTAGTGATGGCAAAAAAAGAAGGGCAATTCCGGCAGCAGCATAGAGAACAATACCGATGATCAAAAGTTTTTTTCTACCGCTGCGATTAATGTTTCGGCCCTGGAGAGGGCGCAAAATAATTGAGCAAAAGGTAAACAAGCCCATTAACATACCTACCGCCGTTTCTCCGCCACCGGTATCAAGCACATAAAAAGGCAATACGGGTATAAAAAAATCAACAGCTGTAAACATTAAAAAAACAGACCCGAAAAGGACCATAAAATTTATATTTAGAAATTTATCGCTGCTTTTACCTGGCATTTAATCTCCATCTTACCTGATTAATAATTAATAACGCCCTAAAAAGCGATTCATAAGGGTGTAACCCTCTGCTATCAGACGTCCGGCTCTTGCTGCGCTCGCCTCATTGTAACTCTGTTCACGGCTGCCTTTTTTGTGATTACTACGGTATATTATATAAGGAACCGGCTCGCTGGTATGAGTGCCAAGCGACAGTGGAGTGGCATGATCTGTAACTAAGAGCATACTGAAATCAGTTTGTCTTTCTTCAAAGCTGCTGCGGATTACCTTAACAACCTTTTCGTCTATAAGTTCTATTGCTTTAACCTTATTCTCAGCTTCAAACCGGTGCGAACATTCATCGGGGGCTTCTATATGAAGGTAGACAAAATCGTGCCCACGTTTAAAGGCATCAAGAGCAGCAGCTACCTTTCCTTCATAGTTTGTATCGATATCTCCTGTAGCGCCTTCAACATCAATACTTTCGAGTCCGGCAAAGAGCCCTATTCCTTTGATTAAATCAACAGCAGAAATTACAGCTCCTGAGATACCATATTTTTCTTTAAACGATGGCAATAAAGGTTTTTTCCCCTCACCCCAGATCCAGATCGAATTAGCGGGATTCAATCCTTTTTCTCTTCTCTTAAGATTTATAGGATGTTTATCAAGAATTTGATAGCTCTTTTCCATCAGCTCAAGCAGAGTAGCAGCACTATTACCGGATGGTAGATAAGGCTTAATGTCGCGGCCGCTGATGTCATGAGGAGGAGTTAAAAGCCACTGGTCCGAAACACCAGTCCATACAATAAGGTGCCGGTAACGAAAACCGGCATAAAATTTTATATACTCATTTTCAAGCTCAGTTCTTAAAGCGCCAATAAGCTCTTTTGATTCTTCTGTTGAAATTTCTCCGGAACAATAGTCAATCATCTTTTTCTCTGAATATGGTTCGTTTTTTGAAAGTGTGACAAGGTTGCATCGAAAAGAAATATCTGCAGGGTTAAGATCTATTCCCATGCTAACCGCTTCGAAGGGCGAGCGACCCGTATAATATTTTAGCGGGTCATAACCTATAACAGAAAGGTTTGCCGTATCACTGCCTGGAGGATACCCCTCCGGAATGGTCTGAACCAGGCCAAGTTCTCCTGCTGATGCTAAACTATCAAAATTTGGTGTATGGGCATATTCAAGCGCCGTTTGACCTTTAAATCTTTCAATTGGATAGTCGGCCATACCATCGCCTAAAACAACTATATACTTCAAATTTAATTCACGCTCCTTCATGATTACTGCCGGATATTATGGAGGAATCGATCGCTGCCGTGAACTGAAAATAACCTGTTCCCTTTTATTTGTCAAGTTCAAAACTAGCAGGGATAAAGGATTTATGCTGTCTCTGGAAGAATTTATTTTATTAGATCAAGTGCATCTTTGCGATTTATATAATAAACTATTGCTTGTGAAAGACCAGAAAGGGGTTAACAGATGCAATACTACAGCACCAGGGGAAATACTGCCAAAGTTAGTTCGGCAGAAGCAATAATAAAAGGGCTGGCGCCTGATGGGGGCCTTTTTGTGCCTGCTGAAAGACCGGGAATTTTTGACATTGCCACCCTTCCTGACAGCAGTTATCATGAACTGGCCAATCATATTTTTAAAATATTTCTTTCTGACTTTACAGAAGAAGAAATTGAAGCTGCGGTAAAAAATGCATATACTCCTACCGTTTTCGATCACCCTGAAATAACCCCTCTTTATCAGGTTGCTGAAAAAGAACACATCCTGGAACTCTGGCACGGACCAACATACGCTTTTAAGGACATTGCTCTGCAGATTCTACCCCACCTTTTAAAAAAGGCATTAAATAAAACAGGGGAAGACAATGAAATCGTGATTCTTACTGCAACATCAGGAGATACAGGCAAATCAGCTCTCGAAGGCTTCAGGGATATACCTGGCATTAGAATTATTGTCTACTTTCCAGAAAAAGGAGTCAGTGAAATACAAAAGCTGCAAATGACCACACAGGAAGGCAATAATGTCAGTGTTGCCGCCGTAAAAGGCAATTTTGATGACGCTCAGCGCGGGGTCAAGGAAATCTTCAATGATCCTATTTTTGGAGACAAGCTTGCTGCGAGAGGTTTCAGGCTCTCTTCTGCAAACTCCATAAACTGGGGGCGTCTACTGCCGCAGATAGTTTATTACTTCTGGGCTTACCTGCGCTTAGTAAAACAAAACAAGATCGTTAAAGGCGATAAGGTTAACTTTATCGTGCCAACCGGTAACTTTGGAAATATTTTGGCAGGTTATTACGCCTGCACGCTTGGTCTGCCTGTCAACCGCCTGATCTGCGCTTCCAATCAGAATAATATTTTGACCGATTTCATAAATTCAGGGCTCTACGACAGTGGCAGAAAATTATTTCTCACAATATCACCCTCAATGGATATATTAATATCCAGCAACCTTGAAAGGCTGCTTTTTGAGCTTACCGAACATGATTCAGAAGTAATTGAGGGCTGGATGGAAGAGCTAAAAACAAAAGGAAGTTACCGCGTTGATAAGTTTACCCTGAACAAGATTCAGAACCTTTTTTATGCCGGATATGCCGATGACAGCAAAACACTTGCTACGATCAAATCGGTTTACAACGATAATAAATATCTCGTTGATACCCATACGGCAGTAGGTAAAGCTGTTTTAAACAAGTATCTCTCAGAAAATAACGATAACTGTCACAATATAATTCTCTCAACAGCAAGCCCCTATAAGTTTGCCTCAAGTGTCATGAAAGCGCTGCGCAGCATTCCGGAAAAGGAATCTGAACTGGAAGTTTTAAATAAGCTGGCCCGAATAACAGGAACTACAATTCCGAAGAATCTGGCCTGCCTGGGCAGCAAAAAAATAATGCACAAGCAGGTGATCACGCATGATACAATGCGTGATCACCTGCTTAATACATTGGCTATCAGCTAATTATTATTCTTTTTCTGGATCATCTGCTTCCTCAGCAGCCGGCAGCATTACCGAAGCTTCAGGCTTTATTGTCCCGAACCGTGTAACCAGGACGGCGCCGACAGCAAGGACAAAAAGAGCCAGTGTTACTAGACCGCCCAGGATGGGAACCATACCGACAAGGCCGAGAATCAAAACACCAAGGGCTATTGCACCGAGCGGATTTGCTGACTTTGACGAGGCGGCGGCAATAATCTTGTCACCAATTAAAAGGGCAATACCGGAGTAGCCGAGGATTACCACTGCAGCAAGAAAGATTATTTCTACTATAATGAGTGGGATACCGATAATTGTTATAGCCAGCAGTACCATTAATGGAACTGAGAGCACGGCCACCAATATACCCCAGCCAATTACAGGTCCGGGCTTGTTGGGCACAGCCGCTCCGGCAGCTTTGACTTGTTTCGGGAAAAGAGTGTAGGTTAAAGCCGCCAGGGCAAACAAGATCAACATGTTAATAATTCCGCGGGCAGTATTGCCGTAAAAATTCATGAATGGAGACCTGTAAAAGCTCCAGTCCCTGTTCATATGCGGAGCAAAGTTAACGCTGCGGAAACCACGATTTACTTCATTTACAATCCTTTCAGCGATGTTATCTACAAAATCGCTGTCAACACCTTCGAAGCTGTAACCGTTATCACCTTCAACCTCTTCGAGCTCGGCAAAAGTAAGTTCTTCGCCAACTTCTACTGTACCAACCATGGCTGTATCAGCTTTCTTGACCATGCCCCGCGCAACAGAGATACGACCTGATACTATGGCATTGGGGCCAAGCTCGACTAGACCCTGTTCAAGAGTAACATCACCTTCTACTACGCCGGTAATAATAATATTACCGCCCTTACTATTTACATCACCGGCCACAGTACCGGTAATATTCAGTTCACCAAAACCGGAACCGATATCGCCACCAACAGAGCCGCCAATTCTGGCTGAACCAAGGTCAGAATCTACATTTCCGCCTACAGAACCGTCAATAATAACTTCGCCCATTCTCGTTTTAATGTTACCGCTGACATTACCGGTTATCAGTACCTGGCCCATGTTGGTTTCAACATTGCCGTTTACATCTCCATCGATAGTCACCTGACCCATGTTGCTGTTTACATTACCGTTTATTACACCCATAACATCAAGTTCGCCAATATTTAAAGTCACATCACCATTTACAGTGGTTCCCCGGGGAATATCCAAATCACCTACAGCCTTATTTATATCTTCATTAATGACTGTGCCGTTTTGAGCGTAAACCTGTCCTGCAAATAACAACAACACTATAAAAAACAGCAAAACAACAACAAATAATATATTATTAGTATTTTTCTTAAACATTTATCTGTCCCTCCACATTTCTTAGCATATTTAGAATTAAAACTTCAAGGGCAACCAGAGCGGCTAATCCGATAATAACCCCTGTAGGACCAACAATATGGCTGATATAAAGCAGGTCAATAAACGCATCTATTAAATAACTGATCTGGCGGGTGATGCCAACTGACAACCACCACTGAAGATAACCGGGATTCGTCAGGTAGGCACTGAAAATAGCCAGAGTAAAGATCACTGCGGCAGCCATAGCCGCAGGAAAAGGTTGGGGAGATAACTTTTCATTTAAACGCCCGAGAAATTCAGCCGGGAGTTTTACTGTGCTGCCAAGGTTATCCGCCGGTGTGAAGGCATCTTTCATTTCGCTGTGAATCTGGCAGCATCTTGGGCAGCTCTGAAGGTGATCTATTATCTGGATATCTGTTTCTTCACCGTCGATAACTGCCTGGATTGTAAGTTTGTCCGGACATTGAATCATATATTACACATTCCCCTTCTCAAGTAGATCCCTTAAAAGAAACCTTCCCCGGTAAAGCCTGTTTTTAACCAGGCTCATTTGAAGATCAAGGGTCTTACAAATTTCTTCATAACTCATTTCACCGACATGCTTGAGCAAAATTACTTCCCGGTATTTCTGCGGCAGACTATCTAATGCAAGAGCCAGCTCCTTTTCACTTTCTTTTTTAAAATAAATATTCTCGGGACTGCTTGCAGTCATCTGGCTAAACCCTTCGAGGCTTTCCACAGGAGTTTCCCTGTTATCCCGCAGCCAGTTACGACATAAGTTGGTTGCTATTTTAAACAACCAGGGACCTGCGTCTTTATCTTGATCAAAACGGTTCAGATTTTTATAGGCCCGCAGAAAAGTTTCCTGGGTTAAATCTTCAGCCTGGCCACGATCACCAGTGTAGCGAAGCGCCAGGCGGTAGATTTTATCACCATAAGTTTTAACCATATCCTGCAGTAAATCTTGCAACTTCACACCACCAGTTCAGCTTCCATATATTAATACACAGGTTTAAGCAAATAGTCTGATCGTTTATCAAAAAAATTTTAACCCGGCTAAGAAGCCGGGTTAGTAATAGTTTAAAATGAGATCGGTGGGAAGAAAAGAAAACGATCAAAATCTGGCTTCACCAACAGAAGTAATCTCAACCCGGCTGTGAGAAAAAACAGCAGACACGGCCTGATTATTTTCAATCTTCATCTCCAGGGTGGTCAGATCCGGACCGCCCAGTTCTATTCCGCCGCCTGATTCAATGTCAAGACTATGCCAGCCATTTTCACCAGCTGAAATCTGTTCAAGTTCACCGGCAGCCAACACGGCAAGGCCAAGAGCAACCGAGCCAGTACCACAGGATGGCTCAAAAAACTCATCCTGCACGTAGTGAGGGAAAACTACCCTCATATTTCCTTTTCGCTCAGGATTCCAATCATAGACAGCAACATTGGGTTCTATCTCTCCTGTTTCACTCATAAACTGATGCTGTATGTTAAGTAACGCTTCACGTGTTTTCCCGTTCCAGCTGTTGAAATCAGCAAAGGGATAAACCTTTCTAAAAATATCGGCATTTATGACAAGAAATTTTCCGGCACGCAGCACCTCGAGCTCATTGATAGTCATTTTACCGACACCATGTTCGTAGCACTCTGTCACAAAACACTCCATGTTGGTTCGAATTTTTTTAGCTTTACCATTCTCGAAATTGATACTAAGTGAAGTGGGTCCACAATCGGTATGAAGGACAACATTTGCAGGTGAAGCTGCTTTGCTTAAACCAAAAAGATCTCCCAGATCTGTTTCAACCAGGGCGGCGCCCAGAACCTGGGTAAAACCACCGCAGGCACTGATAAAACAGGGCACTGTCGGCTCAGCAATTTTTACTTCTATTTGTCCCGGTTTCCCAGTTGCATAAAGAATTCCTGCTTCATGAGCATATAGATAATTTGCGCCCATTAATTTAACCGCTGTTTCCAATTCACGGCCTACCGGAACCTGGTCACCATGCAACAAAATGATCAGGTTGCCGCCCATATGACCGCGAACAAAATCAAGTTTCATTATCTGTATACCTCGTTTCACTAGTTTAAACTGTTGAAAGGGTGAAACTCACCCCTTAAGGTGAAATAGATTTCAGTAACAATGTCCCATTTTTTTAACATCATTCATTCTGGTTGGAAGGCAGGGGCAGACATTTTCAGGGATATTTTCAAAACGGCAGGGACAGTAAAAATCACCGTAAAGATTATTTTTCCCAATTAATCCTTCTATAACCAATTCTTTGTCTTCATTAAAGGTATAATTCCGCAGCCGGGCATAATTTTCCACCCTGTTTCGGACTTCGATTTCAGGATCCTGGGCAAACCGGGTAGCATTTACCTCTGGTTCAATAGAAGTAATTTCAAGCTCAGCTCCGCAAACAGTACAGATTACAACCTGGTTTTTTGCAACTTCACCCCGGTAAATAAAAGGAACCCGGCAAACTTCACAATATATTTTATGCTTCATCCTTTAATGCCTCTTCAATTTCTTCCTGTTTGAAACCTCTGATAACTTTTTCACCTACCACAGTAACCGGAAAAGCCCTATGCCCAGTCAGTTTTTCCACTTCTGCAAGGGCTTGCTTCTGTTCTTCGCCCTGGGCGAGGTCAACTTCAATAACATCGAACTGCACATTTTTTTCATCTAAGAATTTTTTTACTTTTTTACACCACGGACATGTACTTAAGGAATAAACCTTTATCATAATAACGCTCTCCTTATATGTTTATTTCGGACCGGAAACCTTCAACCCAAAATCAACAAAACGTGCCGTTTCAAAGATTCCCAAATCCATTACTTTTTGCATAGTTTCAGGACTGATTTTATTATCAACCTGCATGGACATTATCGCTTTTCCTCCAATAGATTTACGCCCGAGTTGCATGGAGGCAATATTTACCTTTTCACTACCCAGCAATGTTCCGAGCTTGCCGACAACCCCGGGTAGATCAAGGTGAGTGGTCATCAGTGTATAGGTAGCGGGTACTATTTCGATGTTAAATTCATCAATTCTGACAAGGCGTATCTCATTATTGAGCAGGGTTCCGGAAATAAAGTGTTCTTCACTGCCGGCGCGTCCCTTCATCGTTATCAGGGTGCTGTAATTCTTAACCTCAGTAGTTGAAATTTCACGGACTTCAATACCCCTGGCCTTGGCAATGTATGGTGCATTAACCCAGTTCACTCCGTCACCAACAATATGTTGCATAAACCCGATTAAACAGGAAATAGTTAACGGAGCTAACTGCAGAGAAGCAATCTCTCCACTATAAGTAAGTTCAATTTCATCAACTTTTCCGCCAAACATCTGCAGATAAAAGCTACCCATTACTTTCATTAAGGGCAGATACGGTTCAAGGGCAGCTTTAGCTTCCGGCATGAGGGCAGGCACATTAACAGCTGACACAATCGATTCGCCCTGCAGAGCTTTTATGACCTGTTCAGCAACCTGCAAGGCTACATTTGTCTGTGCTTCCCTGGTAAGTGCACCCAGATGAGGCGTAACTATAACATTATCAAGTTTTAAAAGATCACAGTTTACCGGAGGTTCCTCTTCAAATACATCAAGAGCAGCACCGGCTACTTTACCTTCCTGCAAGGCTTTAAATAGTGCATCTTCATCAACCAGGCCACCACGGGCACAGTTAATAATTCTGACACCGGGTTTCATCATCGACAGCTCTTTTTCACCGATAAGATGATGCGTTGATGACCCCATAGGCAGGTGCAATGTAATAAAATCGGCTTCTTTAAGCAAATCTTCGAATAATACCATTTCCACTCCTACTTTTTCAGCTTGTTCAGCCGAAACGTAAGGATCATAAGTGATAATTTTCATACCCATTGCCCTGGCACGTTTGGCAACTTCGGTGCCTATTCTGCCCATGCCAACGATACCTAAAGTTTTTTTATTCAATTCAACCCCTGTAAACGCCGACCGATTCCACTCACCTTTCTTAACTGAAGAATCTGCCAAGGCAATGTTACGGGCCAGTGAAATGAGCATGGCAAAAGCATGTTCCGCAGTAGATATTGTATTTCCATGTGGAGCGTTAAGAACAATTATTCCCTTTTCGGTTGCCTTATCGACATCAATATTGTCAACTCCAACACCGGCTCTACCGATTACTTTAAGTTTTTTGCCCGCCTCAATAACCTCTGCTGTAACTTTTGAACGACTGCGAACAACCAGGGCATCATAAGCTCCAATTTCGGCAACCAATTCGTCAGGAGTAATATTCGGTTTCAAATCTACTTCGCTATGCTCTTTCAGTTTGCTAAGTCCTTCATCTGAAAGTGCATCGCTTACCAATACTTTCAAAAAAAAACACCTCCGGTATGTATTTCATAGATGCGAAAATTCCTGTCATCAATATATCACAAATAAAGGTTAACTCCAATAAGTTTGGCCTGTATACCTGCTTTTTCAACGTTCCAGGAAGATTATTCCTCCTTTTGTTCTCTCCTGGCTACAGCAAAAGGTTTTGTCTGCGCATTCAAAGTCAGGCCTTTCTCCTTAAAAAACCAGATCGTTACCATATCACTATCCAGGTTGTCCAGTTCTAAAAAAATATCAAGCAGCTGTTCATCTGTAGCCGCAGGACTAACCGCTATCCTGAATGAAGAACTTTTAACATTGCCTGTATTTAAATCTGAACGCGATATAAGATCATAAGTGACAAGGCCATCAGCCTGCCTTCTGGGGCCACAACCGGCCAGTAAAAAAAATATAAGTATTAATATTAGAAAGAATTTCAGAAAATCTTAATCTCTTCACTTATCAAGCCACCTTTTGATCAAAACTTTCAAATTCATTCAAATTCATTTTGTAGGAATAAGCATCTACGTAGTTATTAAGATCATACTCAGAGAAAATAAATAAGTCAAACACAAAAGAAGGAGACACCAGACAAAGGGACGGTCAGAGCTGTATTGCGCCTTCGGCACAAAGTTCCTGGCAGCAGTAGCAGCGGATGCATTCATATTGATCAATATCAGGGATTGAGCCTTCAAAAGATATTATCTGCAGGGGGCAATTTTCAACGCAGGCACCGCAACCGGTGCAAAGCTCACCATCTATAGCAGGATAGGGTCTGCGGGCATATAACATATTTCTAAACCAGGCCAGCGGAAAATTGGCCAGAAGCTTACTTACCTTTCCGGCTGCGACAACTCCACGATCGAAATTCTTGATGCGATAATCATCAATTAGCTGATCGTTAAGGTTAATGTCATCAAGAACAGAACCGGGCAGCTTAAGCGCCCTGGCAACCGCTACAGTTGACACCTGCTCGGGCATAAATCCGGTAATCTCTGCTGCAACAGCATCAAGCGCAAACGGATTACCCGAGGCCAAAAGAATTCCTGTCTGACGGGCTTTGCCTCGCCGGGGGCCTACGCCTTCCATTGCAACAACCGCATCAATGATAGAAAAAGCTGGTTTAACCGCCAGGCATATATCAACTACAAGTCTGGAAAAATCAAGCGGTAAAGGATGCTCCATATGAAAACGTTTTTTATGTTTACCGGGGATGCAGCCATATACGTTCTTAACAGCAGCAGTTAAACCGGTTAAAGAGTGGGTTTTCATTTTGGCCAGGTTTATGATTAAATCAACCTGGTTTAATTCTGCCGCCAGGGGAATTATTCTTTCTTCAGTGCCGTTTACTTTAACTTCGCTCACAGCATTTAGTAAGAGCATTTTCGATCCTGTATCTTCCATAACTTTCTTGTAACCCGCTGCCTGGTGTGCTTTTTCCTGGCTATCACTACCGGGACTATCACCAATATAAGCTATGCCGCCTGCTTCAATAACAAGTTCAGCTATTATTTTAACTACTAAAGGGTGGGTTGTGACTGCTTCGGCAGGCGAAGCTGCAGCCAGCAGGTTTGGTTTTAGGAGTACTTTCTGGCCGGAAGATACCAGAGCATTTATACCGCCAAAAGGGGCAAGCAACTGCAACAAAGCATTTCGTAATTCATCATACTGGTAACGGCTGCAGCGGGTTATGGAAACAAGAGCTTTATCTGAATTAACCATTACTATAAAATCATCTCCCGGGGAGAATTATACTGCGTACTAATAAATCAAATTATCATTTATCAGGGCATATTTTTTTCAACATAAACAGTAAGCTTGCTTAAGAAATTTACATAACTTCCAAGTTCGTTATCATACCAGCCAAATATTTTAGCATGGGCCACTGGTATATTAATATCACAGGAGGACTGAACCCCACATTCAATTAATGTTCCCGAATCAACCGGAATAAAACCGGTTCTGGTATGTGTTTCAACTCCCTCAATCACGATTGCTGCAGGATAACCGACCAAGTCTGAAGAAACATTTTGCCTGTCACTATAAACAACCATGCCTTTCTGAGCACCACCTGCTGCCTTTTTATAGATCTCATTTATCAAATTACGAGTCAACATCGGTTCTCCCGTTTTTTCCAGTTTTGTCTTGAAAGTAACATTGAGCATGATCAGGGATGAAGTACTGGTGGGAATACGGACAGAATCAGCCATGAATCCGATCCTTCTAATTTCAGGTAGAATCTCTTCCAGGGCACGCGCAGCACCTGTGGTTGTTAAAATAATATTATTAAAAACAGATCTGGTTTTACGCAGGTCGGCTGCTCCGCTTTTCGGAACAGTATCGAGAATATTCTGGTTGTTCGTTGCGGCATGAACAGTTGACATTGATGCCGTCACGATATGCGCCGTTTCCCTGGTTTCAGCCAGGTTAACTTCAAGCGCTCTTGATTTGAATCCCGACTCCATCGTTTCACCCCAAAATTTATATCCTGCTAATTACAGTATAACATTTACATCCCGGGTTTGCCGTTTGTTTAGGAATTGTCTCAGTTTATAAACTGACTAGATAATCAGTGCTGCTGCTTCCCGATCAACAATCACAGTAACATTCCTGTGAAGCTGAAGCAGGGAGGCGGGAACGGCTGTGGTCAACCTGCCGCTTAAAGTTTGTTTTATAGCCTCTGATTTACCAGTTCCCGAGGCAAGAAGAACTATTTTTTCTGCATGCATTATAGTGCCCATTCCCATTGTAACTGCTTCACGCGGAACCTGATCAGGCGATTTAAAAAAGCGACTATTCGCTTCTATTGTTTTATCAGCAAGCTTAACAAGGTGAGTATTAACGCTCAACGCTTCCGCAGGTTCGTTAAAACCGATATGCCCGTTTGCCCCGATTCCCAGGATCTGGAGACCGATGCCACCGGCTTTACTAATTTTCATCTCATATTCGTAACATTCTTTATAAAGATCATTCGAACAACCGGTCGGAATATTGATATTTTCCTGGCTGATGTTGACATGATCGAATAAATGTCTTTTCATATAATAATAGTAGCTTTGGGGATGTTCAGGCTTAAGGGAAACGTATTCATCGAGATTAAAAGTTATCACATTTTTAAAATCTAGATTACCGGCCTTAAACTGCTTAACCAGTTCAGCATACATACCTTCCGGTGTAGAACCTGTCGCCAGACCAAGAACCAGGCTCTTACAGTTATTAATTTCTTTTGTTACCATAGATGCTGCGAGCCTGCTCAGTTCCAGGTAGTTTTCAACAATTTTTACAATCAAAATTTCTCATCCTTTCATTTTTTAGAAGATCTCTTCTTTCTCTTCAGTTGTATAAAAAAGAGCCATCAGCCTAGCGTTATCATTCTTCTCGTCTGCTTCGAGCAGAGAACGTTCGGCTTTTATTCTGTCCTTAGCCGCTTTTTCGCCCAGGGAATTTATAATTACAGGAATGCCAGCTGCATCCACCATTTTCTTAATTTGTTCAAAAAGCAAACGACTGCCGTACAGATAAATACCTTCATCGAGGATTTTTGAAGCAACCATCATTTTAAAATCATCAAACTGCAGCTGCCTGCTTACTGTTGGCAAATCTTTTATGATGTAGTCGAGTTCTTCTTTTAAAGCCGGGTTCATCAACAAATTATACTTTTCACGGTAGAAAAGATCATCTAGCTCTTCAAGTATTCCGGGCGGCAAATTATCAGTTACACAAATAATATCAAGATCCGAACCCTTAACCAGTTCGCCGGTAGAAGATTCCGGCCTTGGTTCGGAATGAGCCATGTTAAATACAACATCACCGGCAATAATAAAACAAGAATTTTCGAGAATAAAATCCCGCTTTTGATGGCTGTCAACCAAACGACTAACCGATTCACGGGCAAGTTCTATTTTTTTTCTGCTGATAGATGTGATTTCAGAAGTAAGGTTTTCTGCCATAGAATTGATAAGCTTGCCCTGACCGGGCAATCCGACAATGGTATAATTTAGAAATTCACGCATTATTGAAGGTGAAAGACGGGCAAAACCCTCTACCTTTGCATCAAGACGCAAATACCTTTTGCCTACAATCTTATTTAAGATAGAATTTGACCCGGCAGATATTTTCCAGGCATGAAAAGTATCTAAGCCGCATATTTTGGCAAAATCTTTACCAATTAACGGTCCGGAATGTTCAAGAACAGTTAAAACCCTGTTCAAGATCATTACTGACACTCCAAATTTATCAGGTCATGGCTCTGTCTCACCTTGACAATAGTATCCGGAGGGTAATAGCCACGGGCAAGGCTATTGGGATAGAGAAGTACATTTCTCCCCAACAAGGTCCCAGGCGCAGTCACACTGTTACAGCCAGTTTCGACCCCATCACCTATGATAGCGCCAAATTTGCGTAGACCGGTTTCATAGTTTTTCCCATCAACTTTCAGAACTACTTTTGAGTCTGTCACCTTCAGGTTGGCCAGCTTTGTGCCGGCTCCAAGGTTAACACGACCCAGAATGCTGTCACCTATATATGCAAAGTGGCCGGCTTTACTTCCACCAAGCATAACTGAAGTCTTGATTTCGGTAGTATGCCCAACCACACAGTCATTGCCAATTAATACTTCGCCGCGAATATAGGCACCGTGTCTCACCTCCGTGTTATTCCCCAGATATGCCGGACCTTTAATCAGGGCGGTAGGCTCTATAACTGTATTTTCACCAATATAAACTTCATCATCCATAATATAAGCGCCGGCGTAAACAATGCTCGCTCCTTCGAGAACCTCACCTTTCATCACTACGACTGGTTTTTTACCGGAATGGTCCAGATCGAACCCTTCAGTAATAACCTCACCCCTGAAGATGACAGTATTTTTTCCGATAAAGTGATTTCCTCTTCTTAATGTTTTTACATTAGGCTGAAGGATTTCATTCAGATATGTCTTGATACTCTTTAGTCCCTCCCAGACATATTCTGTCCCATCAAATAAAGAAGTAAATTGATTTTCTGTAAGATTAAAAAAGTTGTCCGCATTAAGCATAGAAAAACCTCCCAGTCAAAATAGATAAAGGTTACTTAGATAAGGTAGTCGAAAGCCAGTCGGGCAAATACCGCCGG
>JAABTH010000014.1 GCA_011389985.1 Bacillota bacterium
CACGTCCCAGACATGCATCGACAGAAGCTCCTCGCGTGAATAACCGAGTTTTTTAACTGCCGTCTCATTGACATAGGTGAACTTTCCCTCGGGCGAAATCCAAAAGACACTGAGGGGTGAATTATCCACCGTGAACTGGGTTTTGCGCTGCGCCTTCTCGGCCTGTTTACGTTCGGTCACATTGCGAAAGATACCACGCGTATGCACAAACCGGCCATTTTCATCGAGCTTAACGCAGACATTGCCCTCTACCATAACCGGGGTTCCGTCTTTAGCTACAAAAATAGCCTCTGCTTCACCATAGGCCCTGCCGGTAAGAACCTGCTCAAAAACAGCCATACAGTGTTCCATTGAATCGGGGTGAATGATATCCCACAGGGTTATATTATCGATCTCGTCGGCAGAATAGCCAAGCGTTGAGAGCCAGGCCTGATTAACAAAGACAAACTTACCTTCGCTATTGACACATTGGATCAGATCGCGGGCATTTTCAACAAAATCTTTATATATTGCCGCCGTTTCACCGGCTGTGAGCTCATTCTTCTTGTCATTACCGGCCATGATTTAATACCTCCTGACCGCAGGTATTGTCCCCGGGTGCCACCCCATTAATTACGAAACCTTATTGCACCCGGGCATTTTTCCTGCTCTTTATATTGTTTATCCTGTTTCGTGTTCCCGGATATATTGATAAAGCGTCGGCCTGCTGACTCCAATCAACCTGGCAAAATCAGTAGCTGTAACATCCCCGTCTTTCCACATCGGGTAATATTTCTTAAAACTGGCGGGGATCTCCCGCGGCGGCCGGCCCACCGGCCTGCCGGACCTGGTGCCGTAGCGCTTGGCCTTGGCCATACCCTCGCGAATCCGCTCTACGGTTAGCTCGCGTTCCATTTCAGCCACGGCACCCAGGATAGTCAGCATAAACTTAAACATGTTGTTGCTATTGCCGGTGTTAAAGCCTTCCTTGATGAAGTGGACGGTCACATCTTTGTCTTTAAACTCCTGGACAATCAGGCGCAGATCATCTACATTGCGACCCAGGCGGGAGATACTTTCAACATAAATGTTATCCCCCTCCCTCGCCTCCAGCCTCAGCTTGTTTAACTGCGGCCGATCTGCTTTTGCACCGGTTAGCTTGTCGCAGTACTCCCGGTCTATATTAATGCCCTTAAACGCTTCTTCCTGGCGCCTTAAATCCTGCTTCTGGGTGCTAACCCTTTTGTAGGCAAAGTTCATAACTGTCCCCCTTTTCTGACAGTATTGTAACACTGTAAAATAAAAGTAGCAATAATATATTGACAATATCCCAAAAATAAAAGGCCGCATTTCTGGCAATTTCCTGCCTTCTATGCGGCCTTAAATTCACTGTTAGATTTATCTATTGGCATCAATTTTACATAAAACAGGGGCTTCCAGGTATTGTTAAAACCCGGAGGCCCCTTATTTCATTGGTGCGAGCGAGAGGACTTGAACCTCCACGGGCGTTAAGCCCACTAGGTCCTGAACCTAGCGCGTCTGCCGTTCCGCCACGCTCGCCTGTTTTTTTACCTACCATGATATTATAACCACTTCGCGATAGGGAATCAATAGGATCAAAAAATATTTACAAGTTTTAAGAAGTTGGAGCCAGAATCTTTAACGCAGCAGGCCTTACAGATATCTCAACTGGTAGCGAACCTGTTATTTCACCATCTATATGAACGGGTACATCATGATCAGTATCAATATAAAAATATTTTCTCCTGGCAGTAATAATGGCCTTGCCACCCAGATGTTTTCCAGCCAGGACCTTTGCTGCAAGCAGGGTAGTTTCAGAGCGGTTTCCTTTTCTGACTACTATTAAATCAAGGTTTCCGTCATCTATACTGGCCTGCGGAGCTATGGAAAATTGGCCACCATAATTTTTACCATTTGCCACCACTGCCAGAAGTGTTTTCATTTCCTTTAAATTAAGATCAGAACCTTTAACTGAAATGTTGAAATGATCAAACTTGGTCAATTCTTCGAAAAAAGCGGCAACGTATGCAGCATAGCCCTTAATATTGCCGTATTTTTCTGAAGCTATTTCTGCTACAGCAGCATCAAAGCCGATTCCAACAACATTTAAAAAGAAGCGGTTATTAACAATACCAAGATCAATTTTACGGGGACTCCACTGAGAAAGCTTGCTTAACGCCTGCTCCCAGTGCCCGGGTATACCACAGGAGCGCCTGAAACCATTACCGGTACCAAGTGGGATAATACCAAAAACCGTTTTATCTATATCAATACCGTTAACAACTTCACTGACAGTTCCATCGCCACCGACAGCTACCACAAGTTCGGCACCTTCAGATACAGCTTTAGCAGCCAAAGATGTGGCATCGCCCTGTGCATCTGTAAAGTAAGCAAGATATGGTTGACCGGAATAGTCAAGCCAGGCAGATAAATCAGGCCAAACCCGGCCGGCGTGTCCTCCACCGGCGGCCGGGTTAACCACAAATGCTGTATTGTATGCCAGCTTAACAACTTTTTTATTAGTTTGCATCTGCTTTTATTATTTATTTATCTTCTTTTTCTAATCCGGCCTTTGCTATCGGCAGCAAATGTTTTAGTTCAATCGGCAGTGGAAAAGCAATAATAGAGCCCTGCTGGCCTGCGATTTCCGGCAGTGTTCTCAATAATCTTACATAGAAACCGCCTTCTTCGGAGTTTAGAATGCTTGCCGCCTCCGCAATTTTGCCTGCAGCCTGTTTCTCTCCTTCTGCCTGAACAATTACGGCTCGCCTCTCTCTTTCTGCTGTGGCCTGTCTGGAAATTGCTTTTTGCATGGTTTCGGGTATAACGACATCTTTAATCTCCACTGCAGTAACCTTGATTCCCCAGGGATCTGTCGCTTCATCCAAAATAGCTTGTATTTGCTGGTTTAACTTTTCCCTTTCCGAAAGCAGCTCGTCAAGTTCTGCCTGACCGGCAACACTTCGCAAAGTTGTCTGGGCAAATTGAGCGGTAGCCATGCGGTATTCTTCAACATTATTTATGGCGCGATTTGGATCAATTACCCTGTAATAAACGACAGCATTAACGCTGGTTGTGACATTATCGCGTGTGATTACTTCCTGGCTTGGAACATCCAGGGTTATAATTCTTAGCGAGATCCTGAATAGACGGTCTACAAAAGGAACAACTAACACAACACCGGGACCTTTTTCTCCAATTAGGCGCCCCAATCTAAACACGACCAGTCTCTGGTATTCCGGTACGATTTTAATTGCTGAGATCAAAAAGAAAAAAATAACTACCACCAGAGGAATATACAAACCTCCACCTGACAATATTTCCAGCATATTATAACCTCCTTCGATTATGAATCAGTTATGATCTTACATGGTTAAAGAAAACCATTCTACAAGATTAGGAATCAGTCGGATCGGTTACCTTATTATCTTCCTGAACAGGACGAACCCACAACTGCAGATTTTCCGCACGAATAACTTCGACCGGTGTCCCGGTAGCAATTGTTGATCCGTCATTACTGCGGGCTTTCCAAAGCTCGCCATTTGCCTTGATCATTCCTTCAGGATCTAAATCATTAACAGTTTTTCCTCTTTCAGGCGGATTAAAATAAGCGCTGCCTCCAGTCCATTGGCGTCTGCTGTGAATAATACGCTGGGCGACAAAAATTACAATTATAAGTAATCCAATAACCATTCCGATCACTGTAGCCAGAAATGCCCCATACCAGTCCCTGGCCATCAAAGGCTCTACAGGCAGTAAAACTGCTCCGGCAATCATAGATACTCCTCCTCCAATCCCCAGTATGCCGAAACCAGAAGTGAATATTTCAGCAACGATTAAACCAATGCCTAACAAAATCAGAATAATACCTGTTGTATTGGTGTCAAAAAGACCGATCCCGTATATGCCAAGAACCAGTAAAATAGCGCCGGCTGTTTCGGGAATTATTGTCCCAGGAGCGCTCAGGCCAAAATATATCCCCAGGATACCAAGCATTAGAACCATGAAGGATATTTGTGGATCACTTAACCAGTTTTGCAGGCGTTCACTGAAATTCATCTCTTCCTGGATTATCTCTGCGCCTTCTGTTTTGAGATTGTAGGTTATTCCCTGCTTCTCAATACTTACCCCATCCAGGGCAGAGAGTAACTCCTCAACATTGCCTGACAAATATTCAATCACGCCGGCTTCGAGGGCATCCCTGGCATCCATAGTAAGGTTTTCTGTAACAAATTTTTCGGCAATATCTTCAGGGCGACCTTTTTCCCGGGCCATACTGCGTAGATGGCTGGCATAAAATATAACCGTTTTCTCGTTTGCCGGTTCGGTGCCTTCAGGCGAGAAGGTTATCGGTTGTGCTGCTCCAACAGTTGTTCCCGGAGCCATGGCTGCTATATCAGATGATGTAAGGATAAATGCTCCTGCTGATCCGGCAATTGCTCCTGATGGAGCTACGAGAACTGCAATCGGAACTGGAGCATTAAGAAATAGCTGGTTGATCTGCAGAGTGGCATCGACAAGGCCGCCCGGTGTATTCATTAAAATAATCATAAGTTGAACATCACTTTCAAGCGCCTTATCTACCTGGCGATGCAAATAACTATTTTGGCCGGCGGTTATGGTCCCAGCTAACTCTACAAGGTATACAGGTTTTTCTTCTGCTGCGACAACGTGACTTGCAAGTATTACTACGGTCATTAATAAAAAAATAAATGTAACTAGATAAATTTTTAAATGTTTTCTTTTCCCTGTCATTTAATTCATCCGCCTTATTGAATTTCTTTTTCAATTATATAATAATTAGGAACCAATTTAAAGGAGGTGATAATTATAATTGTTTACCCTTCATATTGACTAAATCTTTTAACCCACTTATAATATAACCGAATTAGTTATAATTAGCAAGGAGACCTAAACATGATTACAAAGAAAGCTGAATATGCAGTTATCATTTTAGCTGAACTCGCTTCTCATCCGGAAGGGGCATTGGTTACCAGTAAAGAAATTGCTGAAAAACGCAAGATTTCGGTTAACCTTGTAGTGCAACTGTTGTCGCTTCTGAAAGAAGCCGGGTGGACTAGCGGTACCCGGGGTCCTGCAGGGGGAATAAAACTGACTGCTGACCCTTCTAAAATAACGCTTAAAGATGTTATTGAGAAAGTTGACGGCCCAATTGGTATTACCCGTTGTTTGTTTAGCGATAGGCCATGCGGTGATCGCTCTCACTGTTCACTCAGGGGTATCTGGTCGAAAGCTCAACAGAGTATGCTTGATGTCCTCGAAGAGGCAACAATAAAAGAATTGGCAGACGCTGCTTTATCTGATTTCTAGCTTTTATTCTCTGATACTGCCATCTACATTTACGATTATTTCTTCAACGGGTGTATCGGACCCCGATTCTTTTAAGGCAGATTTAACAAGTCTTGAGAGGCCAAAACAGCAGCCGACTTCCATTAAAACAATTGTAATACTTTTTAATTTGTTAAGTTTAAAAATCTGCACTAGTTTTTCATGGTATGCATTTACATCATCAAGTTTGGGGCAGCCTATTAATAGAGAACGTCCTGCCAGAATTTTCTGGTGAAAATTAGCATAGGCAAAAGGGACACAGTCAGCAGCTATTAGCAGGTCTGCTTCCCGCAGGAATCGAGACTGCGGGGAAACCAGGTGAAGCTGAACCGGCCAATGACTTAGTTCTGCTTCAGGTTCAGGTAAGTTTGACTCGGTACTACTTGACTTGATGTGATCATTCTTGCCTGGTGTTAAGTCTCTGATTAAAGAACTGCCGCAACAGATATTGCATTCACCTTCGTCATTTTCTTCATCTGCATTTATGATGTCGCTTTCTTCCAGGGATTTTAAATATTCTTCAACTGCTGTTTCATCAAATGGTTCAGCTTCTCTTTCAATTATTTCTATTGCTCCATTTGGACATTCTCCAAGACAGTTGCCAAGACCATCACAGTAAATATCTTTTACTAATTTAGCTTTACCGTCAACAATCTGCAGTGCGCCTTCTGCACAGGATGGTATGCAAAGACCGCATCCATCGCACTTTTCTTCGTCAATCGAAATAATCTTGCGGACTTCTGTGTTCATTTTTAAATCCTCCAGTAAAAATATAATTATATATCTGTATTGATGCTTTCTAATAAATCAGCTACAATCTTTTCTTGCGGTCCCTCTACTTGTTTATTATCTAATTTGCCGATAAGTTTTTTTGTGTCCTTAACAGCGGCCTGGGGAAAAGAATTGTCGCTGCTTATTTCGTCAATAAATTTAAGTTCGTCATCGATGAGGTCGTATTTTTTTAAGCTCAAGGCAACTAAAGCCGCAAGTACAGGAAACATCTCTATTTTATTATCCTGACACTTGTTTTCAGCTTCTTCGATAAGAGCTTTTATTTTATCCGTTTTTATGGACATTCCTTTTCCTTTTTGATCTAAATGTTCTTCAAGCATTTTCTTGAGCGATTGTGACTTAAGGCCTCTTGCTCCAGGGCCGAGGCACTGTTCTGCATAGGCGCACCATTCCGCACAACCCATATTAAATCTGGGATTTGCTACCCTGTTTTTACAGTTTGGGCATCGCAGACGGATATCGGTTTTGAAAAACTCGATCATTTCACCGCATTTGGGGCACTTTTCTTCATAAACATCATCAGAAGTCCAGTAGCGCATATCCTGTCCTGGGCATTTTGTTCCAATCATTCTAGTCACCGCCTTTAATTACTAACTAATATGGTTATAATTATAATACACTTTGCATAAAAAAACAAGAAAAAAACGGTAGTAATTACCGTTTTTTTAATAAAACAAACTAATAATCAGGTTTTAATCATAGAGACAACTTTCGGAAGGAAGCTGATAGGTGTTGATTTCTTTCTGATCAAAAAATAGAGATATTTCCCTGGCAGCACTTTCAGTTGAATCAGATCCATGAACGATATTTTTACCCATGAATACTGCCAGATCACCGCGCATGGTTCCAGGCGATGCTTTACGCGGATCTGTTACTCCCATCATTGTTCTGACCATCTCAACCACATTGTCGCCTTCCCAGATCATGGCAACAACAGGGGCCGATGTTATAAATTCAATTAAGCCGTCATAAAATGGCTTCCCTTGATGCTCCCCATAGTGGCGGGATGCCAGTTCAGGACTTATCTGCATCATTTTCATGGCAACGAGTTTAAGCCCTTTATTTTCAAGTCGACTGACAACATTGCCTACAAGACCACGCTGAACACCGTCTGGTTTTACCATCAGAAAAGTTCTTTCTCGTTCTTTCATCACAGCCTCCTGCTCAATTAGTAGGTTGTAAAAAGGTTATCATCATCAATAATTCTTGTTTCGTTATCTATAATATTTCTTATATCTTTTGGAATTGAAAACATGCCCTTTGCTGTAATTCCGTCAAAGTAGTTAAGGGTAAGATTTCTTTCAGCGATAAGCGTATCAAACATAAACGTTGTCGGGAGATCAAGTTTATAAGGAGCAGCAACAACAAAACCCCATTCAGTGTTAAACGATGGAATAAAAGAACGATAAGAACGCGCAAAAGGCATAACCTGTTTTATTGTATTATATATTGCACTGTGCGCTTCTATAAAAGGTTTGCCGTAATCCCCTGCTTGTAAAGCAACAAGACCGGTTTCTGTCAGCCGTTCTTTTAACATTTCAAAATACTGCCGTGTAAAAAGTTTTGTTGCCGGCCCTACTTCTACCGGTTCAGGCACATCGCTGATAATTACATCGAAACGATCATCAATATTTTCCAGGTAATCACGGGCATCAGCGTAGACTAATTCAAGGCGTTTATCATCAAAGCTGCCCTGATGCCAGCTGCCAAGTAATTCACGGCATTGTTCAACAACTTTTTGATCTAAATCTACCATAACCAATTTTTCAACCATGGGGTGGCGAAATACTTCACGCAGGGTGGCTCCCTCCCCACCACCAATAACCAAGACGCACCGAGGCGCCGGGCACATCAACATTGCCGGATGGACCAGCGCCTCGTGATACATATATTCGTCAAACTCTGATGATTGAATTTTTCCGTCAAGGATCAATATTCTCCCGTAAAGCTCAGTATCAGCAATTTCAACCTGCTGATAATCTGTTCGAAAACTTCTTAGGAAGCTGGTAACTCCGAACATATGTGCCGTTCCGGGAGAGGTATGTTCAATAAACCATTTGTGCTCTTCGTAAGACATTTTAAAAAAACTCCTCTCTCTTATTTTAATAATTAGCGGCAGGTTTATGTTCGAGTTGGACATCAAAGATGCCGCGCTTGATTTCTCGTGCCGACATATTCTGGGCTGAGAACATCTGTTTCAGGTAGTTACAGGAAGCCCATGGATTGACAGTTTCACCACAGGTAAATACATCAACAGCGGCATAACCGAACTCCGGCCAGGTATGAATAGCCAGGTGAGATTCGGATATAACCACTACGCCGCTGACGCCCTGGGGTGAGAACTGATGAAAAACAGTCTCCCTAACTTCTGCCCCAGCTTCGAGGGCTGCTTCCACCATGCGCTGTTTGATCAGCTCAAGATCGCTTAAAATCTCCGGTGGGCAACCGTAAAATTCAGCCAAAATGTGACGGCCTAAAGCGCTCATCTCTAATACCTCCTTATACTGTTATTTATCAGATAAAAAGCGTCAAGATACATTGTAACAAAATTAAGTTAAAAGTCAATTGCCCGTGTAAAAAAATGCCCGTATAAAAAACCTGATCATTGCTAATAGTTATTTATTTATATAAAATAGGAGATAAAGAAAACAAAAACCTATGCTAATTGCTTAATTTTCCTCTAAATCAAGTAAAGGATTGTTCAAATGAAAGAATTAAACTATATGTTCAACCCTAAACAGGTAGCTGTTATTGGTGCATCCCGTTCACCACAAAAAATAGGACATGCCATACTTGAGAATATTATTAATAGTGGTTTCAAGGGTGAGATATATCCTGTTAACCCCAAAGAAGAAGAGATATCCGGACTTAAAAGCTTCTGCTCTGTGAAAGATATAGGCAAACCAGTTGAACTCGCAGTTATTTCAGTGCCTGCTGCACATGTTGTAAAAGTGGCTGAAGAATGCGGTGAAGCCGGAGTAAAAGGTCTCATTGTTATTACAGCAGGATTCAAAGAAATTGGCAGTGAAGGGCTTAAACAGGAAAGGCGCTTAATTGAGATATGCCAAGAATATGATATGCGTATGCTCGGCCCTAATTGTGTCGGCCTGATGGATACGCATACACCGGTTAATGCTTCATTCGCCAATGGTTTCCCAGATGAAGGCAATATCACATTTATCTCGCAAAGCGGAGCCATGCTGGTTTCAATTCTCGATTGGAGCTTTGAAATGGGTATGGGGTTTTCACGTTTTATCAGCCTTGGCAATAAAGCGGATCTCAATGAAATCGATTTTATAGAAAGTTGTGCCGCTGATCCCCAAACCAAAGTCATTCTTTGTTACGTTGAAGATATTGCCGATGGCAATCGTTTCATTGAAGTTTGTAAAAAAGCAAGTAAAAGCAAGCCGATAATCATCCTTAAATCGGGAACAAGTACTGCCGGTGCTCAGGCTGCAAGTTCACATACAGGCGCACTGGCAGGTAGTGATCGTGCTTATGAAGCCGCTTTCAAGCAATGCGGTGTTTTGCGGGTTGAAAGCATGAACGAGCTTTTTGATTTAGCCCGGGCATTTTCCACCCAACCACTGCCTCATAATTCGCGGGTAGCGATTGTAACCAACGCCGGCGGGCCAGCTATTCTTACAACCGACGCAGTAGAAAAATATGATCTCAGAATGTCCCGTTTTAAAAAAGATACTGTTGATAAGCTTCGTAAAAATTTGCCTGACGAAGCAAATATTTATAACCCGGTCGATATTATCGGAGATGCGATGAATGATCGATACCATTTTGCATTGAAGACTGTTCTTGAAGACAATAATGTTGACTGCGCCCTTGTTCTTTTATGTCCTGCAGCATTAACCGAACCTGAGAAAACAGCAGAAACGATAGTAAAACTTAGTAAAGATTTTGCTGAAAAACCTGTTATGTCTGTGTACATGGGAGGTAAAACCCTTGCTGAAGGAAAAAAGTATCTCACCGATAACGGAATTCCAGACTTCACATTTCCTGAACCTTCAGTCCGTTCCTTACAGGGAATGGTCCGTTATGCAGATTACATTGCTGAAAAGCCTCCTGTTAAGAAAGTAAAATTAACAGGTATTAACGAAGATTCTGTCCGGAGGATTATAAATCATGTCTTGAAAGATAAAAGGGTTGTTCTCCTTGGACATGAAGCCTCAGAAGTTATGACCGCTTACGGTATTCCAGCAAGCCGAAGTCTATTGGCAACCAGTGAAGATGAAGCCGCAAAAATTGGAACAGAAATAGGGTTCCCTGTAGCCCTCAAAATATCATCACCGAAAATTGCCCACAAAACTGATGTTGGCGGAGTCGAAATAGGAATTTACAGCGAAAAGGAAATAAGAAATGCCTATCGGCGAATAATGGAAAAGGTTACATACTACCTGCCGGATGCTCCAATTCATGGCATCGAAGTTCAAAATATGGTTGATGATGGTGTGGAAATTATTATTGGAATGTCCCGCGATATTCAATTTGGGCCTTTAATAGTTTTTGGGCTTGGCGGTATATATGTAAACCTGATGGAAGATGTTACATTCAGATTGGCTTCAGCTCTTGACAACGTTGAAGAAGCAAAAAAAATGATAACCGAAACAAAAGCATATACTTTGCTCAAGGGCTATCGCGGAAAAAAACAGGCTGATATGAATGCCCTGACTGATGCTATTTTGAGAACAGCCCGTCTTGTATCCGATTTTAGTGAAATAACTGAGATGGATATTAACCCGGTAAGGGTTCATCACCAGGGTGCAACGGCTCTTGATATTAAGATAACCATAGAAAAGAAAGAGTGATAAACAGCACAAGATTCTGAGAGGTGATTAAAATGCAAGGTATCTATTTTACGGGTAAAGCCGGCGGAGGAAAAACAGCAACAGCACTGGGCCTTGGCATTAAATTGCGCAAAGAGGGGCTGAAGGTATCTTACTTTAAGCCGCTTGGTTTTCGCAAGGGAACTGTAAAAAAAGATGACGACGATGTCGGTTTGATGCGTGAAGTTCTAGAGCTGCCCTTTTCCAGTGAAACAATTTCTCCGGTAACTGTAAACGCGCATTATCTTTCGGCCCGATTTCTGGAAAAAGACCAAAATCTATTGCCAAAAATAAAGAATGCTTACAGTAAATGCTCAAAAGGTTATGATGTCGTTTTGATTGACGGCAGTATAGAACCATATATTGGCCAGAACCAGGGATTAGATGATTTCAGTCTCGCCTCTATTTTTGAGGCTGTAGCGCTCCCGGTTATCAAGGCGGATGATGACTTCCAGTTGGATCAAAATCTGTTTTATATTGATTTATGGAAAATCCACAATGTCGATGTAATAGGAGCTGTTTTTAATAATGTCTCTCAGGCACAATGGAATAAAAGCAGCAGTATTTACAAGCCGCTAGTTGAAGAAAAAGGTTACCCCGTTCTTGGTATTATACCCAGGCAGCTTGAAATATCTTCACCAACTGTTGCAGAATTTCACGATGTCCTTCATGGTGAATTACTGGCTGCCCCGGAATATCTGAATCGCATTGTTGAAGAAGTCGTTGTCGGAACCATGACTATTGAGAGCGCCCTTAGTTATTTACGCCGTGCTCCGAATAAAGCTCTGGTTACCGGTGGAGACCGCAGCGATATGGCCCTTACCGCGCTTGAGACAAGCACCTCGGTAATTATCTTTACAGGTGGACTTTATCCAGATGTAAGAGTATTAGCCCGTGCTGAAGAGAAAGGTGTGCCGGTAATTTTGGTTCATGAAGATACATATTCAACTCTGGAAAACCTTCATAGTGTTTACCGAAGTATACACCCACAGAACAAAGATGCGATAAAGCTGGTAGAAGATACGGTAGATAAATATGTTGACTGGAAAAAAGTTCTCAATTACTTAAAAAAATAGCAACAGATCAAGTTATTTTGATCAGGTTCCCTTATGTAAGCGGCCCAAAATCGCTAAAAGTAAACAATGATCAAAAAAGGGGTTATCCACAAACATGTATGTGACAACCCCTTATTTTATATTGTTTTTATAGCTATGGCATGTAGCAATGAAGAATATAAAAATCATTTTAGTTTATTACTTACTTTAGCCGGTGCTAATTATCATATTTTAATACTTTATTTTCCCAAGTTCTGATCATTATGTAATCTTTACCGCTGCTGACAAGGTATTCAGGCAGCATAGGTGTTTTACCCTGGCCAAGCGGTGCGTTAACGACAAATGTAGGTATTGCCAGTCCGGAGGTAAACCCGCGCAGTTTTTCCATTATCTCTATGCCTTCTTCTACCTTAGTCCGGAAATGAGCAGTTCCTTTAACCGCCTTGGCATGGAAAATGTAGTAAGGTCGAACCATACATTTAAGAAGATCCTGGTTTAGTTTTCGCATCACAAAAGGATCATTATTAACACCTTTCAGCAAAACGGCCTGGTTGCCAAGACTTACACCCGATCGGGCCAGTTTAAAACAGGCTTCCTGTGCATCTGGAGTAACCTCAAGGGGAGAATTGAAATGAGTATTGACATAAAGAGGCAGATGTTCAGAGAAAATCCGACATAGTTCATCATCTATTCTTTGCGGCATTGTTACCAGGGTTCTTGAACCGAAACGCTTGATTTCAACATGCGGTATTTGATCCAATTCATCCAGAAGCCATTCAATAGTCTGGTTATCCAGCATGAAGCCGTCCCCGCCTGTCAGCAAAACGTCACGTATTTCTTCATTATTACGCACATATTCAATTGCCTCTTCAAGGTGTTTTTTTGGAGTGGCAAGGTCTTTTTCGCCGATTGCCCTTCTGCGCTGACAGTGACGGCAGTACATGGCACACTGATTAGTTACCTTGATTATTAAACGATCTGCATAACGGCGAGTAACGGCTTGAGTAGGTGATGTAAATTCTTCACCCATTGGATCATCATAACCGCCGTGATCTACGTATTCATCTATCTGGGGTATACACTGAAGCTTTACAGGATCGACAGGGTTGTCGGCGTCAATCAGGCTAAGGTAGTATGGCGATACTGCCCAACGATATAAAGAGCCTGTTTTTTCTATATCATCTAACTCCTGCTTTGTCAGGGGTAAGAGCTCTTTTAAAACTGCAGTGGTGGTAATCCTGTTTTTAAGCTGCCAGCGCCAGTTATTCCAGTCTTCATCACTGGCTTTAAAAAAGTTTTTTATTCTTTTCTGATTTTCTAAAATACGCGGCCAGTGTGTGAAACCGGTCGACATCGTTTTTAAAGCTTCCCTGTAGTCTGCTATTGCACTTTTTAATATATCGGCTCTGTCAAGCGCTTTCTGCTGGTTTTTTGTAATTTCTTCTGCCATTCTTATTGCATCCCTCCATAATTTGTATATTCAAAACAATTCTCAATCTATAGTATACTGTTTATGAATTTTACTGTCAAAAAAGAGGTTTCGAGCTTGACCTCAAAACCTCTTGATTACTTAATTACAATTAGTACATTTTAAGGAAGGGTTTTCCACCATCCGGCCGTTGCACTGCCGTCTCGTACAGTCGTGGTCTCCCATACTTCAGCATAACCTTCAACTCTCATAGTATCACTGATAAAACCTCTGACTTCCATTTCACGAACCGTCGTGCCGCCTGTGTTGCCAAAGTTGTTATTAACTTTCATATATTCGCCGTCCGGACTGCTACTGGTTGAGACCGTTTGCTTAATATAACCACTTTCACCCGGATCCATTTCAACACCGGTAACAACATCGGTTTTTGCCGATATGTTAACTTCCAGCCCGCTGATGATTCTCAGTTTTTTATCTGCAGCAGCGTTAGGACTTGTAGTTCCGTAAAGATACAGGGCAAGTTCTGCGGCTTCCCTGTAAACATCGTCAATTGGAGCATCATCATACCGGACAGTGGTAACTTCATGACTGCCGGATACCGAACCCTCACCGCTTACCTGAAAACCAGCCCTGCCATTATCAAATTCGACTACTTTCTGATGAAAAACATCGCCAATGTACCTGAAATGCGTTCCCGAATAACGATAGACAGCAGCGATTGCCGGGATGGAAAAAAGAAACAAAACCAGAAGAGTCAATGCAACAGTGATTATAACCCTTCTTTTCAGCAAACCATTAGCATTATTGTCATCTTTCTTTTCTGTATCTTTTTTAATACCTTTTATACCTCCTTTAAAACTAAACAAGCAGGATAATAAATGGTCGGAGCGAAAGGATTTGAACCTTCGACCTCTTGACCCCCAGTCAAGCGCGCTACCAAGCTGCGCCACGCCCCGATTTACTTAAAGAATCTATCAATTGTAGCGTGCATAATTCTTTTTTATTTTAAAACATGAAAGTCTAAAAGTCAATAAGACGCGATCACTTATAAGAGCGATTGAGTCAAAGCTATACTTTGAAATAGCTAAATAACTGACCGAAATTAATACCGGCAATAACTTTATTGGCATTACTGCTGTAGAGCTGGCGATTACCTTCTTCAAGATGGTATGATTTAATGCCATGCGAAATTGAAAGGAAAGTTTCTATATAAGCAGCCAGCTGATCGCAGCCCCTGATAATTTCACCGTCAAGGGGCGAATAGATGTTGCTGTTATAATTATTGTTAATTTCGTCCGAACTAACGGGCTTTACAGCTCCATCTTCAATAATTTTGCTTTTAAATTCATCGTCTATAAAATATTTTAATTCATCGTGCCAGGTTGCAGGTAACAGCGGGAATATCCTTTCTTCAAGCTGCCTGTTTTCAATATCTTTAATGATTTCTTCCAGTCCGGCAACAGATCTTTTTACCGGTGAAACAATATCCCTGGTTAGCACTTCGGGCAGATCATGAAAAAGGGCGGCAAAATAATTATTGTAAATCCTTTTCGGGCAGGCTTTAAGTTCAACGGAACAAAGATAACTCATCATGGCGACTATCAGCATATGACCCATAACTGATGTTTTCGGTACGCGGGGCGACTGAGCCCAACGCTGCTGAAATCTAAGCTGGCCGACAAGATCAAGAAAATTGCTTGTTTTTTTACCGAGCGCAAGCTTTTGAACCCCGGCAAGATCGTAATGTTCCTCGATTTGGTTGGCGATAGCATTACGAGTTTCTTCAAGACCGTATAGACCTTCATTTAACCGGTATATTATCTTAAACTCCCAGTTGGTCGCCAGGTAGTGAGCGGCTTTAAGGATTTTTTTCTCCAGCGATGCCTGTTTTGCAGAAAGAAAATAGTTTTCCATCATCGCAAAAAGATCCAATTGAAGGTCACTTACGCGGTCTTTCAGTTTTTCCAGAACCCAGCGGTTAAGCTGTTCTCCTTTTTCGGCCATCAGTTTGTAAAATACCGGCGGTTTAATATCAGTAAGGACAATTCTGTGCAGAAATTCAAACAGACCTCCCTCAATTAGTTCCGGCCAGTTTATTTGAGCGCCATGATCGGCTTCTTCAATTTTTGCCAGTACAAATGCGTAGACCATTTTATGAGACTGCTTATCCAGTTCGGTAAAATGCTCCGGGCGGATATGATCATTCCAGCGTTGTATACTGGCCGCTTCAAATAACAGTTCCAGAAGCTCTTTTCTTATCACTTTATCCCACCTTTAAGCTTTCTGGCCAAGCTTTGATTCTCTTCCTTCCCTGAGTCGGGTGATATTATCCCTGTGACGATAGATAATTAGCAAAGCGGTTGCCACACCGAATACAATAAATTGCCAGTCGTAACCGAGTATTAAAAAAATGATTGGAACAAGTATCGATCCGATCATTGAGCCCAATGACACATAACGCGTAACAGCAACTATCGTTACCGCGCAGAGGGCTAAAATTAATAAAGTCCAACCAGATACTGCAGCAAGAATCCCTATGGCTGTTGCAGCAGCTTTACCACCTTTAAATTTCAGGAAAACAGGAAAACTGTGGCCGATCATGGCTAAGAAACCTGCTAAGAGATAAACTGCAGGAAGATCACTGACTGCTTTGGCTAACATAACAGCAGCAAAACCTTTTAACATGTCGAGCAGGAAAACAGGCAGTGCCGCCTTCCAGCCTGCTACCCGCAGTACATTGGTAGCGCCAATATTACCGCTTCCGTGTTTTCTGATATCAGTATGCAGAAATATTTTCGACATAATATAACCAAAAGGCAGTGAACCCAGCAGGTAAGCTGCTATTAAAACGATTAAAACCACTTATGCATCTCCCCTTCTTTCTCTTTTTTTCAATTTAATTATTACAGGTGTGCCTTTAAAGCCAAATGATTCGCGCAGCCTGTTTTCCAGGTAACGCCTGTATGAGAAATGAATCAGGTCAGGTTCGTTGACAAAAAATACGAAAGTTGGTGGTTTTACTTCCGGCTGGGTAGCATAAAAAAGTTTCACTCTTTTGCCTTTTACGCTAGGCGGCGGATTAACTGCCAGTGCATCTTCAAGTAGCTCGTTCAAAAGTGACGTGGGAATACGTTTATGTTGTTCCTGCCAGGTTTCAATGATCAAAGGGAAAATCCTTTCCAACCGCCATCCGGTCAGAGCTGAAACAAAGATAACATGAGCATAGGATACAAAACCAAGCATACGGTTCAGATTGTCAAGATATTCTTCTCTTGCCTGTTGCCGTTCCCTGACCAGGTCCCATTTATTGACGACAAGAATAAGTCCGCGTCCGGCTTGGTCAGCGAAACCGGCCAATCTTTGATCCTGTTCGGTAATACCCTTTTCGCCATCGAGTAAGAGCAGGGCCAGGTCAGCTCGCTGCACAGCCTTTAGAGTTCGCAGTACGCTGTAGTATTCAACAGAATCTTTAACCTTACTTTTGCGTCTCATTCCTGCAGTATCGATTAAAACATAAGGCTGCTCTCTGTATTCGAAAACAGTATCAATGGCGTCACGGGTGGTGCCGGGCATACTGTTCACAATAACCCTTTCTTCACCCAGAATACTGTTGATCAGTGAAGATTTACCCACATTGGGCCGGCCGATAACAGCTACTTTGACAGCATCAGCGGCATACTCGGCAATTTGCTCTTCTTCGGGTGGCAGCATACTGCAGACAAGGTCAAGCAGTTCGCCACTACCTTTACCATGTGCAGCAGACACTGTATATGGATCCCCCAAACCCAGCCCGTAAAAACCATATTTTACAGGCTCCATTTCAAAATGATCAATTTTATTAACTACAGGTATGACCGGTTTTCCGCTGCGCCTGAGCATTTCACCAATTTCTTCATCAAGGGCGGTCAAACCTTCGCGTCCGTCGAGCAGAAAAATAATAACCTGTGCTTCTTCCACGGCAAGTTCAATCTGGCGCCTGACCTGCGACGCAAGCTGATCATCTCTCCCAAAAGTAAGCCCGCCTGTATCGATTATAACTAAGTTCCTGCCACACCATTCAGATGTACCGTAAAGACGATCACGTGTTACGCCGGGTACTTTTTCTTCAATTGCTGTTCTTGCAGCCGTTAAACGGTTAAAAAGCGTGGATTTGCCCACGTTTGGCCGACCGACTATTGCTATGATATTATTCATTATTTCTGACCCCTTCTGCTTCGATTAACAATTAACATTTGAAGCAACTTCTTTAATACTGAACAAAAGTTCAATTGGCCCGCTTGTCGCAATGACCCGTTTATTAATTTTTTTACTTAAATCTGCAAGACTCATATTGTCAAGAAAAAGATCGCTATTATCCTTTAAGAGGGACTTGCTTAAAAATACAACATCACCCTGTATATTTCCTTCCAGGGCACAGATTAAATCGCTTCCGGTCAGCAAACCTGCAACTGTTACCGAGTCGCCGAAAAATAGATTTTCAGCAACTATTAACTGCAATTTTAGCCCCTTTATCTCAGAAAAAACATTTACAAGCTTAGTAAGCAGATGTTTGGCCGATTTTCCGGTAACAACAGTTGCACTAAGATCATTTAAAATATTTTGCGGTTTAATTTTATCTGCTTCTATTAATTCGTTTAAAAAAATTCTTGCGAGCCCCACTCCGTTTTCCAACTGCGGAAATCCTTCATATGCTTCTTCACTCGGATAAGACCTTCCAGCCATACCATAAAATTCATCGGCAAGAAATACAAACCTGCTGTTCCTGGATTTCAGATAATCTGTCTGCAAAGATTCAATCAGCTTAATTAATTCAGCTGCTTCCGCTGCAGTAAATTTTTTAAGCGGTATCAGATTTTGACGATGTTCAGTCAGACCTACCGGTACCAGTGCAACCGTGAGCAGATTATTTCCGAGTTTGTCCAGGCCGTCCAATGTTCTTAACAGTTCCTCACCAGTATTATAACCAGGGCATAATACTATCTGGGCATGTACAGATATTCCTGCTCCTGTTAACTTTTTTAAATAGTGCAAACCTTTGACCGCTTTTTTGGTACCGAACATCTGGTGGCGAAGTTCAGGATTCGTGGTGTGTACCGATACATAAAGCGGACTCAATTGCAGTTTTAAAATCCTTTGATATTCAGCCTCGGTCATTCTGTTCAGCGTAATAAAGTTACCGTATAAAAATGACAACCTGTAATCATCATCCTTTACGTAGAGGGAATCCCTCATACCAAGAGGGTTTTGATCCACAAAACAAAACAGGCAGCGGTTTGGACAGCGTTGAAGAGGCGCAATCGCAGGGGAGCTGAATTCCAATCCCGGCGACATCGCTTTGGGCAAACTGAGTTTAACCCTTCTCATAAAACCTTGATCGGTAATAAACAGCATTGTCAACCGATCATCTGCTGTAAGAATGCGGTAGTCCAGAATATCCCCGACCGTTTGATTGTCGATTCTAAGAAGTTTCCACCCCGGCTTTACTCCTGCTTTATCAGCCGGTGAGCCGGTTTGAACATTTTCAATTAAATGGCCTTGAGCGTTTGCATATTTATGAATCATTTTAACCTCTTTGGGCGTAATAATTTGGTTCAAACCCCCGCCTTTGCATCCATTCAGCAGTTAAACCGGTTATCACCAGTGATTTTTTCCTTAATTGGTCGAGATTTTTAGAACCGGTCATCATCATAATTAATTTTATTTCATGTTCAATTTTATTGATCCACTTGACAAGGGCATTTTGTCCATAATTCGCTAAAATGTACAGAGGCATTCCGGCCATTCCTATAGCCTGTGCCCCTAAAGCGAGAGCTTTTGCTATATCAGACGAATTATGCATTCCACCAGAAACAAAAATATCAATTTTGCGATCACCGATACCCTCTGATACTTCCAACAAGCTTATTATCGTCGGTAATCCCCAATTAGCAATTTCCGGCGATAGTTTTCTGCCTGAACGGCTGCTTTCAAGATAAGCGAAGTTAGTGCCCCCCTTACCTCCAACATCAATACCGTTTACTCCGCATTTGGCAATCAGGGATGCTTCTTCTTTTGCCATACCGAAACCAACTTCTTTAGCTATTACAGGCATCGGGCTCCATTCAACTATATTTCTGATTCGCTCAACCATCCCCCCAAATGCAGATTCCCCTTCCCTCATAATAAGTTCCTGGGGAACGTTTAAATGGATTTGCAAAGCATCAGCATTGATCATCTTTGCCGCCCGTGAAGCCATCGATGGATCAGCGTAAGAGCCTATATTAGCCCATATTTCACCTTGCGGGTTAAGATCTCTTACTATTCGAAAACTGCGGCTTATTTTTAAGGTTTTAGATTCAAGGGCAATCATCTGAGAGCCAACTGCCATTGGAATGCTGCATGATTTTGCTGCCATTGAAAGAGCAGCGTTGACTCTTAAGGCAATTTCTGTTCCGCCGGTTATAGCATTAATAAAAAGGGGCGAACGATGAGTTCGCCCCAGGTATTCAGATTCCAGACTGATTGTTTCAAAGTTAAAGTTTGGCAAGCAGTTGTGCACAAAGTTAATTTCAGAAAAATCGGCTCTTCCCGGTATTTTTCTTATTACTCCGTAAAGGTGATCGTTTTTACGATTCAACCTGGACATTATTCCTGTCCGCCTTCCACCTTTTCATCAACTTCGTTATTAGCGTTTAAAGTTTCTTCAACTGTTTCATTGTCTTCATTTGCCTGGTAATCTTCATTTTCAAAAAGATCGCCAAATACATCGCCAAGAGTCACATTACCGTTTTCATTTCCATTACCTGAGGATATGTTCTGCGCAACCATCACTCCCCCGGCTTCTTTAATACTCAGGCTGATTCTCTTCGATTTTGCTTTAACTTCAATTATTTTAACTTCAACTTCTTCTCCTTCGGTGAGAACTTCTGAAGGGTGCTTAACATGATAATCAGCCAGTTGAGATATATGAGCAAGACCTTCGACTCCTGGTTTAAGCTCTATGAATGCTCCAAAATTAACAAGCCTGGTAACTTTTCCGGTCATAAGTTGTCCACTTTCGAGATCTTCGGCTGCTTTGGTCCAGGGATCAGGCTGTGTTTTCCTGATGCTCAGGCTAATCCGCTCTTTTTCCGGAATAACCTCCAAAACTTTAACTTCAATTTCTTCACCGACTTTTAAAACTTCTCCCGGATGATTCACTCTCTCCCAGGATAGTTCAGATATGTGAACTAATCCGTCGATGCCACCGACATCAACAAAGGCGCCAAAATCAGTCAAACGTTTAACTGAGCCGGTAATAGTAGAACCGACTTCAATAGCTTTTAGAGTTTCTTCTTTGGCTTTTTCGGTCTCTTCTTCAATTATCTTTTTACGTGATAAAATCAGTTTTCCTTTTTCGCGATCAAACTCGATTATTTTAAACCGAATCTGCTGATCCTTAAATTCATTAAAATCAGGAATAAATCTAACATCAACAAGTGAACCGGGCATAAAACCTTCAATACCGTCACCCAGATCTATGACCATGCCGGCTCCGACAACCTGTTTGACCGGTGCTTCTATTATTATATTCTCTTCAAGAGACTGTTCAAGTTCCTGAAGTCTTTTTTCGCGGGCCAATCTTTTATGTGAAACCACTACCTTCCCGTCCTGGTCATCAATATCGAGCACTGTTACCTCAAGATCATCTTCAGGGGTAAATAATTCTGCAAGAGTTTTACCTGCGGGTAAGTGCACTTCGTTAATCGGGAGTATAGCTTCGGTTTTTGAGCCTATATCCACGAAAACCTCTTCTTCGGTAACCCTTGCAACCTTGCCGGTCACCTGTTCCCCAACCTGAGGCACTTTCACATCTTCATTAAAATCAAACTGTTCTTCTTCATTTTCTTCTTCATTTTCTTCTTCATTCACTTCGTTTACTTCATTTACTTCTTCTACTTCCTCTTTTTCCTCTTCAGCTTTCACTTCTTCTGCTTTTACTTCTTCTGTCTCTGCTTCCTCACTCTTTACCTCTTCATTCTGCATTTCCATGTTTTCATTTTCCATCCTTTCCACTACCTCCTTTATCGTCCAGGGGGGAGTTGATGCACCGGCTGTGACACCAATTACATTGTATCGTTTCAAAAATGATCGATTCAACTCCCAAAATTTATTAACCCGGCAGGTCGGTTTCAACCTCCGGCAGATATCATAAAGGGCATTTGTATTTGCGCTAGTTTCGCTACCAACCACAACCAGCGCATCAACCCTTTGCGCCAAATCAGTTGCCTCTTCCTGTCTTAATCTTGTTTCAGGACAGAGAGTTTTATATACAAGAGCCAGGGGTGATTTTTCTCTGAATAGCCTGCCTGCTTGTAAGTAAGCATCAGGGTTTGCTGTTGTTTGTGCGATCAAAGCCGCAGGCTCATTTATTTCAATATCTTTCAGTTCATCAGGATTTGAAAAAACCCTGGAATTTTCTCCGGCCCAACCAACTAAACCGATAACTTCGGGATGATTTTCGTTGCCAAATATGTACACGTAGAAATTCTTATCTTTTAAGTCAGCGGCAATGTTTTGCACCTTTTTTACACGTGGGCAGGTCAGATCAATTATATCTAAATGAATAAAAGAGTTTAACTTATTAATAGTTTCAGGAGCTTCACCGTGAGTACGAATAGCCAAAAAGGTTCCCTCTGCTTTTTCAGGATCATCAACTGCTGTTACATACCTTTCTTCCAGGTAATCAATTACCTCTTCATTATGAACAATAGGTCCCAGGGTTGAACCTGCTCCGCGCTTCTTTGCTTTTTCGGTAAGAACGTTAACTGCCTCTCTGACTCCTGAGCAAAATCCGGCTTTTTCTGCTTTAATTACCTTCATAAAATTACTCCTCATTGCTATGGGCGGGTAGCAAGCAGGCTATATTATCCATGATTTGCCTGCTCATTTGGTCCAGTTGAGCCTTTTTTTCATCTCTCTGTTCATATACCAGGGGCGGAAGAACAAATGGTTTGCCGATATGAAGCCTTAATGGCTTGAAAAGGCGGTAGGGTCCTTCTACAGCCACTGGCAGAATGGGCGCACCGCTGCGAACAGCAATTAAAGCGGCACCATTGTATGCTTTTTGCAGTTGACCGCTTTTACTGCGTGATCCTTCCGGAAATAGACCTAATACATGCCCCTCTTTTAATACCTGATAAGACCATTTTATCGCTCCGTAATCTGCATCCTCCCTGCTTACAGGAAAAGCGCCAACTTGACGAAAGAGATATCCTATTAAAGGATTTTTAAAAAGATCTCGTTTTGCCATAAACTTGATATCATACCATGCGGGAAAAGCTACCCCGATTGTAACCGGATCGATCCATCTGATATGGTTTGAACAGATAATAAATGGTTTTCGGCTGGGGACATTTTTCATACCAGATACTCTGAGACGGAAAATTGTTTTAATATAAATAGCGAACACTAACCGTCCAAATTTATATAGCAATCCTTTCACCCTGCTTCCATTCAGTGCAACTAATTGTCAATTCTCTTTATGATCTGATCAACTACCTCTTCAAATGACATCCCCGTGGTGTCGATCATCACAGCATCAGCTACCCGGGTCAGTGGTGAATCGGATCTGTTTGAATCTATCTCATCTCTGCGTTTTATTTCTGCTGCTACTCCATTCAGAGATAAAGTCATATTTTTTTTAAGTTGCTCCCGGTTACGGCGTTTTGCCCTTTCTTCGAGAGATGCATCGAGGTAAAATTTATACCTGGCATCAGGCATAACCCTCGATCCAATATCCCGGCCTTCCATAATTATTCTGTCTGTTTCATCTGCAATTTTCTGCTGCATGGTCACCAGTCGTTTTCGTACGAGAGATATACAGGAAACGGGAGAAACGAGTTCATTAACATGAGACATCCTAATCTCTTCTGTTACATCTTCGCCATCAAGAAATACTTTATCATCAGTTCCGATCTGAACTGCAGTGCTGTCAAGCATTTCACTTAAAGATTCTAGATCGGCAAGATCTAAATTTTCCCTGAATATTTTCAGTGTTATTGCCCTGTACATTGCGCCTGTGTCAAGATATTTAAGACCTAATCTTTTTGATATTTCACGGGCTACAGTACTTTTACCCGCCCCGGCAGGTCCGTCAATCGCTACTCTCAGGCGTTTGTTGTTTGTTTCCATTCTTCACCTTTTTGGGTCAGTTATTTACTAACTCATATCTACATGTCACGTAGTTTATAAGTATCCCTTAAGTATACGTGAGATATTTGATCCTGTGCTAACTTTGTATTATACAGCATTAAAACCCGAATACACCGGGGCAGCGAAGAGGGAACATCTATTTCTACGCAGCAAAACAAGGGGACATTGGTCCAGCCCATTTCACGTGCTGCTTTTGCCGGGAAAGCACTGTTCAAATCGGGAGTGGAAGAAAAATGAACTGCTGCTAGATCATCAGCAATGATATTATTATTATTTCTTACCATTTCAAGAAGCAGTTCAGTTGTAGCTTTATAGATTTCTTTAGCTTCATTTTTATTTACTGTAGTTGCGCCTCTGATACCGCGCACCACTGGAGTATCTTTCATATAGTCCTTGCTCCCATAACATGACTGTTTAGCTCTGGATTGCCTTTTTGAAGCATACCTATTCTCTCATTAATCGAAACAATTTGCAAGTTGAAAAGCCTTACAAACCTACTAAGCGGTAAAGCATGCTGATTTCATCATTATTTAAACGGCGAAAAGATCCTTCCGGCAATTTATCTGCTTTCAAACCGGCGAAACTTTCGCGGTGTAATTTAAGAACCGGGTGGCCTGCTGCGGAACACATATTTTTCACCTGGTGTTTTTTACCTTCTGTAAGAGTTATTTCTAATAAGGCAGATCTTTTTTTATACTCTGTTTTTACTAACCTTACCCAAGAAGGAGAGGTTTTTTTCCCTTCGATGATCATCCCATCACTCATTTTTTTCATGGTACCTCTTTCAGGTAAGCCTCTGACCCACGCCCTGTATACTTTTTTAATTCCGTAACTTGGATGTGTCAGTCTGAATGCCAGTTCGCCGTCATTTGTCAATAAAAGCACTCCGCTTGTATCAGCATCCAGACGGCCGACCGGATATACTCTTGCCTTAGTTGATTTTAACAGGTCTGTCACTTTCGGCCTGTTGTGAGTGTCATGAGCCGTTGATATGTAACCTGAGGGCTTATTTAAAAGGTAATATGCTTTTTCTTCCAAACCACCCACAATGATCCCATCAACTTCAACAGTATCATCTGTATCAACTAAAGTCTGGGGTAGTAAGGCCGGTTCACCGTTGACCTTAACTCTGCCCTCTGCAATAAGGATTTCCGCTCTGCGGCGGGAAGTAACGCCCGCATTTGCCAGATATTTTGCCAAGCGCATATTATTACCTGCTTATCCATTAAATATGATCAATTACTTATACTATTAATATTATTATCAGTTGACTCTGTTATAACTTCCTCTGCATTATCTGTATCTGTGACATCTTTCTCCTGAGCTGTCAGGTTATCTCCACCCGGTTCAAGTGAAGGCAAATTAGAAAGCTCTTTTAAGCCAAAATATTTAAGAAAATCAGGAGTTGTGTTATATAATAATGGGCGTCCGGGACCTTCTTTACGACCACTTATCTTGATCAATTTTCTTTTTAAAAGGTTTTCAAGAACATGTTCACTGCGGACTCCACGGATTGACTCAATTTCAATTCTTGTAACAGGTTGCTTATAAGCAATTATTGCCAGAGCTTCAAGAGCAGCAGTAGACAAATTACTCGAAACATCTTCGCTAAAGGCTTTTTCAATATATGGTGCAAGTTCAGGAAGAGTTCCCATCTGGTAACCGCCTGCAACTTCAAATACCTGAAGTCCACGCCTCGCTGATGCCAGATCATTCTTTAATTCACCGACTAAAGCTTCTGCTTCATCTATGGAAATTGACAATACAGTTGCAAGTTTATCAATTTTTACCGGCTCTTCACTGAGAAAAAGCAAAGCTTCGACAGTTCTTTTCTGTAAGTCCCTATCCACCCTGTTCCTCCTTCAGCCCTTCGTTTTCCTTTAATACGACCAGTATAGGGCCAAATATTCTTTCCTGTAAAAGCATAACTTTACTCTGACGGGTCATCTCCAACAAAGAAATAAATGTAATGATTACTTCCCAGAGGCCGTCAACAGTGATAAAATCACTCATCGGCAGGGGACGCTTCATCTGAAGCAGCTTCATTTCGATATAATTACTTTTATCGGCTATTATGAAATCATCAACAGCGCTGAAAGCAGGGTTATAAGCGTCAGTTTTTGTAGCTTCGGCAAAACGAAGCATAATATCGCTTAAATGATTTGCACCTTCCCAGATAGTATATACAGATTCCTGGCGGTTCAGAACCATAATCTTTTGACCGCCGGTAGACCTTAAGTATATTTTTTGCTGTTCTTCTTCCTGTTGACGAAGGTAGACAGACATCTCTTTAAATAAACGGTATTCTTCAAGACGTAAAAAAAGCTCTTCGGCAGTATTTATCTCAAAAAGCTCTTCATCTTCATCCTGGTCAAGGTTTTTAGGGGACCTGGGCAGTAAAAGCTTCGATTTCAGACGTAAGAGCGTAGCTGCCATAACTAAAAATTCACTCGCAATTTCTAAATTCAGTTCTTTCATAGAGTGAAGGTAAGCCAGATATTGATCAGTTATTTCAGCAATTGAAATCGACCAAATATCAAGTTCAGCTTTTTTGATCAGGTGGAAAAGAAGATCAAAAGGGCCTTCAAAAGTAGGAAGTTTAATTGTATATTCTGCTTGCACCATATTTAACCATCCTCTGGCCTTGTAGAACAGCCGGCCACCGGTTTACGGCTGGTAATCAGTTATCGTAATCCTAGATGTTCATGAACCTGGCGCATTTTATGTTCTGACTGTTCAGCGGCTTTTTCCGCTCCTTTTTTAAGCATCTGGTCGAGATAACCTTTATCACCTGTTAACTTCTGATAACGTTTCTGGATAGGATTCAGGCTTTCGACAACTACTTCTGTCAGTTCTTCCTTCAAATCTTTATAACTTTTACCGGAAAAATGGTTTTCAATGTCGCTTCTCTTTTTACCGGTTAAAAGTTCATAAATTGTCAGCAGATTTGTTACACCTGGTCTGGTTTCGTCAAAACAGATCTGGCGTAGTGAATCTGTTGTCGCTTTTTTAATTTTGGATCTGATCTCGTCTGGAGTATCAAGTAAAAAGATTGCATCGTTTTTATTTTCTTCGCTTTTACTCATTTTTTTATCAGGGTTAGAAAGGCCCATCACACGGCCTCCCACTGGTGGGATAAAAGCATCTGGCAGAGTAAACACATTACCATAACGATAATTGAATCTCTGGGCAATATCTCTGCAAAGTTCAACGTGTTGTTTCTGGTCTTCACCGACCGGGACCAGGTGGGCATCGTAGAGAAGAATGTCGGCAGCCTGCAAAACCGGGTAATCAAAAAGCCCAACACTGACTTCATCTTTCTGTTTTTCTGATTTTTCCTTAAACTGCGTCATACGATACAGCCAACCCATTGGTGTTAAACAGTTAAAAATCCAGGCCAGTTCGGAATGACCCTGTACGTAAGATTGGATAAAAACCACCGAATTATTTTCATCGATTCCTGCTGCAAATAGCAGACCTGCAACCTCCCTGATATTTGCATTTAATATTTTTGGATCCTGGGGGACGGTAATAGTATGCAAATCAACTACACAGAAGTAATTGTTATATTCTTCCTGCATTTTAACCCAATTGCGAATTGCTCCCAGGTAATTGCCAAGATGAAGGCTTCCAGTAGCCTGAATTCCGGAAAAAACCGTCTTTTTAGTCATTAATGTTACAAACCCCCTGCTAAATATTGAATTAAGTGCTCCAGAAAAAACTAATAGACAACATTTGCGTAACTATTCTTAAAAACCGGGTAGCAGACCGATAATAAAACTAAACAGGCTTAAAACAACGTTGTAAAGCGGAAAGATAATCATGCCAAGTGCCCTGGTTAGGATCAGAACAAGTAGAATTAAAGGAGCATACTGTTCCAATTGACGGTAATAACCAAGGAATGAATCTGAGAGAAAAGACATCAGAATCTTGGAACCGTCAAGAGGTGGAATGGGAATAAGGTTAAAGATTGCCAGCAATATATTTAATTGCATCAGGACAACAATAAACTGCAAAAACAGTCCACTCTGAAGGCCTGCCCCGACAAGAAGGTTAAGCAGAAGCAGGCTTAAAAAACCGAGGGCGAAGTTTACCATTGGTCCGGCAAATGATACCCAGCGCAAACCTTTGCGGTAATGATTAAAATTATAGGGATTAATTGGTACCGGTTTTGCCCAACCGAAACCAACCAACAGAATCATAATAGTGCCAATGGGATCGAGGTGGCTAATCGGGTTAAGGTTCATCCGTCCCTGGTTCTTTGCTGAGGAATCGCCAAAATAATAAGCCATGCGGGCATGGGCAAATTCATGAATGGTAATTGCAATTAAAAGGGCTGGTATGCGCAGGGCAATTACTACAGGATCAAGACCAAACAAAATTAATCGCCCTCCTTCCTTCGAACATTTTTAATATAGTTTATTACGAATTCGCGTTCTTGATCATAACCGCTTACTTCACCGTCGAGAACTGCCTGTTTAAGTCTTTTAATAATTTTACGGTAAAGCGGTCCCGGATGTAATCCTAATTCTTTCAAATCACTGCCGTCGAACTCCGGTTGTATATTTCGCAGAACTGTAATGTACTGCTGCAGATGTTCTTTTACATGGCCTTCCTCTGCTATGGCATAGGCCAGTAACAGAGTTTCAGGCGGCAGCCCCTCCAAAAAAGCTACAACCTGGCTTGGATTCAATTCCGGCCAGTCCAGTTTTCTGTATACTGAAGGTATTTGATCGAAAGCATCTTGTAAAATTCTGCTCTTATCGCGCGATATATACAACTTTTTTATTATAGCAGACCTTTCAGCAGATTCCAAACGGAATAAAAGACCTCCTAAGTAGACCAATTCCCGATCCGGTTTTTTACCCCAATCAAGGTTCAACGCCCAGTTAATGATATCTTCTATCCTGGATAGGTAGTGCCAGGTTACCCTATCCGGTATGGCTCCTGGGTAGAGAAAGGGAATTAGTTCTAGCTGATCAAAGCGTTTTAATATTCTAACCGGCGAAAGCTCACGGTATATAAGTTTTAGTTCCTGATGTAAACGCTGTCTGCCAACTTTATCGAGAAATCGCTTTTCAATAGCTTCCCTGGCCAGCATCATAGTCTTTTCTTCAATCATAAAATCATACCGCTGCTCAAAACGAACTGCCCTGAGAATACGCAGAGGGTCATCAGCAAAACTTTGTTCATTCAACACCCTGATAATCTTCTTATCAAGGTCAAAACGGCCGTTATAGAAATCATAAAGCTTGCCAAAATTATCACTGGAAAGTGAACATGCCATCGCATTTATGGTAAAATCACGCCTAAAAAGATCATCTTTGAGCCCCGAGCTCTCAACCTTAGGTAATGCAGCCGGGGTTAAATAGTATTCTTTCCTCGCTGTCACAAGATCGAGACGAAAACCCTCTTTAAGCGTTAGTGAAGCAGTTTTAAAACGTTCAAAATGCCTCACTACGCCTCCCAGTTTTTTTTGCAGCTTATAGGCAAAGGCTACAGCATCGCCTACAACAACAAAATCAAGATCCTGTTCCGGAGGATACTTTAATAATAAATCTCTGATGATTCCACCTACCAGGTAAACTTTTAGATTTTCCCGCTCTCCCAGTTGACCTACCTGTCGCAAAAGTTTCCTGGATTTAACAGAGAGTTCTCTTTTAATTAACGGTAAAATATTGATACTTCCGCCAGTGCTAAAATAACTGTCTGCCGAACTTAAAATTGTGTCAGACTTTGTGCTTACCTTTTTATCGGCTTTAATAAAAGTTCCATTACTGTCAATAAAGTTTAGATGTCGCAAAATATCAGACCTTGTCACAATACCTGTAAGGTTCAACTTGTTGTCTACTATGGGGATCCGTCCAATATTGTTTTCAACCATAAGACGCCGCAATTCAGCTAGTGAGCTATCTGGTGAGGCTTTAATTAAACTGCGGTTCATGAAACCTTTCACAGGAGCGTGTCCGAGTTCACTGCGCAACCCTTTTCTGAGATCGCGTCTTGAGATGATTCCAACTAATTTGCCGTTGTCGACAACAGGGCAACCCTTAAAATTATTTTCATTAAGCAGATCTTCAGCTTCAGCGATGGTTGTATCACTTCTAATCGTATAAACAGGCTTAGAGGCAACATTTTCTGCAGTAAGGGCCGGTGGCAGCTTTTTACTAAGATAGTCAAGCACTTTTTGTTTCAGCCTGCTTGTGCCAATACCCTTGATATGAGCCGACACAGCACCGGGGTATCCCTTTACATCAAAAGGAGCAAGCAGTTCAAGTAAATTTAAGTCGTCGCTTCTCGAACGTGCAGCCAGGTAAATATTATCTCCCATTTTGATTATTACAATAGTAATTCCTGCATCTTCAATTTCATCAAGCAGGTGAAGCAGTACTGATGCCCCTATAACATACTCTTCAAGTTCAGTAGCGCTTATTAATACCCTTCTGTTGTTTAATAAGTGCAGCTCGCTGTTACGAAGCATTCTTTCAAATAGTTCTTTTTGAATTTCGCTTAAAGGCGATCTGAGGTATTCCTGAATGAGTCTCGTATTAATATTGTGTTCCCAAAGAAATGCTACTGCATGGGCATCCCGCACATTTGAAATATCGTAAGTAAGACAACCGGTATCTTCATAGATGCCAATTGTAAAGAGGGTTGCTTCAAAATCGGTCAGCTTAATATTATTTTTTTTGAGAATTTCAAGCATTATGGTTGTAGTTGCCCCGATTTCTTCAATAAAGGCTTTGTCGGCTCCGAGGTCTTCTTCACCGGGGTGATGGTCGTAGACAATTACAGACTTAGCTTCGTCAAGAAGTTTACTCCATTTGCCAAGGCGTTCACGTCGATTTGTATCGATGATGATCACATTTTCAATATCTTCACTGATATCTCTAGGATCTATCAACGGTAACAGGTCGCGGTAGAGATTGACAAATGCGCGGACATTTGGCTGAAGCGGTTCCGGCATAATCACTGCGCTATCAGAGTATAGTTTTGAAGCGGCAACAACTGCAGCCAGGGCATCAAAATCTCCATTTTCGTGGGTAATAATAATGTTCATCTCAAACTCCTGCTCCCGGCGGGGTTAACGATTGCATTATTCAGAGATGAATGAAGCACCGTTTTGCGGGGCGGGTATTTTCAGCCACTGAGCTGCTGTAGCAGCCAGATCTGCATATGATTTGCGGATGCCTAAATCAGTATTTAATGGCAGTAAAGCATTCCAGGCGATAATCGGGACATATTCCCTGGTGTGATCTGTCGTGGGAAATGTAGGATCACAACCATGATCCGCCGTAATAAATAAAAGATCTTCTTTATTCAGTTTGCTTAGAATTGCCGCTAATTTATTGTCAAAATGCTCCAGGGCTTTTGCAAAACCTTCACTATCATTTCGATGCCCGTAGATAGTGTCAAAATCGCCCAGCGTTGCCCAAATTAAGCCCCGGGGTATTTCTTCAATAAAAGTCATTAAATCTTTTAATATGGACTCATTACCGCCACCGGGAAGATGGTTTGTTATACCGCGATTTGCAAAAACATCTTTAACTTTTCCAATAACTGAAACAGGGTAACCTGATTCTTTGACGAGATCCAGCAGGGTTTTACCGGGCGGTTCAAGAGAAAAATCGTGTCGCTTCAGGGTTCTTTTAAAGTTTCCTTTTTTACCGATAAACGGCCTGGCAATTACCCTGCCGACAGCATGTCTGCCGCTTAGAATTGCCCTGGCTTTCTCACACCAATCATAAAGCATTTCCACAGGCACAACATCTTCATGAGCTGCAATTTGAAAAACAGAGTCGGCCGATGTATAAACAATCGGTTTTCCCGTTTTCAGGTGTATGGGACCAAGTTCTTTTATTATTTCAGTGCCTGAAGCAGCAATATTGCCCAGTGTCCCCCGCTTAATTTTTTCTTCAAACGCTTTAATAATTTTATCTGGGAAACCTTCAGGATAGACTGGAAAAGGCTTGGTCATGACCAGACCGGAAAGTTCCCAGTGGCCACTTGTTGTATCTTTCCCGGGTGACAGAGGAGCCATCCGCCCATAGAGGTGCACATTCGAAGCTTCTTTGGTTATTCCTTCTTCTATTTTCAATATTTTAGCAAGCCCAATAGAGTACAGGTTTTCCAGGTTTAGTGGCTCGTGTTTCTTTATCACGTTGTTAAGCGTACTTGAACCACTATCGCCATAGTCATTAGCATCAGGAAGCTCGCCGGCACCGGCGCCGTCAAGAACAACAACTATTACTCTTCTAATTGACTGATCAGGCGCGTGGATGTGCTTTATCATATACCTCTCTTATCTTCTTCCTGGTAATCTGGGTATAAATCTGAGTTGTGGAAATATCGGAATGCCCAAGCATCTCCTGGACGGAACGCAAATCGGCTCCGTTTTCCAAAAGATGCGTGGCAAATGAATGACGTAATGTGTGCGGAGTTATGTCACCTTGTATATTTGACTTACGGGCATATTTTTTTAGTATCTTCCAAAAACCCTGCCTGGTCATTCTGCAGCCGTGATGATTGACAAAAAGGGCATTTTCATCGCCGTTTTTAACCAATTTTTCTCTTGAATTGCCCAGGTACTCTTTGACATAGCTGATTGCCACTGAACCGATCGGGACAATTCTTTCTTTCATGCCTTTACCGCGACATCGAAGGTAACCTACCCTGGGATCAAAATCGGTTACATTAAGCGAAACAAGTTCTGAAACACGAATTCCTGAAGCGTAAAGCAGTTCCAGCATAGCTTTGTCGCGGAGACCGTTGTGTTCACCCGGTTTTGGCTGACCCAGCAGCTTATCAATCTCACTGGTTGTTAATACCCTGGGTAGTTTTTTTTCTATACGGGGAGACTCGAGATCCAGAGCCGGGTTGTTTTCAATAACGCCTTCCTGAAGAAGAAAATTGAAAAAGGATCTGATCGAAGCTATACAGCGGGAAATTGTTGATGTAGCATACCCTTTCTTTTTTAACTCTCCAATAAAGGCATTTAGAGCCTGACGGTCGATATCTTCAGGGTTGGTTTTCTTCTGTTTTTTCATATAAGTAATAAATTTTTCGAGATCTCGCCTGTAAGACTCCAGAGTATTTCTGGCAAGCCCTTTTTCTACGGCAAGATAATTGGCATAATATTGCAACTGCGTTTGCATAGGCTTTTACTGACCTCACAAAGTATAAGTATCTAGTAATTCAACGGCAGCATTTGAAAAACCTGCCATAAAAACTTATCTTAAAAATAAATCTAAAATAAATCTCATTTATTTATTATTGAGCAGGACATACTGCAGTGCAATAATTGTCTTTCCATCAACAAGGTCACCATGCATGACCATTTCTTTCGCCTTTGCAAGAGGAATCTTTCTTACTTCTATATTCTCATCAGGGTCTGAGCCGGGGGATTGAACATCTTTTAACCCTATCGCCTGAAATAAATAAATAATTTCATCACTGAAACCCGGAGAAGGATAAAAAACGAATATCTGATGCCATTCTTCTGCATCCATAGCAGTCTCTTCCATAAATTCACGCCTGGCACAATCAAGGGGTTCTTCATTTGCTTCAAGTTTGCCTGCAGGGATCTCATACAAAACAGCGCCGGTCGGTTGCCGGTGCTGCCTGACTAAAACAACCTGATCATTTTCATCAATTGCAATTATCGCAACTGCCCCCGGATGTTCAACAATTTCGCGAAAGGCAATTTTATCATCGCCGGTTTTAACCTGATCCTGGCGTACGTTAATAATTCTGCCCCGGTATAGATAATTTGTGGAAATTGTTTTTTCAATTAATCTGTCATCCTTAATGATTATCACTCCTATTACAGTGACGGAATGGCTACGGGAATAACATTCAGTGTGAATTATTTGGTAGATATATCAGGCCATACTTTCTTTAGCTTTAATTTTTTCTTTGTAATGCCTGGCTCTTTCCAGCAGGTTGTCAACATGCTGAAGACTTACATGATCTATTCCCGCTCCGTCAAGCATTCTGGCCAGCTCTTCCCGCCTGTTGTCATCAGTTAATCTTATCGCCCTTGTAACGGTTCTGCTGTCAGTTGTCTCTTTAAATATATGATAATGATAATCAGCCATTGAAGCAATTTGCGGGCTGTGAGTTACACACATAACCTGGTGGTGCTTTGACAATTCTGAAAGTTTTTCAGCTACAGACTGAATCGTAACTCCTCCAACTCCCGCATCGACTTCATCAAATATAAGAGTTGGCACTAGGTCCTGGCGAGCCAGGATAGTTTTAAGCGCCAGCATCACTCTTGATACTTCGCCCCCGGAAATAATTTTTGCAAGCGGTTTAACCTCTTCACCACGGTTTGCGGAAAAAAGAAATTCAACGTTATCTTTGCCCAGCGGAGTAAATGTATCTTTGGTTGAAATTCTTATTTCAAAATGGGCATTTGGCAGGGCAAGGTCACCAAGGCTTTCTATTAGCCTGCTTTCAAGCCTGGCGGCAATTTCTTCGCGAATTTTCCGCAGTGCTGTGCATTCTGATTCAATTTCCTGATCAAGCTCGTTCAGCTCAGCTGCAACTCTTTCTGCTACTTCCTCGCTATTAATCAAGCGTTCAATTTCCTGATCAAGGTTGTCAGCAAATTCAAGAACCTCGCTAATTGTCTCCCCATATTTCTTTTTGAGAGAAATAATCATGTTTAGCCTTTCCTGAATTGCCGCCAGCTCACCCGGGTCATATTCCATTTTAAACTGGTAATCGCGAAGTTCATGCGAGGCTTCATCTATCTGGGCGGCAGCTCCTGAAAGCAGGTCGCATAAAGGTAAAAGGCTCTGATCTATCTGAGCAGCTTCATTTAGCATTCCAAGAGATTTATTAAGACGATCAACCAACGCTTCTGTTGAAACTTCTTCCTCTCCACTGTATATAACGCTGTAAACATTGCCAACAAGAGTGCAGAGTTTTTCAGCATTAGCCAGCACTTTTTCCCTCTGTGCAAGTTCTTCATCTTCACCTTTTTTAGGGTCGGCGTTTCTAATCTCCTTTAGCTGAAATGAGCAGACATCAATACGTCTTTCGCGTTCAGCGCTCGATTCACCCAGTCGTTCAAGTTCTTTTTTTAATTCCTGGTGTTTTTTAGATAGTATTCCCAGTTTTTGACGGTATTTAGCAATTTTATCGCCACCGAAAGAATCGAGCAGTTCAATATGTCTTTCAGGACGAAGCAATGACTGATGCTGATGTTGACCATGCATATCGACCAAAACCTGACCGATTTCCTTCAGAAAGGATACAGGAACAGCCCTGCCATTGACTCGTGCGACTCCACGCCCGTTTCGATAAATCTCCCTGGCAATTATCAATTCATCTTCAATACCGATACCGGCATTTTCAAGGATTGCTTCAATTTCAGGATAAACTGTTTGCCGGCAATTGATAATGCCTTCAATATATGAGGAGTCTTCACCCTGGCGGATTTGGTCAACAGTAGCTCTTTCACCTAGCAGTAGATTAATCGCGCCAATTACAATTGATTTTCCGGCTCCGGTTTCACCACTGAGGATATTCAGGCCGGGGCTGAAAGTCAGATTGAGATCATCAATGAGCGCATATCTTGAAACTCTGAGCTCCAGTAGCATATTTCAGTCACCCTCTAAGGATCATATTAAACTTGCGATTAGTATTAAAATGTAAATTTGATTCTTATTGCTTATTTTCAATCCTGCCTCATCAGTATCAAGCTTTCAGCTTTTGGTGAAGCATTCTGTAAAATGAATAATCATGAAAGCAAACCAGCTTAACTTTTTGTTCAGATCGACAGACAATCACCTGATCCTCATCTTCGAGAGCAAAGCGAACCTGCCCATCAACAGTTAATACTACCTGTACCTGTCTGGAGTCAATGCGAAGTTTAATTTTATCTTTTCCATTTACAATTACTGAACGATTATACAAACTGTGGGGACAGATTGGCGTAACCACAAACAGATCCATGGTTGGGTTTGCAATGGGGCCTCCCGCCGAAAGGGAGTAACCGGTTGAGCCGGTCGGAGTAGCGATGATAATACCGTCACCCGAGTAACTTTCCATAAAATCTTCATTGACGTAAGCTTCAACTTTTATAATTCGTGAAAATGGTCCGCGTGATATAACGAGATCATTTAAAGCAAGATAATATCCAAGTTCTTCCTCACCTCTTGTTAACCTTGCTTCAAGCATCATCCGTTCCTGAAAATCGTACTGCCCTGTTGCTATGTACTGTAGAAAACGCTCCATTTGTTCTACTTCAATTTCAGCTAAAAATCCCTTTTGCCCAAGGTTAATGCCAAGTATAGGTATATTCCAGCATGCAAGGTCACGGGCAACTCTTAGTATAGTACCGTCACCTCCGACAACTATAATTAATTTCAGGTTTTCCTCCCAGGATGATAGCTGAACTGCTAAAGATTCTGCACTATAAAAATCAGCCTGGTGTTTGTCGGCGACCTTAAGTTTGATTTCTCGCTGTTTGAAAAAACTAGCGATTTTTTCTACAACCAGGTTTGAATTTTTTTTATGCCAGTTTGGAATTAAACCAATGTATTTCACAAAAATCCTCCTGAATATAACCTGTTTTTTAATTCTTCGTTACTGCTCCTAATCCTTCTCTTATTAAGACTTATTTGCAGGGCCCACTGCCAAATGAGCCTTACGGACAACCTCTTCAATGATCTTTTTATAATCGGCAGAAATAGAATTGCCAAACGCCTTGATCAACTTCAGGTAAATAAAATATTCTATATTGCCTTTTGGGCCCGGTTTTGGCGAGTAGGTTACATCAACGCATGTATAACCATTTTCATTTGCAGTTTTAATCGTTTTCTCCAGAACAGACCGGTGAAGACGAGGATCGCGGATAACACCGCCGCCCCTGTCAGCATCTGCTTTTCCAACTTCAAACTGGGGCTTTACCAGAGCAACAATTTCCGGTATTTTAATTTTTGAAAGGACAGGCAATACCAGGGAAAGAGATATAAATGAAACATCAACTACGGCAATATGCGGTATTTGCGGAAGATCTTGCGGGTGGAGATTGCGAATATTACATCTTTCCATCACTATCACGCGAGGGTCAGATCTTAACTTTAAATCAAGCTGCCCGTAACCGACATCGAGGGCAATTACCTTTTTGGCTCCTTTTTGTAAGAGGCAGTCTGTAAAACCGCCGGTAGAAGCTCCTACATCAAGGATCGTTAAATCGTTCACATCTAATGAAAAGCTTTTCAGAGCACCTTCAAGTTTTATTCCACCGCGGCTGACATAGGGATTTTCCGGTTTAAGAATTACTAATGAGGAAGCAGGATCGACAAGCACGCCCGGTTTATCATACCTTTTACCATTAATAAAAACGCGGCCGGCCATTATTTCCGCCTGCAGTCTAGTGCGGCTCAATTCGGGATAATTTTCCTGCAGCAGCAGATCCAGTCTTATTTTCTTTGCCGTGCTCAAGTTTTCTCCCTCACTGCCCTCACTTCAGAAAGTGTTAGAGCGGCATCATAAATACCTTCGGTATCGAGTCCGCAAGATTTTATCATTTGCGCCCTGGTTCCATGCGGTATGAAACAATCATCTACACCAAGCCGCTTAACCGGTATGGTAATCCCCTTCTTCGCGAATATTTCCAAAATGGCGCTGCCAAAACCACCCGGCAAAACATTTTCTTCCACAGTCAATACCCTGCCGCATTTACGGGCCCAGGATATAATCAATTCTTCATCAAGGGGTTTAACGAAACGGGCATTGATAACAGTTGCTTTGATTCCCTGCCAGAAAAGTTTTTCAGCAGCTTCAAGAGCATAATTAACCACAACGCCGGCTGCGACAATAAGCAGGTCATCACCCTGAACCAGCACTTCTCCTTTTCCATAAAGGGTTATCTCAGGCTCTTTTAGTTCAAGCCCTTTAACTACATCGCGGGGATAGCGGATTGCAACTGGGCCGTTAGCACAGTTGAAAGCGCTAAAGATCATATTTTTTAGCTCATCTTCATTGGATGGAGCCATTATGGTCATATTAGGGATGCTGCGTAAATAAGTAAGATCAAAGAGTCCCTGATGTGTTTCACCGTCTTCGCCCACTATTCCGGCCCGATCAACTGCAAAAACAACCGGAAGATTCTGCATGCATGTATCATGAAGGACCTGGTCGTAAGCCCTCTGCAAAAAAGTGCTGTATACAGCGAAAACAGGTCTCATCCCTCCGGCTGCCAGGGCGGCAGCCATCGTTACGCCGTGTTGTTCGGCAATGCCAACATCATAAAATCGATCCGGGAACTCTTTGCTGAATTTTTTCAGACCGGTTCCGGCTGTCATTGCGGCAGTAATTGCAACTACTTTTTCATTATTACGGGCAATATCGATCAGTGTATTGCCAAAAACGTCTGTGTAAGTAGGCATTTTTTTCTTTTTTAGCGGTACGCCGTTACTCAGATCAAATGGGCCGATACCATGAAATACCTCAGGAGCATTTTCTGCATATTGATAGCCTTTCCCTTTTTCTGTAACGACATGAACAATAACAGGTCCGGAAAGCTTATCCGCCTGTTTAAGGATATTTTTTATAGCCTTTATATTATGACCGTCAACAGGTCCTAAGTATGTAAAACCAAGTTCTTCAAAAATCATACCCGGTACTATAAGATATTTTAAACCACCCTTAATTTTCTCGGTTGAATCAATCAACTTTTGACCGATTAGCGGCACCTGGCTGACAAAGTGTTCATAATCTTTTTTCAGGCGTGAGTATTTCGGGTCCGAGCGTATCCGGCCCAGGTAGGCCGACATACTGCCCACATTTGAGCCGATAGACATCTTGTTGTCATTAAGGATCACTGTAAGATCTGCCTTGATGTGTCCGGCATGATTCAGAGCTTCAAAGGACATTCCACCTGTTAGTGCGCCATCCCCGATTACCGCAACCACTTTAAAATCTTCGCCCTGATGATCGCGTGCTTTGGCCAACCCCAGCGCAGCGGATATAGATGTACTGCTATGACCGGTGGCAAAGGGGTCGTGAATGCTCTCTGAAGGCTTGGGAAAACCGCATAAGCCATCTCGTTGCCTTAGGCTGGTAAATTGCTTCCAGCGGCCTGTAAGAAGCTTGTGGGGGTAACTCTGGTGTCCCACGTCCCAGACAATCTTGTCGCGCGGGCTATTATAGTTGCAGTGCAGGGCGATGGCCAGTTCAACTACACCGAGACCGGCAGCAAGATGGCCACCGTTATCGGCTACTGTTTGAATCATATATTCACGAATTTCCGCAGCGACTTCGACTAATTCTTTTGTATCAAGGTTTTTTAAGTCATCGGGCAGATTGAGCCCGTCGACAAGATATTTCAATCAGATCACCCCGTATTATTACCACTTTTATTAATCCAGCTGAAAGGTTTTTCCAGTCTGGTGACAATTAATCCGGCCATTAGAATTACTTCTGTAGAGTGGTTAATAGCTATAACCTTGCCCCAGGCCTTGCCGCCTACAGTGAATGCAGCAACAAGTGCAGTCAAAAAAATGTTCAAATAAAAATCAACCTGGTTATGCTGAAAATTAACAACAAGTTTGAACACAATGATTGCTGCAAGAGTGCCACTGATAATGCCGCTGATATCACCGGCAACATCATTGCAAAAGTTTGCAACCTTCTCTGCATTTTTAACGAGATAAACGGCTCGCTTCGCACCTACCACTTTGCGCGCAGCTTTAGCATTCAGCGGCGCGATATCGGCTGCTGCAGCTGCGGTGCCGACAAGATCGAATATTATACCAATAGAAACAACAATAAAAAGAATAAGGAATGAAATGGTCAGGGAGTGGATTCTGGCTAAAGAATAATGAGCAACAAACCCGAACAACAGGGCAAGTGAAAAAGTCCAGATGGATATTACGATTATCCAGCGGACCCTGCGGCGGTTTTTTCTGTTATTTGTCAAACTTCATCACCTTTGTACAAAAAAACATAAGTGGTAGCAAACCAGGTAAACTTTGCGGCTTAGGTCCAGCAGGATTTCCCGAATAATCACCTGACGTTACCGATCAGGCAGTTCCCTTTTAAGACTACCCCCGCTGTGTCGCCACCGGCGGAACTGGATTACCACTTAGCTCACACTTTAATCCCTGGTCTACTTCTCTTTCGAGAGCAGTCTAGAAGATTTCCTCCCTGGTGCCTGGTCTCTCCTAGCCTCTTTTGCAGAAAAGGTTTCAGAAATAAATCTCCCCTCCCCCTTCCACTCAAGGCAGGCTACACTGTACACAGCTATTCACCGCATACAGGTTCTTACCCAAGCAGTAGCCGGTGCCGTTGGGCAATCAGCCACCAACATTGGGTCTCCGCGGAGGCAGGGTCAACGCCCACATGCCGTTGCGGATCGCCCCGTCCCCCTTAACTCCCAGCAACAGCTCCCGACTGGGCGTCGGCAGCCACCACCAGGAACTTCATCGATGTGCCCTTAACGGATTTTTAGCCCCGTTTTCGGAGAGGGACACCAACTAGAATACTGCACCACTTATGTTTTATGTTCCAAGTTATTATAGCATAACCCAGGTTCATACTCAACCTGGGTTATGCTCCTGAATATCGCTATTTTTGAAGTAATCCGTGATTCATTTTGCAGGCTTTCAGCGCATTTTTCATTAGCATGCGGTTTGTAACCGAGCCAACGCCTTTGGGAACTGGTGTAATTGCTTTGGTCTTATCCTTCACTGCATCAAAGGATACATCACCAACTGTTTTGGTTTTCGGTTTGCCTTTGTCATTGAGAACAGGCTCGCCCTTTTCGTCGAGAACTTTAACCCTGTTGATTCCAACATCAATAACAATGGCTCCTTCTTTGACCAGGTCGGGACCGATAAGATCGGCTTTACCGGCTGCTACAATAAGGATATCAGCACCTGTAGTGTGCTTGGCAAGATTTCCTTTCATACTGGTGAATACATGAGTAACTGTTACTGTGGCGTTACGGTTAACAGAAAGGTAGGCAGCAGGTTTACCGACAATATTGGAATGCCCGACAACTACAATTTCTGCACCTTCAAAGAAATCTTTTGGATCAAGACCTTCCTCACGTGCATAGCGTTCAAGTATTTCGATACAAGCTGCCGGAGTTGCAGGCGGAAAAGTTACTTCACCAAGAGCCAGTTTGCCCATGTTGAATGGGTGGAAGCAATCAATATCTTTTTTAACATCAATCGAGTTAATTACAGCGCTGTCCGAAATCTGTTCGGGAAATGGGCGCAGTGGTAAAATACCGCTTACAGAGGGGTCGTTGTTTAACTTCTCAACAATCTTAATTACCTCTTCTTCGGTTACATCGGCAGCGGGGTTTTCGTTAATATAATTAAAACCTGCCTCTTCGCAGAATTTTTCGACCTGGCCCCGGTACATTTTCGATCCAAAATCATCTCCCACCAGAAGGGTAGCTATCCCCGGGGTAATCCCCTTAGATTTAAGCTCCTCTGTCTCCTGGATGATTTCTTTCATCATTTCTTCGCCAATTGCTACACAATCGATTACTTTTGTCATTTCTGGTTCCCCTTTCAAATTTAAAATAATTATAGCCTTGAAACCGGGTTTTACATTGAAAACAGAAAGTGTTTAACTTTTACTTCAGTTTATCAATAACCACGTTAAGAGTTTCATCAGCTATTTTACTGCCTTCATCAACAAGGCGATTCATTTCCGCTTTTGTCTCAGAAATAAACTCTTCATTGTTAATGGCACCGAGGTTAATCATTACATTTAACTTGCCACTTATTAATGCTGCTTTTAGAAAAACAACCCCGCAGCCAACATCGGAAATAGCCAGTTTTGAACCAATTTGTCCCATTCTTTCATGTATTATTATTCCTTCGTGTGACCTGCGAATAATATCCATCGGAACAGAACATGCTTCAATCGAGCACTCCTCCATCACTTTTTCCTTGTGCGAGATCTGTTCAGGAGAATCTTTCGGCAAACCGTAAGCCTTTGAAAGCGGTTCAAAAACCTCTGCATCTTTATCAACCAATATCTTTAGTTCCTCGATAATAGCCGAGCCTTTGTCCAGAAGTTCCTTTACTTCATCTTCAACGTCGGCATATTTTTTCTTACCTACGGTCAGGTTGCCAACCATGTTTGAGAGAGCCATACCAATTGCTCCGCCCATAGCTGCTGCGCCGCCTCCCCCTGGAACGGGCGCTTTTGAAGCGAGAACATCAAGAAAATAAGCACAACTTTTTTCAGCCATTGTCATAAATATTCCTCCTTCTATATTTTATATATCAGCTATCTTTCCCTGTAAACCAGTTTGCCGGCCAGCGCTGCCAGCAATTCAGTAGGGCAATCAAGCTCATCAAGAGATTTAACAGCTTCATTATAAAGCTTTTCTGCTTTTATCCGGGCTTCATCAAGGCCAAGCAGAGCAGGATATGTTGCTTTTAACCTGGTCTGATCAGCGCCGGCCGGTTTACCGATATCAGCAGTGTTACCTTCATAATCAAGCAGGTCATCAATAATCTGGAAAGCAGTACCGATTGACCGGGCATATTTTTCAAATGATTTCAACTGATTTTTTGTGGCCCCGGCAGCAATAGCGCCGCATATTACAGAGGCTTTTAACAGTGCCCCCGTTTTTAAAAAAGCGATATTTTCTATTTCTTCCAGCGAAAGATTTTTGCCTTCAGCCAGTAAATCCAAAACCTGCCCACCAACCATTCCTTTCGTCCCGGCTGCTTCAGCAAGTTCAAATGCTATTCTAACTGCTTTTTCAGCATTACCATCAATTAAACCATAACGGGCAATTACATGAAAGGCAAGGGTTAGAAATGCATCGCCAGTCAAAACAGCTACTGCTTCACCGTATACTTTGTGACAGGTTGCAATGCCCCTGCGTAAATCACTGTCATCCATCACCGGAAGATCGTCATGTATCAAAGAATAAGTATGAATCAGCTCAACTGCACAGGCAACATTGAGGATTGATTCTTCACCGGCGCCGAGAGCTTCAGCAGTTGCCAGGGTCAATACCGGTCGCAGCCTCTTGCCGCCTGCCTCGAGGTTATAACGCATGGCAGAATTAACAACAGTCGGTCCGCCCGCCGGCAGGAATTGAATCAGGCTGTGGTTAACCAGGTCTCTTTTACATTCAAGATAAGCGTTTATATCGATCATTATTCTTCACTTTCAGACTCTTCTCTCTCACTATCCAAATTAAAACCGGCCAGGCTTTGCTGTTCTTCTTTCAGCAGGTATTCGACTTTATACTCAATTTCAGCCAGCTTTTCCCGGCAGTAACGTGACAAGGCAATACCTTCCTGGAAAGATGCCAAAGATTCTTCAAGTGGTATTTCAGCATCTTCAAGACGGAGGACTATTTCTTCAAGTTTTTTTATTGCCTCTTCATAGGTGAGATTTTTTAAATTAACTTTTTCCGATTTATCCTTCAACAACGATTTCCTCCTCGATCTTTTCCGTGCGGCAAAGCGCTTTGCCGTCTTTGAAATTCAGGTGCAGCAATTTGTTCGGTTTAACATCTTTGATAGTGCGGACTATTTTACCTTCCTCATCCCGGCAATAACTGTAGCCGCGATTCATCACTTTCAAGGGACTGTAGCTGTCAAGTTTATCAATTATGGCAGATAATTTCATCTCTTTCAATTTCAGAATCTGAACAGTCTCACGGTTAAGCTTATCGTCAAGCCTGGTTAGTGTGTCTTTTAAAGTGTTCACCCGCAATACAGGTAAACGGAAGAAACGTTCACTGACAACGTGATCAAGCAGTTGTTTTTCCTGTTGCAGCTTTCGTTGCAATGCAAGAGATGCTCGCTCCCTGAGCTGCTTGATCGTAAGCACAATTTCAAAAAAATCTGGAACAGCAGCCTGCGCAGCTGCTGTAGGCGTAGCAGCCCTGAGATCTGCAGTAAAGTCTGCAATAGTAAAATCTGTTTCATGTCCGACCGCTGAAATAACCGGCAGTTTAGATTTATAAATTGCCCGGGCTACAACTTCTTCGTTAAAAGGCCAGAGATCTTCAAGCGAGCCGCCTCCGCGGGCTAAAATAATTAAGTCAATATCGTTTCGGTCGTTGAGCAGTGTAATCGCCCGCACTAGATCTGCGGCCGCTCCCGAACCCTGAACAAGGCTTTCAACAACAAGCAGTTCAACATAGGGAAAACGGCTTTTAACTGTAGCAAGAATATCCTGCAATGCCGCACCTGTTGGAGAAGTTACAAGTGCAATCTTTTTTGGTAAATCGGGAATCTTTTTTTTTATTTCAGCCCTGAACAAACCTTCAGCTTCAAGTTTTCTTTTCAGCTGTTCAAAAGCAAGGTAAAGGGAACCCATACCGGCCGGTTCCATTTCAGAGACATATAGCTGGTATACACCGTCCGGTTCATAGACAGAGATATTACCGTGTAGTATTACTTCCATCCCATCGGAAGGCTCAAAAATACAGCGCATATTTTCTCGGCGGAAAAAAACGGATCTCAGGGAAGAATCACCGTCTTTGACTGTAAAATACATGTGCCCTGATCGGTGGTGTTTAAAATTTGAAAGCTCGCCGGTAACCCAGATATCCCTAAGCTTAAGATCGCTCTGAATCATTGTTTTAATATATCTGTTAATTTCCGAGACCCTGTAGATCTTTTTAGAATTACCCATTTGAACTCCAGTGTAAAATTTTATCTCCCTTATTCAGCGGGAGTAACACTTTTCATTTCAAGGCGAACCTCTTCAATGCTGCCGAAATTCCACCTTGAGCCGAGAGCGTTGGCAATATCGCAGATTAAACGCCAGTCTGATTTTATATCTTTATTTTCCCCGGCAACTGAACGGTTAATTCTTGTCTGGCCTTGTGAATTTGTGAAATAGCCATTTTTATGATGCAGTTGCTGCGCCGGTATAACAATATCCGCTTCCGGGGGAGCGCCGTTAACTGTACTGCTTACCGCCAGGGTAAAGTTTATATCTTTTAAGTTGAATGCGTAACAACCTTCACCAAACGTTATTAAAGCTTTAATTTTTCCTGACTTGGCGCTCTTCATCAAATCGCGACTGTCAAAACTTATGTTTTCACTGATTTTAGTAATACCCGGGCCATAATTAGAAGTTCCGCCGGTTAGCAATACTCCTAACGAATTGCTGAAACTTGAAAGCATCAATACCCTGCTGTGCCCTTTTTGCAGATGCCCGGCTACCTCCAGAAATTTAATTAAATCTTTAATCGCATCAGATTCTGCCTCTTTAAAAAAGCTTGGCGCAACAACGGTTATACTGTTATTTCCGGTAACCGCCTGGGCTGCTTCAGCCAGCGTGCCTGCTGGAATACCAAGAGTTGCAGACTCATCTGCAGACTCACTACCTGCTATTGCAGTGGTCATCGCTCTTAGCACAGTTCCTGTATCGTTATTGTCAGTTTTTAGGTTTATCTCTTTCCAGGCGCTTGTTTCAGCAGTATCGTCCCCAATCCGGATTATAACTGCATCGCCAAATCTGCCGGCACGGTCTACAACCATTGCCGCTACCGGATGACTTTCCTCCAGATCACCGCCGATAATTGTTACTGCTGAAGCATAGCCAATTGCAGCAGGAGTCGGCCCCGTTACATTAGCGCCGGTTATGGCCATTGCTTCAGTGTAAGCATTTACCCAGGCAGATTCAGCGCCCAGGTTGATGTAAGGAGTGTTAATTACAGTACGTGCCAGTTTTTGCAGCAGGTAATTCTCTTCATTGCTAAGTTTACCGGAAGCCAGAACAGCTAGAGAATCCGGGCCAGTTGTGTCGATTACTTTCTTTATATTTTCTGCAGTTTCTTTAACAGCTTCTTCATATTTAATCTCATTGTATTTATTGCCTGATCTCTTAAGGGGCGATTTTATATTCTCAGCAGCGGCAGTATCTTTGAAGCCAAATCTTCCTTTTACACAAAGCCAGCTGATCTTATCGCCTTCACGGGGAACAGTAACCCTGATTAGCTCACCGTCCGAACTGTAACGTTCTAAGTAACAAGCAAGGGAGCATTCATTGCAAATACCCGGCATATTAAGAAGTTCCCACTCCCTACCTCCGTCAGAGCGTCCTACTTCGGTAAGGGCAGCGACGGGACAAAGATCTACACATTGACCACAGAATATGCAACCCGCTTCCTCCAGACTGACAACATTACCATCTTTGACCGGAGCAACACGCGTGTTTACTCCATTTCCGATCAGACTGTATACAAACCGGCCCGGACCGGAACGGCATACCTGGATGCAGCGGCCGCATAAAATGCATTTTTCTTCATCGCGGATAATATCGCGATTATCTGCTGTCTCGCCTGAAGGTATAGTACGATCTAACTGAACGGGAAGATTGACCTGGCATTCATAAGCTTTTTGCTGAAGCTCACAACTGCCCGTACGAACGCAAGTCAGGCAATCTTCGTACGGATGAGTTGAAAGTGAAAGTTCAAGAATTTGACTTCGCATTTCTCGCAGGCGTGAACTATCCGTTTTGACAACCATGCCATCTACAACAGGGTTATCACATGAGGTTACAGGTCTCTTCATGCCTTCAATCTCGACAATACACATCCGGCAATGCCCCATCGGTTCAAGACGTGGATGGTAGCACAGAGTCGGGATGTAAATATTGTTCTGGCGGGCTGCTTCCAGGATTGTAGTACCTTCGTCGGCGATAATTTTTTTATTATCTATGTGAACGGTTAAAGTTTTTTTCATATTCCAACCTCCCAGATTTAAAGAACAGCCAGTCCGAGCCTGAGGCACTTGACGCATCGTTCAGCTTCATTAATTACGTTCGAAGGGCACCTGAAACCAAGATCTGCTTCAGAGAATCCGGCTAACCTCTTTTCAACTGTCAATACTTCCTCTTCAAGACGTTCTCTGCTCCCGACCATTTCCGGTACCATTTCTTCTTTATAGACACCCGTATTCTCAATGAATCTTTCCATAACTAAGCTGCTGCCCACTTCACTTTTTCCGGTGCGCAGGTAAGAGTCAATCGCTTCCGCGGCACGATTTGCAGTTGCTATCGCTTCTATAACCGTACGGGCGCCCAGTACAGCGTCACCGCCGGCAAATATGCCCGGAACAGAAGTAGCCATAGTATTGGCATCGGCAACAAGCGTACCCCGCTCAGTAAGTTCAAGGCCACAATCATCGGTTATAAAGCTAAAATCTGCAACCTGGCCAATGGCAGGTATCACCGTATCTGCCCCAAGTGTAAATTCAGATCCGACCAGCGGTACCGGGCGCCTTCTGCCGCTTGCATCAGGTTCGCCAAGTTCCATTCTGATACACTCCATGCCGCTAACTGCGCCACCGTCCTCAAGAATGCAAACCGGGTTTGCCAAAAGGTGGAATTTAATACCTTCTTCTTCGGCAGCCTTTATTTCTGCTGCATTGGCAGGCATTTCATACCTGGTCCGGCGATAGATAAGGTTAACTTCTTTAACCCCCATCCTTACAGCTGAACGGGCGCAATCCATCGCCACGTTACCGCCGCCAACAACAGACACTGTCTCTCCAAGTTCAACTTTTTCGCCAAGGTTTACTTTACGCAAAAAATCAACTCCGGGCATAAAACCCATATAACAGGCATCCTCGCCCTCGCAACCCAAAGTAGAACTTTCATGAAGCCCGCTGGCGATAAATATTGCCTTAAACCCATCTTTCCAAATTTGGTCGAGAGTTATATCAACACCGACCTTTGTATTACATTTAATTTCAACCCCCATTTGCCTGACTAGATCAATTTCGTAATTAAGAATATCTCTGGGCAAACGATAACTTGGAATACCGACCGCAAGCATGCCGCCGGGCACAGGCAGTGCCTCGAAAACAGTTACACCGTAACCCTTAAGAGCAAGTTGGTAGGCAGCATTAATACCGGCAGGTCCGGCGCCGATAATTGCAACTTTTTCCGGTCTTGCTTTTATGGGGGGCTTGATATATTTCTGATCGTAACTGTTCAGCAAACCGAAATCGGCTACAAAACGCTTCAGCAGTCTGATCGAAAGGGCCTGATCAACAGGCTGCCTGTTACAGTTAGCTTCACAAGGGTGGACACAAACCCTTCCAAGGGTGCCGACGAAGGGAGTCTTTTCCCGGTTAACAGCGAGTGCTTCTTCATAATTGCCTTCTTTTATACATTCAATGTATTTTGGTATATTTATGTGTGAGGGGCAGCCATTACGGCATGGAGCAGTCATAACTGCCCTATAGTCATAATTAGAGGGGTCTGCAGAGCTTTTGTTAATGTAAGCGGTGAAATCTTCCCTGAAGTATTTTAGAGCATGTAAAAGCGGGGTTGGAGATGATATTCCGAGTTCACAAAGCGATCCGCTTTGAACCAGGTCAGCCAGATCCTCCAATATATTTATATCTTCTTCTGTTCCTGAACCTTGAATAATTTTATCCAGGCGGTCCGCAATAACCTTGCTGCCGGCGCGGCAGGGGATACAGCGTCCGCATGATTCCTGTTGAACATTTAAAAAATATTCCTTTACAACTTCTACTATGTTTACATCAGGGTCTACTACGACAAGGCCTGCCCAGCCAACCAAAGCTTTAAGACTTTTGCCTCCAATTTCGTCAGGCAGGTTAAGTTTCTTTAACTCGATCCGCTCATCTGATAATTTATTACGTTCATCAATTATTGTATCATTCCAGCTGCTGAAAAATACCTTGGACATTTATTCCTCTCTCTTCCCATGAAATCAACAACTTAATTTGGATAATAATAATTACATGGTTATCTTCTTCATATTTTAATAAATTCCTTTTCACAGAAGTTAGTTTTGCAGCTTGCTGCTAGCAATTATGACAGCATCAACCGCTTTGCCTGTATAGCTAATCCGACAGCATTGTCAGAAGCATAAACATGGTCTGCAAAATAAATTTTCCATCGCAAAAGCCTTTCCTCAAGCCGCGATCTGATCAACTTGTTGCTCAAAACGCCTCCGACACCAAGCAGACCATCAAAACTGTTTATATCTATCGGTAAATTATGCACAGCGGTAATCACTGAATCTGCTACGCATATTTCTACAGAACGAGCCATCTCTGAATAACAACAGCCTTTATTTAGAAGTCTTTCGGCATGGCTGGCCGGTCCTGAAAAACTAATATCGCTATCTTTCACAGCAACAGGCAGGGTAGGCTGGTTTTCACCCGACTCGCAGGCAAGCACTTCAAGATTCGGCCCGGCAGGAAAGCTTAACCCCATTAAAAGCCCAATCCTGTCGATAAACTGTCCGGCGTTAAGATCTGTGCTTCCTCCTACTTTTTGTATGTTTAGCTTGCCCGGTGATAATTCTTCGACAGTTAATATTTCTGAAGTACCGCCAGAAAGGTGCAAAGCCAGAAAACGCCCACCTGATAGTCCGGCTGACCATAAGCCGGCAATTAGATGTCCTTCCTGATGAGAAGAACCGTAATATTTAAGGCCCGCGGTCTGCGCTAAAAAAAGACCAAGAGCCTCGCTTACTTTAAATACAGGCATGTATGAACCTTCAACCGGGCGCGGTCTGGTAGATGCTGCCACAGCAGCGATGCTGTTATTACTTAGCACAATATCATTACCCTGAAGAAGATCTGTTAAATTTTGAAGATGTGAAAAGACCGCTTCAGACTGGCGTAAACCGAGCGACCCTTCTTTTACCGGTAAAAGTTTTCTACAATCGAAGATAACCTTCTCTTTGCTGTCTGCAATGGCAACAGAGGTTGTATAAGCGGATGTATCGATACCTAAAAATAGTCTCTCATCAGGATTCTCTTTCAATCGCTTCTCCCACTGCTTTATCCAGAACGCCATTGATAAAGCCAACGGCTTCGCCGGTGCTGCCATATTTTTTTGCCAATTCCAAAGCTTCGTTTATTGATACGGCATAAGGAATATCAGGCCGGAAAAGTATTTCATAAAGCGCTAATCGCAGCAGATTGCGATCAACTGCTGATAAGCGATCTATTTCCCATTTAACAAGGTGATTTTTAATCAGTTGATCAACAAAAGGCTGGTTATCAGTGCTACCAACAACCAGCTCACGTATAAATTTTTCTTCTTCTTCATTTAATCGAAAGTCAGCGAGCGAATGTCTTAGGGCCAATTCTGCTCTGCACTTGCCGATGTCAATCTGAAAAAGAGCCCTGAATGCTACTTCTCTTGCGAGACGACGGGACAAGGGATCTTAACCTCCGCAGTTTTTAAGATAACCTATTTACTATATTTTAACATTAATAGGGTCTAACGCCTGATTCAGTATAATTACTGATCTTCTTTTGACGAAAAATAACGGTTCAGAAAACGTCCAAAACCATTATTAACGTCAAGACGCCAGCCTATTAATAAGCCGATGGCGATACATAAAAATATAAATATACTCAACCAGAAACCGTAATTTACCACCAGCAGGGCGAAGATCAAGCCAACTAATCCGCCTAATATTTTACCCCAGTGCCTGTTAATAATTACCGACCAGTTTAAATCGGACAAAGCATGCTCCCCCCTTCAAAATTTATATTTGCATATTACTGTTTAGAAACAGCTTGGTCAAGAATAATATTATCGACAACAACCTTTACTTCATTGACAGTTACTCCGGTTATTTCTTCTAAGTATTCCTTGGTTTTGGATTGTAACTCATTTACCAATCCGGGTAGAGTAACATCGGGCATTACCCTGATATGTATTTTTATCACTAATCCGTCAGGAGTAAATGATACCTTCCTGCTTACATCCTTTATTCCCTTCGTCTGTTGAATAACCCGAAGAACCATGTTTTCGACAGCCGTAATCGAAATCAGAACTTCTCCGTATTCACTGCCTTTTAATACTGCATTTCCTACTTTTTTTGTTGAACGCAGGCCAAATGATAATAAAAATAAAGCTATTAACAAGAGCGCTGCTCCGCTGGCAAGCAATACAGTTTCTCCGGCCCAATCAGGTATATTGAAGGCAGGTCCTGGAATCAGGTTGTAATTGACTGCCAGCAGAAAAAGAGCGGCGCCAATGAATAAGAGACCAATAAATACAAGGATAATACGGGCTACTGTTTTCATATTTACTCCCCTTTCAAAGCTCCGAGATAAGCCTGCTTATTAAGCAGGCTTATCTATCTGACAATAAGTAATTAGCGGAGGCTACAAATTCTCTTCTTCTTCTGCCACCTCTTCTGTTTTTTCAACGTTTTCTTCAACATCTTCTTCTATTTCTTCTGTTTCCTCTTCAGGAAAATGCACTCCCTGAACATGGACGTTTATGTATGTTACATTTAGTCCTGTCATCGTTTCTACTGCTTTTTTAACACTTTCCTGAATGTTCCATGTTACATCGGGAATTCGTTCTCCATATTCAACTATAATAAATATGTCAATTTTTGCATCTTCAGTGCCAACATCAACTTTTACACCCTTGGAAAGGTTGCGGCGTCCCAGCACTTCAGCTATACCGCCGCCGATACCTCCGCTCATTGAAGAAACGCCATTTATATCTGAAGCAGCTATCCCGGCTATTATTGAGACTACTTCATCGGCAATTCTGACCATGCCAAGTTCAGTTGTAGTGGTCGGGCTTTCTTCATTATCCATAACTTAATACCTCCTCTTTCATTAATAAAAGTCATTCAGCTTTTTCCAACAAAACTAATTACTATAATTATAACAAATTCCGACCAGAGGTTCAAATTATGCGAATTATTTATATGCCTTTAATAATATGCTTACTCTTTCTCTTCATCATCTAAGGGGATACCTTCTTCAAGTTCTTCATCCCATTCTTCGTCATCAATAAGAACTACTTCGCCACATCCCGGACATGTCACTTCAATTGCCGATTCCTGGTCAAGAATATCATCATCAACCACAACAATTTCCCGACAGTTTGGGCATTCCAGTGAAAATCCACCGTCAAATTCGTCTTCATATTCTTCATCATCGTAAAGTTCGTCTTCATCCTCATAGAAATCATCTTCAAGCTCAGTAAGATCGTCGTCGATTGCTTCTGTATACTCGAAAAGCTCTTCATAATCGACTCTAAGCTGTTCAATCTCATCTGTCATCTCTTCAAGTAGATCAATTACCTTGTGTAACACTTTCTGCTCTTTGCTTTTTTCTTCAAGTTCCAGACCTTCTGTGAAACCTCTTAAGTAAGATACGCGCGCTTTCAGATCTTCAGTCATTGCGAAACCTCCTTCAAATTAATTAATTCAGCTTAAACCCTTTCGATATATGATCCTGTGCGTGTGTCAATTTTAATTGTATCCCCTTCGTTAATAAAAAGAGGAACGTTAACCACAACTCCGGTCTCAACTGTTGCAGGCTTTGTAGCCCCCGAAGCGGTGTCGCCTTTGATACCGGGTTCGGCTTCAATAATCTTTAAATTAACATTTAAAGCCAGCTCCACACCGACCACTTTTTCGCCGTGCATCACTACGGTGATCCGATCATTTTCTTTCAGGTATTTAATCCCATCACCGATTTGATCAAGTGAAAGAGATATTTGTTCGTATGTTTCTGTATCCATTACATGGAAAATATCATCATCACGGTAAAGATATTCCATTTCTTTGCGTTCCAAATGCGCTTTCGGTACTTTTTCCCCGGCTCTGAAAGTTTTATCAACAATTGAACCTGTTCTCAGATTCTTAAGTTTTGAACGAACAAAAGCCTGTCCTTTACCCGGTTTAACATGTTGAAATTCGAGGACTATAAAAATATCGTTATCCATTTCAATCGTGACACCGGTGTGAAAATCGTTTGTCGAAATCATTGCTAACTCCTGCCCTTCGTCTGCTTAGTATATGTCATATGATTACCAGTTCACGGGAGCTTTCAGTCAGTCTTTCTGCCCCACTTTCAGTAACGAGGACCATATCTTCAATTCTAACTCCACCCCACCCGGGAATATAGATACCGGGTTCTATAGTTATAACCATACCTGGTTCCAGAATCATTTCACTTTTTCTGTTAAGCGACGGCTGTTCATGAGTTTCCAGCCCTACTCCATGACCTAATCCGTGTCCAAAGAATTCGCCGTAACCGACTTCTTCTATTATATCACGGGCAATTTTGTCTGCATCCCGCGCTGTAATTCCAGGCTTAACTGATTCAGCAGCTGCTTTTTGCGCTCTCTTTACAATATCATATATTTCTTGCTGGCGCTGATCAACATTCCCCAAAGCGAAAGTTCTTGTCATATCGGTGGCGTATTTGTTAAATACTAAACCAAAATCAATTGTAACCAGTTCGCCGTTTTGCATTATTTTATCTGAAGCTACGCCATGAGGCATTGAGCCTCGTTCGCCGGAAGCAACAATAAAACTAAAAGATGGCCTTTCGGCGCCCTGACGCAAAAGGAATATTTCAAGTTCAATCGCAAGATCTCTTTCCACCATGCCCGGTCTAAGTTCTTCGAGCAGCCATTTATAAGCAAGATCCAGTTTTTTTGCGCCCAGTCGAAGTTCTTCAATCTCAGATTTATCTTTAATTCTACGCAGGATCTCTACTGATTCTTCCAACATTACCAGTTTAAGTTTTAGTTTTTCCTTAAGCTGATCATGGTAGTGACAGCTTATATGTTTAGATTCTATCCCTAAAGAATTCCATCCTTCGCTCTTGATCAGCTCAGAAATAACTTCGTAATAATTATCTTTAAAAAGTTTGATCTTAAAATGCGGCGCCTGCTGTTCAGCCTGGCCGGCATAACGGAAATCAGTGAGAAGATAAGCTTTCTTATTGCTAATCAACAAAGCTCCCGAAGTTCCTGTGAAACCGCTTAAGTAGTAACGATTTTCCGGATTAACAACCAGCATTACATCAACATCTTTACCGGCTAGAACTTGTCTGAAATGTTCTATTCTTTCCGGAATCATCAGCTGTTGTTTCCGGAAAGGTTTTTGACAAGCGCTTCCAAACCTAGAAGATAACTGTTCATCCCAAAACCGCTGATTAAGCCTTCAGCAAGAGCAGCGGTAACTGAATGCTGCCGAAACTGTTCCCGTGAATAAATATTGCTAAGGTGAACTTCCACATAAGGCAGTGCGGCAGCAGCAAGCGCATCTCGAAGCGCATAGCTATAATGAGTATAAGCAGCAGGATTGATCAATATACCATTAAATACTTCTGCGGACTGCTGGATTTTATCAACCAGTTCACCTTCATGGTTTGACTGAAAAAAATCTATTTCAACTCCAAGTTTTTCTGCAAGCTGATAAAGAGCATCATTGATTTGCTGAATTGTGACAATGCCGTATACTTCCGGTTCTCTACCGCCCAGCATATTTAAATTAGGACCGTGAATAACGATAATTTTAATTTTTTAAAGACCTCCCTGTACTTAATTAATCACTCAGAAAATACATCAATTATTTTAATCAGGTTAACTAATTTCCCATTACAACAGCTAAAATCCTGCTTTACTCTAAAATATAATCTAATACAATTCCAGCTTTTCTATAATTTCATCGCAAACACGATTAACTGTTTTACCTGTGGTATCAAAACAATAATTGTGCTCACGATAATAGGGCTCTCTTTCTTTTTGCATAGCGCTGATTTTTTTTAAGGGATGCTCTTGATCAAGCAGTGGTCTGCCTGCGCAGCCGCCGATGCGGTTTAGTATTTCCGGGAGTGATGCAGTAAGCAATATAACCATTCCCGCTTTTCTGAGCAATAAGCGGTTTTCTTTTCGCAAAATGATGCCCCCGCCGGTTGCCGCAATTATTTCGCCCTGGGGATAGGTTAATAATTTTGCAGCGGCCTCGCTCTCCCTCTCCCTGAAATATTCTTCACCATATTTTTCGAATATTTCCCGGATCGACATTCCGGTTTCTATTTCAATAATATGATCAGTATCAACAAATTTCCTTTCCAGACGCAAAGCCAGTTCGGTTCCAACAGCAGTTTTACCGGTACCCATAAACCCGGTCAGGATAATATTATATTCATTTTTCTTATCTCTCTTGTCTTTGCTCATAACTTTCCCCTTTTTCAGCTAAAATCAGCTGTCGGGCGGACTGTCAGCTATTCTGACTCTACCGGTTGCCGGTGTGATTATAACATATTTAACTCTGCCCTTTGGATCGGATAACCCTACAGTTCCTCCGCGGCTTGGCGCTCCACTGGGATAAAAACTCACCTGCGGGTGCCCGCTTTCGGAAGGGAAGTTCACAGAACGATAGTTTACACCCTCAGGAAGCTTAACAGTGTAGGTCTCGCCGCTTCCGTAGTCCCTTACCTTATAGTCTCCGTTGTATATCCTCATCTCAATTTTTTGCACGTAGCCAGTTGTTATTGCTTTTTGCTGGGCTTTGCGAAAATCTATCGCCAGTGTCCTTGCCGCCAAATCAAGATTTTTGCTGCCAATAATGCCGGTAACCGCCGGCATGGCAATAACCGCGATTATGCCGAGCAGGGCAACAACGCAAACCAGTTCAACCAGTGTAAATCCCTTTTCTTCAATCTTTGCCAAATCTTAAAAATCTCCACATCTCAATTATTATGACCCTATTATTTATCGTTATTGCGCAACCTCGCCAGGTAGGTTAAATCCCTGGTGTTTCCTGTCAGACTGGTATCAAAAATACTGCTGTAGGTAGTTCTTACTATCTCACCTATTGTTGTTCTGCCGGCTTCAATGCAGCGCAAGCCGTCATCAATAAGGGTGCGCATTCCCATATCGACAGCTTTCTGCTGTATAATTTCAGCCGAAGCTCCAGCCATTATCAGTTCCTTAAGCTCCCTGTTAATAACCAGCACTTCCTGGATTGAGGTTCTGCCCCTGTAGCCGGTGTGGTTGCAGTGCCTGCATTCAGAACCATGACTGAGTTTCGCAGGAGCCTCTTTTCCAAAAAACCTTTTGAAAAAATATTTTTCCTCGGTTTCAGGGGTGTAATCTGTTTTGCAATGAGAACATATAGTCCTTACCAGTCGTTGGGCAATAACTCCTACCATCGAAGCAGAAACAAGATAGTCTTCCAAGCCCATATCAACAAGGCGGGTTACTGCCGAAGCAGCATTATTGGTATGCAGGGTACTCAACACCAGGTGCCCCGTCATAGCTGCCTGCAAGGTAATTCGGGCAGTCTCAAGATCTCTTATCTCACCAACCATAATAATATCGGGATCCTGTCGCAGGATAGATCGCAGCGAGTTGACAAATTTACGGTTTATACGGGGGTTAACCTGGACCTGGTTAATTCCGTCTAACTGAAATTCAACAGGGTCTTCAACTGTTACAATATTTACTTCCGGTTTATTCAGATAATTTAGCGCTGAATATAAAGATGTGGTCTTACCGCTTCCTGTTGGCCCGGTAATCAAGAGTAAACCGTTCTGATTGATCAGAAGGCGCAGCAAATCGCTGTAATTATTTTTAGAGAAACCGAGTTGATCAAGGGGTAAGACAATTTTATCTTTTTCTAAAATGCGGATTACAATTTTTTCACCATGCACGGTTGGCAGGGTTGAAATTCTAAGACTTGCGCTTTTTTTACTGCCTTCCCATTCAATATTTCCATCCTGGGGCAATCTGCGTTCGGCAATATCAAGGTTGGCCAATATCTTGATTCTTGAGATAATATGGGCCTGGCTGTGGTTTGGTGGTGAAGGAATATCATGCAGAACTCCATCAAGCCGCAGGCGAATTCTTAACTTGTCAGCAGCCGGTTCAAGGTGAATATCACTGGCGCCTTCTTCTATAGCTCTATCGATAAGGCTGCTAACCATTCTTACCACCGGAGCAGAAACGACCTCTTCAACCTCTTTATTCTGTAAATTATTTAGATCATGCTTCTTGATGTTTTTATCTGACGATATATTATCCTTAAAACCATAGATCTGAATGATCATGTGGTTAATTGAACTTTCACTGGCCATGACCGGGTATATTTCTGAACCGGTGATCATCGCCACCTCATCAACTGCAGCCAGGTCAAGGGGATCTGACATGGCCAGGATTATCCGTCCCTTTTTTTTAGATATCGGTATAACTTTTAATTTCATCGCAGTTTCAGGGGGTATAGAGCCGGCCATTTTGGGGTCGATCGGGTAGTCATTCAGGTTAATTAAAGGTATATTTAGCTTTTCTTCAATGAGAGAGTGCAGGCGATCTTCGGAAACGAGTCCCTTTTCTATAAGTAAACGGGGCAGGCGTTTTTTCGAACGCTTTTTCTCGGTGATTAGGCCTGCAAGCTGATCAGGGCTGATCAGGCCCGCCTCTATTAGAATGTTTTCGATTCTGCTGTAACCCGTTTCGGACAATAGCAAGCTCCTTTCGATCTATTTTTACTAGTCGTCCAGCGCTTCTTTCATAATATCGATCGGCGCTTTTTCTCCAGTAAAAAGCTCAAATGCTTCGACTGCCTGCCAAAAGAGCATGCCGATTCCGTTAAAAGATCGGCCTCCCACTTTATTAAAAGCGTTCATTACTTCAGTTTCACGGGGACTATAACGCAGATCAAAAAGAAACCTTTGTTCCTGATGCGGCCGGGTAATTCTCAGAGAGTTTATAAATGAAGCGGAATCAACCGGTAAGCTGTAAATAATAACAGGACATTTAGATGTAGCGAATATTAAATCGTCAGATTCCAAAGCCACTACATGACATTGGTTAACACTTGTATTAGATTTAAGCAATTCAGAAAGCATCTCTGCCTTTTCAATGCTGCGGTTTACTATATATATTTCACCTTTTATCTTTTGCGCCATCGTATAGGCAAGAGCCCTGGCGGCACCTCCTGCGCCGACAATCATCACCGGTTGGGCGGGATCATAAAAACCTGTCGACTCAAGAAGAGCCCGGTAAAAACCTGGGCCATCAGTGGAATAACCACTGAGTCTGCCTTTATTATTTACAATTGTATTTACTGATTTTATAATTTGCGCATCAGCAGAAACCTGATCGAGATAATCAATTACAGTTTCCTTGTAGGGGCTGGTTACATTAGCGCCTGCAATTGATAACGCTCTGATCCCATTTAATGCGTGGGCAACGCAATCATGCTCAACAGGGGCGGCAAGATAGGCACAGTTCATACCGAGTGCCAAGAAAGCGGCATTATGCAGGGCAGGTGAAAGGGAATGACCAACCGGGTTCCCCAGTAGCATGTAAAGCCTGGTTTTAGCATCTAGATCCACGTGCTTTACACCAACTTCCAACTTCAAATATTTAATATTATAGCACAGCAGTAACAACGGCGAAAGCTAATATAAATAGTATTAAATACAAAACATAGAATTTTATTCTTTAATTATCAGCAAGTGATTTCCAGGCAGGATTTAATGCAGCCACGTCGAAAAATAACTTTTAATGCCCAATAAACGCGCTATATCACAGTCACAGCAAAGGAGCCGCTAGCACCCGATGAATTATCCCGGAATTTTCCTGCTGAGCATTGCTTTTTTAACCGGCCTCTGTTTCGGCAGTTTTCTTAATGTTCTGGTTTACCGTCTGCCCCTCAAAAAATCGATCGTGGCCCCGCCATCGAGCTGTCCTTCATGCACCGCCAGACTGGGCCTGGTAGACCTTATACCCCTTTTTGGCTTCATGCTTCTTCGCGGACGCTGTCGTTACTGCGGGGCAAAAATAAGCGCTCTTTACCCTTTAGTTGAGCTGACTGTAGGGTTACTGTTTCTTTTTGTTTTTTTGAAGTATGGCTTAACTATGACGGCTTTTTATCATCTTACTCTGCTCTATCTATTAATTGGGATTACCCTGATTGATTTTGAACACCGCATTGTGCCAAATACCCTGGTTGCTGCCGGCCTTATTCTGGCGGCCTTAATGCAGCTGCCAAATTTATTTTCCTATTGGTTCGAATTACCCCACGGCTTACTGGCAGGGACTTCCTTGATTGACGCCATCCTTGGTTTCCTCGTAGGCGGTGCACTGCTCCTGATCGTCTTTTTAGTCAGCCGGGGCGGTATGGGTGCAGGAGACGTAAAATTGATCGCCATGATTGGGTTATTTGTCGGACTGCGGGGAACTGCGCTTGTCCTGCTGCTGGCCTTTCTTTTTGGAGCATTAGTCGGTGTTACTTTCATGCTGCTCGGCAGGTTAACCCGGAAAGATGCTCTGCCATTTGCGCCCTACCTTTCCCTGGCAGCTTTTATAGAGGTGTTCTGGGGAGAACTTATCTGGAACTGGTACATGAATTTGCTTCTCTGATTTAACCGCAAGTAATGATAATGATCTTGCAAACATCACACTTTATTCGTTCAAGGAGCTACATTATTGCTGAAATCATTTTTTAAATGCTCTTGTGGTTATACTTTTGTGGAACTGCTTCTGGCTATCACCATCCTCGGTATTGTGGTTAGTCCCTTCATTGCTC
>JAABTH010000015.1 GCA_011389985.1 Bacillota bacterium
AAAAATTGAAACCAGTGGAAAAACATTAATAAAACAGCCTGCCATACTGAGAAACTGGTGGCGAGACATATACATTAGTCCTCAGGAGGTTATTTTTGATAAGCCTGGTTCAACTTTTGAATTGACCAAAGGTGATACTTTTAACTATAATAATTATCAAATACTTTTTCGTGATTTAGAGGTTAATCATAACTATGATCAAATAACCGATAGCGTTGAGATTGGTGCTATATTGGAAGTTTATAAAAATAATGAAATGGAAATTATTATTCCATTCCTTAAAATGGAAGGCAATACACAGTATAGAGAGGGAGTAACCTTACCCGGAAGCAAAGAGAAGATCTTTCTGAATAATGTCGATCCTTCACAGGGAACAGTTCAGCTTGGGTTTGATTCAGAATCTTTTACTACTGTTGAGGTCCTTATTGCCGAGATAAAGTTTAAACCTTTTATTTCAGTATTAGGTTTGGGAGCGCTATTATTAATCATTGGCATCGCTCTTGCCGTCTGGCGGCGATTAATTTCAAATCCACAGAACAAAAAAATGTTAGATAGAAAAAGGAAATAAGCTACTTTATATCGAATATGACATCAAGGTAATTGTAAATATGTCAAATAGCTGAAATTACTTAAAAGCTGTTGCATTTTTATAAATAAATGGTACTTTATAATTATATTAAGGAGTCAAAATAAAAATTTAATATAACCGTAGATAATTTGCAAAATTTTTTTGGAAGCAAAAGTTATTTTATTCACATAATGATATTTAGTCTATCTATTTAGTGGGTAATAAAAGTGTAAATATATTAGCAAGAGATTTTAGCATTTGGAGGTGATATAAGGTTAGGTTGTTTATACTCGTGTCAGAAAGGTCTGAATCATATTTTACTAGGAGGTAGAGAAATTGGCAGAAGAAAAATTAACAGAAGAAAGAAATGATTCAAGTAGACGGCGATTTCTAAAAAATGCCGGAATTACGGTTGCAGGGATAGCTGTAGCTTCCAGTGGCCTTGGTATATTGTTATCAGGTTGTGAGACAAGTGATAACGCTAGCCAGGCTGCAGTTGTAGTACCTGAATGGCCATGGCCTTATACCAAGATTGATCCTGACGTTGCTGCTGAAAGGGCTTATTTAAGTTATCAGGAGTCCGGCTGAGGCTACGGTTGCGCCGATGGTATCATCGGCACGTTGCAGGATGAAATCGGTCATCCCTATAACATGGTTCCGCAAAAGGCATTTCTGTGGGGCAGTGGTGGCGGTTATAAGTGGGGGGCTACATGTGGTGCTTTAACTTCGGCGGCTCAAATTATTAATCTTATGCATGATAAAGAAACTTCTTCAGCGATGATTAATAACTTATACGCATGGTATAGCCAGGAAGAACATCCGAATTATCAGCCTGAGGGACAAGTTGTCACCAGTGTTTCCGACTCAGTCCTTTGCCATGTGTCAGTCTCAACCTGGTTAGCTGCGAGTGGTGTTGATGAAAGCGATCCCCTGAAGAAGAAACGTTGCGGTGGCCTTACTGCAGATGTGGTAAAATTAACTGTTGAGATGATGAATAATCATGCTGATGGCAACTTTGCGGCTATGTTTGCGCCGGCGGCAACAGTAGATGGATGCATGTCCTGTCACAAAGAAGATACAGTAGGAAAAGACGACTGTTCAATCTGTCATGAAGAAAAAGAAGTTGAACACTGGTAGAATTAATTTTAGTTAGTCTGTTTAAGATCAAAGGGGAGTATTTTACTCCCCTTTGATCTTATATAATTATAGGGTAGGTAGCATCTTAGCCAACTGATCGATTGCCTCGATAGCATTAACTGCGGTAAAATGAAAAAGGTTGCAGGTAGATAATTTGGGTCTCAAAGTCACTGTTGAGAATGCAGCGCAGATATAGATAGTGTATCGATATATTATTCGATTCGGCTTTTGCTGCCAGACCGGCCTGAATATCTGTGGCCATTAGCCTGGGTTTTCAGGATAGAAAAAACAGGTAGCTTCATGATAGATCAGGTTAAGGAGGTTATATTTTGCTGGAAATCATCGATTTGAAAGTTAAAGCGGGCCAGGAGACAATTCTTAAAGGGATTTCCCTGAAAATACCTAAAGGTGAAACTCATATATTATTGGGGCCCAATGGGTCGGGTAAAACAACCCTGCTTAAAGTAATTATGGGCATGGGATCATTTCAGATAACCGGTAGAATACTATTCGATGGAGAAGATATTACAGACCTGCCGCTCGACGAAAGAGCCAGACGGGGAATCGGTATAGCCATGCAAAAGTCTCCTGTTGTTCCGGAAGTGACTCTTGGCGGATTGCTGGAAATGATCCAGGAAAAACATGGCAACGGTAAGCTCGAAGAAAGGATTGAAGCTTTGAATTGCCATTATCTTTTAAAGCGTGGTGTTAACGAGAATTTTTCCGGCGGTGAGATGAAGCGCTCGGAAATGCTTCAGCTAATCGCCCAAAATCCCAAATTTGTTTTAGTCGATGAGCCAGAATCAGGAGTAGATCTTGATAACATCGTGGTGATCGGGGAAGCTTTGAAGAGTTTACTTAAGCCCCCAAGGGAAATCGATAAAAGCAGGTCTGCCCTGGTGATAACTCACACCGGACGCATTATGGAGTACTTAAATGCTGATAAAGGTTATGTTTTGGTCGGTGGTCAAATAGTTTGCTCGGGTAATCCCTGGGATTTATTTGAAGAAGTTAACAAGCATGGTTTTGAAGGATGTCTGACGTGTGGGAGGTGTAGCCATGAAGGAGTATAATATGATTCTGAAAGAGAAAGCAAAAAAAGCGCTTCATAAAAAAGCCGCTTATGGGTCGGACTTAGAGCTGTCTGCTTCGGTTTCAGATCAGAAAGAGCAGCCCCTGGAATCTCTGGATAATCTGGATAAAAGAATTAAAGAGGTTTCTTTGCTTTCAGGAATGATTACAGATGAAACAAAACGTTCTGGTTCTTTTTACCAAAAAGGCGATTCGGTTATTTACGAGAAAGTTCAGGAGGCTTACAGTGGTAAGGTCGAAATTATGAAGATTGAGGATGCGCTGCAAAAGCACTCCTGGCTGCAGGAATATTGGTGGCAGATGGTCCCGGTGGATATGGACAAATATACAGCCCAGGTTGAACTGTTAGGCCGGGGTGGATATTTTATACGAATTTTGCCGGGGGCAAAAGTTGACAAACCAATTCAATCCTGCTTACTTTTGGATGAGAGCGGTTCCAGCCAGAGGGTTCATAATATCATAGTGGCTGAAGAAGGCTCACAGGCACAAATCATAACGGGCTGCACGGTCAGCCCTGACATAAAGAATGGGTTTCATTTGGGAGTCTCCGAGTTTTATATCAAAAAAGGGGCAGAACTTACATTTACCATGGTCCACAATTGGGCTGAGGATTTTCATGTCAGGCCGCGGACAGGTATCCTGGTGGAGGAAGACGGAAGTTTCATTAATAATTATTTACTGTTACAGCCGGTTCGCTCCATTCAATCGTACCCTCGTGCTGTTTTAGCGGGTAAAAGGTCAAAGGTTCGCTTTAATACAATTGTTTACGGGCAGGGACAGTCTGAATTGGATCTGGGGTCACTGATTGAATTAAAAGGCAGTGGAACCACAGGTGATTCTATCAGCCGCGCCTTAGGGACTGAACAGTCCAATATAATAATGAGAGGCCGCTTAAAGGCTTATAATAACAAAGCCCGAGCCCACCTGGAATGCCGGGGAATGCTGCTTTCCACAGAAGCTGTCATGGATGCTATTCCTGAATTATCAGTTGTCGGCGCCCCTGAAGCTGATCTCACTCATGAAGCTGCCGTTGGACCGGTGGATGAAGAGGCAGTCGAGTACTTAATGTCCAGAGGGCTTAAGCAGGATGAAGCAGTCAGTGCAATTCTGCAGGGATTTATGCATACGGGAATCAAAGGTTTGCCGGAAATACTTGAGGAAACTCTTTCTAAAATATTTAGCAATATGTCAGAAAAAGTAATATAAATTACATCTTTACCCATATTATCAGGCTACTGGTCGGATATTTTATAATAGTTGTCTAGCCATTGATAGATTGATTTAAGCGCAGTGACCGAGGAAGGCTGATAAAGGCCGCAGGTAGAGGCTAATAAGAGGCTGTTATGTTTAAGCAGGCCCGGTAAATTTCCGGGAAAATCAGTTGTTGCTTTGCCTGCGGCATTTTCTCCATATAGCCAGTCAGCCTTAATTCCTGACATGACAAACATGCGTCTACCGTAATTGCCAAGGATATCTTCCAGATTAACCGCTTCGGGCTCCAGGTTAAAGTAAACAAAACCCAAATCAATCAGTTCCGGTATTAACGAGTTTATATTCCCGTCGCAATGAAAACCAACCGGTAAAACGACTTCTGATTTGAAAAGATTGAAAAGCTTTTCATAGCAAGGTTTCAAGAATTGCTCGAAGTGAGTTGGAGAAAAATATAGGCCATTGTTGTAAGCAATATCATCTGCCACTAGAATCAGATCAACCCCTGCTTCAGCCCAGGCAGTCATTTCGGTGTTCGCCAGCTCAACCTGGACGCTAAGCAATTCTTGTAATTCAAGAGGATTGCTGATTATTTTTTGTAATAAAAGCATTAAATCGTTATGATATGTTAATCTCTGCCAGGGTCCGTCAATAACTGCACCGCAGGCCAGGCTTAATGTCCTGGCAGCTTCAACAGCCTTTTTCATATCTGGCGCACTATTTTTAACCGGTTGAGAGCCGCTGCAGCTGAAAAAGCAGAAGTCTGCCTTAATTCGAGCGGCAAATTGCGCAATGCCCTCTGCATCATTGGATAAACCAATACTTTCTAATACATGCGGCTCAACCCAGATCTCTCCCCGGAGCGGAGGGCGATGCAGGGAATGCTTATGACTGAAAAAGTTTTTTATTTTTAATTGTGGGTTCATCTGGTTATCTCCATTGCTGTTTTCTTTGAGTTTTTATATACAAAATCTTATGTTATATTAGCAGAAATTCTTTGTCCTGGCAAAAGCCTGCATGACGCGATCGACTTAATCAATTGGGGTTGCCATGAATAATGACATCTAGTAAAATATCACTATATAACTAAATATTTAAATATGTAATGATTAATAAGGAAGGTGCCTGTTTAATGAGAAACCTGGTAAATTTCTTTAAAGCGATGGGTGAGGATACCAGAGTCAAAATTATAACTATGCTGCTGAAGGAGGAGATGTGTATCTGTGAGCTGATCGAAGAGCTTGGCTTATCGCAATCGGCAGTATCGCATCATGTAAAAATATTGAAGCAGGCTGAAATAGTAAACGATCGCCGTGACGGGAAGTGGACTTATTATTCGATTAATAAAGAAGGTTTTGCTGCACACCTGGACAGTTTACATGAAAAGTTTATCATTCCAATCGAGAAATATAAATACGAACAAAAGTTAGAGCCCCAGGCCGAGTGTGTTCAGCGCTAAACTTAATAAATAAGTAGGATTATCTACCTGCATGGTTGGCCAAAAAAATCGAAGAATTTCTGGTCAGTGCGATAAATCAGGTTGCAGAAGATCACTAAACATCGTTTATTGTGATTGTTTCTGCACAAGCTAAATACTAATTGATGAGGTGATTGTAAAAAATGAGTGTACAAAAAGAATATGAACTTGGATTTTTTCATAAGTATTTAACAATTTGGGTTGCGCTCTGTATCATAATCGGCATCGGCCTGGGAGCAGCTTTCCCCGGGGCAGCCCAGTTTCTCAATTCTCTTTCAATAGCCCAGGTAAATATTCCGGTCGCCATATTCCTCTTTGCCATGATGTACCCGATTATGGTTCAGATCGATTTCAGCGAGGTGGTTAATGCCGTTAAAGCGCCTAAGGCGGTGCTCCTTACTCTGATCATCAACTGGGGAATCAAGCCTTTTACTATGTTTTTCTTTGCCTGGCTCTTTATGCGTGTCATCTGGGCTCCCTTTATCGGTTACGAAATAGCCGGTGAATATATTGCCGGGATGATCCTCTTAGGCATTGCTCCCTGCACGGCCATGGTTTTGGTCTGGAGCTATCTGGCCCGCGGCTTTATGGGTTTAACCCTTGTTTTAGTCGCTCTGAACTCGCTGACAATGCTTGTTCTCTATGCCCCGCTTGGTAACTTCCTGCTGGGAGTTGCCGAAATGTCTGTGCCATTTATGACTATTTTCCTCAGTGTTATGCTCTATGTCGGCGTTTCGCTCGTTGCCGGATATGTGAGCCGTACCCGGCTGATTAAAACCCGTGGTATTGATTGGTACGAGCGTGTATTCCTCAAAAATATGGGTACCATCTCGATCATTGCCCTGTTGGCCACTTTGGTTTTCTTATTTATGCTTCAGGGCGGGGTTATTCTTGAGGCTCCGCTTGTTGTCGGCATGATTGCCGTGCCGCTGATTATCCAGACTTTAGTAATTTTCTTCATTGGTTATGTTGTGGCTAAATTTATAGGTCTCAATTATGAAGAGGCCGCTCCAGCGTCTATGATCGGCGCCAGCAACCATTTCGAAGTGGCCATTGCCACTGCGGTTACAGTATTTGGGCTTACCTCGGGCGCCGCTCTCTCTACGGTTGTTGGTGTGCTCATTGAAGTGCCGATTATGCTTGTCTTGGTACGCATCTGTTTGCGCACCCGCAGCTGGTTCCCGGCCATGAAAAAAGCACCAATTGGAGGAATAACTAATGAACAGTGAACGGGATCAAAAACGGGTGCTCTTTCTCTGCACCGGTAATTCTGCCCGCAGCCAGATGGCTGAAGGGTTTCTCAAAGCGCTGGGTGGCGGCCATTTTGCTGTCAGCAGCGCCGGCACTGCCCCGGTAGGGGTAAACCCCCTGGCAATCAAGGCGATGGCCGAAGTGGGTATTGACATCAGTAGCCACACTTCTGATGCAGTAAGTGCCGATCTACTGGCCAATATCGATTTGCTAGTTACTCTTTGCGGTGATGCCCGTGAAAACTGCCCCTTTGTTCCGGTTAAAGTTGAAAAACGTCACTGGCCGCTGGAAGATCCGGCCAGGGCCGAGGGTAGTGAAGAGCAAAAACTGCAGCGTTTCCGTGAAATCAGGGATAAGATTAAAGGTTATGTGGAAAAATTGATTACAGAAAGCTGATTATGAACACCGAGGAATATTTAACTGAAAAAGTCCGAAGAGCTATGCTCTCCGGACTTTTTATGCTGGCAAGCCGGTAAATTATGCTATAATTGATCAGGCTTGCTTTAATCAGAAATTCTTGGAGGTACCATTATTGTCATCGCCCAAAATCGCCCTTGTTGTTAACCCCGTTTCTGCGAATGGAGCCACAGCTAAGCGCTGGCCCGAGGTAGTTGATGCTTTTCATGATGCAGGAGTGGAAATCAGCCATAGATTCACCGAAAAGCCTCTGCATGCCACTACTATCACTCGTGGTTACCTGCAGGAGGGTTTTGATTTAATTATCTCAGTCGGTGGTGACGGCACCGCCAATGAAGTAGTTAACGGTTTTTTTAGTGAAGGCCAGTTAATCAACCGGCAGGCGGCAGCCGCCTTTATGTCAATCGGCACGGGGCGCGACCTGGGCCGCACCATCGGTACTCCGCCAACAATCCCCGAGGCGGTTCAACATATTTTGCAAAGCCCGGTTCGTCCTGTCGATCTCGGACAGGTTACTTTCATCAACAACCAGGGCGCTGAAGAAATTCGCTATTTCATAAACGTGGCCGGCCTTGGTCTCGATGGAGATACGGTAGCCAGGGTAAACCGTACCAGTAAGGCGCTGGGTGGCTTCATTTCCTTTTTGTGGGGTACCCTGGTCAGCCTCATGCTCTATAAAAATAAGCAGATGACCATCACCGTCGACGATGTTGAAATCTGCAGCGAACCGGTTACCGTGGTTGTCATCGGGAACGGCCGCTATTTTGGCGGCGGGATGTGTATCGCCCCTGGAGCAATCATCGATGATGGTTTTTTTGATATCGTCATTCTTCGTGGTTTAAGCAAGCCAGCCCTGCTTGCCAATCTACCGAAAGTATATGGCGGCACACACTTAAACCACCCCCGGATAACTAGCCTTCAGGGTCGGGAAATTACTGTCGCCTCTACAGGAGAAGCGCTGCTTGACCTCGACGGCGAACAGCCGGGGCGGGCACCGGTTACCATTGAGCTGCTGCCGGCCGCGATTTACTTGAAGGGCTGATTAACTACGATTCCCTTGACAGGCACGGTAAGGGGTCGTATCATTTTAAATAATGCTTTAAGTGCTGCAAAAAAGGAGGGCCAAGTCTTTGAGTATAAAAGTAAAACTGGAAAACGGCCGCGAGGCCGAGTATCCGCAGGGTACCACCTGTATGGATTTATATCGTAATAAAGTAACTGAAAATAAAAATCTTCTAGCCGTGTTGGTCGACGGTAAGGAATGCGATTTAAACCGCCCCCTGACTGATCATAGTGAGGTAACTTTTGTAGACTTTGATTCACCTAAGGGCGCTGACATTTATCGGCATAGTGCCAGCCATGTAATGGCCCACGCAGTTAAGAGGCTCTACCCGACAGCAAAGCTGGGTATTGGCCCGGCAATTGAAAATGGCTTTTATTATGACATCGACTTTGAAGAACCAATTTCTGCTGATGATCTGCCGGCAATCGAGAAAGAAATGAAAAAAATAATCAAAGAACGCAAACCGATTCAGCGCAGGGAAATGAGCCGGGAAGAAGCAGAAAAACTCTTTAAAGAAAAAAATGAAACATATAAGCTTGAGTTACTTGCAGATTTACCTGAAGATGCTGTAATCAGCTGTTACGAGCAGGATGATTTTATTGATCTATGCGCCGGTCCGCACCTCAGCCATACAGGATTGATTAAGGCGTTTAAACTGACAGGTCTGGCTGGAGCATACTGGCGGGGCAGCGAAAAGAACCCTATGCTGCAAAGAATATACGGAACAGCTTTTCCAAGCAAAGAAAGACTTCAGGAACACCTGCTGATGATTGAAGAGGCCAAAAAGCGGGATCACCGAAAACTCGGACGTGAACTTGATCTCTTCAGCTTACATGAAGAGGGGCCCGGCTTTCCCTTCCTGCACAACAACGGAATGATAGTCTGGCAGGAGCTAACCGACTTCTGGCGAGTTGAGCACCGTCGGGCAGGTTATGAAGAAATTAAAACACCGTTAATATTAAACCGAACCCTGTGGGAGCAATCAGGCCATTGGGACCATTACCAGGATAATATGTATTTTACTGAAATAGATGAGCTGGATTATGCCGTTAAGCCGATGAATTGTCCCGGGGCAATGCTTGTCTATAAGTCTAAAATGCACAGCTATCGTGATTTGCCCCGGCGCATCGCCGAAATGGGTATCGTCCACCGCCATGAGCTATCGGGTACACTGCACGGTTTGATGCGTGTGCGCTCCTTTACCCAGGATGACGCACATATCTTTATGCTGCCTGATCAAATTGAAGATGAAGTTGCCGGAATTATCGAGTTGATGGATCTTTTCTACAGTGTTTTCGGTTTTGATTATCGTATCGAATTAAGTACCAGGCCGGAAAAAGCAATGGGTGCCGTAGAACTTTGGGATCAAGCGGAGAGGCTTCTCGAAAAAGTTCTTGTTGATCGCGGTATTGAGTATAAAATTAATGAAGGTGATGGAGCATTCTATGGCCCTAAAATAGATTTTCACCTTGAGGATTGCCTGGGTCGCAATTGGCAATGCGGCACCATTCAGCTAGATTTTCAGATGCCTGAGAAGTTTGATCTTACTTATATTGGTGAAGATGGCGCAAAGCATCGTCCTGTAGTCATTCACCGTGTAGTGTACGGGTCAATGGAAAGATTAATGGCCCTGCTGATCGAACACTACAGCGGTGCATTTCCGGCTTGGCTTGCTCCAGTTCAGGTTGCTGTTCTACCTGTAACCGACCGCAGCCATGAATATGCAGTTAAAATAAGCGAAGAGCTTAAGAATGAGGGATTTAGGGTTGAAGCAGATCTTCGCAGTGAAAAAGTCGGTTATAAAATCCGTGAAGCTCAGGTTAAGAAAGTCCCTTATATGCTGGTTGTCGGAGATCGTGAGGTTGAAAATAACCAGGTTGCTGTCAGACACCGCCATGAAGGAGATTTAGGGGCAGAGACACTTACTGATTTTATAGTGAAATTGAAAAAAGAGATTGCAGAAAAAATAATTTGACCATATCTCACTAATCTGATATATTTGTTATTGTACAGATTTAGTCTAAGCAGAAGCCACCGCTTCTCACCCTGGGGCCTTACATAGAGCTGTCTGGGTTATCCATAAGCAATGAGGATATATTGAGCAGGTGGTGTACACCTGCTCAATTTATATTTTTTAGGAGGTGAAAGGATATTAGTAAGAATTTGTTCGTCAATGAACAAATAAACGCCCGGGAAGTACTGGTTATTGATGGGGATGGAACTCAGTTGGGAGTCATGAAAACTGATGAAGCTATGAAGCTGGCCCGGGAGAAAAAACTGGACCTTGTTAATGTTGCGCCCAGCGCCCGTCCACCGGTCTGCCGAATTATGGATTATGGCAAGTTTAAATATGAACAGAGTAAAAAAGACCGCGATGCGCGTAAAAAGCAGAAGATCACCACTGTAAAAGAAATCAAACTGCGGCCTAACATCGACACACATGACTTTGACGTTAAGGTAAAACGAGGCCAAAAATTTCTTGAAAACGGAGATAAAATTAAAGTTACGGTAATGTTCAGAGGACGTGAAATTACTCACCCTGAGATTGCCCAGCGCCTCACTCAGCAGTTAGCCAAAGATTTAGAGGATTATGGCGTTGTTGAGAAACCTGCCAAACAGGAAGGGCGTAACATGATTATGATTTTAACGCCCAAATCACAGTAGAGGAAGGTTGTAGTTAAAATGCCTAAAATGAAAACTCACCGCGGCGCGGCGAAGCGTTTTAAAAAAACCGGCAGCGGAAAAATTAAACGGTTTCGCGCTTTTGGAAGTCACTTGCTCGGTAAAAAGAGCCCTGGTCGGAAAAGAAGATTGCGTAAGTCGACCCTGGTTAAACCTGCCGACACAAAACGGGTAAAACTGCTTATTCCATAAAGGTAGCTTCAGCGAAAATTTGGATAAATATATAGATTAGCATTTAGTACATATGTAGGAGGATGATTAAATATGCCTCGCACCAAGAGAGGTTCTGTCGCCAGAAAACGGCGTAAAAAAATATTAAAGTTGGCCAAAGGTTATTACGGAGCCAAAAGCAAGCTTTTCAGACTAGCCAACCAGCAGGTTATGAAGTCTTTAACCTATGCTTACCGTGATCGAAAGCAAAACAAAAGAGACTTCCGCAAACTCTGGATAGCCCGTATTAATGCTGCTGCCCGTAATGACGGTTTGTCTTACAGCCGTTTTATCAACGGTCTGAAAAAGGCAGATGTTCAGATTAACCGCAAGGTATTGGCAGATCTTGCCGTGAATGACAAGGCGGCATTTTCCCGCCTGGTCGAAGTAGCCAAAGAAAACGTATAAACAAAGTATAGAAGCCTGTAAAGCAGTTGAAGATCACTCTTTGGAGAGGAATTTAAATGGTAAGCAGGCCTAAGTCTGTAAATCCGGGCCGGGTTATATCCGCCGGATTTACAGGGTTAATATTAAACAATTCGCTGTCGCTGGGTTTAACTCTACCCCATGGGGCTGGCGAAAAAATTTATCTTGATATTTTTTTGTTTTGCCCCCGGCTAAGCTATGACAGGGGGATTTTTTATATCCGTGAGTTTTTATATGAATGCATAGTGGGGAGGAAATCATGAAAAAATCATATCTTGTGATCGGTGCTGGACGGTTTGGTTCGAGTGTTGCTCGCACTCTTTATGAGTTGGGCCATGATGTGATGGTCATAGATAATAATGAAACACTGATTCAACAAATCAGCAATGAAGTGACTGATGCTATCACAGCTAACGCTGTTTCGGAAACAAGTCTGAAATCCCTTGGGGTAAGAGATTTTGATGCTATAGTCCTGGCAATAGGGTTCGATATCCAGGCGAGCATTATGGCTGCAATTCTTCTGCTTGAACTGGAAGCCAAACATATCATCGCAAAAGCACAAACTGAACTTCACGGTAAAGTCCTGCATAAAATAGGGGTGCACAGGGTTGTTTATCCAGAGCGGGACATGGGACAGAAAATTGCTCACAGTCTGAATGCCCCCACGATTATCGACCTGATTGAACTCTCTGAAGAATATAGTGTTGTTGAAGTTACAGCTCCCGAAAATATGGTTGGAAAAACTATCAAAGATCTTGATTTACGCGCCCGTTACGGTATCAGTGTGATTGCTCTGAGACGAAACAACGGCAATAAGACCAATATATCTCCTGCGGCTGAAGATAAAGTTTTACCGGGTGACATAATAGTTGCAGTTGGAGAAAATAAGTTTCTCAAAAAACTGGAGTGGGTTTAAACTTGGAGATGAATGTTACAAGCAGGGACAACCCATATATAAAGGAATATCTGAAACTGAAAAAGAATAGGTCATATCGTTATAAAAGCGGTCAAATTGCTGTGGAAGGGCCAAATCTTGTTGGTGAAGCGATTAAAGCCGGCCTGGCTCCTGGCGTGATATTTGTGACCGATAACTATTTAAAGTCTGATTATGATCAGTTGTTTAAAGATGCCCCTGCGGATACCAGGCTGTTAATTCTCACTGAGGTTCTCTTCAGTTTGATTGCGGAAACTGATACCCCACAGGCAGTAGCCGCAATATTTCCTTATAATTTCAGTGAATCTGCCAGTCAGGTTGACAAGACCGCTGACCCCGTCCTGATTCTTGATCACCTTCAGGATCCAGGCAATGTTGGAACGATTATCCGTACAGCTGTTGCAGCAGGGGTTAAACGAATTTACTATACAAAGGGATGCGCCGATCCCTTCAATCCGAAAGCTTTACGGGCGACTGCAGGGGCGGTTTTCCGGATGATGCCTTTGCTTGAAAAAGATCCGGTTAAGCTTACGGCAGAACTGCAAAATAAAGGATTTCAGGTGGTCGCTTCTACTGCCGGTTCGGGAAAAGATTACCGAACAGTCGATTATCACAAACCTACCGTATTGGTTGTCGGCAATGAGGCCGGTGGCATATCGCAAGAAATGCTTGCGGCAGCCGATATATCTGTGACTATCCCGTTGCCCGGAGAAGTCGAATCGCTTAACGCTGCTGTAGCAGCAGGAGTACTGATTTTTGAAATAATACGCTACCGGTCTTAAAGTGCTCTTGAAGAGTGGTTGTACAGGTGCTATAATGCATATATCTTTATAGTGTACAATGATGATGGAGACAAGTAGGCGGAATCCAGCGCCGCTAAGGGAGGTCTAGCCGAGACTGCAAGCTAAACCCGGTGCTGCCTGTTGAAATTCACTCCGGAGTTTCCTGCTGAACGGTTGTAAAAACCAGGTAGGCGGGAACGGGAATCCCGTTATTGATACCAAGAGAGCCTTAATTGACTAAATTGGGTGGTACCGCGGAAGTTTTACTTTCGTCCCTCGGAAGAGGGTTTTTTTATTTATCCGGGAGGTGCATAAAATTGCTGCAGAAGTTGAAAGAACTTGAAAAAGAATCACAACTGAAGATTGATAAGGCTAAGAACCTTGAAGAGCTGAAGGAAATTAAAGTACGCATACTCGGTAAAAAAGGCGCTTTAACCACGCTGCTGCGCAGTCTGGGAACAGTAGCTCCAGAAGAAAGGCCTGTTATCGGTAAAGAAGCAAATAATCTAAGGGCTAAACTGGAACAAGCTTTTGAACGAAAAGAATATGAACTTCGTGATGCAGGTAAAGAAAATCAATGGGAAAAAGAAAGAATAGATATCACTCTGCCCGGCAGGCCGGGATTGCTGGGTCAGAAGCACCCCCTGACTTTGGTTACAGAGGAGATTAAGGATATTTTTATCGGTCTGGGTTTTAAAGTAGCTCATGGACCTGATATAGAAACCGATTTCTATAATTATGAAGCTCTGAATTTTCCTGCAGATCATCCCGCCCGTGATATGCAGGACAGCTTTTATATCACCCCTCAGTTACTGTTGAGAACCCATACCTCACCAGTGCAGATCAGGGTAATGGAAAAACAGGCTCCTGAACTGCCTGTGCGGATTATCGCCCCCGGTAAGGTATTTCGGCGTGACGATGACGCAACTCATTCACCGATGTTCCACCAGGTTGAAGGCCTCGCAGTAGATACTGATATTACTTTTGCCGATCTGAAAGGGACTTTGCTGCTCTTTGCCCGTGAAATGTTTGGTTCTGAACAGAAGATTCGCTTACGCCCCAGTTATTTTCCATTTACTGAACCGAGCGCAGAAGTTGATATCTCATGTATCATGTGCGCCGGAAAAGGTTGCAGAGTATGCAGTGACACCGGATGGCTTGAAATTTTGGGTTCGGGAATGGTTCACCCCAATGTGCTGGAAATTGCAGGTTACGATTCGCGCAAAGTAACCGGCTTTGCATTCGGGATGGGAGTAGAACGAATTGCCATGCTTAAATATGGAATCGGAGATCTGCGCCAATTTTTTACCAATGATCTTCGTTTTCTGAAACAATTTGGCGAATAAAATACTGAACAAAAATCAAAAATCCTTTTATTACTGATATTCAGATGGATAATAAAAGTACTTAACTTAAAAATGTAGTAATAATTAATTAACGGGGGAGATAAACTATGCAAGTATCATACCAGTGGTTGAAAGAATATATCGATCCTGGCATGAGTGCCGAGGAACTGGCTGAAAAAATGACTTTGTCCGGAATTGAAGTAGGCACTGTCGAAAAATTCGGCCCTGAACTGTCTGGAGTAGTGGTCGGTCAGGTTTTAAAATTGGAGCCACATCCCGGAAGAGATAACCTCACCCTGGTTGAAGCAGGAGTAGGCAAAAAAGTATTTAGTATAGTATGTGGCGCCAGGAATATGAAGGTTGGCGATAAGGTAGCTGTAGCCACACCCGGCTCAAAACTACCAGGTCCCCGCCTCATTGAAGAGGCAATATTATACGGTGTGAAATCTTCCGGTATGCTCTGCTCAGCCCAGGAAATCGGCCTGGAACTTGGGGCCGAAGATGAAATATTAATTTTAGAAAATGATGCCCCCCTGGGCGAACCGGTTGACAGGCTGCTTGGCTTTGACGATGAGATATTATACCTGGAGCTTACTCCCAACCGATCAGACTGTCTTGGAATGATTAACGTTGCTTATGAAGTGGCCGCACTCACCGGTAACGAAGTAAAACTACCGCCGGCAAATCCGCCTGAAGTGACTAAAAGTGTCGAAGATGCAGCTAAAATAAGGGTTGATGATCAATTACTCTGCCCGCGTTACACGGCGAGGGTAATTGAAAATATAAAAATCAAACGCTCGCCTCTATGGTTGCAGATGAAACTTCTAAAGGCCGGCATTCGTCCCATCAGTAACATAGTTGATATTACAAACTATATTATGTGGGAATTTGGCCAACCGCTTCATGCTTTTGACCTGCAGCATATAAATGAAAGAGAGATTATAGTCAGAAGAGCCGGAGATGATGAAGAACTTATTACCCTGGACGGAGTAAAAAGAAAGCTTGATTCTGACGTTCTGGTAATTGCAGATGGTTCGGTCCCTGTAGGTTTAGCGGGGGTAATGGGTGGGGAAGATACTGAAATTACAGATAAAACAACAGAGGTTTTAGTTGAAGCTGCTGCCTTTGATCCTACCAATATCCGACGCACTGCCCGTCGTTTTACTTTGCCATCGGAAGCATCCCAGCGTTTTGAAAGAGGGGTTGATCACGAAACGGTGATGATTGCTCAGAACAGGGCGGCCCTTTTGATCAGTCAAATAGTCGGTGGGGATGTTTTGAAGGGAGTCATAGACGTCAACTATTCAAAAGCCATACCGAAAAAAGTTAATGTCAGCCCGAAAAGAATTAACAAGGTGCTCGGTATGGAAATAGCAAGAGATGAAATTATTAATATCCTGAACCGGTTGCGTTTTCAAATCCGGGAAAATGAAGAACTTATAGAAGTTATTGTCCCTCTCAGGCGGCCCGACATCACTTTGGAAGAAGATATTATCGAAGAGGTGGCAAGGCTTTATGGTTATGACAAGATCCCGATATCTTTACCCAGCGGTGAGCTTATTGAAAATCGTGAATCTGAAAAAGAACGGCTTAAAAGCCAACTCAAGAATATATTAACTGCCTGCGGCTTTTATGAATGCATCAGCTATTCTTTTATTAATCCGGTTAACCTGGTGCGCCTGAGATTGTCTGATAAAGATAAGCGGATGCAGACTATTCCGGTTCAAAACCCCTTTTCGGAAGAACAGGCCAGTATGCGGACAACAATAATACCGGGATTGCTAAAAGCAATTCAGCATAACATTAATCACAGGGAGCTCAATCAATTGCTCTTTGAAATTGGTTCAGTATACGAAGCGAAGGAACTCCCTCTTAAAGATCTGCCTTTTGAAAGAGTAAAGATTTGCATGGCTGCAACAGGAGTGGTTCCAGAACCCAATTGGATTGCCCCTTCACGTGAAGCTGACTTTTTTATGGTAAAAGGCGTTTTAGAGAAAGTACTGAACCGTTTGCAGATAGACAATGTTGAATATAAAGCTGAAAGTGAACCGTTTACACACCCGACCAGGAGTGCAAAAATTATAATAGACGGAAAATTACTCGGCTTTATTGGACAAATACATCCAGAAGTGGCCGGTATCTGGGATTTAACTCAACCGGTTACTGTATGCGAAATCGATTTTGACCTGTTGGCAGAGAAAGCCAATATAGTGCCCAGGGTAGAGCCTGTACCACGATATCCTGCTGTCATAAGAGACCTGGCCCTTGTCGTGCCGCGTGATATTACAGCTTTGAAGCTTGAAACTGTCATGAAAGAGGCCGGTGGTGTTATACTGACAAAGGTTAAACTCTTTGATTTATATGAAGGCAAGCAAATACCTGAAGGTAAAAGAAGCCTGGCCTACTCCCTGACATTCAGAAGGGAAGAGACCACCCTTACAGATGCCGAAGTAAATGACAGGCTGGAGGATATCAAGAATGCACTTTTCAGCCTGGGAGCAGTACTCAGGGCTTGATCAGGCAGGATATCAGTTATTAAATCGCGAATCTTGCTCCATAAGGCTTGCACTCAGAGGAAAGCGGGCGAAACAGATGGAGGATAATGGTAAAAACAGGGTTACTATATCGATTATGGGTGAAGAATATATTCTCCGGGGCTCTTCTTCAACCGATGAGATGCATAGGATCGGTAGTTATGTTGATCACCTGATGAGAACTCTTGCAGAAAAAAATATTCAGATGAGCAAACATAAAATCGCGGTTCTGGCTGCATTAAACCTGGCAGATGAGCTTTTTAAGATTAAAGAAAATATAAATGCAGACGTAGATACTGAAGAGGGCAGGGAATCTGATCATGAACTGGCTTGATATCCTGCTCTTAGTGATTTTATTTTTGCACCTGATCAGCGGATACTCCCGTGGTATGGTCAAACAGTTATTTGACATACTTGGGTTTTTAGTCATAATACTTCTGTCTTTTTGGGGCAGTAGATTGTTTAGTGATCGCCTTGCTGTATTAATTGATCCAGAAGACATCATCCCCCATCACGACCTCATTCAGAGTCTGGGCCTTGAAGTTGCCCTTGAAAAAGCTCCTCAGCTCATTGCCGGTGTGGTAACATTTTTACTGTTGCTGCTTGCACTTAGCCTTATTTTCCGTCTTTTCTCGGGCGGTTTCAGGTGGATTAACCGTGTTCCCGTTATCGGTTTTTTAAATCGAATTGGCGGTTTGGTTCTTGGAGCATTCGTCGGGGTGGTTTTTGTTTATATTATTATTACTGCCGTTGGGCTGATACCGCTGAATCTTTTTATGGAAGCTCTTCAAAATTCTGAAGTTGTCTTTTTCGCTGATCATTATCTAACACCATTTGTTGATCAACTCAAGGAAATAGCTGTCAACTATTACCTCAGCCTGAACGGATAACATATTACTCATTAGCGGATTGTGTCCATTTCAGGCAGGCAGGAAAGGATAACCTTTTGCCCTTGTATTTTAATGATCTGGGTCGATTGAATACCGAAGAAGTGGCCAGGGGGCTCCTTGGCCATTACCTTTGTCATGAAACAACCTCGGGATTGATATCCGGTATTATCGTTGAAACAGAAGCATACCTGGAAAAAAATGATTCGGCCTGTCATGCCGCCCGAGGAATAACCAGGCGTAATGCAACCATGTTTGGCCCGGCGGGGCGTGCTTATGTATATTTTGTTTACGGCAATTACTATTGCCTCAATGTCGTAACCGGATCGGAAGGTTCAGGTGAAGCTGTTTTAATTCGTGCAGTTGAACCGGCTACAGGAATTGAGATAATGCAGCATAACCGCGGCAAGAATTGCAAATTAACAAACCTGGCCAACGGACCAGGGAAATTGTGTATTGCTTATGGTATTGATAAAAGGTACGATGGACATGACTTGAATAAAAAACCTTTGTACCTGGCAGAAAATAGTAACCCTGGTTATTATGAAACAGCAGCTACCAGTCGCATCGGTATATCAACTGCCAGAGATAAATTGTTACGGTTTATTATAAAGGGAAATAATTATCTATCAAGGAGAGAGCCAATTGGCTGAGGTTATTAGAAAGCGGGAAATAGAAATACTTGAATTTGATCAAATCAGAAAAACGCTGGCAGGGATGACAGTAAGCCCAATGGCAGCAGGTAAGGCTGAATCTTTAACTCCTTCAGCCGATTTTGTTCAGGTAGGCCGTTGGCACAAAGAAACTGCTGAAGGCCGAATGCTTTGCTTGAAGAATGCCTTTACTCCATCCGCTGTAGACGATATCTCAGGAACAGTATCGAGATCAAAAAAAGGAGCGATTCTCTCAGGCGCAGAATTAGCTGTTGTTATGTCCTTCATAAAGGCGGCAAAACGCTGGATTGTTTTTTTTAAAGATAACGAGCAGGCACTTTTATATCCACTAACAGCTGAACTTGCCGGATTAATCGACCCCTGTCGCGAACTTCACTCTGAGCTTGAAAAATCTATTGACCAGGAAGGAATTGTTCTGGATAGCGCCTCAAGTTTGCTGCAGTCTATCCGAAGAAAAAAACAGGCGCTTCAAAATAAAATCAGGGATAAACTGGATGACTATATTCGTGGCGCGAATACCAGGAAATATTTACAGGAAGCTCTCGTAACTATACGTGGTGGGCGTTACGTGTTGCCTGTAAAACAGGAATACAGGCAGTACCTTGACGGCGTAGTTCACGATCAGTCTGCCAGCGGTGCAACCTTGTTTATCGAACCAATGCCCGTGGTCCAAATGCAAAATGAGCTGACCGGGCTGCACCGTCAGGAAGAGCAGGAAATCGAACGTATTTTATACAAACTTAGCGGGTTGCTGGCAGATTCGGCAGAAGCGCTTTTACAGAACGGATCACTTTATGGCGATCTCGATTTTATAGTAGCCCGTGGCAAATTCAGCCTTTCAATAGCAGGTAATGAACCGGAGTTTTTAAGTAAAGTTAATTCTGTAATTATTCTTGAGAATGCAACGCATCCCCTGTTGCCGGGAGAAAAGGTTCCCCTTAAAGTTGAGTTGGGAGATCCGGTCAGAACTCTTGTAGTAACCGGCCCCAACACTGGAGGAAAGACAGTTGCTCTAAAAACAATTGGCCTTATGGCCGTAATGGCCCAATGCGGTCTGCAGATTCCTGCTGAACGTGGAACAATGATGCCTGTTTACGGGAAGATACGGGCAGATATTGGTGATGAACAGAGTATAGCGCAATCACTGAGTACATTTTCCGGCCACATGAAAAATATTATTGAAATAGTAAAAGAATGCGGCCCTGATTCCCTTGTTTTATTTGATGAACTCGGTGCCGGAACCGATCCTTCCGAAGGAGCGGCACTGGCCATGGCCATTCTAGAGGAACTTACCAACAGTAAAGCAATGACCGTGGCAACTACCCATATTAACGAGTTAAAGCTATTTGCCCAGGTACGGGAAAAAATGCAAAATGCTGCTATGGAATTTGATCCCGATACCCTTACCCCCACTTACAGGCTGCTCCAGGGAGTACCAGGCCAGAGTAATGCTTTTTATATCGCCGAACAAATGGGGTTACCTGCTAATATAATGCAGAAAGCAAAAAGCTTTGTCCACAGGTCTCATGATCAGGTCGAGGCGGTTATTGCCAGCCTTGTTGAAGACCAGCAGCGTTACCATCGTGACAGCCACCAGGCAGCGCTTGAAAGAAGTAAGGCTGAAATGCTCATGACCGAATTGGAAAGTGAACGCGAACTACTCCGGGCCAGGCGCGAAGATATATTGAAGGAAGCACGTGATGAGGCTAAACAGCTGGTTAAAAAGACAAAAGGAGTCACAGATCAGCTAATAAAAGAGTTAAAGGCAATAAAAAAAACCCAGGTTGAAATACCCGCTTCCAGAGTAGAAGAGATAAGACAGGATTTAAACCTGCTAAAACAGGACATTGAAACCGACGAAGAAAAAGATTATGCTGATGAAGAAATAATAACTGCTGAAGATTTAAACCCGGGTCAGATTGTTTATATCCGCAGTCTCAGGCAGAAGGGTGAAGTGCTGTCATTTGATGGTGACGAGGCCCAGGTTCAGGTGGGATCAATTAAAGTTCATCTACCTCTTGGTGAGCTAAAGATCGAAAAGGATAAACAAGGGCGAAAAAAGGAAGAATCACTAAAGAAAAGCTCAGGCGGTTATAGCGTTACGAAAGATCTCGCCATCAGCAATTCCATTGATCTGCGCGGATTAAACCTTGACGAAGCACGTCCCCTGGTCGATAAACTATTGGATAACGCTCTCTGGGCCGGTCTGAACAGGGTTGACGTTATACACGGTAAAGGAACCGGCAAGCTTAAAGAGGGCTTACGAATCTACCTGAAAGATCACCCCCTGGTAAGAACAATACGTGGAGGCACTCCTGCAGAAGGTGGCGAGGGTGTAACAATTGTGGAAATAAACGCATGATAAAAATTATTGGCAGTTTCGGGGGAGAGCGGCTATGGTTGAAGAAAAACTGACTAAAGCCATTATTAAACTGCTTGAGCCGGGTATTTATAAAACAACCGCCCAAATTGCTGAAGAAGTTCGCACGGAATACTTTAACCTGTGGCGGCAGCTTGAAAAGGAAGGGGAGATGCTTTACGGTAAAAGCTGCAGTTCGGTTCAGCAGCCTTATACCCGTATCTCCCAGGTTTTATTCGCTTTGTCTTCAGATATCTGTCTGCGAAAACGTAAAGGTAATCATTATACCTGGAGCAGACGGTAATTCTCAATAAAAAACAATTAAAGTTGCAATCTACCTAAACTAGTTATCTTCAGGCATTCGATTTGTAGTTACAACCAGGTTAACCGTGCTGCCCTTGTATACTGTTGATCCCGCTGCCGGAAATTGAGATATAACAGTTCTTCTTGGCTGATCCGGATCATATTCCTGGATTATTGTGCCAACCCGTAACCCCAGCCTCGATAATTTCATTTCTGCTATAGCCTGGAAGGTGTTTGTTAAATCGGGGATAACAACAGATGTGTTATCCTCTGGCTGCAATATTCCTCCTCCGCCTGGCATCGTAGTTTTCTGGACAGCGACAGTTGCTGAATCTGACATGGTCCCATCAGCGAATATGGCTGCAAGAGAATAAGTTAAAAACCCTTCCGCTTCGTCGTCTAGATATTGTCGAGTGATTGAATCAAGTTTTACTGAATAGCTATCGCCTGTAGCCTGAACATCTCTTGTCAGGATAAAACCTGAAATATCAGGTCCATTATACTGCCACTGCAGCGTTACACCGCCTGAGGTTACATACGCATTAAAAAGACTTATTTCATTCGTAGTTACCCCCGTTCGCTCCATCATGTCGGTAAGGCCGCCCGGTTGCATCTCCTTAGCATCTTCAGGCCCACGGCCAGGTCCGCCTTTTGAAGACCATCTTTCATCAGTAGTAATATACGGCGGCCGGTTATAGAACATGCCGGTATGCATATTGCATGTTTGACCAGGAGCATTGCCGGCTATAAAATAATCGCTTACAACCGTGCCGGCAGCCCTGCAAGATTCGTTGGGCAGTAAACCTGATCTGCTGCAAACAGAGACACTTACAATTCCATCAGGCCTTTCAAATTCCCTGATTTCAAGAGTTTCAAATGCTTCTAAAAACACCTCACGCAAAAAGGCGGTTGAGTAACGCCAACCTTGCTGAATGCTGCCAATTTTCGGTTCATCGTAACCCATCCAGAAGGAAGCAACCAGGTTGGGGGTATAAGCAACAAGATAAACATCTTTCCAGTTTTCTGTAGTGCCGGTTTTGGCGGCAACGGGCCGGTCAATCTGCAGTGCCCTGCCCAGATAGTTTGTAACGAAATCCTGAAGGATATCATTAACTAAAAAAACAGCCTGCGGACTTAGTATTTGCTGAGGATTTACCACGTTTTCAAAGATAACTTCTCCGCTGCGATCCACAATTTTTTCAATTGCATGCAGCTCAACTTTTACCCCGTTGTTGGCATATACACTGTAAGCCTGGGCCATATCAATGGCACTAACACCGTTAGTCAGGGCGCCCAGGGTAAGGCTGAGGTTATCCAGTTCATCCGGATGCAAGGTTGAAATGCCCATTTTTTCGGCGTAAGCGGCTCCCACACGCGGCCCCAGAGCTTCGATTGTTCTTATGGCCGGTATATTGTAAGACATGTAGAGAGCTTCACGGGCGGTGATCATGCCTCTGAATCTGAAATCAAAGTTTTCCGGAAACCAGTTGCCGGCAGGGTTGATGTATGGTGAATCGTCCAAAGTTGAGCCGGCGCCAGCCAAAACCCCTTCTTCAAAAGCCGGCCCGTAAGTAGTAATCGGCTTGATGGCAGAACCGGGTTGACGTAAAGTGTTAAAACGCAGCACTTCGTCAAATTTTTTACGATATTCACGTCCGCCGCCGAGAGCTTTAATCTGCCCGGTAACAGGATCTGCAACAACAATAGCAGCCTGCGGTTGCGGCACACCATTGTCTTCATCTAATAATTCCTCTATCTGGGTTCTCGTCAAATCCTGCCCTGCAGGCAGTTCAGCTATTACTTCCTTCGCTTTGGGCATATTGACGAGTATAGTAGTTGGATATAAATCTGATCTTCCAAGGACTTCCTCTACGTGATTTTGCATCGGTGGCTCGAGCGTTGTGTAAACGCGCAGACCGCCTGTATAGATAGCCCTGTAGGCTTCATCTACTGAGCCTATAGAGGGTATTGCCTTTAAGATCCTGATAAGCTCGTGGTGAACCACATAATCTACAAAGTGCGGGTATGGATAATCTTCACTGGGGGCGCTCGAATAATTCATATTCTGATTTAAAGCCTGCTGATATTCTTCTTCGCTGATCAATTCCAGTCGGTGCATGTTATAAAGTACCAGTTCCATGCGCTCTTCAGCAGCAGCTTCATTATCAATGGGGTTGTAATAGTTTGGCGAGCGCAAGGCTGCAGCAAGTATAGCGCCTTCGGCAATTGTCAAGTCGCTTACATTTTTATTGAAATAAGTTTGTGCAGCTGCTTCTACTCCGTAAGCTCCGTTGCCGAAATACATACGGTTTAGATGAAGAGTAAGAATTTCTTCCTTTGAATAGTTTCTTTCCAGTTGGATGGCAAGCCAAATCTCCTGTACCTTGCGTTTATAGCTTGTTTCAGTTGTTAAAAAAGCATTTTGAGCGAGTTGTTGGGTAAGAGTGCTTGCACCCTGGACAATAGAACCGGCCCTCAGGTTTGCAAAAAAAGCTCTGAAACTACCGATAACATCAAAGCCGAAGTGGCTGTAAAAACGTTCATCTTCAATAGCAATAAAGGCTTTTTGGACATGTACCGGAATCTCGCTAAGATTTACAACAATGCGGTTTTGCTCTTCGTGTAAAGAGGTGATTTCAACGCCATTGCTGTCATATAGATAAGATGTCTCCACCGTTGCAAGACGTTCGGGGTCAAGCGGGGGAGCTTCATTAATATAGCTGTATGCTATGGCTGCAACTGCTCCGCCAACAGCTATTGCCAGGATCAAAGTAACTAGCAGAATGATTTTCAATGCAGGCCGTTTTTTTCTCTCTTTAACCGGCTTGTTAATACGTTTATCTTTTATTTTATTATTTTTTTGCTGATCAAACGGTGTTTTATTCTCTGCCAACTAAGTATCAGCCTCCTTGAAAACTTAAAATCATCTATTTTGATTATAACATAAGGAACCAAAGGTTTTAATTCTGAAAGTTTATTCTTCAAGTTTTTTAAGAACCGAAATAAAATAAAAACTATACCAATTTATTAATTGATCATGTAAAATATTAATGAGTAAAAATATCTTAACAGGCAAGCCAGCAATAAAAGGAAGGGGCCGAGCATGATAAACCCACTATCACATGAAAAAAATCTAATCAATACAAATGACCTGGAAGCTTTCTTTTATCCCCGCTCCCTCGCGGTAATAGGAGCAAGTCAAAATGCTTTAAAACCGAACGGAATTCCTTTGTACCTCTTAAATATGTTTGGATATCGAGGTGACGTATACCCCGTTAACCCGAAGTATGACCGGGTCGGTGGTTTAAAATGTTACAGTTCAATACTGGACATTGATAGCCCTATAGATCTTGCCATAATTGGTGTTAATGAAGCTCAGGCTATGGAAGTGTTATATGAATGTGCCGAGAAGAAAGTAAAAGCGGCCATAGTATTTACTTCAGGATTTGCGGAAGTTGGCGAAAATGGCCGGTTAAAACAGGCAGAAATGAAGAAACTGGCTGACAAAAGCGGGATGCGCATTCTGGGACCAAATTGTCTTGGGGTCCTGAACTATTATAACGGCTGTATGGCCAGTTTCTTCTATAACCAGGAGAGAAAAGACCTGGTGCACCCCGAAATGCTTTCCTTCATCACTCAGAGCGGCGGTTTAGGTGGTATTATATACCAGATGGTTATTCAGCTTTCTATTGGCTTTAATTACTTTGTAAGTACCGGTAACGAAGCCGATGTTTCCTTCGCTGAAATCCTTAATTACTTTTCAGAACGTGATGAAGTATCCATAGTAGCCGGTTATATGGAAGGGCTTCAGGGTGACGGTAAACTTTTTATTGAGGCTTGTAAAAAAGCGCTGCATAATAAAAAGCTTGTAACCATGCTTAAAGTTGGCAGAACAGAAAGCGGGGCGGCTGCAGCAGCATCTCACACCGGGGCCCTGGTTGGTTCCGATCAAGTATACGATGGAGTATTTAAGCAGTTTGCAATACCGCGGGCAGATGATGTAGAGCAGATGAATGCTCTTATTACTCTTTTTGCCGCCGGCAGATTGCCAAGAGGAAAAAAGATGGCTATTATAACCATTTCGGGTGGCAGCGGTGTTGTAGTGGCCGATAAATGTCCTGAATATGGTATTGAAGTGGTTTCTCTGACAGAAGTAACACAGGAGAAACTACGCGGTATATTACCTTCATTTGGAGCTGTTGGCAACCCGGTAGATCTTACATCGCAGCTTTTTTTTGATACAGAGCTTTTCCAGCGCTCACTGCGTTTGGTAATGCAGGATCCTCAGGTTGATCTAGGAGGATTTTTCTATAACCTTGAGATGCCTGACCCTGATGCTGATAAAAAGATAATAGATGTTTATAATGATATTGAAAAACCCCTTGTTGTCTTTACCTGGCCAACGGGGCAGGATTATGCCATGGAAGCAAAACAAAAAATAGTTCAGGCTGGAGTGCCTGTTATTGAACATATACCGAGCGGTCTCTGGGCTATTAGTGCATTGGCTGAATGGGTCGGTAAGTCTTCAGAAAGCAGAATATATCCAACTTACCGCCCGGGAAGCGAGCGAGATAAGGCCTTTGCCCTTATAAAGAGTGATTTAAAGGGCAGCAGCAGGACTATGACAGAATATGCATCCAAAGAAATCCTTAAGACATATGAAATACCTGTAACAAAGGAGCTGATTGCAAAAACTGCAGATGAAGCAGTTAGTGCCGCTGAAAAAATCGGCTATCCCCTGGTTATGAAGATCCTGTCACCGGATCTTCCCCATAAAAGTGATGCCGGTGGAGTAGTATTGAATATAAATGATCGTGAAGGGGTTAAAACTGCCTTTGAAGTAATTATAAAAAATGCAAAAAAATATAAGCCTGATGCATTTCTTGAAGGAATTCTTGTCCAGGAAATGCTTGGCAGCGGTCTTGAAGTAATATTAGGCATTAAGAAAGATCCTGTATTCGGGCCGGCTGTCATTATAGGCCTGGGCGGTATCTTTGTTGAAGTTTTAAAAGATGTTTCGACCAGGGTAGCTCCTCTTAGGGAAGAAGATGCCAGGGAAATGATTAATGAATTAAAAGGACGAGCGCTCTTTGAAGGGCTGCGTGGCCAAAAACCGCTGGATATCAATGCTCTGGTTTCTGTATTACTAAAAGTTTCGCGGCTGGCTGTTGAGCTGGAAGATAATATTGATGAAATGGATATCAATCCTTTAGTCGTTTATGAGGAGGGCAAAGGCGTTGTTGCTGCCGATGCCCTGATCGTTAAAAACAGTTAAGTTAGTTTAATAACTTTTAGTGACCCGATATGTTATAATACCTATCGGGTGATTTTTTATGGAGAAATTAAAAATAAAACTTACTGATTACTTAGTAATCATTGCAATACTGGTTTGGGGCGCGGCAGGATTCTGGTTTAACCTTCAGCAGGTTAGCGCTGCAGAACGTAAGTATGCAACTATCTATATTGAAAACCAGCAGGTTGCCGAGCTTTCACTGGCACCGGGTGAAACTTATAACTATTCATTTCAGTTTGGTAATGAAAAAGAGCATACAGCATACGTTGAGATTGAAGATGGAAAGGTCAGGATGTTACCTATTGATGAAGAACTTTGCCCCAGCGCCATTTGCTCGCACACCGGTTGGATAGAACATGAATATGAAAGCATTGTCTGTTTGCCAAACAGAATTGTGGTTGTATTTTCCGAAATTCCCGAAGGCAACGATGAAGGCATTGACGGAGTAACTTTTTAACTGATTTTATTTAGGCCTTTTTGTCGAAAATATAATATTACTTTTGTTGACAAAGAAAATCAAGGTCTATATAATTACTTTAGTTTTTTTGGGGTGTAGAGATGCAGATATTTATTCCTGAGTTACGATTAAAAAATGGCGATGCAGTTGATTACAGTTTTGAAAGTCAGCTGTCTGATATCCTTGATGATTCATCGGCCGGTGGGAGCTTAAAGCTTTTGGTTAGTGCTTCCTGCAGCGGCGATCAAGTTTTGATCAAAGGTGTTCTTGAAGTTACAGCAAAGTTTGATTGTTCGAGGTGCCTTGAGCCATTTAACCATACTTTTAAAACTGATTTTTCGGAAGCCTTTACTGTCACCGGGGAAAATACTGAGAATGATAATCGTGATACGCTTGCCGAGAAAGCGGCAAATAAGCTTACAATTTCAGGAGATTATTTATACCTCGATGAATATATTCGCCAGTTGATAATCCTGACCGAGGATTACAATCCTGTTTGTAAACCTGACTGCAAGGGGCTTTGTCCCAACTGTGGGGCTGATTTGAACAAAGCGCCCTGTGATTGCAGTAGTAATAATAACCAAATTGACGTAAGGCTGCTTAAGCTTAAAGAATTAAGCCCCGGCAGTTGAGTCTGATAAGGAGGCGTTATTGTGGCTGTTCCAAAAAGAAGAACCTCGAAGTCGAAGCGGAATATGAGACGAGCTCATAATAAACTTACTGTTCCCCGGCTGGTTCCCTGCCCGCAATGTCACGAGTTGAAGCCGACCCACCGGGTATGCTTAAATTGTGGTTATTACAAGAATCGGGAAGCTGTAAAAGTGAACTAATTTTAATTACGCCCCTTTTGCACATGCAATAAGGGGCGTACTGTACCTGCGGCCACCGGCAGAACGGGGAAGGTGATGTGCTTGGTTAAAGTAGCTGTTGACGCTATGGGCGGAGACAACGCGCCCGGAGAAATTATCAGGGGCGCATTATCTGCGCTTTCTTCTTTAGAAGATTTGCATATAATCTTAGTCGGGCAAGAGTATAAGATAAATGAAGTGCTAAAAAATCTCGACTATCCGGCAAATAAGGTAGAAGTATTTCACACCGAAGAGGTTATAGAGTGTGATGATGATCCGGGACTCTCAATAAGAAGCAAAAAGAAATCTTCAATGGTGCAGACTTTGCAGTTAGTCCGCTCCGGTGAGGCCGATGCAGCTTTAAGCGCTGGTAACACAGGGGCCTTAATGGCTGCCGGATTATTGTTTCTTGGGCGGCTGACAGGCATCAGCAGACCTGCCCTGCTCACACCGATGCCCAGCTTTGGCGGCCAACCGGTTCTTTACCTCGATGTAGGTGCAAACATGGATGCCCGCCCGGAGCAGCTTCTGCAATATGCATATATGGGTCGGGTATATGCTCAGCAGGTCATAGGTCTGGCTGAACCGCGTATTGCCCTGCTTAATGTAGGGGTGGAATCAAATAAAGGCAATAACCAGATTAAAAAGGCATATAAGCTTTTTGATGAACATTTGCCTGGTTTTTGTGGCAATGTTGAAGGAACTGAAGCATTTTTTAATGCTGCTGACGTTGTAGTGTGCGATGGGTTTGTGGGCAATATCTTTCTAAAGACTGCAGAAGGGCTTTCAAGGGCCATATTAAGTTATTTTAGAATTGGTATTAAAATAAAACTTAGATATAAACTGGGAGCTTATCTGCTTAAACCGATTTTTCTTGGCCTGCGTGAAAAAGTGGATTCTTCCGGTTATGGCGGAGCTCCTCTTCTGGGAGTAAATGGGCTTTGTATAAAGTGTCATGGTTCTGCAAAGGCCAGATCTATTGAGCAGGCTTTAATTAAACAGGCTTATCCCTTTGTTCATAACAGGGTGATTGACCTGCTGCAGGAAGCGTTGAAGGAGCTTTCCTGCGAAATCGGGGAGGTTAAAGATTCTGAGCAGTGAGATTAATACAATAATTACAGGAACAGGTATGGCCCTTCCTCCAAAAATTATTACAAATAAAGACCTTGAGGAAATGGTTGAGACAACTGATGAATGGATTGTCTCCAGAACGGGCATACGCGAAAGAAGAAAACTTGAAGAAGGCTTGTCAGCAGCCGATTTAGCTGAAAAAGCATCTCTTGAAGCGCTCGAAGCGGCATCGCTTGATCCTTCTGATTTGGATTTAATCTTAGTCGCTACTGTTACTCCTGACTACCCGACCCCGGCAACATCATGCCTGCTTCAGGCCAGGCTTAGCGCACTTAATGCAGGAGCCATGGATCTATCTGCAGGCTGCACCGGTTTCATTTATGCCCTCTCAGTAGGGCACCAGTTTATTAAAAACGGAGCCTGTAAAAATATTCTCGTAGTCGGGGTAGAAGTTTTAACCAGGGTCACCGATTGGGAAGATCGCGGTACCTGTGTGCTTTTTGGAGATGGAGCCGGCGCAGTGGTTATTAGTGCCAGCCGTGAAGACAGGGGTATCTTTAGTTTTTCACTAAAGGCTGATGGCAGAGGTGCCGAACTACTGATGGTGCCCGGTGGCGGTAGTGCTATGCCGGCCAGCCTGGAAAGTATTTCTAATCGAGCTCATTTTATTAAAATGAACGGTAATGAAATATTTAAATTTGCCGTTCGTGTTGTTGAAGATACCTTGTTCGAAATGCTTGCAGAAAAAGAGCTCAAGCCGGAAGACCTTGATTTTCTTATATTACACCAGGCTAACCTGAGAATCATTGAACATGTTCGGAAACGTCTTAAATTGCCTAAAGAAAAAGTTCCGGTAAATATAGATCGCCTTGGCAATACCTCTTCTGCAACAATTCCCATTGCTATTCATGAAGAAATCAGAGCCGGTCGTTTGCGCCAGGGAGATCTTGTGGCCATGGTCGCTTTCGGAGCCGGTCTTACCTGGGGCGGTCTACTGATTAAATGGTAGCAGATATGTGAAACGAGGTTTGATACATCATGAAAATAGCGGTATTGTTCCCCGGTCAGGGTGCTCAGTTTGCTGGTATGGGTCTTGACTTTTATAATAAATATCCACAGGCTGAAGTTGTTTTTGATCAGACAGCTGCGGCATTAGGTGATGCATTCATTAATACCATATTTAAGGGTCCGGAAGTTAAGTTACAGCAAACCGAAATTACACAACCTGCAATTCTGGCAGTTAGCGCAGCAATATATAGCGTTTTGGAAAACCTTGGCCTGAAACCTTACGGTCTGGCCGGTCTTAGTCTGGGTGAATACAGCGCTCTTGTTGCTGCCGGCTCAATCTCATTTGAAGATGCCCTTCCCTTGGTCCAGAAAAGGGGCATCTATATGCAGGAAGCAGTGCCTGCCGGTGAAGGCACCATGGCAGCCATAATGGGTGTGCCGCATAAGATCGTAGAAAAAATCTGTCATGAAGCAACAGATGAAGATCTCGTTTCGCCGGCAAATTACAACTGTCCCGGACAGACAGTAATTTCAGGTAATACCAAAGCAGTTAACCGGGCCATTGAGCTTGCCCGTAAAGCCGGAGCTAAGAAAATTACAGCTCTTAAAGTTAGCGCCCCCTTTCACTGTGCTTTGCTTAATCCTGTGGAAGAAAGGCTGGCTTTGGAATTGGAAACAATTATAGTCAACGAACCTTCAATCCCTGTTGTTTTTAATGCAACTGCCGGGTTTGCCCGTAATCCAGATCAAATAAAAGCGAATCTTGTAACACAGGTAAGCAGCCCTATTTTGTGGGAACAGTCAATCCGTGTTCTGATTGCTGCCGGTATTGAAAGCTTTATTGGCCTGGGTCCCGGAAATTCACTCAGCCGTCTGATGAAACGTATTGCTCCGGAGATGGAAACATACACTGTGGAGAAAGTAGAAGATATCGAAGAACTGGTTCAGAAAGGTATTTTCAATACTGATCTATAGAAGTCAATTTATAGTTATGATTTAATTAATCCGGACAATTCATACATATATATTGTAAAAAACAGGTGGTGTGGTAGCATTATGGAACTTAAGGGGAAGACTGCAATTATAACTGGGGCCTCTCGCGGTATCGGCAGGGCAACTGCTCTGGCGCTTGCTAAGGCGGGCGCTAATGTTGTAATCAATTACACCAGTAATGAGCTCAAAGCAGCTGCGGTTAAAGAACAGATAGAAAATGATGGCGGCAGTGCCGTTATATTTAAGGCCGATGTAACTGAGTACAAACAGTGTGAAGCGTTGGTTCAGTGTGCTATTGACCATTTTAACAGAGTTGATATACTAATAAATAATGCCGGTATAACTCGTGATAACCTTTTAGCCCGAATGAAGCCTGAAGAATGGCGGGAAGTTATTGATACTAATTTATCCGGTGTTTATAATTGCTGCCGGGCGGTAATGCGGCCGCTTTTGAAACAAAAAAGCGGCGGACGTATTATAAACATAGCTTCAGTAGCCGGCATTCATGGAAATAGTGGTCAGGCTAATTATGCTGCTGCCAAAGGCGGGGTAATTTCTTTTACTAAATCACTGGCTAAGGAGCTTGGGTCTCGTAATGTAACTGTTAATGCAGTTGCCCCCGGTTTTATCGAGACTGAAATGACCGAAGCTCTTTCAGGACAGGTTAAAGAGCAGGTGCTATCCCGCATAGCGCTTGGTCGCTTCGGACAGCCCGAAGATGTAGCTGATTTGGTGCTTTTTCTAGCTTCATCGGCTGCTTACATAACCGGTCAGGTTATTGTCGTGGATGGCAGCCTTTCTATGTGACACGAAGTCAATTAAATGATAAACTGTTACTGTTGGTTTTATAGACGATGGAAGGAGGTGATTAAGTGAGCGTTGAGAATAAAGTAAAAGGAATAATTGCCGATCAGCTTGAAGTAGGAATAGATAAACTTACTCTGGATACCACTTTTGAGGATATCGACGCTGATTCACTTGATATCGTGGAGTTGGTTATGGCTCTCGAAGAGGAGTTCGACCTCGAAATTTCCGACCAGGAAATTGAAAATATTAAAACCGTTGGCGATGTAGTCCGCTATATAGAGTCGAAAGTATAGTACTTAGCAGAGGTGAAACCGTGCGTAGAGTAGTAATCACCGGAATCGGGGTCATGACACCTGTGGGCTCCGATAAAAATATTTTCTGGAATAATTTAGTCAACGGAAAAAGTGGTATTTCAAATGTAGAAAGCTTTGATGTAAGCCAATACCCAAGCCGTATTGCCGGTGAGATCAAAGAATTTGATCCGACTGTATGCATGGAAAAACGGGAGGCTAAAAGGGTCGACCGCTTCACCCAACTCGGAGTGTGCGCTGCAATGCAGGCCTGGCATGATGCGGGCCTGGATCATGTACAGCTAAACAAGGAAGATGTCGGGGTGCTTGTAGGCTCTGGCATTGGTGGCATTCAAACAACGGAAGAACAGTTGCAGATACTGGCTGAAAAAGGTCCGAGACGTGTCAGCCCCTTTATGGTACCTGCCCTGATAGCCAATATGGCTTCAGGCTATATTTCCATCATGCTGGGGTTAAGAGGGCCTAATTCTACAGTAGTGACCGCCTGCGCTTCATCTACCCATGCTGTTGGAGATGCCTGGCACATTATCGGACGTGGTGACGCAGAAATTATGGTAGCGGGTGGAGCAGAGGCTGCTATAAGCCATCTTGCCTTCTCCGGTTTTTCTTCAGCAAGGGCGCTTTCTACCCGTAATGATGAACCTGAAAGAGCATCCAGGCCTTTTGATCTGGAGAGGGACGGTTTTGTCATAGGTGAAGGTTCAGGCATTGTCATTCTTGAGACATTTGAACATGCACTTAAACGCGGTGCCCATATTTATGGTGAAATTGTCGGTTACGGCATGTCGGGAGACGCTTATCATATGACTGCGCCTGATCCTGAAGGGCGGGGGGCGTTTCTCTGCATGCAAAGAGCTTTGAAAAGCGCCGGATTATCGGTTGAAGAGGTCGATTATATTAACGCTCACGGTACTTCAACAGAATTTAATGATAAGATAGAAACAAAGGCCATTAAAAAGCTATTTAAAGAGCATGCCTATCAGCTGGCCGTCAGTTCCACAAAATCGATGACCGGACATCTGCTGGGAGCTGCCGGTGCAGTTGAACTTATTGCCACACTCCTGATCATGGAAAATGGGGTTATTCATCCGACTATTAATTATGATTATCCCGATCCTGAATGTGATCTCGATTATGTTCCAAACAAGGCCAGGAAGAATGCAGTAAAGTTTGCCCTATCTAATTCCTTTGGTTTTGGCGGAACTAATGCTACCTTAGCTGTCAAAAAATATCAGTCGTAAATAATGTTGATGAGGAAATAATATGCATCGCTCTGATAAAATAAAGTTGTTTATTGGTTCCCTGGGTTTAGAGGTTGACAATGCTCAACTATATGAACAGGCGTTAACCCACAGCTCGTATGCCCATGAAAAAGGACACCGCCGCTCACATAATGAACGAATTGAATTCCTGGGCGATGCCGTTCTTGAGTTGATAGTTAGTGTATATCTTTATGAAACATACCCTAAGCTGCCAGAGGGTAATTTAACCAAACTCCGGGCAGATCTGGTCTGTGAAGCGTCTCTTGCCCGCCTGGCCTATAGTTTAAATCTGGGTCAATACCTTCGCCTGGGCAGGGGTGAAATCGTCGGTGGTGGCTCAAGCCGTCCTTCATTACTTGCAGATGCAGTTGAAGCGATTATCGGCGCTGTATATCTTGATCAGGGTTTGGAAAAATGCAGAGATTATGTGCTAGAATTATACCAACCGATTTTAGAGGAGCTTCAGGAAGGTGTGTTGCGCCGTGATTATAAAACCTTGCTGCAGGAGTTTTCGCAGGCGCGGTTTGCCATAACACCGGTTTACCGTATAGTTCACGAAAGTGGTCCCGATCACAGCAAAATTTTCGAAGCTGAAGTGTATATATCTTCGGATGCTGTTGGCTCTGGTCAGGGACGGAGCAAAAAGGAGGCGGAACAAGCGGCAGCAAAAGAGGCCTGGAGTAAATTAACACCATGATCTAGACATACCCTGGTTCGTAATATTATATGGGAGGAGCATTATTAAGGAACCATGGAAACCTTAAAAGTATCGGCCCATTCAAAGACCAAAGCTCTGGCTGGAGCCCTGGCGGCAGTAGTAAGAAATGATGGGGTTGTTGAACTACAGGCTATCGGAGCAGGAGCAGTGAACCAGGCTATAAAAGCAATTGCTGTAGCCAGGGGTTACGTAGCGCCCAACGGAATAAATTTGATTGTTATCCCCTCCTTTGTAGAAATTACTATTAACGATGAAGAAAGAACCGCTATAAAATTTACTGTAGAAAAAAGATAACGAACTAAACAGGGGGACACGGTTTTACCCTGCTGACGCAGGTAAGCACAACCTTCCCCCTGTATATATGATCATGCAGTGAGGAGTATAACAGGTGTTCTTAAAAAGAATGGAACTTTTTGGCTTTAAATCATTTGCCGAAAAATCAGAACTAAGCCTTAATCCGGGTATTGCAGCTGTTATCGGCCCCAATGGGTGTGGTAAAAGCAATCTTGTTGATGCGGTACGCTGGGCATTGGGCGAGCAGAGTGTGAAGTCACTGCGTGGAACAAAAATGGAGGAAATTATATTTTCCGGAAGCGAAAGCCGCAAACCTTTAAACTTTGCTGAAGTATCGCTTACATTTTCAGGAGCAGCTGAATTTTTAAACCTTGATTATGATGAAATAACTATCACACGGCGCCTGTTTCGAAATGGTGACAGTGAATACTATATAAACAAATCTCCCTGCCGCCTTAAAGATATAACCGAGTTATTTCTTGATACCGGTTTGGGTAAAGATGTATATTCGGTTATAGGACAGGGCCGTGTCGATGAAATCATTAACAGTCGCCCTGAAGAACGCCGCGAAATATTTGAAGAAGCAGCCGGCATTTTTAAGTATAAACTCCGGAAAAAGGAAGCCAGGCGTCGTTTGGATGAAACCAGAGAGAACCTAGTGAGGGTTCAGGATCTGGTTTATGAACTGGAAACCCAGATTGAACCGCTGCAGAAACAGGCAGAGATAACTAAGCAATATCGTAATTTTCAAAAACAAATTGAAGAAGAAGAAAAAAAACTACTTTCTTTTAAGCTTCAACAATCCCGGGAACAATTAGAAAAGGTAAACAGGCAGCTTGAGTCTGTTAATGACGCCCTCCTGAACTCTGCTGCACAGGGGGGACTTCAGGAAAAAGAACTGCAGAGTTTAAAGAATAAATCGTCAGATCACCGGGCTGCCCGAAAAGAAGAAGAACAAAAATTAGGTGAGCTGGTAAGGCTGCAGGAGCAACAGGAACATGAATTAAAACTTTTGGTAGAGCGCGAAAAACATTTTGAAGATCAAATTGAAAATAATCGTTTACGTGTTCGCCAGCTTGACCAATTGATGGAAGAACTTGCGAACCGTAAAGTTAAAGCTGAAGATGATTTGATGGCAAAAAACAAAGAATTGGCTGAGCTTGATCTCCAGCTGCAGGAACTACGCACAGAACTTGAAAAACATGAAAAGAGTGCCCTTTCAGCAGAAATTGACCGGCTCCAGGAAAATATATATAAAGCCGGGGCAAGAAAAGAAGCGGCCTCGGTGGCTGTTATTGAACTGACCCGGCGCATGGAGCGCCTTCAAGATCAGAAGAAGAACACTGATGATGAAGAAAAAATACTGGAAGAAAAACTTGCTCAAGTTGTTAGTAGAATTGTCTCACTTGATGAGCATATAAAATCTATAAAAATAAGTTTGACTGAAAACGAGAAGAACCTCGGGAAACTGAATTTATCTGAAGTGCAAATTGGTAAAAAGCTTGAAGAAGCAATCAAGAAAGAGCAGCTGCTAAAAGAAAACCTTCACGACGCAGCCGGACGTCTGAGCCTTTTAAGAGAGCAGGATTCAGCGCTATCCGGCTATTACCGGGGTGTTAAAGAGATTATGCAGGCCGGTTCTAACCTTCCCGGTATAATCGGACCGGTTGCTGATCTAATATCTGTCGATAACGAATATGTACAGGCTATTGAATCAGCGTTAGGGGCAAGTTTGCAATATCTTGTTGCTGAATCAGAAAAATCAGTGCAGGGCGCTATAAAATTTCTCAAGGAACAAAACAAAGGGTGGGCCACATTTTTACCTCTGGACATCCTTCATGATCCTGCAAATCCGCTCGACAGGTTCCCCGGCTGGAAAGATTTAGATGGCGTTGTTGGCAGAGCCGCTGAATTGGTAAAAACTGATTCTGCTTACAAGAAGGCAATAGAGTACCTTCTTTCACCAATTCTAGTATGCCGCACCCTTGAAGATGCTTCCCGTGCAGCGCGCTTTGTTAAACACAGTTGCAGGGTTGTAACACTGGAAGGTGAGATGATCAATCCGGGAGGTGTAATGCGAGGCGGAAGTTTGCCAAAACGCAGCGCCAATATGCCGCTTGGCAGACGAAGCGAGATTGAGAAACTGCAGAAGAAAGAATCAGTTTTAAAAGAAGAATATAACAGGGCCGCGCAAAAAGTATCTGACTTAAAAGAAGATCTCAATAATGCGACTGAGGCGGTTAGAATTGTTGTTGAAGAAAGCCGCAGCATTAACAATCAGCTCGGTGAACTGAGTAAGGAGTTAGAAAGGTATCAGCTAGAAGAAGAAAACTTACAGGCCAAAATCGCTGCTGAAAGAGAAAAACGAAATGAGCTGGAAAGAGAAGAAAATGAAATTACAACCAGGCAGTTAAACCATAAAACTGAAAGCGATAACAGCATTGAAGAAGTTAAAGAGCTTGAACAAAAATTATCTGACTTAAAAGAAGGACATCTTCATTTCATCGAGGAGAAAAATTTACTTGAACAGAAAATAACGGATACGCTCGTAAAGATAAGCTCCAGCAGAGAGCAGCGTGACGGTTTAACAGCCAGAATAGAAGAAATAGAAGAAAATTTGAAGAAGCCTTTTGATGAAAAAGCGGAAAAGAAAAATGAACGTGAAAAATACCAAAAAGACATTAATGATAATAAGGAAGCGCAACAGAACATAGCGAAGAAGCTTGAAGAGCTCAATACCGAAAAAGCAGCCCGGATTATAGCTCTTGAAAAGATGACTGCGCGATCTGACAGTTTTGATGCTGAACTTATTGAACTGGAAGAAAAAGAAAGGCTGAGGCTAAGCCGCCTGTCACGGCAGGAAAAAAGGGAACGTCAGCTGTCAGTTGAACAGACCAGGCTGCAGACAGAAGTAAATTACCAGGAAATGCGCTTCAGAGAGCAGTTTCGTAACCTTGAACTTGTAGCGCTTGATGATTCCTTTGAACCTGAACCTGTCAGATTGCAAATAGAAAACCTGAAAGAAGACCTTGAAGCACTGGGTGAGGTTAATCTGGGTGCTATCGAAGAACTTGCCAGGTTGGAAGATAGGATCAGCTTTCTGAATGAACAGAAAGACGACCTGCAGAAAGGTGAAGCATCATTAAACAAGGTATTAGCCGAAATTGACCAGCGGATGGAGTATTATTTCACATCAGCTTTTGAGCAGATTAACGAAAACTTCGGGCAAACATTCAATGAGCTCTTTCAGGGCGGGCAAGTTTTGCTTAAACTGACGGACAAGGATAACATCCTTGAATCAGGCATTGAAATCGTAGCCCAGCCTCCCGGCAAAAAACTGCAAAACATAACTCTCCTTTCAGCCGGAGAAAAGGTTCTTACTGCCATAGCCCTTGTTTTTGCCATACTGAGGTTTAAACCGGCACCTTTTTACCTGCTTGATGAAGTGGAATCTATGCTTGATGATGCAAACCTTACCCGTTTTACAAAATTTCTTAAACAAAATTCTAAACAGGCCCAGTTTATTTTAATTACTCATCGCCGAAGAACAATGGAAGAAGCTGCCGTCCTTTATGGTGTAACCATGCCTGAAGCGGGAGTTTCCCGTTTAATGTCACTTAAGCTTGAAGATAATAACATTGTCAGGGAGAGTCAGTAACCTTATGAGTCTTTTAAATAAGTTTAAAAAGGGTCTTGTCCGCAGTAAAACCGGGTTCATCGGACGTTTAGATAACTTATTCGGTTCGGGAGAGCTGAATGAAGAATTTTATGAAGAACTTGAAGAAATACTGGTTACCGGTGATGTCGGTATCGAAACAAGTCTCAAACTTACCAGTGATTTAAAAGATGAAGCTCTTAAGCGTAAGATGAAAACCAGGGAAGAAGTCAGGCTGCTTTTGCAGGAAAAGATTAATGAAATTCTTTTATCAGGAACAAGAGAGGAAAAAACAGTTGAAAAACCGCTGATCATTTTGCTCGTGGGTGTTAATGGATCGGGCAAAACCACATCAGCAGCAAAACTTGCTCACCTCTACAAAAATTGTGGTGATAAAGTTATTCTGGTAGCAGGTGATACATTTCGAGCCGCCGCTGTCGAACAACTTGAAATATGGGCAGAGCGTACCGGTGTTGAAATTATCAAGCAGCAGGCAGGCTCTGATCCCTCGGCGCTCTTCTTTGATGCTGTAAATTCCGCCCGGGCAAAGAACGTTGATGTCCTTATTGGTGATACTGCCGGACGATTGCATAACAAGTATAACCTGATGGAAGAGCTCAATAAAATCTACCGGGTTATAAACCGTAACATGCCCGGAGCACCCCACCAGGTACTGCTGGTAATAGACGCTACGACAGGACAAAATGCCATGGCACAGGCAAAAAGTTTCAACGAATCACTGCCGCTTAGTGGTATTATCCTGACCAAGCTTGACGGTACAGCCCGTGGTGGTATTGTTATTGGCATCCAGGATACTCTCGGCATACCAGTTCGTTATATTGGCACAGGTGAAAAAATGGATGATCTGGCCCCGTTTGATCCGCTTCTCTTTACAGAAGCTCTTCTCGGCAAATAGTTACTATGTACATGCAACCAATTCCCGTTGACAGGGCTTAAACCTTCTGCTATACTTCGTCTGTAAAGTAATAATGCTTTACAGAGGTGCGTATGCTTGATCAACTTAACCGGATTAACCTGCTTTACGACATTTATAGCCCACTGCTGACAGAACGGCAGCGGGAGGTGCTTCAGCTTTATTTCAGTGACAACTTTTCACTTGGAGAAATCGCTGCTGAATATGAGATAAGTAGGCAGGCAGTGCATGATTTGATACAACGTGCCCTGGCTTCACTTGAAAAGCACGAAGATAAACTTGGTCTCTACAGGCTGTATAATCAGCAGCAGGAACTGCTTGATGAAGCAGAGTTACTGTTAAAAAGCGATAACCTTGAGCTAAATGAGATTAGCCGTTTAAGAGAGATAATTGCCGGCTTGCGCTTCAGCACTGAACAATAGGAGTGAAATATTTTAATGTTTTCCAATCTTGCTGAAAAACTGCAGAATACGCTTCGCCAACTCAGAGGCAAAGGCAAACTAAACGAAAAAGATGTCGATGCGGCAATGCGGGAAATACGCCTTGCTTTGCTCGAAGCCGACGTAAACTTTAAGGTGGTAAAAGAATTTATAACGTCTGTCCGGGAAAGGGCAATTGGCCATGAAGTGATGTCAAGCCTTACACCGGGTCAACAGGTTGTTAAAATAGTCAATGAAGAAATGGCCAGGCTGATGGGCGAAAAGCAGAGCAGCCTTGACCTTTCCGGTAAGAGTCCGGCAAAAATATTGTTAGCCGGCCTTCAGGGGTCTGGTAAAACCACCACTGCAGTGAAGCTTGCTGTTCATTTGCGTAAAAGCGGGCGTGCGCCGCTTCTTGTTGCAGCCGATATTTATCGCCCTGGAGCAGTAAAACAGCTGCAAGTATTAAGTGATGCTGTTGGTGAAAAATGCTTCAGCAGTGAAAATAAAAACCCTGTTGATATCTGTCGTGAAAGTTTGAAATACGCTGAAAATGAAGGCCTTGATACAGTCATATTCGATACTGCCGGTCGTCTTCATATCGATAACGAAATGATGTCTGAAATAAAAACGATTAAAGCAGCCCTGAATCCTAACGAAGTGCTTTTAGTAGTTGATTCAATGACCGGCCAGGATGCTGTAAATGCCGCTGCTGCTTTTAATAATGCAGTAGAGTTAAGCGGTGTTATTTTAACCAAACTTGACGGTGATACCCGTGGTGGTGCTGCCTTATCGGTAAAAGCGGTTACAGGCTGTCCGATAAAATTTGTCGGTGTGGGCGAAAAAGTAGAAAATTTTGAACCTTTTCATCCCGACAGGATGGCGTCAAGAATACTTGGAATGGGCGATGTTTTATCGCTGATTGAGAAAGCCGAAGCATCTGTTGATCAGGCTAAAGCGCGAGAGCTGGAACAGAAGCTGCGCAAGCAGCAGTTCACACTGGATGACTTCAGGGATCAACTGGGACAGCTTCGCAATATGGGTTCACTCGATGAGATCCTTAATATGATGCCCGGCGGGGCAAATTTGCCAAAAGAAGTTCGACAGATGTCTTTAAATGAAGGTAATTTTACCAGAGTTGAGGCAATCATCAGCTCAATGACAAAGACAGAACGTCAGGAACCGGCAATCCTTAACAGCAGTCGCAGGCGCCGTATAGCATTGGGCAGCGGCACATCGGTTCAGGATGTTAACCGTCTTTTGAACCAGTTTGGACAGATGCAGAAAATGTTTAAACAGATGGGTTCGCTTGAGAAAAAAGGTGCATTAAAAAAGTTCAAAAAAGGAAACAAAGGCTTTCCTTTTTAGAAGCATGTATCTAGATCAATTGATAATGGAGGTGACATAGTTGGCAGTTAGAATCAGATTAAAGCGCATAGGCGCAAAGAAAAAGCCTTTTTACCGCATTGTGGTAGCAGATTCCCGTTATCCGCGCGACGGTCGTTTTATCGAAGAAATCGGATATTACAACCCCACCACAAAACCGACCACATTTGAGGTCGATGCCGAAAAAGTTCAGCAGTGGCTTTCTAAAGGGGCCAGGCCGTCAGATACGGTAAAAGCTTTATTTGAAAGAGCAGGACTGAATAAGTAAGCTCTGCAGGGAGGTTAGAAACTATGAAGCAGCTGTTAGAGCAAATTGCCAGAGGCCTGGTGGATGAACCTGAACAGGTTGATGTTCAGCAGGTTGAAAGTGAGCGGTTGATCGTCTTGGAACTAAGAGTAGCTTCCGATGACATGGGTAAAGTTATTGGCAAACAGGGACGAATCGCCAAGGCGATCAGAACTGTTGTTAATGCTGCTGCAGTAAAAGAAAATAAACGGGTTGTTGTGGAAATTGTTCAATAAAAACAGTGAAGTAGCTGTTGGTAAAGTACTTTCACCGCATGGAGTCGGCGGTCAGGTTAAGGTCTATCCATACTCGGATTTTCCTGAAAGGGTTACCCTTCTAAAAGAGGTGGATCTCGTATCCGAGAGCGGCAGAGAAAGTATTACCGTAGAAAAAGGTGTACTTTACGGTCGTTTCTGGCTAATTAAGTTTGCCGGAATAAATAGCCGCGAAGAGGTCGCCAAACTGTGCGGCAACCTGATTGTGATAGCCAGGGATGATCGGTTACCACTGCCTGAAGACAGTTTTTACCATGACCAGCTTGTTGGTCTTGAGATCTACGATACCAGCGGTGCCTTTATCGGTGAAATTATTGATATTATCACAACCGGGGGACACGATCTTTTTCTGGTGGAACAAAAAGACAATGCCAACCGGCAGGTTCTCATACCCGCTGTGAAACAGTTCATCATAGAAGTAAATCCGAATAAAAAAACTGTAATTGTTGAGCTTCCTGATGGACTGTTGGATCTTTAAGGAGTTTACCGAGCATGAAAATCGATCTGGTCACAATATTTCCAGGTATATTAGATGGCCCTTTCAGAGAGAGTATGATTAAAAGGGCTGTTGAGCAGAATCTGGTTGATATCAACTTAGTTGATCTGCGCTTATACACTGAAGATCGCCACAGGCAGGTTGATGACAACCCTTATGGCGGCGGTTACGGCATGATAATGAAACCTGAACCGATCTTTAAGGCTGTTGAAGATCTTAAAAGTAGAAGTGAAGATTTACCGACAAAGGTAATTCTTTTAGCCCCCCAGGGGCGTTCTTTTAATCAACAGATAGCTTGCGAACTGGCCGAAGAAAAACATCTAATTATGATTTGCGGCCGGTATGAAGGTATTGATGAACGGGTACGAACAGCGCTGGTTGATGATGAAATCTCCATTGGTGATTATGTCCTCACCGGTGGTGAGCTTGCCGCTGCCGTGGTGGTAGATTCGGTTGTGCGCCTGCTTCCGGGGGTTCTGGCTGAAGAAGCGTCAACAGAAGAATCTTTTACAGAGCCACTGCTTGAGTATCCGCATTACACCCGCCCCCGTGTTTTCAAAGAGATGGAAGTACCGCCGGTGTTAGTCTCCGGTAACCATGGTGAAATTGCCCGCTGGCGCAGAGAAAAATCTCTGGAAATAACTTTCAGAAGAAGGCCTGAATTACTTAAGAAAGTTAATTTGTCACCGGAGGACAGAGATTACCTGGAAAAGATAAAGAAACAGCAATCTTGAATTAAATTCTATATGATATAATAGCCCAGTGATAGAAGGAGGTTTGAGGCAGATGGATTTAATCAAAGAAGTAGAAAAGCGAAATCTAAAAGAAGGCTTGCCGCATTTTAGCTCTGGTGATACTGTTAAAGTGCATGTTAAAGTTGTAGAAGGCGGACGTGAGCGGACACAGGCTTTTGAAGGGGTTGTAATCAGACGCCAGGGAAGTGGTGCAAGGGAAACCTTTACGGTTCGACGTGTTACCTTCGGTATTGGTGTGGAAAGGATATTTCCTGTTCACTCGCCTTCAATTAACAAGATTGAAGTCGTAAAAAAAGGCCGTGTGCGCAGGGCAAAGCTTTATTACCTGAGAAAGCGTACCGGTAAAGCTGCTCGTATCAAAGAACGCCGCTAAACGGGGATGATTTGATTGAATAAATGGAAAGAGCTTTGGGATTGGGTTCGTTCGATCCTGATTGCAATAGTGCTGGCTTTGCTGATTAGATTGTTCCTCTTTGAGGTTTTTGTTGTTGAAGGACGTTCGATGTATCCGACTCTTCATGAGACAGAACGTCTTATGGTTAATAAGGTAATCTATCGTTTTGATCAACCCAAGAATGGCGATGTTGTTGTATTCGAATATGAACCCGGCCGTGATTTTATTAAACGCGTGATCGGAATTCCCGGTGACAAGATCGAAATTAACACCGGCCGGGTTTACATCAATGATCAACCTTTAGAAGAGCCATACTTGCTTGACAATATGGAAATGAATGATTTTGGTCCGATAGAAGTGCCACCGGGATATTTATTTCTTATGGGCGACTATCGTATAAACAGCATGGACAGCCGCGATCCGCGTGTAGGCTTTGTCTCCCTTGAAGATCTAAAGGGCAGGGCATTCTTTATCTTCTGGCCGCCCTGGGAAGCACGTGCTATCAGCAGCAAGGTGGAATAGCTATGAAAGAAGGTCAGTGGTATCCGGGAAACATGGCCAGAGCTGTAACCCGACTTCGCCAGGATATAAAAATTGTCGATCTGGTGGTAGAACTGCTTGATGCGCGTATTCCAAAAAGCAGCCATAATCCTGCTTTCGCCGGCCTGGTCGGTGGCAAAAAACATTTGGTGCTCCTGCATAAGGCAGACAGAGCAGAAGATGCTGCTACCGAAAGCTGGCTTTCTCATTATAAGGAAGCCGGTACGCCGGCAATGGCTTTCAGTGTTCACAACAAGAGTTACTTAACCGGGCTTTTAAACTACCTGAAGAAGGAAGAAAAGAATCTAAGATCAGGTCGTCTGAAACGTCCTTTAAGAATGATTATTGTCGGTATTCCCAATGTAGGCAAGTCGACCATGATTAACTATTTTGTCAATAAATCTGTTACAAAAACCGGCAACCAACCGGGGATAACAAGGGGAAGGCAGTGGATTCGTATAACGCCCGGCCTTGAACTGCTTGATACTCCGGGTATACTATGGCCCAAAATTGATGAAGAAACCTCATGGCCGCTTGCTGTGGTTGGCGCCATCCCCCCCAGCAGAATAGACATCCAGCAATTGGTTCAGCGCTTGATCGCTTTTTATATTGAAAGAGGAAAAGAGAAGCTGATCACAGAACGTTACAGTGGGATTGCTGTTGGTTCGGCTGAAAAGATGCTTGCCGATATCGGCCTGCTCCACGGTTGTTTATTACCTGAAGGTAAGGTTGATCTTAACCGGTCTTCAGCGCTGCTCTTACGAGATTTCCAGGGAGGCTTGCTTGGACAGGTTACTCTTGAATTTCCTCAAGCCTGATAGGATGTGGTTTAAATGCCTGTATTTGACAAGATGACCATAGCAGAACTGGCTCTCTATATCGATCAGGCAGGCAACCTCACCCCGGAAATTGAAGAAATATTGATGAAAGATAAAAGAAACGGTACATCTGCTCTACTTGAACGTCACAGGAGAAAGCAGGAGCGACGCGCGAAAGAAACTGCCCGGCTTGAGAAAATGCTTATCTACGAAAAACAGCTCTGGCAAAAAGGCTTCAAAGCAGTCGCCGGTATAGATGAAGCGGGAAGAGGTCCTCTGGCCGGACCTGTTGTTGCCGCAGCAGTTGTTTTCTCTTCCGGCACCTTAATCGACAATCTTAACGACTCCAAGCAGTTGTCAGCTGCAAAACGTGGCAGCCTTTACGAAGAGATAATTGTAAATGCAAAAGCCTATGGAATCGGCAGCGCTTCGCGGGAGGAAATTGACCATTTTAATATTCATCAGGCTACCTTTCTGGCCATGAGACGGGCTCTGGCAAAATTGCCGGACGAGCCCGATTTTATTTTAGTCGACGGTTTTGCCTTGCCTGAGTCATCATGCCGGCAAAAAGCTATAAAGAGCGGGGATGCGCTTTCACTGTCTATCGCGGCTGCTTCGGTGCTGGCCAAAGTTACCAGGGATACAATGATGCTAAGACTGCATGAAGAGTACCCTCATTACGGATTTAACCGTCACAAAGGGTATGGAACTGCAGATCATTGCGCTGCTTTAAACAAATACGGACCGTGCCCTGCTCACAGGGTTTCCTTCCGACTTAAATTTGACGACTGACAATGGGGCATCACGATGACAAAAAAAAGACTTCAGGTTGGACAGACAGGAGAAACAGCTGCACGCCGATACCTGGAGAACCTCGGTTATAGAATTATTGAATCAAACTATCGCTGTCCTATTGGCGAGATTGATCTGATCGCCCGCGATAACCGAACCGTAGTTCTGGCTGAGGTGCGCACGCGCACGAGCTTGGCTTTTGGCAGCCCTGAAGAGTCTATCACGGCTGAAAAAGCGCGTCGTTTGCGCCGCCT
>JAABTH010000016.1 GCA_011389985.1 Bacillota bacterium
TCCTGTTTTGTTGGTATTATCACTAGCCGTGCCAGCTTTTCTTGCTGCAGTTCTGCCGGGAACCGATCCACCAAAGATTTTGGGTTATCTGGCCGGGGCTTCATTTGGTTATGTCATTGAAAGAAATAATCTGCGATCATCGGTTAAAGCTAATCCGCTGCAGCATCTTATTAAAATATTTGTAGGTATTGCGGTTCTCTTTGCTATAATCGTTGGTCTTGGTAGTCTGTTGCCCTCTTCGGTTGCCTGGCTTGGATTTATACGTTATGCCTTGGGTGGTATCTGGGTAACACTTTTTGCCCCTATGCTGTTTTTGTACCTTAAACTATCTGACAAAGAAAATGGTGAAAATATCACTTAGGTGATCGTATTTTTTCTCAAAATAAGCTATAATATAAAGCGGTTAAAAAAATCACAATGATTGTGGAGTGCATTAGCTCCCTGGAGGTGATAGTATTGATTGGCGGTAAAATAGGTTTGTGGGAGATTGTTCTTATTCTGGCTGTAGCCTTGATTATTTTTGGTCCGGCTAAACTGCCTGAACTCGGTCGTTCCATCGGTAACGGTCTTAAGGAATTCAGAAAGGCAACAAGGGAATTAAAAGAAAGCGTTAGTCTTGATGATAATGATCTAGATCTTAATGATAAAAAGAATTAGTTTTATATTGTATGTTACAATATAACTGAAATAGACATGAAACATCTGAGAATTACTTCTGAGGAGGACACAATATGTTTGGCAAAATAGGCCCATGGGAAATAATTGCTATACTGGCTGTGGTTCTGCTGATATTCGGTTCCAAGAAACTGCCCGAGTTAGCCAAGGCTATCGGGAAAAGTGTAGTTGAATTGAAAGAAGGATTAAAGGGAGCATCGGATTCAGATGAATCGACAGCGCCTGATTCTGATTCGAAAAAGTAAGGCTGCTGTTAATTCTAAACCGGGCTCTTGAAGCCGGAAAGGATCCCGAGGCAGCGCTTGGAATGCCGGGAGGTATTCAGCAACTTTGAGTAAAAATAAAGACGGCACTATGCCCGTTCTTGAGCATCTTGCAGAGTTGCGATCGCGCCTGCTCATATCAGCAGGCGCTTTGCTTGTTGCCGCTATTATCTGTTTCGTCAATATCGAGGCAATCAGGGGCATTCTTACCGATCCGCTTGAAGGACTTAAACTGATTTTCCTATCTCCCCCTGAAGCCTTTATGGCTAATCTGCGATTGGCGATAATTAGCGGCCTGGTAGTCGCATCGCCAGTGATAGTATATGAAATAGTTGCTTTTATATTTCCCGGTTTAACCCGCGGGGAAAAGATATTTTTCATTCTAATAATATTCGGTATTGTTTTGTTGTTTGCCGGTGGTGTGATCTTTGCTTATGTTGTGGTTTTTCCTTTCACATTAAGATTTTTTCTGCAATTTGCCTCGGCCGATCTGGAACCCCGGTTTACCATCAGCGAGTATATTGCATTTCTTGTTTCATTTCACCTGGCTTTTGGCATTGTTTTCCAGCTGCCTCTTTTTACATGGGCTCTCGGTAAAATCGGTCTGCTCAGCACTGATTTTCTAAGGCGACACCGTAAAGTAGCTTTGCTGATAATGTTGATACTGTCGGCGATTATTACCCCGCCGGATATAATTTCACAAGTGGTGATGGTTTTGCCGCTTGCCTTTCTCTATGAGGTTGGTATCATTATGGTTTTAATCAGCGAGAGAAAACGGAAAAAAGAGCTGGCATTATAAAAATAATTAAGAGGTGCGATTTGAATAATTCCGGAAAAGCAAAAAGTTCCCCACGGGGATCAATTATACTGGCCGGAGGAGATAGTAAACGACTTGGGCAACCTAAGGCCCTGCTCGATTTTTATGGTAAAAGTCTTATTGCTCATATGGTTGAGATTCTTCAGATTTCCTTTGACCAAATTACTTTAGTGACCGATCGCCCGGAACTTTATGACAACCTGCCTGTGAAGATTACAGGTGATTTACTTAAAAATGAAATGAAAAGCCCTTTGCGTGGCATACATGCCGGTTTAAGCTCATCAAGCCTGCCTTTCCAGTTTGTAATAGCCTGCGACATGCCTTTTTTGCAGCCTGACTTGATTGAGTATATGGCAAAATATGCCCCTGATTATGACGCAGTTGTGCCATGCAATGGAAGTTACTACCAGCCGCTGCATGCTTATTATAACCGCAGGTGTATTGAAGTAATCGAAGAACAGATTAGCAATGGTCATTATAAAGTAACCGATTTTTACTCAAAGCTGACTATCCGGTATATCAATTCAGCTGAAATAGCAAAATACGATCCCAAAGAACTGTCATTTGTTAATATTAATACCTGGTCTGATTACGAGCAGGCTATCGCTGTTATGGCTGAAAGGCTTAAAACCAGTTAAAAAATGGAGGAGATATTATGTTGAAATTACCAGACTATATAGGGCCAATGGCTTTTGGTCTTAAGATGGGTGTAATATTGCCGGGGATGAATATAATTGAGAAGGTGTTTGAACCTGTCTCAAATTGCAGCAGGGACGGTCTGCTTACTGACGGTGATGTAATTTGTATTACAGAATCGGTTGTAGCGCGTGCCCAGAACAACTACATAACCATAGATGATATTGCCCGGGAAATTAGAGAAAAGCTGAAAATTGAGCCAGAGAGTAGAATAGCGGTTGTATTCCCTATTGCAAGCCGTAATCGTTTTTCGATGATTCTGAAAGGAATTGCCAGGGCTGTGCCAAGGGGCGAAGTAGTGGTTCAGCTTTCTTATCCCGCTGATGAAGTTGGCAATCTGATTATCGACATCGATTTTGCGATGAATTTAAACAAAGAATTAATTACATATGAAGACTTACAAGGGCGGTCATACATGCACCCGGTAACTGGAGTTGATTACCTGGAACTATATCGTCAAATTATTGCTGCAGAAGGAGCCAATCCGGTAATCATATTGTCGAATAATCCCCTGCATGCTCTTGAATTACAGCCCGATGCAGTTATTGCCGCAGATATACATACCAGATTCGATACCGAGAAAAAGATTTCCGCCTGGTTTGAAAACTGTATTACCCTGGACAAAATATGTAATGAGGGAGAAAAATTTTCTGAATGGGGTCTGCTGGGAAGCAATATGTCCGCCGGGGAAAGAATTAAGCTGGCGCCACGCCAGGGACAGCAGGTTGTCGAAAGCCTTCAGCAAAAAATCAAGAGCGATTTGGGCTTAAATGTTCAGGTAATGATCTATGGTGACGGAGCTTATCTCGATCCTTCCAGCGGCATATATGAACTAGCTGATCCCCGGACCGCTTTTGCCGCCACTGCCGGCTTGGATCGTTTTCGCGAAGGGCTGAAATATAAATACCTGGCTGACCAGTGCTTTCATGAGCAGAATAAAACGGCTGAAGAGATAGAATCAATTCTTTTGGAAAGCATGTGCCGGGAAATGGCTGAAGACAGTCTTGAAAAAGAAGGGACAACTCCGAGGCGAATGGAAGATGTTCTGGCCAGCCTTGCTGACCTGGTCAGCGGTTCTGCCGATGCCGGTACTCCGGTGGTTGTCATTAAAGGTTTTATCAGGTAGCTTTTCGGCGGATGATCAGTAAAATGCCCAGCAGGAGAAATAGAGCCCAAAAAGCAGGGAAATAATCGCCTAAGCTTTTATACGGGGTGTACCTGTGAGCAAGGCTAAGCTGGGTATTGATAGTTTCCCTTTTTTCTTTAGACGAACGTAATATTTCACGGCCGTTATAGTCAAAAGAAATTGTAATACCGCTGTTTGCAACCTGGGTAACCCCGATACCCATTTCTGCTGCCCGGATCGCTGCTGCCTGGGCATGCTGATCCAGGCCATTGGAGCGGCCGAACCAGGCATCATTGGTTAAGACGAAAAGATGCTGAGCGCCCTTGGCTGCAAACAGACGGGTATGATCGCCGAAATATGACTCGAAACATATAACCCCTGCCAGGGGTTTATTTTTTACTTCAAATATGATAATTTCTTCCCCAGCAGTATAACTGCCCAGCAGCAGGTCCAGTTTAATTACTTTATTTAAGAGATCTTTTGCAGGGAAATATTCTACGAAGGGCACAAGACGTATTTTTTCGTAAATAAGGTTTTCTTCTATTCCGGGCTCGTATAATGCAATTGAATTGAAGAGCATGCCACTATTCCTTAGTCGCGCACCATACAATATGGCCACATCAAGATCGTCAGCTGTTTCAACCAATTCTGTCGGGTGACCAAGACGCCTGTTAAAATCAAGATCTATGACTGTTTCCGGCCAGACAACGAGATCAGTCGGGAAGGTAACTGCTTGCCTGGTTAAGTCAAGATAAAGTCTTTTTGTTTCTTCCCTGTTGCCCATTATTTGTTCAGGGTGAGTATTACCCTGAATTAAAGTGACCCAAATCGTTTCATTCTTTTCTTTTATTGTGCTCATGCCCGGTATTGACAGGCCTGCGGCAAAGAGGAAGATAAAGAGAGCAGCTATAATAACCAGTTTATTTTGCCGCAGAGCTTTAATGCAGATCAAAACAACGGTGGCTTGGAAAAAAACAATCATAAAAGGAAGCCCCCAGTAGCCGTATGTTGCAGCCAGGTTGAGCAGACCGGGATACTGCCACTGGGTATAACCAAGGTAGCCTACATTGTAACCCAGGAAACTAAATGAGCGTATATATTCACTGAGCAGCCATATCGCCGGTATTGCTAATGCCGTAAAAAGGGGTCTTTTAAGCTGGTTAACCAGGCTCGTTGCTATGGCAAAGAGACCATGGAATAAACTTGTATATAGGATCAGTAAAATCATGGCTAATACTGCCAATGGGGTGGAAAGATAAGTGAACAATACATTTGTCAGGTAAAAATTAACATAGAGGTGAAAGACCAGGCCGAAAAATATTCCGGCTTTAAAAGCCTGAACCGGTTTTACCTGCAGGCATAAAGTTATAAGGGGTATTAGTGCAAACCAGGCAATGTAGCCTTGCTCAAAAGGAGGAAAAGCAGCAATAAGTAAAAATGCTGATAAGAGAGCAGGAATTATGAACAAACAAGGTTTGGTTTTGCTCTTAGATATATTTAATAAAGTCTCTGACATACAAAATCCTTTCGTATGCTCTTCGGCATGTAGTAGATATCCATTTGAAAATTATAGCAAATAGCTCTGGCGGTGATTTCTTTTACTTTAACATAACCTTTATCTGCAGCCAACAGCAGGGCCAGCCTTGACCACAGTTTAAATGAGTGGTATAAATAAATTACAGATTAATTAATGTAGTGAATAGTTTACAGGATAAAATATTAAAAGGGAGCGATTCAAAATAAGCAGTGACAGCCTGATAGAATACATCAAAGAACTTGATCTCGTTGTCAGCCGTTTGATTTACCGTGTTCGGGTCCTGCACAACCGGTATACTGTAGACGAAATTACCGATACACAATTTATTGTTTTACGTTCTTTGCGAAAAGCGCCCTGTAATACTTCTTTCTTAGCCCATATGCTCGGTGTTACATTAAGCGCGGTAACAGCATTAATTAACCGTTTGCATAAGATGGGCCTGGTAACAAGGGAAAGACAGGAGAAAGACCGCAGGCAGGTTTTGATTACAATAACACCGAAAGGTTTGGAAGTTCTTGAAGATGTTGAGGAAAAGCGTAACCTATTACTTGCCCTTTACCTGGCCAAGGTGCCGGAAAGTGAAAGGGAGCAATTGCTGGAACTGTTACAGCGAACTGTTAAATTGTTTGAGAGTGAAGACATCCTTGACGAAGAGATAGCAAGACCTGAATAAAGCAGCACACATATAAATAAGAAGATCGTATCAAAACTAAGGTAAGGGCTTATAAACGCCCTTACCTTTTAAAATAATTAACATTTATTCTTACTCATTGTTTTTATCGGCAACCTCAATTTGTTCTTTCTCCTTGTTCTTTTTTCGCCTGGTCACTTTTTTTACCAGCAGCCAGATAATCAGGATAATAATACCGATCATGGCCAGAACAGGAAGCATAGAGATGATCCCTAAAATGAGGATTGAAAATGCGCTTAAAACAAAGTTTACGCTTCTTACGAAAGCCTGTTGAATTTTTTTCCCGAAGTTGTCAAATGCGCCCGGAGTAATAACCTCGGTTGGAATGGTTTCTTCCCGCAGGTTGAGGTTAATTGTTGCGTATGAAACCTGGTCCTTCAGATAATTAAGCTGGGCGGTCATCGATTCTATTTCTCCCCGTATCCGGTATAGTTCTTTTTCTACCTCTAAAACCTCTTCCACTGATTCCGCCATATCCAGTATTTCCACAAGACGGGCTTCCTGGGCCAACTGATTATTTAAACGCGATTCGAGATCTACATACTGCATTGTTACATCATCAATTCCGGTTTGTACATTTGTTGCTTTTCCGTATGTTTCAAGCTGCTCCATGAAGAAATCAAATTGTTTTTCAGGAATTCTTAATGTCATGCTGCCGGCATATTGTCCTTCGCGTACTTCATAAACATATGAGTTGCTGACAATGCCTTCTGCATCGTTAACCATTTCTTTTATTTCCTTCATGGTTGCCCGGGTATCCTGTACTGCAATGTCCATGGAGCCGTTGCGAATAACATGTCTTAAACTGTTTTGCCCGACTTCTCCGTTTATTCTTTTTGTACTTCCATCACTATCGTAAGCATCGTCCATAGCATATTCAGGTGCTGTAGCAGAGCCCTCTTCTGCCACATAATCATAGGATGAATCTTCGCTGCCCAGGTAACTGCTTGCACCGCAGGAGCTTAGGATCAAACCTGCTGTAATAATAAGCAGGGTTAACGAAGATAACAAAATATTTCTTTTTATGGTCATTTGACTTGCCCTCCTTTACAGCTTTGACAAGCGAAATTGCCTGGTGGTTCCTTCTACTAGACAACCCTGTGTCCAAGCCCTATTGCAACATCGTTTCTGTGTAAAAGACCTATACCGAAAAAAATGGCAACAGCTATATGGGTGCCCCCCCTGGCAATGCCGACTTTACCTCCCACATTTAAACCCAGTGCCTTTGGCATTATCTGCACGAGGGCTTCGCGGGTGGCTCCGGCCACGGCGCCGTCGGAATGACTTGAATCGTCTATGATTCCCTCTCTTTTTGAAGCTACAACAGCTCTTTCCACTACTTTTTGCAGTGAACTTAAAAATTCACCACCGTAATCGACAGCCAATGACTGAATTCCTTCTTCTGAATGTATTTTCTTCATATTCATTTCTGCTTCCCGGGTTGGAGTCATGGCAATGCTTATAGCCGCCTGGGCAACATCTCTGCTTTCCATTAATATCTCCCCCTAATTGCTGAGCTGGTTTAATTATCCTCTTTTGGGTTACAAAGGGCAAGCAGAATTTTTATAGTTTAAAAATGCCTGTGCTTATCTATGTTATAATATAAATGGAGGTATTGCTGATGAAAGAAAACTACTGCAGTACATGTGGAGAGGAATTTAAGCCGGGAGATACTTCTATACGCTGCCGGTTATGTATGCGTAATTACCACACCGCCTGCTGGGAAAAAACAGGAGGTTGTACTACCTGGGGTTGTGCCGGCAAGCCAGAAATAATCGATAAAGAAGACCAGTTAACTTATAAGAGGTGCCCCTACTGCGGTGAAGAAATAATCAGTTTTGCGGTGAAATGCCGTTATTGCCGTTCAATACTCGATCCTTCGGCATTAGAACTAAAAGAAGCGCCAAAGCGCTATGAAAAAGAGAGTCATACAGGGTTTCGCAAAGACCCCATCTTAACCGGTTTACTCAATCTGATCTTTCCGGGAGCGGGTTATATGTACCTGGGGCAGTTCAGCAAAGGCTTATTCTGGTTTTTAATTGCAGTGGCTGCATGGTTTTTTACCCGTGGACTTGGCTTAATTGCAGTTTACATTTGGGTTATGTACGATTCATCACGCCAGGCAGTCCTTTTAAACAGGAGTTTGACAAATGATCCGAAAACAATGCAGCGCCCTTGACCCGAATAGCGTTAATATTATATTTATATAAAATATTTTGTTATTTATGCAGGAATCTGAACACGGATGTTGAAATTATTTTAAGCAAACCGTGTTTTGTTATTTAGCACTATTTTAATTAGTAATTATTGTTTAAACCTAACCTCCTACTATATTATTGCAGGGCTATGCCCTGTATTTTTTTTAATATTACTATTCGGTTGCTGTTAGTGCCGGCGCAGTTATTTTTAATACCCCATATATTCGATGTTTTCGTAAACCTTTGCGAGTTAATTAAAACACCGAAACAATTAAAACCATTATTGACGGCCAGGGGGATAATTTCTTTTTCAAGTTTGATTCTGCCACTTCGTACTTCTCCTACTTCGAAAGCAACCCAACCACCCGGTCTGGTTACCCTGTAAAGTTCTTTAAATACAGCATTCATTTCCTTTGACCATGTTTCTATTTTTGAAGCCATAGTTAATTTGCTTGCCAGTTCATTCTGATCGATACTGTTAAACCATAAGCGCAGCCAGTTGTCTCCGGAATATTGAACCACATTCAGAAATGGCGGTGAGGTGATTGTTAAATCTACACTATTTGATTTGATTACTCCGGTATGGGCAGCATTATTTTCGAGAAACAGGGCCCGCTCAGACATATTTACGAGGTTCTTAAGCTGTTCGCAGGTCAAATTGCGAAGCAGTTGTCTGCTTTTGCGTAACATTAAGGTAGCGACATTACGATATTCAGGCGATTGTTTTCGCTTTAAATTTATCAAGCGCTGTCTTTCGGCTGAAACTGCCTGATTGGGAGGCATAGTATAAACTGAAAAGAATCCCTTTGAATGTCCGGTGAGGCGGCTTGTGGCAACCATTCTGATCCACCCATCCAAAGAGTCTTCAGTGCCGCTTTCCCTTTTTCGATTAAGATATTGGCGCAGTGCCAGCAGTTCACCCTCAGTTTGTGGATGGTAGAACATGGAAAGATCTCTATCAGCGGTTGCGTCAACATTAGTAGGTATTTCTGCAAGTCTTTGTTCAAGATCTTTTATTGAAGGAGGGGACAGCCTTGGTGAACATAATATTTTACTTAAGGGATTGATATCGTTGGCTATAACGTTTCTGCCCCTTAGCGCTGCTTCTATTGCTGTGGTGCCTCGGCCCGAAAAAGGATCATAAACAACTTGCCCCGGTTTTGTCAGCAGCTTTATGAAAAATTGCGGTAACTGGGGCTTAAAACAGGCTCGGTAAGATATTTCATGAATTGAGGCTGCCTGCCTCTGGCGTGATGTCCAGAATTCATTGATGTATGACCTGTAGCGGTTATCATCGATAAGTAAATTTATTATCTCTGTGTTCCGCAGATATTCCGGAGAATCAGAATTTTTTAGAGTGAAGTTTTTCAGATAATTACTAAATTCAGATTCGGTCAGCAAATAGTTTCACCTTTTCTAAACCTTTTATATTCAGATTATAGCAGAATAAGAATGTTTCTGCCGCTTGCCAGCGGTGAATCTTTGTGATATAGTATAAACTGGTATTGAAAAGAAGGATACGACTAAAAAGATCTTAGCCCTCCGGCGGCAAGAACAGACACAATGACAGGCAAAGGTATTTTCAGTTACTCCGCTTTTTAATCCTAAATTACATTTTAAAGGAGATTTTTGCATGCAAGGTAAGGTAAAATGGTTCAACCCGGATAAGGGCTATGGTTTTATCGAAAGTGAAGAGGGCGTAGATGTTTTCGTGCACTTTTCCGCAATCCAGAGTGAAGGTTTTAAAACCCTTGAAGAAGGACAAAGCGTAGAATTTGAAACAGTCGAAGGCGACCGCGGCAAACAGGCCGCTAATGTCGTACCTCTGTAGAACTTAACGCAAACAACTTAAAAGAGGCGCTTTAGATATAGCGCCTCTTTTTTTTGATTCTTTTTCTATACGGTTTTGCTACTTCTTAGAGCTCGGGTAATTAATTGCTTTGCTTTAAATTTGAGCATGAAGGGCAGATTCCGTAAAAATCAAGACGGTGGTTTTCAACCTGGTAACCTGTTTCTTTTCTGACCATATCATCCAATTCGGGAAGCTTATCCAAAGGCAAATCTTCAATACAGCCGCATTCCCGGCAGATAAAGTGGTAATGTACATCGATATTAGCGTCGAAACGATCAAAACTGCTTCCGGCTTCTATTTTCTGAACCAGGTTTTGGTCGATCAAAATGTTGATATTACGGTAAACAGTACCCATGCTCAGGTTGTTAAATTCTTTTTTTAGTTCATCGTAAACCCAGCTTGCAGTCGGATGAGTATCGGTATTTTGCAAAATACCAAGAATTCGTTCCCTTTGTCTGCTTCTCTTGTACTTATGCTTATTCATATTTAATCAGGTCTCAATTCTTATAAAATTTTATTATAACGATAATATACATTAAATTCTTTTTGGTCAAGGGAATTTAAGAAACTCAAAACCAGGCAGTAAATAAAAGACCCAGAATTGTGCCGGTAAAAATGCCGAATATGGAAAGATGAGCGCCGGCGCTCTCATAAGCATCGGGTATGAGCTCATCACAAACTATATATAACATGGCTCCAGCGGCAAAGCCGAGCGATATGCCAAGGATATTATCCGAGATACTACCAATTGCTGCGCCGATTAAAGCTCCAAGACCCATCGGAACGCCGGCCAGTGCAGTTATGCTAACTACTTTTAGATAGTTGAACCCACCCTGCTTCAGCGGTGCGGCAACGGCCATGCCTTCCGGAATATTGTGCAGGCCAATCAGTATTGCCAGGGATAAACCCAGTTCGGCTGAGCCGACAAAACCGGTTCCGATGGCAAGCCCTTCCGGTAGATTGTGCATGCCTATTCCGAGCGCTAAAAGTGTGCCTTTTTTCAGGTAACCTTTAAAAGGTGTATCTTCGGCGGTTACGGTGTGATGGTGAGGCAGGTAGTGATCTAAAAGATAAAAAACGCCCATGCCCAGGGTCAGACCGATTATTGCTGGCCAGTGACCGGTGGAAACCATTGCCTCTACTATAAGTTCCAGGAAAATTATTGAGAGCATTACGCCGGCGGCAAATGCCAGTATGGTTCCGGTAAAACGCGGCGTCGGTTTTTTTACAAGTATAGATAGAATTCCTCCGGCACCGGTTCCCACAACACCGGCCAGCATTCCCAGCATCCCTACTTCAAACCAGTTCAATATTAATCACATCCCATAGATAATGCCCCATAAAATAATATGTGTAATGCAAAGCCCCCTCTTATTGTCAGGAAATGAGCGTGTTAAGGGGGCTTTGATTAATGTGCGTTGTTTGTTAATATCTTAATTATGCTAAGCTGACTTTTTCACTGTTATCCCAGAGTCCGTGAATATTGCAATAACTAAGGGCAACCAGCTCACCTGATTTTTCCAGGGATACCGTAGCGGTAACTTTGGGTTCACATTTTGCACTGCCTTCATTAGCGCCCTCAACCGATTCGCCGTGAGCCTCAAACATGAACGACCCCAGGTGTACAATAAACTTTTCGCCATCTGGCTTAAAAAACAGCTTTATATAACGAATATGATGTTCGGTTGTATGTGGATGAGCTATTTCTGCCCCAACACTTAATTGAACCTGGCAGGGTTCCCCTTTTTTTACAGGTCCTATAACTTCAATTACAGGAACATGTTTTTCCGATTTCCAATCAGCCGACTGAACGTGATCTCCGATCTTGCTCATAAAAATACCTCCTCATAATAAAAAAATTGACTCTTTTCTATAGTATTCTTCAAAAAAAGATTACTTCCTCTATGGAATCTTGGATTATTCAGCAAAATCATAATTATTACTGTCTGAAATATTGTAGTAAAATGTTATAATAGGTATATATCCATTCTCCGGCTTGTTGTAATCTCTGCCAGGGGTAAAGAGTTGTAACAGCATGATTATACAGAGGTGAAAGTATGTATACTGAAAAGTTAATAGACCATTTTAATAATCCCAGGAATGTGGGGTGCCTAAACGATGCCGATGGTACAGGTACGATCGGTGATCCTGATTGCGGAGATTTTATCAGAATCTACATACGGGTTAAGGGTGACCGTTTGAGCGAGGTTGTTTTCGAAGCCTGCGGCTGCCCCGCCTCAATAGCCACAACCAGCGTTCTCACCGAACTGGCTGAAGGAAAAACTCTTGATCAGGCCTTTGCCATCAGCGAAATGGATATTGTCAGGGCTTTGAATGGATTGCCTGATCCTAAAATTCATTGTTCCAACCTGGGCGCTGCTGCTTTGCGCCAGGCTATACTCTATTACCGGAAAAAGTTGAAGGAAAAATAGGAGGTTTGATTCTTGTGGTTAAATGTGCGCGTTGTGGTGAAGATGTATCTAAAGAAGATATTTACCTTCATCGCAACCAGGAATTGTGCGAAGATTGTTATATGGGATCACTTCAAACACCGAAAACCTGTGATGTGGCTGCTACACAGCATGCTACAAAGCATCGGAAAGCGGCAGGCCAGTCCGGCACTGAAGGGTTGTTACCAATCCAAAAACAGATTCATGATTATATTAAAGAAAAGGGCAGGGTAACCCGTGATCAGGTTACCAAAGAATTGAATATTCCCGACTGGGAGCTTGAAAAACAGATTGCAGTATTAAGGCACTGTGAGCTGGTAAAAGGGAAAAAAGTTGATGGTAATGTATACCTGGTTCTATTTGACGATTAAAGTTTATTGTTATTGACGGCTAAGAACCACACTGGCTTTATTTAAGGGGACTATTAAAAATACTGTCAGCACACCTGCCACCAGAAAGGCAGTGCCTAGACCGGGGCCCCCTGCCGCCATCCCGAAGGATAATGCGCCCAGGGCAAAAAAGATATCAATGGTATTTTCCTGAATGCTGATAGTTGTTGCCCGCAGTGAAGGTTCGCTTACATCTATCAGCCAGGCGGTTAGAACAAGAGAAGTACCCTGCATTCCGATCCCGAGAATGATCGCACATATTATTAGCAGGGCAGGCCAAAGAGGCAGAAAATAAAAGAGAGCCGCTCCTGTTCCAAGAATAGCAAGCATAGGCCAGCCAACCTGGCGGCGACCGAAATGATCCGATAGTGCGCCAGCGCCTAAACAGGCTGCAATTCCTGCAAGCCCAAGGACGACAAAAAATAACGGTGCTTCGCCTTTGTAAGAAGATGTATCAATATGGACAGCGGCAAAAGATATCACAGCGCTGTATGTAAATGAGTACACTGCTATACCGCCAATAATCGGGTAAATTGCTTTTACCTTAAAGGCTTTTTTGATCTGGTTTAATGAACCGGAAGTTAATTCAGCAATTGAAGGAACAGGCGGAGTTTTTACAGTGGCCAATGCGGCCAGGGCAATGGCGCTGGTTATTGCGCTAACGACAAACCAGCTATTGTAACCAATGTTTTCAATAAGCGTAAACGCAACGGAAGGTCCGGCCAGAAGGCCCAGGTTAAAAAAAATTCGGGTTGTCCCCAGGTATGTGCCGATACGAGCAGCGGGCGCCATCCCGGCAACAAGGGTCGATATGCCGGGTAAGACAACTGCCAGCCCAAGCGCCTGGTAGATGCGCATAGCAAGAAGCATGCTGTAGGTGGGACTCAAAATAATTAAAAGTGGCGCAGTGGCAAAAGTAAATATGCCAATTAGCATCAGTGGTTTTGGCCCCTGTTTATCCAGAAGAGGGCCCAAAAAAAAGCGTAATAATACTGCTGCAAGAGCAAAAGCAGTGCTTTGCAGACCTGCCTGAAAAGCACTGCTTCCGATAGCGAGGCTGTAGGCAGGGAAAATAGCAATTGCGGCAAAGAGATTTCCCATAAATAAGAAAGTAGCCAAATAAAACATGGCCCAGTTTCCCCGGCTGTAAGTGCTCTGAATATTTTTATTTATTTTCCTGTCATGAATCTCCAAAGGTATAAGGTCATCCTTTTCTCATTAACTATAAATTCTATCGTAGTCTAGAAGCAGCTTAAATATTTTATCATAAGATTAACAGGTGCAACATGCTCCTACTTTTACTAATTTTTTAACACAACTAAGAGCTAGTTATCTTTCACTTTCAACTTGTCGCTAAGAGCTTTTCCTACCGTAGCGGCCACATCAGCTGCTACGTAATGTTTGGCGGATGCGTCAAAAAGCACCGTTGCCCAGGCTTTATTGCCACCTGCTGGTTTGCGGTAGCAGAGGCAGAGAGGCAAACGGGGCAACACCCGCCATTCAAAAGCAAGATCGGCCAGCTTCGGAATATCCCAACCGCCCCAAGCCCGGCAAATTATTCTCAGGCCGTCAATGTTATCTCGCCAGTATTCTGCCAGTTCATCACCGCAGTAACTCTGGAAAGCCTGCTGGTAAAAAAGACCGCCAATTTCACTCAAATTAACCCAGCGGCCTTCGAGGGGGTGGCCATCTGCCCGGTCAAGATAATGAAGCCAGAGCGCTTCAGTATAAAGAGGAACTGGTTTGCCTTCAGCATCAGTTACTTTCAGCTCCGGCCAGCTGATATGGTTTGTTTCAAGCAGGTTGTCTCCGGTGAATGCTATGGTGCCATCTTCATATTTATGCAGGCTCAGTGCCGCCAGGTGGGCTAAGTCACAGGGATCACGTTTTTCAAGAGCATATCTGTATTTTTCACAGAGTTCTCTAAGAGCACTTTGTCTTTTATTATCCAAAAAACCCCGGTTGAGTTTCGGTAATATATTTTTATTTTCTTCCTCTGACACAGGGTCACCCCCTGGCTAGATTTAGCTGCGGCCATTATATCGGCAAAAATATGTAGCAGTCAAATTTAAAAATAATAAAGGAACAGCGCAGATTTTGCCGAATAGTAATTATTCAACATTTCGATTACGTGTCAATTGGGAGGTGAAATAGATGAGAATCGGTATTGCCGGCTATGGACGAATGGGACAAATTATTCACCGGACAGCTCTAGCCGCAGGCCATGAAGTGCCTCTTATCATTGATCCGGCTAGTATGGATAAAATGGTAAATGCAAAAAAGGCAGAACCCGGAATGCCGGCGGTTGATGTTATAATAGATTTCACATCTCCCAGGGCGGTAATAGCCAACATAAAGCTTTATGGTGAGCTAAAAATACCGGCAGTTATTGGTACAACAGGTTGGTACGACGAGATGGGCCAAGTAATTTCTGTTGTTGAAAATACCGGTATTGGTCTAATCTGGTCGGGAAATTTTTCCCTGGGTGTAAACATCTTTTTTTACATGGTCAAGGCCGCGGGAAATATTATGAATCGGTTTACCGGTTATGACGTTGCTATTGATGAATATCACCACCGTTATAAAGCAGACAGTCCTTCAGGAACCGCAGCTATGCTTGGAGAGATACTGCTAAACAGCTTAGATCGCAAAAAAAATATTTTTCCAGGTTCACCTGAAGAAGTTATTGCCGAAGATCAACTTAATATTTCATCAACCAGATGTGGTTCAGTTCCGGGCACCCACCGGATTATATTTGACAGCGAAGTAGATACGATAATACTTGAGCATGCAGCCCGCAGCCGCGAAGGATTCGCGCTGGGTGCCGTTAAAGCTGCCGAATGGATCTGCGGCCGCAGCGGATTATATTCCATTGATAACATGATGGAATCTATTTTGGGAGGAGAATAATTTTGAAAACAATCAATGACATCTTCAGAGGTGTGCATACTGCCCTGGTCACTCCGTTTACATCAACAGGCTCCGTCGATATCGGAGCGTTTAAAAGGCTTGTTGAATACCAGATTGAAGCAGGTATTGACGGGTTGGTGCCCTGTGGCACTACCGGGGAAAGCTCAACCCTGACACATGATGAACACGACCGTGTAGTTGCTCTTACTGTAGAATATGCAGATGGACGTGTTCCTGTTATCGCCGGTACCGGCAGTAATGCTACCAGCGAGGCGATACAGCTTTCACAACATGCCGAACAGGCTGGTGTGGATGCGGTGCTGCTGGTTAATCCCTATTATGTAAAGCCGACTCAGAAAGGTCTCTACCTTCATTTTAAAGCAATAGCCGAGTCGGTTTCAATTCCCTGTATTGTCTATAATATTCAGAGCCGCACCGGTGTAAATCTCGAAAATGAAACACTGCTCCGCCTGATGAACGAGCGATCGAATATCGTCGGTGTGAAAGAAGCTTCCGGCAGCCTTGAACAGATGAAGAACCTGATCGGATTACGTCGTGAGCAGTTCGTTGTCCTCTGTGGTGATGATAACATGACGGTTGATTTAATTGAGGCCGGGGGTAACGGAGTGGTTTCGGTGGCAGCCAACCTGGCGCCGCGTCTGATGAAGGAAATGGTTCACAGCGCGCTGAATAGAGATATGAAGAAGGCACGCGAGCTTGAAGCAAAACTGATGCCTTTTTTTAAAGCATGCTTTGTAGAAACTAATCCCATACCGATCAAGACGGCAATGGCTATGAAGAAATGGTGCCAGGAAGCATTTCGTCTGCCCATGTGTTCACTTGCTGCTGAAGAAAATTATGCTCTAATAGAAGAAGCAATGCAGGGTCTTGATCTTCCCGAAGCGGATGCCTTCAAGGTTAATATCATCGGAAATGGCAGGAAGTAAAATATGGCTAAAATAAACGACAACTATCGCAAATTAAGCGCCGGTTATCTTTTCCCGGAGATCGGGCGGCGTGTAAAACTTTTTCAGCAGGAAAATAAGGGTGTTAAAGTGCACCGTCTCGGCATTGGCAACACAACTGAGCCCCTGACTCCCGCGGTTATAAAAGGCCTTCATGAGGCGGTAGACCTTTTGGCAGACGTGGATACTTACAGCGGTTACGGCGATGAGCAGGGTGAAGCAGAGCTGAGGTCTGCCCTGGCCCGATTCTATCAAAACCGTGGAGTTAGCTTGAGTAGTGATGAGTTTTTTATCAGTGACGGCGCCAAACCGGACGCCGGCAATATACAGTCTATATTCAGCGCGAATAATCTGGTAGCCTTTCAAGATCCGGCTTATCCGGTATACGTTGATTCAAATGTAATTGGCGGCCGCTGTGGCCCTTATAACCCGAAACGCGGTGACTATGCCGGTTTTATATACATGGTTTGCAGTGAAGAAAAAAATTTTATTCCCGAGCCTCCGAAAGAAAAGGTGGATCTTATCTATATCTGCAGCCCCAACAACCCGACCGGGGCTGTGGCAAATCATGCAGATCTTCGCGCTTTTGTAGAGTATGCTTTAGAAAGTAAGGCAGTAATCATTTTTGATGCGGCCTATTCCGAATTTATTCAGGATCTAACCCTGCCGCGTTCCATTTATGAAATAGAGGGAGCCCGGAAATGCGCTATTGAAATAAACAGTTTTTCAAAGTCAGCCGGTTTTACCGGAGTGCGCCTTGGTTGGTCTGTTGTGCCCGAAGAAATAGAAACTGAGGATAGCGAACCCGGAGATTTACACCGTTTCTGGCTGCGCCGTCAGACAACTTTTTTTAACGGAGCCTCCAATCTAGCGCAAAAAGGTGGGTTTGCAGTATTGTCTGAAAAAGGGCAGAAAGAGTGTGCCCAACTTATTACTTACTATATGGAAAATGCCCGGGTCATCAGGGAAGGTCTGCAATCAATGGGGCTTAAGGTACACGGTGGAGTTAATGCTCCCTACCTGTGGCTTAAAACCCCCGCTGAGATGTCATCCTGGAATTTTTTTGATAAACTTCTAAATGAAGCGCATGTGGTCGGCACCCCCGGTTCGGGTTTTGGCCCCTCGGGGGAAGGATATTTTCGCCTGAGCGCATTCGGTCACAGGGCAGATGTAGAAGATGCAGTAGAGAGTATTAAGAACAACCTGATTTTATAAGGCACAATTTTTGGAGGCGGTAAAGATGACTGAAAAAAGAATACCACTAGCAAAGGAACAGCTCGAAGAAATTGCCAGGCAGTACCCGACTCCTTTTCACCTTTATGACGAAAAGGCTATTCGAGAAAATGGCCGTGCTTTTTATAAAACCTTTTCCTGGATAGAAGGCTTTAAAAACCATTTTGCTGTAAAAGCATGTCCCAACCCGGCCATACTTACTATTCTATTGGAAGAGAATATGGGTGTAGATTGCAGTTCACTTACAGAATTGCTCTTAGCTGATAAAGTAGGTTTTCAAGGTTCAGATATTGTGCTTACATCCAATGACACCCCCCCGGAAGAATTTGCTGCTGCAGCCCGCATGGGTGCTGTTATTAATCTTGATGATCTGGCTCATATCGAAACACTCGAGAAAAGCGCCGGTATACCCGAGACGATTTCATTTCGCTACAACCCCGGAGATGCCAGAACCGGCAATGTTTTGATCGGTTTGCCGCAGGAGGCAAAATATGGTTTAACACGCGACCAGGTTGTCGAAGCTTACCAAATCATGAAAGAGAAAGGGGTAAAGCGTTTTGGCCTGCACACAATGGTTGCTTCAAACGAACTAGAGAGCAGCTATTTTGTTGAAACTGCCCGGATGCTTTTCGAGCTTGCAGTTAAAATAAAGAGGGAAAGCGGAGTTCGTATTGAATTAATTAATATGGGTGGCGGTATCGGCATCCCATATAAACCCGAAGATGAGCCGGTTGACCTGGAATATATTTCGGAAGGGATGAAAAAACTATATAATGAAATTATAGTTGCAGAAAACCTGCACCCGGTCCGCATAGTATTTGAATGCGGTCGCCTGATAACCGGACCTTACGGTTACCTGGTCAGCAGGGTTCGTCAGGTTGCCAGGAAATATAAGCAGTATGTGGGGCTTGATTCCTGCATGGCCAACCTGATGAGACCGGGGCTTTACGGAGCTTATCATCATATTACAGTTCCCGGTAAAGAAGATCTGCCCCGCGATCAGATTTACGATGTAACCGGTTCGCTCTGTGAGAATAATGATAAGTTTGCCATTGACCGCGAACTGCCGGCAATAGAGGCCGGAGACCTGGTTGTGATACATGATACCGGTGCTCATGGCTACTCTATGGGATTTAATTATAACGGCAAGCTGCGTTCTGCCGAATTGCTGTTGAGTGAAGACGGTTCAGTTCAATTGATCCGCAGGGCGGAAACCATCGATGATTATTTTGCAACCATGAGATTCCCCGGTTCCCCGGTCAAAGTATAAACTGCCGTCAGGAACGATTTTAATAACGGGAAGGAGAGATTTACATGATTCGTAGTGATATAAGAGCTTATATCAATATCGGAGCGTTGGCTCTTGTCTTACTCTTTAACTTTTTATCGAATGCCTTACCTTTTAATGGTCTGACCCAGGGTGATCTGGGCGAGTTGTACCCGGTTTTACTCACTCCTGCCAGTTACGTATTTTCAATTTGGGGTCTCATCTATCTGGCCCTTATTGCTTTTATTATTTACCAGGCCTTGCCGGGTTCCAGAGACAACCCTCTAGTTAAGGCAGTGGGAATACTTTTTGCGGTAAGTTCACTTTTTAACATCCTCTGGCTTTTTGCCTGGCATTATCAGAGAGTCGGCTGGTCTATGATCATCATGCTCCTACTGCTGGCAACACTGATTGTGATTTACCTGCGTTTAGGAGCGGTAACGACAGAAAAAAACATGTACGAGCGCTTTCTGGTTAAGTATCCCTTCAGCCTTTACCTGGGATGGATTTCAGCGGCCACGCTTGTTAATTTTAACGCGCTTTTATACGATATTGGTTGGCTTGGCACAGGTGGCGGGGGTATTTTCTTTACCATGCTTATGATCCTGGTTGCCGGTTTAGTAGCCCTGGCTGTTTTTTACCTGCGGCAGGATTATATCTATGCAGCCGTTTTTGTCTGGGCTTTAGTCGGTATAGGGGTCAAACATGGCACAGATATTGTTATCCTAACAATTACTGCCTGGCTTGCCGCTGCAGCGATTCTGTTTTTCCTTGGCTGGATTACCGCCGGTAAGAGCCGTGGATATTCAGGGTAGCTATGACTGAACCTATAAATAAGAAGCGTTATTCAACGCTTAAGATGATCACCGGTACAGTATTTTTGCTTAACGCGGTGATCTTCTTTTTCCAGGCCTTTACAAAGAACCTTTTTCCACCACTTTTACTTCCGCTTCGCGAAATATTTTTACTTGATAACAGCGAAGCGGGCTTATTGGTAACCCTTGTTTTTTTCGGGTATGCGCTGGCCAGGTTCCCTTCAGGTATTCTTGCCGATATTTACGGCTGTACGCGCACGGTGCTAGTGGGCAGCGCGGCGATGGCGCTTTCTTTTCTGGCCATTGCACTTTCTCCATCATACAATGTATTGGCAGTAATGACTTTTATGCTGGGAGTCAGCAGTGGCATCTACGTCACTGCAGGCTATACTCTGGCAGTAATAATCGGTTCCCGTGACAGGGCGGCAACAGCAACGGCTGCCTTCGAATCGTTTGGCATGATTGCTGCCATCATTTCACCTGTCCTGGTCACTTTTTTTATACTATTTCTGAACTGGCAGCTACTATTTATTTTTAACGGTCTTTTGTTAGCTGTCGTCACCTATTTCTTTTTTCGGGCCGGCAGTAAATCATCTGCACTCGAAGAAGAATATGGTCATAGTAATGGCTTAGATGTTAAGGGAAAAAATACAGTTCAGGAACCAGACCCTGCCAGAATAAGCAAAAAAAGTTTTTCTGATGAAGTTAAATCATCTTTTGTTATTTTCAGTAATCCGATGATCAGGCGCTTTATAATTTGGAGTACGCTGGTTGGTGGGTTGGGTGCACTTTCCTGGACTGGAATTAATTCATTTATCCCCACGTTCCTGGTTGAAGAGAGAGGGTACAGTTACGAAATAGCAAATCAGTTGTTTATCACAGTGGCAGTGGCTGGTTTGTTGGCCAAGATAGCCACGGGTTGGTTGGCTGATCGCTTTGGCAATAATGTTGTTTTATTCATCAATCTGGTTGTCAGTGTTGGTTTGTTTATAACATTAACCCTGGTAGTAAATCTTTGGGCTATAATTTTAACCCTTGCCCTGCTGGGAGCAGCTTGTCTCAATACGAATACCCTCATCAATTCACATGTTTTGCGTCATATGCCTCCGCGGTACCAGGGAGCCGGGTTTGGCCTTTTTTGTACTGCCTACACGGTCATATACAGCGCCGGTCCCTATATAACCGGATTTTTATCAGATCTTTTTGGTATAAGCAGGGCTATTCAGCTAAGTTCAGCAGGTGCTGTAGCTGCATTTTTGTTGATACTTCTGGCCGATCGTTTTATACCCAGGCAAATGCTCAGAGAACTGTCTTCCTGGAGAGAAAGTTAAAGCAATTAGCGCTGTGACTTTCCTTCACGCTTGCGTTCTTCAAGTCTGATCTTGCGTCTTTCTTCAGCTTCCCGGTGGCGTCTTTTTTCATCTTCAGTTTGAAGACTAAGGGGTGGAACATTTTTGGGCTTTCCATCGCTGTCGAGAGCTACATAAGTGAGATAGGCTGAAGCAGTATGACGGCGCTCGCCGGTTAGAAAGTTTTCTGCTTCAACTCTGGCCCCGATTTCCATAGATGATCTTCCCACGTAATTGATAGAGGCATTCACTTTTAAGAGATCGCCAACATAGACAGGGTTATGAAAATCAAGCCGGTCAATTGAAGCTGTTACCACGTTGCTTGATGCATGCCGGCTGGCAACAATTCCGGCAGTATTGTCAATAAGTTTCATGATAATACCTCCGTGAACATTCCCCGCCAGGTTTGCATCAGCCTGGGTCATTTGTTGCACGATAAAGACGCTGCTTTGATCAATTGTTTTGCCTTTCATCTAGGTTCCCTCCCGAGTTATGATTTATGTATCGATATTTTTTTATGTTTGCTCACAGAGACAAAGGTTTGGGCAAAAGAATTATAAATGCTGTTTAGGTCTGGCAAATGAATCGAAGAGGTGGTAAATGGCTAAAATAGGATGTTTATAGATCATTCTTGGGCCGGAATATCTCATAATCCGGCGAATACTTTCCCTCGGCCCAGGTTTAAAACAATGAATGCTGCATTTTGCACAGGTTGTCTTTTTCTCTCCCAGTTTACAGTTTTGAATTCTTTCGCAGGCATAATTGAAGATTTCTGTGCAATTTTCACAGGGCACCTTTTCCCGGTGATGATTCTCTCTGCAGTATAAGATAATCATTGCTTCAATTGTTTTAATTTCGCGTTCGGTTTTCTTTTTATCATTCATACCGAATTCACTTCAATTCACTGTGATCGTTACTCTTTTCTATTATAACTTAAGATATCAAGGTGTCAGGTTACATTTCCTATTTTTAAAGGTTGCAGGATCTAATCAGAAGGGTTAAGATCTAAAATATATATCTTTCCAGCTTAATGTGGACAACTATGGTTAAACAAGAAAAATATTACCCAAACTTTAAATACATCTGCCGGCAGATTATTGTCGTCATGCTGCTAACTCTGCTGGCTACTTTGCTGTCGTTTTTGATAAAGCATCTTGGTTTTAACGAAGTAAATATTGTTATTGTTTATATCCTATCTGTATTACTTGCTTCACGCTATACGAGAGGCTTTATCTACGGGATTTTTACTTCTTTTATTGCCACTCTATCATTTAATTTCTTTTTTACAGAACCTGTTTATACCTTCACTGTATATGATAAATCTTATATCTTTACATTTATAATTATGTTGTTAGCTTCATTATTTTCAAGCACTTTAACCAGCAACCTTATTAATGCCAAAGAAAGGGCCAATGCCCAGGAAAAGCAGGCACAAACGCTGTATGGGATTACCAGTTCACTGGCAAAAACCAGGGGAATAAAAGACGTTATAGCTGTTTCCATGAGATGTTTATCCAGCCTTTACGAATGCGAAGTAATTTGTGTTATGACAGATGAAAACAAAAAAAAGTTGGATACAATAAAACTGCTGGAAAGCGGGGAAGATTTTATATACGGTGAACTGGAGCTGGATCAATTAGATCATTTTCTTGCTCCTTATTACTCAACGCCCATAATAATTCAAGATAATCGCGTCTGCATTTTTTGCCTGCTAAATGATCTGGCAGATATTAACCAGGAGAGCCGTTATTTACTGGAATCAATATATATGCAAATTAATATTGCCATGGAGCGCGAATATCTGGCCAAGGAAAAAGAGACTGCCAAAATTGAAACAATACAGGAAAGATTTAAAAATAACCTGCTGAGGGCCATCTCTCACGATTTAAGAACTCCTCTGGCAGTTATTACCGGCGCTTCAGAAATGCTGCTGCATAGTCTTGACAAACCTGAAGATATTAATGTTGCCGCAGAAATATATGAAGACTCCATCTGGCTTACCCGCCTGGTAGAAAATATATTAAGCTTAACCCGCATTCAGGAAGGCCGCCTTAATATAGTTACTCAACTTGAAGCTGTAGAAGAAATAATCGCTGAATCAATAAGGCGGGTTCACAAGTATTCTCCAAACCATAAAATATCCGTGACTATTCCAGATGATGTAATATTTGTAGATATGGACAGTAAACTAATCGTTCAGGTGTTGATCAATCTATTGGATAACGCGGTCAAACATACCGGACCGGAAGACGAGATAAATGTTAATGTGACACTAGGCAGCGACAAAGTCTGGTTCGAGGTCTCTGATAATGGTACGGGAATTGACGAAAATGATCTTAAAAGGCTTTTTAATATATTTGATCTGGCTGATAGCCAGAGGACAGATGCAAAAAGGGGCATTGGTTTCGGATTGGCAATCTGTAAAGCAATAGTGAATATGCATGGAGGCGAGATTTATGCTGATAATAACAATACCGGCGGGGCAACGTTTAGCTTTTTCCTGAATCGATAGGAGGCCTGGATATGGAACCGTTATTTTTAATAGTAGAAGACGACTCAAAAATAAGGAATTTTATAAAGTTTTCGTTAAAATCCCATCAATATAAATGTCTGGAAACTTCAACTGGAAAAGCAGCATTGAATATTCTCTCTACAGAACCGGTAACAACAATAATTTTGGATCTGGGCTTGCCCGATATGGATGGTTTGGAAATAATAAAACAAGTACGAACATTTTCTGATATTCCCATCATAGTTGTCTCTGCCCGCGATCAGGATACTGAAAAAGTGGAAGCACTGGATGCAGGCGCTGATGATTACCTGAGCAAGCCGTTTAGTATTAAAGAATTATTGGCCCGCATAAGAGTTGTTCTTCGTCATACCTGCGCGTTAAAAAATGATGGACTATCTGTTTATAATCTCGCTGATCTGGAAATAGATTTAGCCAGACACAAAGTTACACTTAAAGGGAAAGAGATACATTTTACGCCGATTGAATTTAAAGTAATCACTTTGCTTCTCAAGAATTACGGCAAAGTATTAACCCACAATTTTATTTTAAAAGAAGTATGGGGTTCATCTATCGGCAACGACGTGCAATCATTAAGAGTATTTATGGCTAACATTAGAAGAAAAATTGAAGAAAATCCAGCAGAGCCGCGATATATCATAACAGAAGTAGGCGTTGGCTACCGCTTTGCAGATGAATAATATATATCTAACTTAATTCTATCCAGGGGCTGTCCTAAACGGACAGCCTTTTAAATTTATGAAATCTTTATACCGAGACCTGTAATATTAATACAATCTTTATATCAAACCTGATAGCATTTAATTGAATTGCCAATGAACAGCATTCAGAACAAAATCATTAAGCAGGATTAACTTGGGTTGATGGTTTCTAGCAGTAACCTGGTTGATAATTGCAGTTGTTCAGAAGCAGTTAAACAATTAATTCCCCGGAGGTTAATAGTGAAAAAATCATTTTTGGTGATCGGTGCAGGAAGGTTTGGTAAAAGTGTTGCCCACACTTTCTGTACACTCGGGCATGATGTAATGTTGGTCGATAAAGATGAGGCTCTGATTCAGCTAATGAGTAAAGAAGTTACCGATGTGTTAATCGCCGATTGCACTTCGGAAAGCTGTCTAAAGTCCCTGGGCGTCAGAAATTTTGATGCGATAGTTTTAGCAATCGGTTATGACATTCAAGCCAGTATCATGACGGCAATTCTTTTAATTGAATTGGGCGCCAAATATGTTGTTTCAAAAGCGCAAACTGAACTGCATGGAAAAGTGCTTCAAAAAGTCGGAGTTAACCGGGTGGTCTATCCGGAAAGGGATATGGGTCAAAAATTGGCCCGCAGTTTAATTGCTCCAACTATTATCGATATGATTGAACTCTCAGATGATTATAGCGTGGTTGAAGTTACCGCTCCGAAAGATATGATCGGTAAATCTCTGTTAGAGTTAAACCTGCGTGCTCGCTATGGAATTAGTGTCATCGCTTTGCGTAGAAATAACGGCGGCAAGACACTTATTTCACCGGTTGCAAAAGAAGTTATTGCAGAAAATGATATAATCGTCGCTATTGGTGAAAATAAATTTTTAAAAAAACTGCAGTGGCTTTAGGGAACACAGTTATCTATTATCAAGCTGGTGCCGGTTTTTGTTACAGGCGGAAGGTTAAAAGTGGAAAAGAGCTAATCGTCAGCGAGGAGGCCCTTGCATGTATATAATTATTGTCGGTGGAGGTCGGGTTGGATACGAATTAGCCCGCAACCTTGCCAATAAAAAACTGGATGTCGTTATCATTGAAAAAAACGAAAATAAAGCCAGAAGTATCATGGAATCTCTCGGTGTGAAGGTAATTATAGATAATGGGGCTGCTGTTTTAGCCCTGGAAAAAGCCGGTGTTAAAAATGCCGATATGCTTATAGCAGTTACTAATCTGGATGAAGTAAATACAGTTGCCTGCATGATGGCAAAAAAATATTATGTTCCCCTTACAGTATGTCGCATCCGTGATTGCGGTTATGTGGACGAGAACATAGGATTAAATCCAAAACAACTCGGTATCGATGTTTTGATCAACCCGGAGCAAGTAGCTGCTGCGGAGATATTGAAGATATTTCACTTCCCTGATGCCAGTGAAATTGAATACTTTGCCCGGGGAAAAGTGATCATGTTGGGAGTTATAGTTGGGGAAGAGGCCGGTATAACCGGCGTGCCTCTTCATAAATTACCCCAAAATACAGGCAGCATTATTGCCGGCATCTGTAAACCAAATGGCAAATTTATTATTCCCGGTGGAAATGATATTATCGAGCCCCACAGTAAGATATATTTACTGGGCAAAAGCAGCTCTTTGAAGGAAATCAGCACGCTTTTACATCAAAAAGAAACCAGGATCAACCAGGTTACAATTTTCGGCGGTGGAGCAATTGGTCTACGGTTAGCCTCGATGCTTGAAGAAAGCAAGCAGCCCTTTTCAGTCAAAGTAATCGAAAAAAATGAAAAACGCTGTGAAGAATTGTGCGTAAAGCTTAAGAAAACCCTGATTATTAATGGCGACGCGACGGAAATTGCCATTTTCAGGGAAGAGGACATGGGTACCACTGATGCTGTTGTCGTGGCAACCAGTGAAGATCGGACCAATATTGTAGCTGCATTACTGGCCCGCCAGTTCGGGGTTAAAAAAATCATTTGCGAAGTTAAGAAGCCGCAGTTCATGGATGTATATAACACCCTTGGTATTAAAAGCCTGATTAACCCCCGCTTACTGGCGGCAGCCCGGATTATCCATCTGACAAGGCGTGAAGAAATTGTGGCCTTATCAATTTTGCAGGGTGAAGAGGCAGAAGTATTCGAACTGGTTCTGCCTGAAACCGCTGAAGTAGCTCACAAAACAATTGGCCAGGTTAATTTTCCGCAAGGCATGCTTATTGGGTCGATCATACGTGGTGAAGAAGTAATTGTGCCGAATGGAAGTACCAAACTGCTTCCCGAAGACCACCTGGTAATTTTCACCTTACCCGAAATTGCCGCAAATCTTGACCGATTTTTTGCCCCGGCAGCATAACGAATATAAGTTAATTCTTAATAATGATCGATGGAATCCAAACAGGGCTGAAGTATTTATGCTGCAGCAGAAAACTGATTCATGAAGGCTGTGGAGGTTAACTGGAAATAGTTTCTTCTGTTAAAAGGACTCATAAGAATATTGATTTATAATGGCATACGTTCCGGAGAAGATGTGTTAAAAGCGATTGCTTCGGGTACAGAAACATTACTGGTTGGTCCTATGGCCGCGGTAGGTGGCGAAAGTGAGGGTTTTCACTTGCTCTGCCAGCAAATTAAAGTTGATCTAAGGCGCGCGACGCTAATAATCGGATGCTCTGTGCTACTGTCTGTGGGATCACAGGTTATAAGCGAGTCTACATGGTAAAAAAACCTATGCATGATGACATAAATTAAAAAGGGTTTTTGAGGACAATTTGTCTCAAAAACCCTTCGTTCTTCTGGTCGGAGCGAGAGGATTTGAACCTCCGGCCTCTTGGTCCCGAACCAAGCGCGCTACCAAACTGCGCTACGCCCCGCCGCCAACGTATCCTGATTATAGCACAGCAGTTTTAATAGAACAATACTCAGATTCAGCAGCAAATAAGGAAGAGAGCTTGAGAAAATATTAACTTGCCTAAATATTTGCAATTTACTTGACAGAAAGATTTGGTGTCGTTATAATCAACGAAAGACAGTGAAACACTTACATTTAACCGTCAACAGGATATCGTGATCAGCAGTAACCGGGAAGGTGGGGACAGGCTTGCATTATATCGTGTTTATCGGCATATTCTTACTCATCTCCTGGGGAGTCAGAATCTTGATACATTTTGATGTTAAAAAGCGCACGGATGAGAACTTCCGGAAAGGAGATGCAGACAATGCTTAACGCTGTAATATTTATTGCTGTATTTCTGAGTATAGCCCTTTTTATCAGGTATCTGGTGGTAAAAGATCTGCGGCGTGTCGGTTGATATAAGAAGCTCGTATGCTTTTGTTCGGGTTGGTTTTCCTGCTCGATTATTTTTTAAAAAAGGGTTTTGTATTTTTTTAATCTATGCGTTATTATTAAAGGGGTGTCGAGGACATCCCTTTGTCTATTCTGCGCAGAAACGCTTAACGAGGTGAAATAATTGAAAAGGCAAATTAGGGTGGGTATTCCCCGAGCCCTTTCTTATTATACGTTTTTCCCCATGTGGAAAGTTTATCTGGAAAAACTGGGCGCGGAGGTTATAATTTCAGAACAGACTAACCGCCGTATCCTTGAAGCCGGGATCAAAGAAACGGTTAACGATGCCTGTATACCGATTAAGGTTTTTCATGGTCATGTATTTGATCTTGCCAATAAAGTTGATTATCTGTTTATTCCGCGCATGGTCAGCGCCGACGGTAAGGCTACATTCTGCCCCAAGTTTTTAGGCTTGCCTGATATGGTCCGCTTCGCCGGAGTTGCCATGCCCAAAATAATCGATGTTCGATACCACATCAAAGGCTTCCCGGGAGGTCTGACCCGTTTTTTCATAGCTGTAGCGGGAAGCATTGGAGTAAAAAACCCTGTAACTATGATCAGGGCGGCAACAAGCGCCCTGGTAGTTCAAAAAAAGTATAAGCAGCTCTTACAGGAAGGGTTAAAACCAGTTGAAGCTTTAAAGGTAGTTTTCGGCAGCGGAAAACGGGATGATTACCATCGTTCAGGGCGCTCTAAAAAATGGCGGGGCGGCAAAAGGGTTTCAGTTGCGCTTCTTGGTTATCCCTACGCGATATTTGACCCCTATATAAGCGCAGGGATATATGAAAAACTGATTAAACTCGATGTTGATGTGATTACCTTTGAGCAGATACCAAATAAACAGATGCGCCATTATTCCAAGGTTATGCCTCAGAATTTTTTCTGGTATTATAGCAACCAGGTTTGCTGGGCCGGGCTTTACCTGCTTGAGAATAAAAATATTATAGATGGCATCATTCATGTTACCGCTTTTGGATGCGGTCCCGATGCCATGGTTGATAAAACGCTGGAACTCGAAGCAAAGCATGCGGGATTACCATTTTTAAGCCTTACAATTGATGAACATACCGGCGAGGGGGGTGTGCAAACCCGTCTGGAAGCTTTTGTAGACATGTTATGGACTAGACAGGCCAAACATAGGGCGGGTTAGCATGTAATGAGCAAAATTTACCTTGGCATAGATGTTGGTTCGGTGAGTACAAATTTGGTCATGGCTGATACAGATAACCAGGTTATGGCCTTTGAATATCTGCGTACACGTGGGCAGCCGATTCAGGTTGTTCAGGAGGGGCTGCGTAAACTGGGGTCTAAAATGCCGCAGGATGCAAAAGTTGCCGGTGTTGGAGTAACCGGCAGCGCCCGTAATCTGATTGGAGTTGCTGTCGGCGCGGATGTTGTCAAGAACGAAATCACTGCCCATGCCATAGCTGCTGACCTGGTTGAACCCGGAGTGCAGACGGTCTTAGAAATTGGCGGTCAGGATTCAAAGATAATAGTGCTGCGCCATGGTGTAGTGGTCGATTTTGCCATGAACACGGTTTGCGCAGCAGGAACAGGTTCATTTCTTGATCACCAGGCGGCCCGGCTCGGCATACCAATCGAAGATTTTGGTTCGCTGGCGCTTAAAAGTAAAAACCCTGTGCATATTGCCGGCCGCTGCTCGGTTTTTGCCGAATCTGATATGGTGCACAAGCAGCAGATGGGGCACGGCATTGAAGATATCATTGCCGGGCTTTGCGATGCGCTGGTAAGAAACTACCTTAATAATGTTGGTAAAGGAAAAGAGATTCTTTCTCCGGTTGTTTTTCAGGGCGGTGTTGCCGCTAATGTCGGCATTAAAGCCGCTTTTGAAAAAGCGCTTGAATGCGAAGTTATCGTGCCGGAGCACTATCATGTTATGGGCGCTCTCGGTGCGGCTGTTCTGGCCCGCTATTCTTTGCAGGAAGGCGATGTTTCGTCATTCCGCGGATTTTCATTAAGCGATCTTGAATTTGAAGCAAGTACTTTTACCTGTGATGGGTGTCCCAATATATGTGAAATAGTAAATCTTTCGCTTGATGGTAAACTTTTGGCCCGCTGGGGAGGCCGCTGCGGCAAGTGGGAAGATCTTGATACTGAACCGGTTACTGTTAAAAGTTAGTAACAATAGCGAATTTTATTTGCATATAAAGTTGAGTTTTATTGATAATTATAATATTATAGACATTACAGTGAGTTATTGTATTCTTTGGAGGTGATCAATGAGTATAAAGAAGCTGTTTTGTTTAAGAGGCACCAAAATAAAAAGGGGGTACATAAAAAGATGAAAAAGTATTTAGTATTATTGCTTGTATCAATTTTTGCCATCGGCCTTTTGGTTGGTGGATGTGGTCCTGCTGAAGATGTTGTTGATGAGGTAGATGATGTAACTGATGAGCTCGAAGACGTAGTTGATGGTGGCCAGGACTTGGTTATCGCCATTGGCGCTGAGCCGGAAAACTTAGACCCGTTAAAGATGATGTCGGCCCCGGCTGCAACTGTTGCCGAGCACATGGTTGAAACTCTAATCTACCTTGCTGTAGATGGAAGTCTTGAACCGGCGCTTGCAGAATCATGGGAACCGACTGAAGACGGACTTGCCTGGGATCTTATGCTTCGTGAAGGTGTAAGCTTCCACGACGGTAGTCCCTTCAATGCTGAAGCAGTTAAATTAAACCTTGATCGCTTCATGGGCAAGGGAGATTTTGAAGGAGAAGCTGCTGTTTATGCTTTTCTGCTGAGTGAAGTTGACGAAGTAGAAGTAGTTGATGAATATTTAGTAAGGTTGCATTTAAACCAGGAGTTTGCACCTATCGCAGCTCACCTGTCTCACTCATTTATCGGAATGCACAGCCCCGCTTCACTTGAAGCTCTTGATGCCGGTCAATATGTTGAAGCTCCTGTCGGCACCGGCGCCTTCAAGTATGCTGCCTGGGATCGCGGCGAGCAGATTGTAATGGAGAAGAATGAAGATTACTGGGGCGGTGCCCCGGAACTTGATACTGTTACCTTCAAGTTTGTCCCTGAAGCAAGCTCCCGTGTGATTATGCTTGAAACGGGCGAAGCGCATGCTATAATGGCAGTTCCGCCTACCGATATTGAAAGGCTCAATGATTTAGAGGATATTGACGTTGTTTTTGAAAATAGCGTTCGTGTTATCTATATGGGCTTTAACATGGAAGATGAAAAATTCGAAGATGTCAGAGTCCGTCAGGCTTTAAACTATGCCATCGACAAAGAAGCGATTATCGCTACCACCTTCCAGGGTGTAGGCGAGCCATCTTCTGCGCCGATTGTTCCTGCTGTTTTCGGTTATACAAAGGTTGGTCCTTATGAGTATAACCCAGAGATGGCAATGGAATTGCTTGCTGAAGCCGGTTATGCCGATGGCTTTGATATCGAACTTTTCCATCCAACCGGCAGGTACTCGCAAGATGCAACTGTAACTGAAGCTATCCAGGCAATGCTGGCTGAAGTTGGCATCAACGCAACTTTAACCACATATGACTGGGGCACCTATCTTGACACAGTAATTGTTCCTCCCGAGCAGGCCGAACATGATGTTTATATGCTTGGTTGGGGAACGGTTACACTGGATGCCGACTATGGTCTGTATGCTCTGTTCCATTCAAGCCAGTGGCCTCCGGCAAACAACGTTTCTTACTATGCGAATGCAGATGTAGATGCATTGCTTGAAGAAGCAAGAGTGACGCCCGATAGAGCTGTTCGCGAAGCACTTTACAGCGAAGCAATCGAGCTTATCTGGAATGACGCTCCCTGGATCTTCCTGCACAATGAAGGTCAGGTTAATGCCGTTCGCTCCAATGTTAAAGGCTTGATTCATCATCCGCTGGAAAACATTCTGGCTTGGGATGCATCCATTGAGTAAAGTTCATATGCAGATAATTTGCATTTTGCTTGATCGGTAAATAGTAATTTAGGGGCAGGGCGCACCGGACGGATTAGCGTTTCAGTTGCCCTGCCCCTTTATTGTATAAATGTTAACTATTTAACCAGCAGAGCTTTTTATGAAGTCAGCTGCCGGGGAGTTGAACTCATTTGTATGGATATATAATAAGAAGATTAATGCTGGCGGTTCCGGTTTTAATCGGGGTTTCAATATTAGTATTTGCAATCATTCGTTTTATACCCGGTGACCCCGCCCGGGCAATAGCCGGTGTTCACGCCAGTCCCGAATATATTGAGCAGGTGCGCAAAGAACTTTTGCTCGATGAAGGGCTGCATGTGCAATATTTTGTTTATATGACTAACCTGCTGCAGGGTGATATGGGTAGGTCAACTTTCACCCGCCGTCCTGTCACAGTAGAACTTGCTCAGCGTTTTCCCAATACAATGATTTTAGCCGTTACAGCAATGGGTATTGCCGCTGTTATTGGCATGAGTGCCGGTATAGTTTCAGCAACCAGACGCTATTCACTGTTTGATAATGTCAGCATGCTAGCCGCACTGGTCGGAGTGGCAGCACCTGTCTTTTGGCTTGGTGTAATGTTTCAAATCCTTTTTTCCGTTAACCTGGGCTGGCTTCCATCAGGTGGTATCGGCACCTGGAAACACCTAATTTTACCTGCTTTAACCCTTGGTTTGGCCACAGCGGCGCTGATTGCCCGCATTACCCGCTCAAGCATGCTCGAGGTATTGGGTCAGGATTATATAACCACTGCCCGCTCAAAAGGTTTGGTTGAGCGAGTGGTCATCTATAAACATGCTTTTAAAAATGCCCTGATTCCGGTTGTTACTGTGATGGGTTTACAATTTGGCACCCTTTTAGGAGGCGCTGTATTAACTGAAACAGTTTTTTCATGGCCCGGCATAGGCAGGCTAATGGTTGATTCGATTCTTACCCGGGATTATCCGGTAGTGCAGGGTGCGGTACTCCTGTTGGCTGTATTTTTTGTCATGATCAATCTTGTCGTGGATGTAATTTATGCATTCCTTGATCCCCGCATTAATTACGGTTCGAAGGAGGTGGAGTAGCGTGAAAGTTGATAATAAAGTAGACGAAATTTGCGAGCTGCCCACCCCTAAACGTGATACTGAATTACGCCAGGTATGGCGCCACCTGCGCCGCAACCGTCTGGCCATGATTGGGCTTGGTGTGCTCCTGGTGTTTTTATTATGCGCTATCTTCGCTCCTCTGCTTACCGGCTATGATCCCATAAAGATAGATCTGGGAAATGCTTTTAAACTTCCTTCAACTGAAAATTTGCTTGGTACAGATTGGCAGGGGCGTGATGTTTTTACCAGAATTCTTTATGGTTCGCGCATATCCCTGGCGATTGGTCTGATCTCAGTTACAATTGGCATGCTCATCGGCGTGCCAATCGGCGCTTTGTCAGGTTATTATGGTGGCAGATTCGACCTTTTTATCCAACGTATTATCGACATTTTAATTGCTTTTCCCGGTATATTGCTTGCCATTGTTGTTGTTACCGTCTTGGGGGTTGGTGTTGAAAATGTAATGATTGCCGTGGGTATAGCTTCAGTGCCTATCTACACCCGCCTGGTTCGTGGTTCAGTTCTTGCCGTAAAAGAACAGGGCTACATAGCGGCGGCCAAAGCTCTGGGAATTGGTGACTTCAGGATAATTATGCGCCACATTATGCCAAACTGTCTCGGTCCAATTATTGTTCAATCTACATTTCAGATAGCAACAGCTATTCTCTGGGCTGCCGGTCTTGGTTTTCTCGGGCTTGGCGCTCAACCGCCCGATCCCGAGTGGGGCGCCATGCTGAGCAAAGGGCGTGAATATATTCGAACTGCCCACCACCTTACTACTTATCCCGGACTGGCAATTTTATTCATGGTCCTCGGCTTTAACCTGATTGGCGACGGATTACGTGATGCTCTCGACCCTCGATCAAGAAAGCATAAGTAGAAAAGTAAATTTTGTTTGCGGGACAATTTAGGTGAGAATTAAGAAAGTTTAAAGGAAGGTTACTGATGGACTATTTGCTTAAGGTCAAAGATTTGCATACAACATTTTATACCGATGAAGCGGTCATAAAAGCTGTTGAAGGTGTGTCATTCAACGTGAAACCCGGTGAAGTTGTCGGTCTGGTTGGAGAATCGGGCTGCGGTAAAAGTGTTGTATCTTTAAGTATAATGCGACTAATTAAGTATCCGCCCGGCAGAATTGAGGGTGGCAATATTATTTTTGAAGATCGAGATCTGCTTAAACTTGACGAAAAAGAGATGCGGCGGATACGTGGTAATGAAATTGCCATGATATTCCAGGAACCGATGACATCTTTTAATCCCGTCTACAAAGTTGGGGATCAGGTCAGTGAGGCAATTCGACTGCACCAGGGGCTTGACAAAGCCGCAGCCTGGGCTGAAGCGGCAAAAATGCTTGAACTGGTCGGCATACCCCGGCCTGGCGAAGTTGTTAATGATTACCCCCACCAGCTTAGCGGTGGTATGCGTCAGCGGGCAATGATTGCTATGGCATTATCATGTAACCCTAAGCTATTAATTGCTGATGAACCAACCACGGCCCTTGATGTAACTATTCAAGCCCAGATACTTGAACTGATGAAAGATATAAAAGAGAAAATGAATACAGCAATTATTTTTATTACTCATGATCTCGGCGTAATAGCCGAGATGGCTCAGCATGTTGTGGTCATGTATTCCGGTAAAATAGTTGAAGATGCCAATGTGAACTCAATTTTTAATGAACCGATGCATCCTTATACTGCAGGTTTGATTCGCTCGAAACCTAAATTGGAAGAAGAAAAAGATATACTTGAATTTATACCCGGAGCAGTGCCGAATCCAATGGAAATGCCATCTGGCTGTGCATTTCATCCCCGTTGTCCCGAAGTAATGGAGATATGCTGCCGGGAAATGCCTGATTTACTTGAATCAAAGCCGAAACACCTGGTCAGGTGCTGGCTTTATCAGAAAGAAAAAGCCAGGGGGGTGAAATAGGTGAACAATCCTGAACCGATGCTTGAAGTTGAAGATCTGAAAAAATATTTTCCTATCAGAACAGGAGTATTCTCTCGTGTAGTCGGGCATGTAAAAGCTGTTGACGGTATCAGTATGCGTATTAACCCTGGAGAAACCTATGGGTTGGTCGGTGAATCGGGTTGCGGTAAATCTACTGCCGGTTTGACAATATTAAACATGCTAAACCCCAGCGGGGGTTCAGTTCTCTATAAAGGAAAAGACATATATTCTATGGGTAAGGAAGAGATGCGGAATTTGAGAAAAGAGATGCAGATAATTTTTCAGGATCCTTATAGTTCCCTGAACCCGCGCATGAGCGTGGGCGAAGCAATCGGTGAAGCATTAGAAGTACATGGTATCGCCACCGGCAAAAAACGCAGGGAAAAGGTAGAATATATCCTTAAAGTATGCGGACTCGATACATATCATTATCGCCGTTACCCACATGAGTTTTCTGGCGGACAGCGCCAAAGGGTTGTAATTGCCAGGGCATTGGTCCTTGAACCTCAGTTTATTGTTGCCGATGAGCCTATTTCGGCCCTTGATGTTTCGATTCAGTCGCAGATTATAAATTTGCTCGAAGAACTGCAGGATCAGTTTGGTCTTACTTTTTTATTTATTTCGCACGATCTTAGTGTTGTTAAGCATATGGCCAATCGTGTCGGTGTTATGTACCTGGGCCGGATAGTAGAGGATGCGCCTAAAAAAGAATTTTACGCATCACCGCTTCATCCTTACTCGCAGGCTTTGCTTTCAGCCGTGCCATCGATGCTGCCTGCTCAACAAAAAGAGAGAATTATTCTGACCGGTGACGTTCCAAGCCCGTCCAACCCGCCACCGGGCTGCACTTTCCATACGCGCTGCCCCTGGGCGGTTGCGATCTGTTCTAATGAAGTGCCGCATCTGAAAAAGGTAGGGCCGGATCATTTTGTCTCCTGCCACCTGGTCGAAGAAGTTATTTAACCAGCCATTTAGTTGGAGGAAGAAACGGTGTAAAATTATAAACTTAGCGAGTATAATAAAAACAGGAGGTATATTTAATGGCCGTAACACCGGAAAAAATATTAAGCGATTTAATTCGTATTGACAGTTCTAATCCTCCGGGTAATGAAACCGCTGTTGCGCTTTACCTGAAAAAATTATTTAATGATGCCGGCATGCCGGGAGAAATTATCGAGCCGGAAGAAGGGCGCGGCAGTTTTATTGTTCGTTTTGGTAAAGGGCCAAAGAAATTGCTCTATATTGCCCATTCTGATGTAGTCCCGGTAGGTGATGGCTGGGATTTTGAGCCATTTTCCGGTGAAATTAAAGATGGTGTTGTTCATGGTCGCGGTGCGCTCGACTGCAAAGATTTAATTGCTGCCGAGGTTTCAGCGGCCCTTCAGCTTATCGAAGAGAAGGGTCCCCTTGGCGGTGAATTGATTGTAGCTGCTACTGCCGATGAAGAAATAGGAGGAAGGTTAGGTGCCGCTTATCTGGCTGAAAAGTGTCCTGAACTTATCGAGGCAGATTTTGCCGTTAACGAAGGCGCCGACCAACCTATAATGATAAACGGACAGCTGGCTTATTTCCTGCAGGTTGGTGAAAAAGGCACTGCATGGTGCACTTTAAAAGTTCACGGTACCGCAGGGCACGGCTCTATTCCTACTCTTGCCGATAACGCCGTGGTTAAAATGGCCCGGGCCGTTAGCAGGTTAAACAATTACCGGGCAGAAGTAATCGTTGTGCCCGAGGTGGAAAAGCTCCTTAAAAGTTTGGCCAAGCTTTGTGGCATTAAAGTCCAGGCGCTTGGACCTGATCAAGTTGATGCCTTGCTCGGAGATCTGCCCCTGGAAAAAGCATTTGTCGAATCTTTGCGCTCTATGACTCGTATGACTGTATCTCCCAACCAGATTCGTGGCGGCACAAAAACCAATATTGTTCCCGACTATTGCGAAGCCGATATTGATATTCGCATACTGCCCGGTCAGGATTGCGAATATGTCGAAAAAGAATTGCGACTGATCATAAGCAAAGATATAGAGATTGAGTTTAATGAATACCGGGCACCGACATTTTCCAGCTCCAGGGAAAACTTCTATAAATTGATGGAAGAGATAACTTTAGATTTGGCCGGCGAAAAGGCCATATGCCTTCCTGTAATTTCTGCAGGTTCTACCGATTCTAAGTTTTTGAGAGGCAAAGGCATACCCTCGTATGGCATCGGACACATGGCCCGCGGTTTTGATCAGCAGGCCAGAACTACGGTGCATGGTCGAAATGAAAGAATAGATATTGAAAGCTTACAGCTGAAAACAGCATTTTTAAAGGAATTAGCCCGGCGTTACCTGGCGTAATAATGGAGGTTAGCTACGGTGAAAGTTACTTTTGGCCACATGGGTACACTTACTCCTATTATGGAGATGATCTTAGAAGATCTCGGGCATGAGTCTATCACTCCAAACCGGCCGACCCGCCAAACTCTTGCTCTCGGAGCCAAACATTCGCCCGAGTTTGCCTGTATACCCTTTAAAATTGTGTTAGGCACTTATCTTGAAAATCTCAAGCAAGGGGCAGACACTCTTGCCAGCGGGGGCGGTTACGGTCCCTGTCGTGCCGGCCTTTACGGTGAACTGCACGGCAGAATCCTCAGAGATCTGGGCTACGATTTTGATTTCATATTTTTCTGGCCACCTTTGAAAAAGCCTCTGCATTTTTACCGTCAGATGAAAAAACTGAAGGGCAAAAATACTTGGTGGCAGGTTTGGAAAGCAATCAAAAAAGGCTACCTCAAATTATCTATTCTCGACGAGCTTGAAATGATGACTCAGAGGATCAGGCCGCGGGAAATAAAACATGGAAGCGTTTCAAAAGCCTTTGATCAGGCTATGAAAATTATGCGAAGCCCAACAACCATACCGGAAATTCAAGCTGCCGGTGAAGAAGCCAGGGCGTTGCTGTTAAAAATCCCGATTGATGAGCAAAAACAACCGCTTAAAGTAGGAATTATTGGCGAAATTTATGTTCAGCTTGAGCCTTTTGCAAACTTTTTTCTTGAAGAGCAGCTCGGCCATATGGGAGTTGAAGTGCGGCGCAGCATTTATCTGACCAGCTATGCCCACCATGATGTACTTTCAACCAAGGGCGATATGGGCAGTCGAAAGCTTGCCCTGCCTTACCTGGCCCAAAAAGTCGGAGGTCATGGCCAGAACAGCGTGGGTGATATAATTCGCTATGCTAAGCAGGGCTATAACGGGGTCGTTCAACTGGCCCCTTTCTCATGTATTCCCGAAATTGTGGCTAAAAGCCTGGTGCCCAGGCTGAGCAAAGATTACGGTATTCCGGTACTGACTCTTTTTATAGATGAACAGACAGGTGCAGCCGGAGTGCAGACAAGGCTTGAAGCATTTGTTGATTTAATGGAGCAGCGTCGTTCCCGTACTCTCGGCGTCGGCGCCTGAAAAGTTCAGAATCAGGGCAAAGCCGGTTCAGTAAAGCAAATCTGATATCGCACTGGAGACTAATATTGGGGTGTGAATAGCCGGTTTAAATCTTTTTAACTCCCTTCCAGTCAAGAAGGTTTGGGGGTGTGATTTGGAAAAATATAAATTACCGCTCACTATCGGTTCAATCAAAGTGCAGCCGGGTCTTGCCTTAGCGCCCATGGCCGGAATTACCAGCCAGCCTTTCAGACTTCTGGCCAGGGAACAGGGATGCCGGTTGCTTTTTTCTGAAATGATCAGTGCAAAGGGCCTGATCTATAATAACCATCGTAATGATTCACTGCTCTATTTCAGGGAAGATGAGCGGCCACTAGGTCTTCAGCTTTTTGGCAGTGATCCAAAGATTCTGGCTGCCGCTGCTCTTCGACTGGAAAAACTTGAACCAGATTTCATAGATCTAAACCTTGGTTGCCCGACCCGAAAAATAACAAAAAATGGCGAAGGCGGCGCTTTACTGCGCAACCCCAAATTGTGTAGTGAAATTTTTAAAACTCTGGTTAGTGCTTTAAACTGCCCCGTTACTGTGAAGTTGCGAAAAGGATGGAATGAAGGTTCAGTAACAGTTCAGGAGGTTGCCCTTCGTGCTGAAGATGCGGGAATTTCAGCAGTAACTGTTCATGGCCGCACTGTTGAGCAGGGCTACAGCGGAAAAGCCGACTGGGATATAATCAGGCAGGTTAAAGAACTGGTAAGGATACCTGTTATTGGTAATGGCGATCTAGATTCAGGGCAGGCTGCCCGTGAAATGATCAGCTTGTGCCACTGCGACGGTATCATGATTGGCCGGGCTGCCCGGGGTAACCCATGGCTTTTTGCCGAAGTGACAGCTGCCCTTGAAAACAGGCCGCTGCCTGAACCTCCCTCAGTTGATCAAATTGTAGATATGGCTCTAAAGCATTTTAAACTACTGATTGATCTGAAAGGAGAAGCATCTGCCTCCCGGGAAATGCGCAGGCACAGTGCCTGGTATATCAAGGGGCTGCCCGGTGCCGCATCTGTAAGACAAAAGCTAATCAAAGTTTCGAGTTACGCTGAAACAGAAGCGATGATGCGCGAATTTGCCCTTCAGAGCACGTTATCCTGATATGTTTGCCACCACTGTTTTTTAGTGCTAAAATGGGAGCGATCACAAAACTGTGCACAAACTTGAAGTTTACGTTTTGCGCTTATTTTGCACTTATTAAAATAGTGGGGTGTGAGTTTGAATTTAGATCGGGTCTTTCGTATTGGCGAAAAGCTGATCAGTCTCGACAAGACAGTGCGGCTGGTTGAACGGGCTCTTGAACTGCGTGAAAAAGGGCTATCCCAGCAGGAGGCGGCAAACAGGTTGCAGCTTGACCGCAGTTTTTTTTCGCGCCTTGAGTCTCTTGGCGAGATTCGCAAAGGTAACCGTATAGCGGTAATTGGTTTCCCTGTTTCAAATGTAAAAGAACTGACAGATACCTGCCGTGAATATGGACTCGATTTATATATGATTTTAAACAACAAGGAACGCTGGGAGCTTGTGCGTGATAAGCAGGCTCTTGATTTTTTTAATAGCATGCTTGAACTTGTTACAAGACTGCGTGAATTTGACACATTGATTATGATCACTTCGAATAAGTGGTATCATCTGGCCGAAGCCTTGCTGGATATTCAGATAATTTATCTTGAACTCGGCCAATCACCAATTGAACACGATTTGCCGGTTGACAGAGAAATGTTTGAAAACACCTTAAAAGGGATAATATCCAAAGAGTGAAGGGAGCGCTTTTAACTTGAAACATGTAGTCGGCATCAGCCTTGGCTCATCAAAAAGAGACCATAAAGTTACAGTAGAACTGCAGGGCGAGCATTATACGATTGAACGGATTGGTACCGATGGCGATATGAAGAAAATGGTAGAGATGATTAGTGAACTCGACGGTAAAGTTGATGCTTTTGGGCTTGGCGGTATGGATCTTTATGTCTATGCGGTTGACCGGCGTTATACCTTCCGGGATGCCAAAAGAATTGTCAGGGCAGCGAAGCAAACACCGATAGTGGATGGTTCAGGGCTGAAAAATACTCTTGAGCGTCGGGCTATCGAATATGTTGCTGCCACCACAGATCTGTTCGAAGAACCGAAGAAAGTGCTGCTTATGAGTGCCATGGATCGCCTTGGCATGGCCCAGGCTCTTGAAGCAACTGGATCAGCCATGATCTACGCCGATCTGCCCTTTGTCATTGGGCTGCCTATACCGCTTAAATCGCTTAAAACTCTGGCGGCAATCGCCCGTGTTATTGCTCCAATTGTCTGCCAGCTGCCCTTTACGATGATCTATCCGACCGGTGAAAAACAGACGGTGAGGAAACCCCGGTTTACCCGTTATTTTGAAGAAAACGATATAATAGCCGGTGATTTTCACTTCATTCATCGCTACATGCCGGATAAATTGTCCGGTAAAACAATTATTACTAACACCGTCACCAGAAGCGATATTGAATTTTTAAGGGAGAGTGGACTTAAAACTCTGATCACCACAACACCGGAAATGGACGGACGTTCCTTCGGAACCAATGTCATGGAGGCTTTGCTCGTTTGTATGGCCGGAGGTGATCACGAGTTGAGTGAGCAGCAGTATAACTTAATGTTGAAAGAACTCGATCTCAAGCCCAGAATTCTTGAACTTTAATAGCATGGATGAGATGGATCATTATCTGGAGTGGTTTGAAAATTGCTTTCTTGACAATGTCAGTTTAAGACCTTATAATAAATCAAAAATTTAGCTTCTTGATCCCTAAAGTGTCAGAGTTTGCTTGACACTATCTTTATCTGGCCAGGCTTTGCTCACTTCTAAAGCCGGTTTTTATTTTGACAGCTAAGAATAGATCAGATGAACAAACGCTTTTTATAATAACTTTACCTTAGGATTATAAGCAGGGAGGCGGTATTAAATGGAAAACCCGAGTAATGAATTATTATTGACTAAAGACGGCCTTGAAAAGCTTGAAAACGAACTTAATCATCTTAGAACTGTTAAACGCAAAGAGGTCGCTGCCCGCATCAAGGAAGCAATCTCATTCGGTGACATTACAGATAACTCTGAGTATGAAGACGCCAAAAACGAGCAGGCATTTATTGAAGGCAGAATAATTACCCTTGAGAAGATGCTGCGGCGGGCCCGTTTGCTGGAAAAAGATGCTAGCAGTGACTACCAGATATCGCTTGGTTCGACGGTAGTATTAAAAGATTTAAATCTTGATAAAGAATACGAATATACAATTGTCAGCACAGCTGAAGCTGACCCAACGGAGAAAAAGATTTCGAATGAGTCTCCGGTTGGCAAAGCCATACTCGGCCTTACCGTGGGCGATCAGGTTGAAGTTAAAGTGCCTGCAGGCAATTTCAATTACAGGATTGAGGGGATAAGCTAAGAATATTTAGTGTAAATAATAGTTTTCTGGAGGTTGACAAATGGATCAGGAACAACAACAGTTAAACGAGCTACTGCTGGTCAGGCGGCGCAAGATGGAAGCCCTACGGGAAAAAGGGATTGAACCTTTCGGTCGTAAATTTGAAGCAGATCACTACTCTGCAGAGGTAATTGACAACTTCAACTCCCTGGAAGGGAAAGAGGTTACCATTGCTGGAAGACTGGTTTCAATCCGTTCGCATGGCAAAGCCACTTTTGCCCATCTTCAGGATTACCGGGGGCAAATCCAGATATATATCCGCCAGGACCAGGTTGGACCTGAACAGTACGAAATATTTGACTTAGTTGATATCGGTGATTTTATCGGTGTAGCGGGGGAAGTATTCCGGACTCAAAAAGGCGAGATTACGGTAAAAGTTAACCAGTACACCTATCTTGCCAAGGCTCTGCGACCCCTTCCCGAAAAATGGCACGGTCTTAAAGATGTGGAACTGCGCTACCGCCAGCGTTATGTCGACCTGATCGTTAACCAGGAGGTAAGGGAAACCTTTATCAGAAGAAGCCGTATGATTTCTGCCATGCGCGACATATTAAACAGCTGGGGTTTTCTTGAAGTCGAAACACCGATCATGCAGACTATCGCAGGCGGTGCATTAGCCCGCCCCTTTGTTACCCATCATAATGCTTTAGATATCAAACTTTATCTGCGTATTGCTACCGAGTTGCATTTGAAGCGATTGCTTGTCGGCGGATTGGATAAAGTATATGAGGTTGGCCGTATCTTCCGCAATGAAGGCATATCGACTATCCATAACCCTGAATTTACCTCGGTAGAGATTTATCAGAATTATGCTGATTACGAAGATATGATGGAAATTACGGAGAACCTTGTCTTCCAGATTGCAGAAAAAGTCCTGGGTACCGGAAAAATTGTTTTCCAGGGCAAGGAGCTTGACCTGACCCCGCCCTGGCCGCGTGAATCAATGATTGAAGTTGTCCGCAAGTATTCAGGAGTTGATTTCTCGCAGATACCTGACGATCAGGCTGCTTTTGAAGCAGCGCGGAAAGCCGGTCTTGAACTTGACAAAGGGTTGCCCTGGGGAGAGATCCTTTACATGTTTTTTGAGGAATTTTGCGAAGAGCAGCTACTTGCACCCATATTTGTAACCGGATTTCCCGTTGAAGTATCGCCGCTGGCCAAAAAAATGTCTGAAGATGCCCGCTTGACCCTTCGTTTCGAAGCATTTATTGCCGGGTGGGAGATCGCCAATGCATTTACAGAGCTTAACGATCCGATTGACCAGCGCGAACGTTTTGAACAGCAGTTAACCAAGCGTGAAGCCGGCGATGATGAAGCTCATGTGATGGATGAAGATTTCATTAATGCCCTGGAATACGGGATGCCTCCTGCTGGCGGTCTTGGCATTGGTATAGACAGAATGATCATGTTGCTTACAGATAACATCTCCATCAGGGATGTGATTCTTTTCCCGACCCTAAAGCCTAAAGCTTTAAATGACTGATCATAATAGCTTCTATTCCCATGAGTTTTATTAATTATTTGCGTTGCACTTGAACTTTCAATTCACCTTAAAAAGTTTTTCTTGAAAAATGTTAAAAAGTGTTTGACAGGGTAATAGAACCGTGCTATTATTTAAAGGTCGTGCTCGTCCGGTAGGGGCAGCGAGAAAGTGGAGCTGCTCCCTCTCTATGAAAAGAAGTCTTTCAGGCGAAATCGGCAGGAAAGAAGCAAAACAGTTCTTTGAAAACTGAGCAAGGAAAGGTGGGTCTCTTTTTTAAGAGGCCTTGTGATCAGTGATACTTTTGAGCTAATGAAGGATTAGAGTTAAGATAACTTAAGAGTTTGTAGAGATATAAACTGGAGAGTTTGATCCTGGCTCAGGACGAACGCTGGCGGCGTGCCTAACACATGCAAGTCGAGCGAAGCATAGAATTTAGCTTGCTAAAATTTATGACTGAGCGGCGAACGGGTGAGTAACACGTGGGTAATCTACCTGGAAGCCTGGGATAACAGTT
>JAABTH010000017.1 GCA_011389985.1 Bacillota bacterium
TATGTGCTCCATACCAGGGCTGCGGCAATAACTAGCATAAAACCGAGTTGAGTCTCATTTGCCTTGTGCAAGTTTTTGTATACAATCCTCCGCCCCTTACTGCCAAACAAGATTAATAATATCACTTTTTAGCCGGGAAGCAAGAGGGAAACCTGCTGATTTAAAAATATAATTAGCGAAGAAGAATTTATTGCCTTCGACATTGAGACAACCGGCCTGCATCCGGTGATGGCGCGGATTATCGAGATAGGGGCGGTCCGCTTTCTGCCATCAGAGCGAGATTAATAAAACATTCCGGCTGGACCGGATTTCTTCATACCGCAAAGCTTAGATTTTATTGGCTATAAATTTATTTGTATTCTTTAATTTCTTCCAGCACACATTGAATTTCTGCTTTTTCCTTTCTCAGATCATACTCCATCTGTAAACCAAGCCAGAAGTCAGCGCTATTACCACAAGCCAGGGGGACGGTGTGGTTTGATAACATGTCAATGGGAGTTGGCGAAAGTTGTCAAACCCCCGTCCCCTTGACACTTTTTGAAGACGAAGAAGACGGTGATAAGTTTTTACAAAAATTAGGCATCTATAAAGCAGAACTAAACTGCGCTGTAGATGCCTATTGATTAATAGCCTTATTAATAGTATTATATTAAGTACTATAAATAATGTTTTATTAAAAAGCTTTATAGAAAAGAAGGTGATACCTGTGAGCAACATCATCAGTGCAAATGACTTAAAAACAAAAGGTGTGGCTGCTATTGACCTGGTGGTTAGAGATTCTGAAGAAGCAATTGTTACGGTTAGAGGTAGAAGCAGATATGTTGTAATGCCTATTGAAAAATATAATTATTACCGTGAATGCGAACTCGAAACAGCACTAAGCGAAGCAAAAATGGATTATGAAAAGGAACGTTATGTCGCTGAAAGCGTTGAAAAGCATGTCAAGAGGGTAACTAATGCCTAAAATTATCTACACAGATAGCTACAACCGCAGGGCGGCTACTTTTCTTAAAAAACATCCTGAGTTAACTAACCAGTATTCAAAAACCCTGCAATTGCTTGAATTAAACCCGAGTCATCCCTCATTAAAACTGCATAAGCTGAAAGGTAAACATGCTGAGCTTCACTCGGTAGCTATAAACCTGTCCTTCAGGATCAGCATCTACTTCATCATTCATGAGGAGATTGTGATCCCGGTCGACCTTGGCAGCCACGACGAACTATATAAATAGCTGCCAGGCGGGTGCGATGGGGTATACATTCTCGTCCCTTTGACATTCTTGACACGTGCCTAATTGTAATAATATTCATAACTGGAAATGGCCCGCCTGAGGCGATCATTAATTTGCTCTTTACTCATATCCCGTTCCTTTTGCGACTCAGACCATATTTTCATGCTTTCATATTCAGGATCATCTGGGTCTGCCATAATCCGTTTATATTCATGATAACCCCATGTACCGCCTACATCCTCGGGTGGCCTTTCGCCTTCCCCTTCTATAAAAGTTGCTTTAAAAGAGTTAGATTTTACTACTTTTTCGAGGATTATTTTATGTTCCCATGAGTCGCCAAAATCATACTCGTATGTAACCTCTTCATGGTCCGGAAGGATATCTTCAAGAGAAACAAACCGTTCTTGTAAAAGATCGTAGCGATCAAAATCGAGCCAATCCAAGCTTTCCGGATCGTCATCCATAACTATTTGTTTATATTTTGCGCCGGTTTTTTTGGCTTCGAACATGTGCAGATGATAATTCTGCCAGTCGAAAATAGTTTGAATGATTTTATGAAGGTGCCTGAAAGAATATGTGGATGGCACCAAAACTCGCCTCCATATATCATATCCTTCCATAACAATCTGTATTTTTAGTTGGTAAAGGTTTAGTCCTCTTACTGCGTCAGAGCTAGTTACCTGATTTTGCTCGCTGTATAAACCAAGATACTCAAGAAATTTTTGGGCAGGATAATAATCTTCTCCGTTTGGTGAGGTTTGGATGAACCTGCCTGCAGCAATACTAATATATCTTTGGATGAGGGTATTTTCATCTAGATATTCCCACAGGTATGCTATATCATTGATGTTGTTATTCATTTTTGCCACTAAACTTTTGCCGGCAGTTTTCGAAAACTCAATCTCTCCTGTATCAGCAATGTAAGCGTCAATTATATCTTTGCGAACACCTTCCATGCGCAAAGCTGTTCTGATTGCTTCAACGATAAGTTCTCTGATCCTTGAAAAATCTTTTGGTTTTGGTCTGTAAATAACTATAGGATATCTTGTTTCATTATTCATTAGCACAATTGCTTTTCTCCGGTTTAAATTAACCAAGTTGGCATGCCAAGCCTTCAGGCTGGCGGGGAACTGCTCGAAACCTTCAGGCGACTTTAACTCATTTTTTTGTATTCCCAGCTTTTCTATTAATGATTTGGTGCATTGAATCAGCATTTTAATGAACTCCTTTCCCAATTACAGGTTTAAGTGAATAAATCGGATTCATTCATCGAACGGTTAAGGTCACCTTTAAATGCCGAGTGCCGGGGGTATTTCTTTCTGTATTTTTCAATTAGATCAACGCTTTTCTGTTCTTCTCCTATGTTGGCCATCGTTTCGGCCATTGCAACCAGTAAATTGGCAGCCTTGTAATAGCTTGTGCGATATTGATTGCTGATTATTGCGTCGACCCGCTTTCCAATCTCTTTGCAGCACCACTGCAGGTAAAACGTCTTTTGCTCTTCACTTAGTTCAATATCATTACTTGTATGGGCAATTATTTTGTTGTATTTATCAGTAAGATCGATATCAATGCCAAAAGTACTTCCAGCAAGTAAAGTATTCCATTCATTTCTTATAACTTTTGTATATTTGCCGTTATTAGATAATAAAACCATGGTGTAAGTAACGAAATATGGTTTGGGATTGTTGCCGCTACTCCAGCCAAGAGGGCCTTTTTGTTTACATAGTTCGAACAACTTTGCATGCCTTCCACCAAGAATTTGAACTCTGTATAATAAACTCTCAGGTAGCTGGGAGCAGCTCAAATCTGAATGAATATAACTGGTTACAAAGCCCCCATTTTGCTTGTACAGATCCCAGACCCTTTGTTCAACTTGATTTTGAACTGTATCAAAGCAATTGCAATCAATAGCTGTGCAGTATAGATCGAGTAGATATTTGCTGGAAGGGTTTGAATAAAAACTTTCTTGATACCCTTCCAACATCAAGTTACTATCATTTAATGTTTTGCCTAAGTGGCTAATTACTTCTGCAACCTCAGCCCTTATCGAATAATCTTTTGGAATAGTATTCAGTGCTTCCCTAGCCACATTGATAATGGCATCTGTCTTGCCTTTATCTACCAAAGCCTCTATCCAGTCAAGGAAAGCCCGGGGGTATTTGTCGGCTTGCTGCCTTGCCAATTCTGATATGGCAGGTATGCCGCCCTTTAAATAAATGGCTTCCCTCAGTTTGGGGTTTGGTATTATGGGGTTCCCTTTTTCGATTAACAGGATCAAACTCTCCAAAAATGAATCAAAACCGGGCAACTCGGATTGCAAGGCCTCATTAATATCTGACAGGCTGATATTACCGAAAAGGGGCTCGTATTTATTTATTGTGTCTAAGAGCCTTACCGGTCGCTGAGAAGTAGGTGAATCCATGTAGATTGCTCTGAGGTAAAGGGCGAGATTTTCGGACAGATCTACTTTAAGCATAGAGGAGAAGTCTGGATCGCCTGGCAGGTGCCCCGGCTCATATCCCATTTCCAGAGTTTCGAACAATTTCATGTAAGCTTCTTTTGCCTGCCGGTAATCTTCGCTAAGCAGTAATTCCCTTGCTTCCATGAAAAAATCATCTACCTCAGCAGCCCAGCTTTCATCGCCCCAGTCTCTTTCCTCATGGATGTCATTATCCCAACCCCAGCCGATGCAGTATTCTCCGCGCTCCACTCGTTGAGTAAAAGCATCTATTTCACCCAGGAGTACTTTCCCATCTATTGTATTTAGATCACCAGGTTCCGGGATGATCATTTTGCCGATAAAATTTGGCCGGTTAGATGGCAGTTCTTTTTCTGCCCAGTGAAGAATCATAGCATCCAGGTCAGCTTTGGACATTTTATTTAAACGGTTTTTTACTTGGTTTATAAATTCCTTATAGGACATGGGCTGCATTAGTAAAAGTACCTCCAGTATCCTAAACAACTGCCAGGTGGTCTTCCATCTCGAGTTGGTTCTAGTTGTATCAGGTTTTAAGTATTTTCTCCAGCAAAGGCTTCAGGTCAGCAGGAATAGCAGCAATCTTAACCTGCCGGTTATTATGTATAGCTTTACCGACCATGATCAGGCCTTTACTCCAAAGTCTGCCTGTCGTCGACTGCGGTTCCTCTTCATACCAGTAAAAACCATCGCCTTCCATTTTGCCGAATTTACGGCTGACAGAGCTTAAAAGCGCCCAACCTCCCTTATTGAGAAGGTATAATAACAGTTCCTGTTCATCTGCGGCGAGTTCTTGCACCGCTTGTTTAAGATGGGCCGGATTGGTCAGGTGAGAGTTGATCGCCTTTTCTCTTTGAGAGCGCAGGCGACAAGGTTCAATATCATGAATTTCGCACATCATGAGCAGCCATTCGTTAGGCATATTTTTCAGCCCCCTGCTTAGAAGCGACTCAGGGGTAATTTTCTTCTCTTCTATTTCTGCCCTTAAATCTTCTTCAACTTCATCCATGTAAGCATCGTAACCATTTTTTAAGTAGTCGGCATATTCACCGGGGGTGAGGCGCTGCTCGGCCATTCTGCGCATGTAATCAAGCCTTACTCTAAAGCTTTTGTCTACGCCTTCATCCTCAATAATGGCAATGCATTGCAGAGCCTGATCAAATTGACCGATTTCGATATAAAGACCGGCCAGGTTAATCATGACTACGGGTTCCTCAGGCATTATCTCGGACAGGGGCTTAAGAATCGTGAGAGCCTGTTCATATTCACTTATATTGCGGTAAAGATTGGCAAGGGTTACCATAGCGCGGGGATAAAAAGTCCCTTCCTGGTGCAGTGGTTCCAGTAGAGCGATTGCTTCCTTAAATTGGCCTTTTTCCCGAAGCTCCGCGGCTCTGTCGCATAGTTGATCCAGTTCCTGATTGGGCTCCGTGCTTACTTCCTTCTTTTCTACTCTTACCACGGTTTCTTCACCGTCAATCCATACCGGGACTTCCTCACCTTCTTTATATACACCCCGTTCAACCAGGGTAAAAAGAGCTCCCATTTTTATTTCGTACGCTACAAGAGCACTTTCCAGTAAACGCTGGCCCAGCTCTTTGCCCCAAGCCCTGCCATAGTCTATCAGGATCCTAGCTGCATTTTTCTTTTCTTCTTCCCCTGCTTGCTCACCAAAGAGGGTGTCGAGCAGGACCACTCGAATCTGTCCATCTTCTAAGGCTCCTTCTTGCTTTTCCCTGTCATCCCCGGCATTCTTGAATTGCTCTATCACCTTATCCCACTCTGGTGGATTGTAGCTGAGTTCAAAATGGGGAATAACATCCCTTTCCAATAAGAAGGCAACTTCCTGAAAGGGGATGATAAAATTGCCTATTCTATTAAGCGGCTCCCAGATAGAAGCTGCCTGCTTGTAACGTTTGAGATTAAAATAGGCAATGCCGGCATTGAACCGGTTTTCCCAGCCAACATGGTATCTCTCGTACTTTTTATAGAGATCAATAACCCGGCGGTGGTCTCCGAGAATGCCGGCGGCCCGCATGAGCTGAACAGTGTATTCGTACCAGGAGTGGGGCTCGATATTCTCCTCTCGCAGACAGGGGAGTTTACTTTCGAAAACCTTCACAGCACGGTTCAGGAAGTGCTCCGCTTCATTCCGGCGTTCAAGTCGGGCATATAGCTGGGCGGCAAGGCCAAGGGTATAGGGGCTTTCAATGGCAGAACCTGTTTCCAGGCACGGTTCCAAAAGGGACAGGGCCTGTTTGACATTTCCCCGTGCATATTCAATTGTAGCCAGATTGTTTGTCACAACAACCTTTTCTTTGCCTTTTGCGTGAGGCATGAGTTTTTGCAAAATCTTCTCTGCATTGTCCAATTTATTTTCGGATATTTGTTTACTGGCCTTTTCCATCAACTGCCCGTACTGATCTGAATTCAATTTGGCAACTCCTCCCAGGTAATATCAAAAATCAACAACAGAATAGCTTTGGGTTAGAGTTTCACTCGACCCCTAAATATTTCCACTTAAAACATTTTGTTTAAAAGGGTACACAATACTTATTCATCTGTAAGCATTCTATCATTTTCCTGTAGCTATCGAAAGAATATAATGTAGCTGTCAAAAATTTTAATTAAGAACGAAAAGCGCTGGCCAGGTCATCTTTATTACCTCCAAAATCTGTATAAAGGGCACAACATACTTATTGTAAAAAGGTTTCTTGTGAAAAATATGTTGAGCAGGGATCAAAACTGGAGTAGCGAATTGTGTTTTTATTGTTGGTTTTCTGTTAAATCTATTTAACCATATCCAAGGGTAATGCCAGGGCAATTGTTATGGAACTGGAGGATAACTATACTTACTTGAAAATGGTTGCTTTTGACGGGGTGCCTCTAGAAAATGTTATTCAGGATCTATCAATCACAGAATACAAGCGGTTGTCACATGAGGGGTATAATTTTAATAATTTAAAACGGCAAAAAATTCAAGATGACCCTTCATTTTAAGGAACTCAGATGGCAAGCTGGGTCGGGAAAAGCACGGAAGAACTGATTGATTCTATCTATAAGAAGATCAATAAGCTAAAAATTTTATACCCTCATAACAAGGATAACCATAAGTACCGCTGGAACGTACGGGTTCAAAATATAATTAAGCTGATCTTGCTGTTACTTAGGCATGTGCAGGATAGTTAGTAATTTTACTGCAGCATGTTGATACCTGGTGTGGATATATTTTAGGGAAAAGGGAGGAGACAGTAAATGAATTATGATGATAAAGGGTTAAACCCGTTTTTTTATTCTGAGCTGTCTTCGTCTCACCTGCTCTATGTTATTTTTGACAGTCATCTAAAAATTAAGAATGATTGATTGCAAGGGTGTGTGCTAGGCGAAATGCATTAATCCATCTGCATTACACGATTTGTGCATATTGTTTTTAAAGGATGGTATTCTGCCATGACTAGTATAAATTTACTCTCGTGGAACATGAAGCAGAAAGCTGCTAATTGGCAATCGGTGCTTGAAACAGAGGTTGACGCTGCTTTGCTGCAAGAAGCTAAAGCACCGCCGGGTGAGCTGCGGGCAGAGTTTTTACTAGACCGGGAGAGTGATTGGTGTGCGCCAAGCCTTTCCTGGAGAACTGCTGTTGTAGGTGTGGTAAAATCAGATAAAATTGAGTTTACAACAATAAAGACGCAGCCTTTGGGATGTAGTGATCCTGAAGCATTAATGGTTTCGTGACCCGGAAGCCTCGCCGCAGCAATAATTCGGATTAGGGAAACCGGTGAAGAAATAATAATCGCATCATTATATTCTCATTGGATGAATCCTGTCAGTCAGACCGGTTCTAAGTGGATTTTTTCTGATGCTTCAGCCCACCGACTAGTTTCTGATCTAAGTGGCTTAATCGGCAAACCAAAAAACCACAAGATTATTGCGGCCGGCGATTTGAATATTCTTTATGGTTATGGGGAATACGGCAGCCCATACTGGAAGGGGCGTTACGATACAATATTCGATCGCATGGCTGCATTGGGTTTGCGGTTTGTCGGGCCTCAGGCACCCGATGGAGGAAGGCAGGCCAACCCCTGGCCTGAAGAGCTTCCGGAAAACAGCCTAAATGTGCCAACATTTCATAGCAACAAGCAGACCCCTCAAACGGCAGCCCGGCAGTTAGATTATGTGTTTGCTTCTGAAAGTATCGCAGACAGGGTTAAGGCAAGAGCATTAAATAGTGTTGAAGAATGGGGCCCGAGCGATCACTGCAGGATAATGATCGAACTCATTATATGATTGGCCAGTTGAGTAATATTGGAAATGAGCTTAACCAGTTGCCCGGAGTAAATTTGACAGAAGAATATAATTACAATTTGGCTGATGTATTAAAATACTGAGAGGTTTTTATGAACACTACATCAATTGTGCAGGAAGAATTTATCGCCTTCGATTTGGAGACAACCGGCCTGCATCCCGTATTTGCCCGGATAGTTGAATTCGGGGCGGTGCGCTTTCGCGGCGATGGAACGGTACTGGGTACCTTTCAGCAGTTGGTTGACCCCCGCTGTGCCATATCACCTGGAGCAATGGCTGTAAACGGGATCACCGGCGAGATGGTGAGCGGACAGCCGCAGATTGAAGAAGTGCTGCCGCTATTCGATGAATTTGTGGGTGATGTCCCGGTGGTGATGATGGCTCACAACGCCGGGTTTGATCTAGGTTTTCTGGCGGTCGCTTATGGACGCCTGGGCATGCAGACGCCGGTGCATCGTGTAATTGATACTCTTGCGCTGGCTCGCTGCCAATTGAACTTGTCCAGCTACAGGCTGGATGCGGTGGGCAGCAGCATGGGCTTGGTTAATGCGGTAGAACATCGCGCCCTGGAGGATGCACTTTTGTTGAAAGATATCTTTTTGAACCTGATCAGGCTAAGCCCGCAGGTTGTAAGTATCGATAAATTACTTAAGATCGTGCCGGTATTGAGTTTTAAGCAGTTTGAAGCCAATATTACTCAGGCGCCTGCAGGCTACGAAGTGCTCTGGGAAGCGATAGTAGGCGAAAAGGTTGTAGAGATGTGTTATATGGGTGGCAGCAGGCCAGGCAGTATACGAAAGGTTACTCCGCTCGGGGTAATCCAATTAAACGGTTATATTTACCTTTCGGCTTTTTGCCACCAGAGTGGAATCAATAAAACCTTTCGCCTGGACCGAATTGCTTCATATCGCCGTCTTGAGTAAAAATAAGTGGGCAGAGTGCCATTTCCCGCTTTTTTGCCGCCAGGTTTGAATTATTAATTTAAATGTTTTGTTTAACTTAGTTTAATGGTGGTGATTTAAGAACTGAAATATTAAAAAAGCAAAAACAGATCCAATTGATTTCAAAAAGGATTTGGAAAAATGGCTTGAAAATAGCCCTTATGTTTTACTTTATTAAGACGAGGGGCGCATTATCTGGATCGCAAGAAAAGTATCTGCTACGGTAAGTAAATTTAGACTTTATATTGACACTTACTATTTTGAAGAAACATGAACATTGTAGTAAATGCTGCCGAGGTGATAAGCAAAGGGGCCGATCATATATTTTTTGCTTTCTGGGTTCCTAATTGCCAGGTTGTTTTTTCAAGATTGACTAAGATTCTGGTGATGCTTGTTCTGTTCAGGTTAAGCTCCTTCTCCAGCCCACTGATTTTATACTGAAACGGATTTTTAGCCAGTATCCTTAAAACATCCATGGCATTGTCAATTGTTGAACTTAGCGATCGGTTTATGGTCGCTCACCCTCCGGTTTTTTTGCAGATTTATTTTATCTTACCACTTGTTTGCAAAAGTCTCAACGATGTAAATAATTACCATGGTTAGTTGTAATATTTTATGGACAAACATAAAATAATTAAGCAGGAAGAGGGATTTATAGATGTCAAAAATTTTCAGTAATAAAGATTCTGGATTTTCGAAGTGACAGGTTACTGATGGAATATCACAGTTAAAGTATCCTTTTTCCGCAACAAGTTTATAAATTTATTTTTGCCAGGGTAGTTTTGTTAACCTGGCAGAGGCCATAAATGGTTATGAGCTTAATCTGCCGCAAAATAGTGTTGTATTATCATCGATAAATTTTATTTTACAGAGGCAGCTTTCGGCCCAAATCCTGATCCAGTGCCTGCATCAGGACTTCTTTGCCCACGACTACATCACAGACAGCCATACCGATGTTGCTGCAAACAATCAATTCGCTGTTGTTATTACGTCCGCTGAGCGTTTTGGCTATAATTTCGCCTGTCTCACCGGAAATAGTTGGGAGGCCGCCGGGAAAATAGCCCATCGATGCAAAAAGCTCATGCTCTTCAGAGCTGTCTACAAAATAGCGATCGGCACGTTTCAAAGTGGCTGGGTCGAAGTATGTATTGAGGTCGCAAGGTAGTATTGTCTGTCCTGCGGAGATCCACTCATCTTTAACGGCAGCGAGCGGTTCAAGCAATATAACTGTGGCTGAACATAGTACTTCGCAGCTTTTTGCAACAGCTTCAGGGTTTTCACCACGTATAATTTCAGCTTCGATCTGCGGCTGTACAGTTTCAATCAGTTTGTCTACAGCCCGGGGGTTAATGTCGTAAACAAATATTTTTTCTAGCTTCTCGAGTGTGTGGACGATGTAGCGGCAGTGCTCTATTCCCTGAACACCACAGCCATACATGCCAAATGATGCTGCATCTGGGTGTAGGGCACCGGCTGCCAGTGCAGTAACCGCTGGAGTGCGCATAGCGGTAATCCAGGTAGCATCCATAAGCGCTACAGGGCAGCCTGTCATAACATCGTTCATAATCAACAGGCCTGTAGTTTGCGGTAAGCCATATTTTTCAGGGTTTGAGGGGTAGCATTCTATCCATTTTAAGCCGACTGCATTTTTCCGGGGTACATAAGCGGGCATAGCGTGATAGAAGACTTCTCTGAAAGGGTGTACGCCGATTTTTGCCGGCATCTCATGGTTCTTCGTGCCGTGTGCTATCAGGGCTTCCTTGGTCAGGTCTAAGATATTGCCTATGGTCAGGCCTGCATTAGTTACCTCCTCTCTGGTCAGATAAAGGAGCTCACTACCTATTTTGAGTTTTCCGATCATTTTTTCGCGCTCTTTTGTATCATTCATTTAAATTACGTCCTTTCATTATAATTAATCAAATTGCCGGTCAGGTGGCAGGTATTTGTATGCAGCAGCTAATGCCGCAAGCGCCGCAATGAAAACGAGCAGGAAGGTAAAGTTAACTCCCAAAGCTTCACCTATAATGCCGGAAAGTGTAGTCTGCATGATCATGCCGATACCCATACAAAATTCAAGAAAACCCATTCCGAAGCCGATATAAGCGGGATTGATCAATTCGGCAATAAGGGTTATGGTCATGGTGAACATGATACCCGTGCCGATTCCGCCGGCCGCTGCCGCTAAGAGCAAGTGTGTATAGCTTGTAGCAGCGAAGAAGATCACAGTGGATAAAATAACCAATGATATGCCTGCCATAAGAATATTTTTTAGTCCTAAGCGGATGGCATATTCACCGCTGACCCAAAAAGAGACCAGTCGCATACCCCAGAATATGGCGAAAAGGTATCCGATCTGCTGGGGGTGAGCGCCGATCAGGTCTGCTATTTTTGATAACAAACCCCAGATGGAATAAAGAAAGCCGGCGTAAGCAAAACCGGAAAGGCAGACCGGCCAAATCTTCTTAATTTCAGGGCCAACTATTGCCATTCGCATAGAGCCGGTTATGCTATGGTGCATTCTTTCTTCTAACGGTTTGTCTGAAATTCCAAAGAGTGAGGTGCCCAGAACGATAATGCCGATTACCGGGTAGATCGGAAAGACTGCGGTAATAGAAATATGTTCCATAATAAAACCACCGCCAAGGGTTCCGATCACTGCACCAAATCCGTAAGCTGCTGTGAAATGCCCCATAATTTTACCTCTCAGTTCACATGCGGCGTTATCGGCAATTAGCGATTCAGCGAGCGGCCAGAGGATGCCCCTGCTTGCTCCCTCTAAGGTGCGGAAAAGTAAAAGAGCATCAGGAGTGGCAGCGTAATAGTAACCAACTGAAGCTGTAATTGAGAGGAGTATGCTAAATAGCAGGATGCTTTTTCTGCCCAGCTTGTCAGAAAAGGAGCCGGCAGTTACTGTCATCAGGGTGTAGGCAACTGAATAGCCTGTCATTAAATAACCCAGCTGCCTGTACGAAGCACCCAGGTCGTCACCTTGCAGCGGTATTGCCGGCGTAACAGCGCCCTCCCCGATTGACATCAGAAAGATTAGCAGCCCTGTAAAAGTTATAGTGCGCAGTGAGCGTGACTTGCTGTCCGCTTTGTAAAGTGATTCTAAAAGATTAACCAAAGAGAGTTCTCCTCGCAAGTATAAGGTGAATAGTGAAGAGGACAATCTTCTTAAAAGAAAGTTTGCCCTCGTGACGCAGCGCTGCTAAAGGCTGCGAACAATATTGCTTATTTTCTCTTTTAGTTTTTGTTCCAGCGGTTTTGGCTGGTGACCCTCCACAATTGTTTTCAGCTTTTCGCGGGCCAGGTCTGCCAGATCGGGCTTTCCTTCGGCAGCCCAAAAATCGTAGCGACGGCGATTGAAGATAGTTGGGAACCACCAGTGCTTTTTAAAGTTCTCAAAGGTATGTTCTTCGGTCAGGTAGTGTCCGCCGGGCCCTACTTTTTCGATCAGGTCGACGGCTAAAGTTTCGCTTTTTACCTCGATTCCCTTAACAATTTGCTTAACCTGTCCGATTACCTCGTCGGCGATAACCATCTGCAATAGCGATGTGCTGATGCCCGATTCAATAAAGCCTACATCGTGAATAAGGTTGGCTCCGCTTAGAGCTGCCATCAGGCAGTTGGTGGCTATGTCGATTCCCATCTGCTGATCTACGCACTTTGAGTCGGAGCAGCCTGCCGTGCTAAACATGGGTATCCTGTAAAACTGGGCCATGTTAGTCATGCCTGCCGAGAGTAGGTTAAATTCGGGAGCTCCATAGCTGATTTGGGTTGTGGCCATGTCCAGTATGGTAGTTACTCCGCCCATAATATAGGGAGCGCCTTCCCGGGTTAGTTGGTGTACTACTAAGCTGCTAAGACACTCTGCATTGGCAATGACAATGGTTCCGGCCAGCGTGGCAGGCGCTGTCGCTCCGGCCAGGGGAGCCGGTGTATTGATGCAGGGCAGCATGTGCTCGGCCAGGAACATTGTTTTTTCCAGGGCATCAATGTCGTGTGTTAAAGGTGAGATCGGCTCTGAGTAAAAACAGAGGAAAGGGTAGTTTTGTAAATCCTGCAGGCTGCCGGCTATTTCGACCGCCATGTCAAGCATGGCCTTGTAATTTACGGCATTGAAGCCCCAATGAACGATCGGTTTGGTCGAGTTGTTAAGCATTGCTTCAAACATGTATACATCGGCCGCCTCTGTTTTTACATCCCTCGCGGTGCCAAAATCCATCTGGTAATCAATATTAGGCAGAGCGTCCATAACAAGTGAGGCTCGCCTTGTATCGGCGATCTCTACTAACCTTCGTTCATCGGTGAAGGGATCAAGGGTGTAATTAACAGTGGGGCCGGGGCCAAAATAGGAGTTGTTGTTTTCTAAAAAGATGCGCCTTACCCCTTCGCGATCACAGAGCACTACCCGGGAAGGAGCACTGCGAATGCAATTTTCAACCAGTGCCGGTGGTATTTTTACCCTGGTGCCGTCGACATAGGCTCCTGCTTTCTTCATTAACTCTATTGCCCGGGGATACTTAATCTCAACGCCCACTCTTTCGAGCACTTCCAGTGTTGCAGAATGTATTTCCCGGCACTGCTCTTCTGTAAAGACTCGGAAATATAAGCTGGAGTTGGTAATGTAATTACTTCCTGACATATCAAAACCTCCTGTTATTGCATTTAGCTATATGACTTGCAATTTCTGTGCCATTACCCATCGGTATATTTATGACGGGTAATATAAATTTTGTTGGCATGAAAATTGCGAATTTTATTTTTGGAGTAAGTTGCTTTTATTTTATAAGGAGGGTTTTGCCATGTATTATCAGAATCGCGATATGGGGATAAATTATATTAGGGCTAGAAAAGATTATGCTTGTTACGGGATGGGTTTGGGCATTATGATTCTTGATGATGTATACCCCGGATTCCCCGGAGACGTACGAAATGCCAGTGCCTTTCCGTATCCGATCCAGTATGAAGTTGTCAAGGGCATTGATATCAGGGCCCTCGTATGGGAAGAAGATAAATCTTCCTGCCTGGAACCGATTCAGGAGGCTGCCAGGAGACTTGAAAAGATGGGTTGTCGGGCAATCGCCGCAGAGTGCGGCTACTTTGCCTATTTTCAGGAGGCTGTTGCCGGTTATGTCGATATACCGGTATTTATGTCGAGCCTGCTGCAGGTTCCTTTTATCCAAAAAATTATTGGGCCTGAAAAACAGGTAGGCATCCTTTGCTTTCAGAAGCGATTTCTTACCGATGTACATTTAAAAAGTGTTGGCATAGTCCCCGGCAGTAACTATGTGATTTCAGGTGCTTCTGATGAACTTGATTGTGAAGAATTTAATAATCTCTGGAACTGGGAGAAAAGAAAAGCCGTGCCTGAAGCATACTATAACAAGTCAGAACAAGAAATTGTTAAAGCCTGTAGTGAATTTGTTGCTGCGAACACTGCCATCGGGGCAATCATGCTTGAATGCACGGGTATGCAGCCTTACGGAAGGGCTATACAGCGAACTGTCGACCTGCCTGTGTTTGACTGGGGAACACTGCTCGACTATGCCTATTCTGTTGTAGCGCACCGTGATTATTATGGGCATGTATAGCCGAAATGCCTAAGGCAAATGTTTGTTTACTAAAATTAGCGCAGGTTATATTTTTTCAGCCGGTAGTGCAAACTTTGTCTGCTTAACCCAAGGGAGGCGGCTGCCTGGGCAATATTGCCTTTCGACAGCTTAAGGGCAGATATTATTTCTTCTTGTTCCTGCGATTGCATTTGCTCGATAATGTTTTTTAATTTCATTTTGCCCGAGGCAGGTGGTTTATGCGCAAGGGGCTCAGTATATGAATCTTCTCTGCCCTCGATTTTTGGTATCGCAGTGTTCTCGGCGCATTTGTTCATGCGGATTACCAGGTATTTGGGTAAATGCTCGACCCTGATTAGCTCGTTTTTTCCAGTGGCCATATTAACGGCGCATTCGATGCAGTGCATTAGCTCGCGTACATTACCCGGCCAGTTGTATAAATTAAACATCTCTTTTACTTCCATGCAAAGTCCGGCTACTTGCCTACCGGTCTGGCGGTTGTATTTGTCTATAAAGTAGCTGCTGAGTATATCCAGATCATCAAGCCTGTCACGCAGAGGGGGAAGGAAAATATAAATAACGGCCAGCCGGTAAAAAAGATCGCTTCGTAACTGACCTCTTTCGATAGCCTGGGAAGGCTCTAAATTACAGCTGGCCATGGTTCTTACATCAAGAGATATACTCTCGCTACCACCAACTCTTATTACCTTTTTTTCTTCCACGAATCGCAGAAGCTTAGTTTGCAGTTGCACGGGCATTGAATTAATTTCATCAAGGAAAAGGCTGCCTTTATGCGCTAGCTCGATCAGGCCAGCCCGGTCTACCGCTCCCGTGAATGCTCCCTTGGTCGTGCCGAATAAAATTCCTTCTAGCAGATTCTCTGGAATAGCGGCGCAGTTTATTGCCAGAAAAGGCCCTCCGGAACGGTGACTTGCGCTATGGATGCTCTGAGCAATCATTTCTTTGCCTGTACCTGTTTCTCCGTAGATTAATACTGAAGAGTCGCTGTCGGCGCTGGCTTTGCCCCACCTGACACTTTCCAAAATATGTTTGTTCTTGCCCAGAATTTGGTCAAAGGTATAATAAGTATCATCTTTTTTGCCCCTTGGTTTTTTACTGCTGCTGAATTGCTTCTGCAGGCGTAATACTCTTTCAGCCATTTCCTTAAATTTGATGAAGTCTTTCGTTATTGCTGCTGCGCCGATTATCTTGCCTTCAGAGTATAGTGGCATAGCGCTGCAAACTATGCTTACATATTTACCGTCGGTTGTCACATAATTCTGATAGGCGTCATGGGTGTGAATCCCTTCGTTCAAAGCTTTTAAAACAAGTGATGTTTCATTGTCCAGGTCATATACTTCAGTCCAGCGTCGGCCGATCACGTCAATAGTAAGGCCGTCTAAGTGCTGCTGCGACGGGTTAATATAGCTGACCCTGCCGTTGATATCAGCTACGTGTATGCCTTCGTAAATAGAATTGAGAATGCTTTCGTAAATGTCTTTCTGTACTTTAACTTCTGCATAACGGTTGCCCAGTTCTATGTTAAAGTGGTTGTCTGATAGGAATAGGGTCTTGTAATTACCCGTCTGAAGGGTAATATTTTCTTTTCTGACGATAAAGCTTTTACGCAGGGTTTTATATTCATAGTTGCTGATTTCTTTATTACAGTCAAGCCCGGGCAGCACTGATTCGATCGGTTTTCCGACCGGGTTTTCATATTCAGGCCCAATCAGATTTAGCAGCTTTTTGTTGCATTTAACAATTATATGATCCTTGTCTATAGTGATTATCGCTTCATGGGTTTTGTCCAGTATTTTTTCAGATAATTTATGATCTTTCATAGTTGTCAGCAACCCCCGGATGAAAAAAGTTTATACGTGCTCTATTAGTTGGTTTATTGGCTTAAAAAAGAAAAACTCCTTCTTATAAATAAACAAAAGAGAAAAATATGTAAAAATAGTATTTAATATATTGACGTATCGGACATTAAGATATCTTTAATTTGTTCTGAATAGGCTCAACAATAAGAATTATAGCTTTAAACTCAACTGGATGCAGGTTTTGTGAATAAGGCGGTCAGGTATTTTGCTTTTAGTTTTGCAATGCTTATTATGGCATGATAATTGCTCTATCATGATACAGATTTATTCTTCAGCAGATAGGATTTTAAAAATCCCCAAATTGTGGCAAGATGGGATTTCTCTTAACTTTTATGCATTTTATGCTTCAATTATTTTGATAAATGTAATATAGTATAAAGTATTATAAATTAAATCTATTCATATGAATTTTATGGATATTGGTAATTTTATTTTTAATTTTTATCCGGGAGGTGGTTGTTGAATAATTTTTTTTGCAATCAATAGAATATAATAACTTAATCGAGACATTATGAGGAGTTGATTCGATGGATTTATCTGCTACAGGAGATATTTTACTGTCTGGAATTTTAAGAGGTGGGCTTTTTGTTTTGATAGCCATGGGGCTTTCACTTGTTTTTGGCGTTATGAATATCCCCAACTTTGCTCATGGTGAGTTTTACATGTTGGGCGCTTATTTTTCCTACTATGCTTATGCAGTATTTGGTTTAAACCCGATCCTGGCTATTATGGCAGCTGGGGCCGGAGGTTTTGTCTGCGGAGCAATTATGGAAAGAACCGCCTTCAGATCGCTAAGGGTTAGGCAAAAAACAAACTGGGTAATGAATAGTTTTCTGCTTACTGTAGGTTTAAGTATCGTTTTGCAGAACTCAGCCCAGGCCCTTGTTGGTACCAAGTTTATGGGAATCAGTCAATACTGGCAGGGCAGCGTTGCAATAATGGGCATGAATGTTTCCATTGACAGGCTGGCCGGTTTTGGGGTAGCCATGGCTACCGTTCTCCTATTCTGGATTTTCCTAACGAAGACAAAAACAGGTAATTCCATCAGGGCCGTCTCTGAAGATGAATCCGGAGCGATGTTGGTTGGTATTAATCTTAACAGGGTCTATACCCTTACTTTTTCTATTGCCTGTATGTTGGCCGGTATTGCCGGAGCAGCCCTGCTTTCGATAAACCCGGCTTATCCTACCATGGGCCTGGCTCCACTGTATAAATCATGGTTTATTGTAATACTTGTCGGTATGGGTAATGTAGGGGGAACTATTATCGGCGGATTTATAGTCGGAATGGTTGAGGCCCTATCATATTACAACCTTGGTGCCGGTTGGCAGGATGTAATTAGCCTGCTTGTAATTATTATCATCCTGTTGTTTAAACCTTCAGGCTTGTTCGGTAAAGATGTCAAAGGTGTATGGGAGAGGTGAAATGATGCAAACAGAAACAAATCAGAATCTTTTACTGTCAATGAAAAAGAAAAATATCTTAAGAGAGCTTGGCTTTACACCTCTCGGTCTTGGTTTGCTAATTTTGGTTGCCCTGGTGCCCTTATTTATCGATAACCAGTATTATCTACACCTTATTGTGTCAAGTTTAATGTTTGGGGCATTGGCTATGGGTTTTGATTTTACAGTCGGCTATATCAATATTGTTAATTTTGGATACGCCGCATTTATGGGTGTGGGGGGTTATGTCTCGGCTCTACTGGCTACCAGACTGGGTATATCACCCTGGATTGGTATATTCGTTGCTGCTGCAGCTGCCGCAGTACTTGGTTTTCTGATCGGTATATTAACTTTGCGTTTAAGAGGAATGTTTGCCGCTATCATGGCCTGGTTCGTCGGAATAGTTCTGATGTCGCTTGCGTCAAATATGGTTGACTTAACCAGGGGTCAACTTGGCCTGAATGTGCCGCTTCTTTTTACGGGATCCGGAAAAGCACCTTACATTTACACAATTCTTGCTATTGTAATTCTTACTTACATAGTGCTTAAGCGAATGATCAGTTCTAAGATCGGCCTGGCTTTTAATGCAATTGGTCAGGATTTGGAAGCAGCAGAAACATCCGGAGTTAATGCAACCAAGTATAAAGTTTTAAACTTTACGGTTTCATGTGCTTTTGCCGGGCTGATTGGTGGTTTTTACGGTCACTTTGTCGGCATTTTGACCCCGGCTGTTTTACATACCCGGGTTACAGTCGAGATTTTAGCGCTCTGCTATATCGGTGGGCGTGGTTCAATCTGGGGTGGGTTACTGGCTGCTTTTCTGATCATTCCTATCTTTGAATTTTTACGGCCGCTAATGGAGATCCGGTTAATCATATATGGCCTTCTGTTGGTTTTGGTTATGATCTTTTACCCTGGTGGGCTTGCTCAGTTTCTTAATCAGTTAGCTTTTTACCTGAAAGATTTAATGCCCTTTAAAAAACAGGCTTAAAGATTTAATCCTCTATATTTCAGATGGAGGTTCATGACTTTTACCTGATGGGTTAAAGATAAAAATCTAGTTAAGGGGGGGGTGAAAGCTTAATAATATTTAGCTTTATTAAACACTGTTTTACAAGAAAAAAGGAGGGTATTCAATTGATTAGAAAGCAATATCTCGTAATTCTGCTTGTATTAGCAATGGTTGTGAACTTTTCTCTATTTGGATGCGGAGATAGTGCCGACCCGGATCCGGCACCAGATAATGGTGAGCCGGTAGGTGATGAGCCAGGCCAGGTTCTCAAAGTTGGTGTTCTTGGGCCTTTTACCGGACCGAACTCAAGGGTTGGTGAAGAGTTCATTGGAGCTGTAGAAATGGCTTTTGATAACTATGATTCTACTATCGGCGACTACAAACTGGAAATTGTCCAGATTGATTCACAGTCTGATCCTGAAAAGGCTACCAGGGCTTACGAGGATGCTGCAATCAGGGATGGCATAGATGTCAGTATTTTAAACTGGCATAGTTCGGTAGCTGCAGCCTGTATGGATGCAGCAGCACGTAACCAGGTTCCACATTTCTTTGGTTTTGGCGCTGCTGATATTGTTAATGAAAAATACTTAGGTGATCGTGATTTTTACAGCTACTGGATCGGTAAAACATGGCCTACTCCTGGGAAATTGGTCCAGGCTTATGTTGAAACAATTGAACAGGCAATTGATGAAGGTGTTTGGGAACCACGCAATAAAAAAGCTGCTATGATTTGTGAAGACACTGATTGGGGCAGAAGTATTGCTGCGGCATTGATGGAATACCTGACTGACGCAGGGTGGGAGATAGTTGCTGAAGAGTACTTTACACTTGGTGAAACCGAATTAACTCCCACACTTTTAGCGATCAGAAATTCCGATGCTTCACTGGTTGGTTCTTCCGTGGCGAGTGCGCCATCTTTTGCCTCGCTCGTTAAACAGTCCAGGGAGGTTGATCTTCAGGCAGTAATGATTGCTGACGGCCTTGGTTGGATCGGTGAGTGGTATGAACTGACTGGCGATGATTCAAACTATATCCTCGACCAGATTCCGCAATGGACCACAGAGGAATCAAAACAGTTCCTGCAGGACTTTGAAGACCGTTATGGCTTTACCCCCAGCACTTCAGCCGGTGGTTTGGCTTACGATGCCACCTCTTTCTTCCTGCAGATTGCTCAGGCATGCTATGATGAACATGGTGAATTAAGCAGGGAAACCCTGCATGAATTTGCAAATGCAAGGGTTATTACCGGCGAAATAGCATTTGACGACGGGATTATTATGGAACAATATGTCTTCACAGAGGAAAGTATTCCTGACCCGGTAGTTGGTGAAGGATACTTTATTTTCCCGGTTATCCAGTACTTGGAAGGTGAGGGAACGGTAGTCTGGCCTGATTCTTTCAAGCAGGCCGACTTTGTCCTTCCCGAATATCTTCGCTAAATAGAATAGATGTGGGGGGTGGCAGTATAAACTGCCACCCCGGATTAACATAATTAGAGAGAGAAGGTGCCGGATGCAGGAGAATATTTTAGTCACAAAAGATGTAGTTAAACGCTTCGGAGGCCTGACAGCGGTAGAAAAAGTTTCGATAGAGGTAAAAAAAGGAGAAGTATTTGGTATTATCGGCCCAAACGGTGCCGGTAAAACTACCTTTTTAAACTGTGTTTCCGGTATATATAATCCGGAGGAAGGCGAAATTCTTTATAAAGGAAAAAATATTAAAGGTCTTTCATCACACGTTCTCTGTAAAAAGGGTATTGCCCGTACATTTCAGATTGTCCGATCCTTTCATAAGATGACTGCTCTGGATAATGTTAAAGTTGCTGTCATATTTGGCAGCGATAAAGATCAGGATCCGAATGATAAAGCCAGAGAGTTGCTTGATTATGTCAATTTTCCTCTGCCGGTCGAAACACTTGCATCAAATCTTAATACCGTGCAGTTAAAATATCTCGAGTTGGCTCGCGCCCTGGCTACAGATGGTGAACTGCTTTTACTGGATGAGGTTGCTGCAGGTTTAACCCCTGGTGAATTAGGAGAATTTATAGATCTAATTAAAAAAATTCGTGACAGTGGAGTTACGGTTATATCCATTGAGCATGTGATGAAATTTATTATGACAATTTGTGACAGGATCGCTGTTATTCATTACGGGGAAAAAATTGCCGAAGGTACCCCCGAAGAAATAGTCAATAACAAGGTCGTTATTGAAGCCTACCTTGGCAAGGAGCATGCAAAGACAAACTGAGTCTGACTAACACTACAGTGAAGGATCAAGAGATTAGCGGTGCCCTGGGGACGGGGTTCGAGCGTCCTGAAGCAGAGCGAAGGCCGAAGGAGAGACGATGGAACCGTTCTCTGTGCCTTAGCCGGCTCCGGTAACGACAAAAAGTATCGCTGTAGCACGAAGGAGCGAGGAACAAGTGCTTGAATTAAAAAATGTTAGCGCGGGTTACGGCCCCCTGCAGATACTCTGGGGAATTTCTTTAAAAGTTGATACAGGAGAGTTTGTATCACTGGTTGGCCCAAACGGTGTAGGAAAAACAACCTGCCTGAAAACAATTGCCGGTATGATCAAGATAACTGAAGGAGAGATACTTTTTAACGGGATTGATATCAGCAACATGTACGTTCCGGATATAACCAAGCAGGGGCTCAGTTTTGTCACGGAAGGTGGCTGCCTCTTTGCCGGGATGACTGTGCATGAAAACCTGCGGCTTGGAGCATATATTCTAAAAGATAAAAAGCAGATCGCTGAACTCGAAGGTTTTGTGTTCTCACTCTTCCCCAGGTTGGCTGAACGAGAGAAGCAGCTGGCTGGAACTCTGAGCGGTGGAGAGAGAAAAATGCTCTCAATTGCCAGGGGTTTGATGTCGGCACCAAAAATATTGCTCGTTGATGAACCGTCTCTTGGGCTTGCTCCCAATCTTGTTGATGATGTTTTCGATACCCTGGTAACTTTGAATAAAGAGCAAGGGCTGACAATATTTCTGGTAGAGCAAAACGTGCACACCACTCTTGAAATTACAGACAGAACTTACGTTATAGAGCAGGGAAGAATCTGTTTACAGGGTAAAAGTGGAGATTTGCTAAACAATGATCATGTTAAAAGCTGTTATCTAGGTTTAACCTAATTTTTAATTTGGCTGCTTTAATCTTTAAAGTCCGGTGTAATTCAGGCTCAAGGCATGTTGTAGTTTGGAAACCAGCTCTGCCGAGTTTAGTTGGCCAAAGCATTAATTAAAATCTGTTTATAAATTGTGAAATCACGGGTAGTCAATATTGATTTTTCCCTGGGACGATCGATTTTTATAGTTTGTTCAATCGCGTTTTTGCCTGGCCTTTCGGTAATCACGTAAACACGATCAGAAAGATAAATTGCTTCGTCAATACTATGGGTGACAAAAAGAACCGAACGCCTGAATTTTTCCCATATCCCGAGCAGCCAGTCCTGCATTTGTTCACGGGTCAGGGCATCAAGAGCGCCAAAGGGCTCATCAAGCAGCATTAAATTGCTATCAATTAGCATGGTTCGCAGCAGGGCTGCCCTCTGGCGCATACCACCTGACAACTGGTAGGGATAATAATCTGCAAATCCCTTCAATCCAAACAGTGGGAGCATCTCAGAGACACGATCAAAAGCTTCATTTTTGCTAACTCCGGCAGCTAGCAGAGGAAGAGCAGCATTTTGCCACATAGTCTTCCAGGGAAATAACAGGTCCTGCTGTGGCATATAGCCGACCAGCTGGGGTAAGCCTGTAACTTCTTCGCCGTCGATCAAAACTTTGCCACTATCAGGCCTAAGCAGCCCGGCAGCCGTTTTGAGGATTGTACTTTTTCCTGACCCGCTTGGCCCTAAAACAGATACAAATTCACCGGGCTGGACATACAGTGTAACATCTTTTAACACTGCCAGCTTCTTTTTGCCTGAGTAGTAAGTTGAGTTAATTTTATCCAGCACCAGTTTTTCTATTTTTATCACCTCAGAAATTGGTTGGTAAAAGCTTCTTTCATGTCCGGCAGCTCATCGATCAGTTCATATTGATATAACCACTGCGCGTATTTCTCCCAAGTTTCAAGCTCCTGGATTCCCCAGGTTTCCGCATCAGCCTGGTATTGGTCTGCAAGCCAATCTTGACTGGCTCTGACCAGCGTTTCAGCGAGTTCAGGAGCATGAGTTAAAAGGTGGTCTGCTGCTCTATCCGGTTCATCAATAGCCAGGCGATAACCTTTTGCAGTAGCTTCGATAAAACTCTTAACCAGTTTCGGGTTATTTTCAGCCAGGCTTTCTCCAGTTATGATAACCGGGGTATAATAGTTAAGAGCAGGTTCTTCTTTTCTTAGTTCAATAAAGTTAAGTTCCATTTCTTTTAATTCAGCTTCTATTCCGGTCCAGCCATAATAAATCCAGGCGAAATCTGCCTCGCGTTTGATAACGATCAGTGAGTCAACTTCACCGGTTGTAACAAGATCAACCTCTTCAAAATCTGCATTATAATCTTCCATCAGGGCTTTGATTATAGCTTCTTCGACCGGTGAACCCCAGCCGCCATAACTCTTACCTTCAAAGTCTGCCGGTGTCTCTATTCCTTTCTCTTTCAAAGAGGCAAAGCCGGAAGTATTGTTTTGAATAATTGCGGCGATAGAAAGGATTGGTATGTTGTTTATCCTTGCATATGTTACTTCTTCCTGGTAGCTTATGCCAAATTCAGCCTGCCCGGCAGCAACCATTTGGACAACACTGCCCGGAGCTTCAACAACTTCTACGTTTAAATTATTTTCTTCGTAGTAACCTTCTTCAATTGCGGCATAAATGCCGCTGTAGTTAGTGTTAGGGGTCCAGTCAAGCAAAACAGTTACCTGGTCAGATTCTTCAGGCACTGCCGGAGAACAAGCGGCCAGGGGTAAAAGAACTGAAATCGCCAGGATGAAAATTGATAATGATTTTATATATTTAAACATACTTATCACTCCTCGTTATAGTCGGATATTTTCTTCTTCCAGGGCATAGCAAGCCAACCAAAGGCTTCGACAATTTTAAATAACATAAGACTGAGCAGAACGACCACAACTATTGAGGCAAAAACATCGCCGGTTCGAAATGAATTCATGGACCTGAGCATATATATACCCAATCCGGCCCTTGCACCCAGCCACTCCCCGATAATTGCTCCGAGGACACTGTAAGTAGCGGCAATTTTTAAACCGGAAAAAAAATAAGGCATTGCTGTGGGCAGCTGAACTGATTTCATAATCATCAGGCTGTCGGCCTGCATAATTTTCATCAATTCTATTGCTTCCGGGTCCACCTGATTTAGGCCTTCGACCAGGTTGACGGCCAGGGGAAAGAAGCAAACAAGCGCAACAATCAAAACTTTAGGCAGCAGGCCAACTCCAAACCAGATCATCATTAAAGGCGCCAGGGCAAATATCGGAACCGCCTGGGAAACAACGAGAATTGGGTAAAGAGCTTGTTTTAAAGGTTTCCAGCGATCCATGGCCAGGGACAACAGTATGGCTGTTGAGATAGCCAGGGCTAAACCACCGGCTACTGCGGTTAAAGTTGTAGCGGTATGATCTGCTAAAAGTGAAACATTTGCAAAAAGAGAACGGCCAATTAGCGAGGGAGCGGGCAGTATATATTCTGGAACCCGGGTAATATAACTCACCAGTTCCCACATTCCAACTAAAAAAACAAAAAAAACGAGCGGTGGCAGGCTAATCCTGATATTTGCCCATTTTTTCATCAATTGTCACCCCACTGCTGCTGTAATCTATTTTTATTACGAACAAAATTCGATCTGCGCCGCTATCCGAGCATACCTGCTGGGCTTTTCTTACTATCGCCAAAAGGTGGTCAAGCTCACCTTCCATAGTTGTTTCCATTGGTCCAACCTTATATTTTACACCGGAAGTTGCTATTAGTTCGATAACCCGGTCTACAATAGGATATAAATTTTCCTGATCGACCAGGGGCACTACCTGTAAGCTTAAATTGCATGTTGGCATATGTTTAACCTCCCTTCAAAATAAAATAAAAAATGCCGCCAACGTTGGCGACAGCCCGGTACAGTTTTTACCGGTATTCCTACGCTGGCATTACCCAGATCAGGTTAAAGGGTCAGAACGCCTTTAGTTCTTTCTCAGCCGGGCTGCCCCAGCTCCCCTTACCATATTTTATTACTAATCATATTTTAACATTTTGTCGAGAAGGATTCAAGGCAGTTTGGTCAGCTTCCTTTGGTCGGTCTGGCTATTAAGGCAACATTATTCCTAATATAAGCATATCGGCAGGAATAGATTAATTGATTGAAGAAATGTATTTTGTGCTGCAGGAAGTAAAAAGATTGAAATTATAGCTGTCAAATGAGAAAGGCAGAGCCGGCGAAGATATGGCTAAACATGGTAAAGGAAGCGTTCTGGTGGCAATGAGTGGTGGGGTGGATAGCTCAGTTGCTGCCCTACTGCTAAAAGAGGCGGGTTATGATGTAGTCGGGGTTACTATGCGGCTCTGGATTGATCCGCTCGCCGAAAAAGCTGCAGATGAGGATATGAAAGGCTGCTGTTCTCTGGATGCTGTTTCAGATGCAGCTAAAGTTGCAGCAAAACTTGATATCCCTCATTATGTGCTCAACATGAAAGATCAGTTTTACAGAGATATCGTTTGCAACTTTAAAAATGAGTATTTGCTAGGCAGAACACCAAATCCTTGCATTGAATGCAACCGTGCCATAAAATTTTCTGCGCTTTTGAAAAAAGCGGACGGGCTGGGCATTGACTACCTTTCAACCGGGCATTACGCCCGTATTGAACGTGACGAAATAAGCGATACATACAAACTGTTCAGAGGGATAGATTACAGTAAAGATCAGAGCTATATGCTGTACATATTAACTCAAAATGAGCTGAACCGAATCTTATTTCCCTTAGGAGAGCTTGAGAAGCGGAGAGTGCGTGAAATAGCCGAAGCTAACGATCTAATTGTTGCCGATAAAGCGGAAAGCCAGGAAATCTGTTTTATTCCTGATAACGATTACCGCTCTTTCATGGAAAGGGAATGTCCTGAGATGATCAAACCGGGGGATATAGTATCGACGGATGGTAAAAAAATAGGCCGTCACCGAGGGGTTGCCTTTTATACAATCGGTCAGCGTAAAGGATTGGGAATTACTTCGCCTTACCCGCTCTATGTAGTAGGCCTTAATCCGGCGAAAAATCTTGTTGTTGCAGGTCCTGTTGAAGAAACTTACAGCACCGGGTTAATTGCCGGAAACCTCAATTATATTTCGGGCTTAGTACCAGGAGAACCGCAGGAGCTAGAAGTGAAAATACGTTACCGCGCCCCGGCAGTTCGCGCTTGCTTATACCCGCCTGAAAAAGGTTTTGCCAAAATCAAGTTCGAAAAGAAGCAAAAAGCTGTAACACCGGGCCAATCGGCTGTTTTTTACCGGGGGGATGAAGTGCTCGGCGGTGGGGTTATAGAATCACATCTGCTGTAGAATTATCCGATGAAGAGGTGCTGTATATATGTATAAGGCTGCATTGATTCAGCTTGACCTGAATGATGATGAAACAAGATCCGATCGTTTTGAACGGGTTGAAGAATACCTTAAAAAAATTGCCGAATCGGACCAGGGCCCGCTGATTGTCATTCTGCCGGAGATATGGGCAACCGGGTTTTTTAACTTTGATCGTTATCACAGTGAAAGTGAGCACTTACAGGGCGAAACTTATTCCCGCCTTGCTCCATGGGCAGAGAAAATTGGTTGTTATCTACTAGGCGGAAGTATAATTGAACAGGATGGCGCGGAATATTACAACACCAGTATTCTGATCAACCCGAATGGCTCATTGGCGGGATGTTACCGTAAAATACATCTTTTCGGCTACCAGTCGGAGGAGTGCAAACTGCTGAAGCCGGGAAGCGACCTATTTGTCATGAAAACCTGTTACGGAACATGGGGTTTCAGTACATGCTATGATCTCCGCTTTCCTGAACTATATCGCGAAATGATATCATTTGATGTAGATACCTTTTTTATTGTTGCAGCCTGGCCGCATGCCCGGTTGGAGCACTGGATTCTGCTGAACCGGACCAGGGCTCTTGAAAATTTATGCAATTTAATCGCCTGTAATTGTGCGGGAAGCCTTAAAGGTACGGCGCTGGGAGGAAACAGCCTTGTCATTGACCCCTGGGGCAATATCAATGCGCAAGGCGGTGAATCAGGTGAACTGTTAGTAGCGGAGGTCGATTCAAGGTTGCCGGCAGCGGTCAGGGCTAAATTCCCGGCGCTTAGTGACAGAAGGTTATAAATTAGTTAAAATCAGGGCTAAGTATATTAAAGGAAAGCTTCATAAAAAAGCTACACATTGAGCAGAATGTTAAATATCTGACACCGGAGGTCTAGATATGAATGAAACTCTTATTGCACCAACACAGCCGGGTGAAAGAATTAATGAAATCGATATAATTCGAGGGCTGGCTCTGTTTGGAATTTTAATGGTTAACATGTCATTTTTTAAATACCCTATTTTTTTTGATCGCTATCCAACCAGCTTTCCATCAGGCATTGAGCAGGTGGGAGCCTGGTTTATACAGCTACTTTTCACCGGTAAATTTTATGCCATATTTTCTTTTCTTTTCGGTTTGGGGTTTTTCATATTTATGGAACGAACTCTGGAAAAAGGCCTGGATTTAATTCCACTTTATCGCCGCCGCTTATTTGTGCTCCTGGGTTTTGGTTTTATTCATCTTTTTTTTATATGGAGCGGAGATATACTTTTCACCTATGCAATAATCGGTTTTATCCTGCTTAAGTTCAGAAACAAATCTGTTCAGTCAATCCGTAAATGGATCCTCAGTCTTTTTATACTCTCAACTATTCTAAATTTTCTTTTTGGTCTCATAAACGGAGCGGGAGAATATTATGCCGGGGATAAATACCCTCTAATTATGCAAAATATGATTGAAGGCGCTGTTAAAATTTACACCCAGGGTTCTTTCTTTGAAATTATTGGGTTCAGGCTTATCAACGAAGTTCCTTATGTTCTTCTGGGTTTAATTGTCTGGATACCGGCAGTTTTGGCCTTTTTCCTCTGTGGCCTTTATGCCGGGAAAAAAAGAATTTTCAGAGATATTCCGGGGAATCTGCCATTGTTAAGGAAAATACGCAATACGGGCTTGCCAATAGGTATTTTGTTTATGATAATCTATTCTTTTGTTGAAGGTAGTCTTTTGCCGGTAAATACTCTATTTAAACCTGCCCTGCTCTCAGCTTCAAACTATGCTGCTTCTATATTTATATTCCCATCGTATGTATCAATTGTATTGATAGCGCTGCAGAAAGAATTTTGGAAGCGATTGCTATCTCCGGTTGCTGCTGCAGGCAGGATGGCTCTCACGAACTATCTTTTGCAAACAATAATTTGTATATTACTTTTTTATGGTTTCGGATTTGGATTATATGCCGAAATATCGGTCTTACAAGGTATTTTCATAACGCTGGTTATATACCTGGTTCAGGTCATCTGGAGTAACCTCTGGTTCCGAAAATTTAAATATGGCCCAATGGAATGGTTTTGGCGTATGTTAACCTATAAGAGAAAAGAGAAGTTTCTAATTTAATCAGTTATTTGTGATGCACGAGCCTGTTTATAGATTATAATAGTAGCTAAGTGATATGAATGTCTGAAGGAGGTATAAACCGATGAGTCCGATTCACTTTCCACGTCTTTCTGCAGAAGAAGCTGCTTCGCTGATAGAACATGGACAAACAGTTGCTTTTAGTGGGTTTACAGCAGCAGGTTCAGCTAAAGCAATACCTAGGGCTTTAGCCCGTTATGCCAAGGATTTGCATACCAAAGGAGAGCCTTTTAAAATAAATGTCCTTACCGGCGCTTCAACAGGACGTCTTGATGATCTTCTCGCTGAGGCTGAAGCTGTAGCCTGGCGGGCGCCTTATCAGTCTTCAAAAATAATGCGAAAACAGATCAATGCACAGGAAATTGAATTTACTGATATGCACTTGTCTCATCTGCCCCAGGCAGTGCAATTCGGTTTTCTGGGTGATGTTGACTGGGCAGTAATTGAGGCTGCCGAGATCACTGCCGATGGACGAGTTTATTTGTCTACTTCAATAGGAGCATCGCCGACATTTTTACACTGTGCCGAAAAAGTTATCATCGAATTGAACCGCTATCATTCGGTACGGCTTAGTGAAATGGCTGATGTAAAACTTATGCCACCTCCGCCGCACAGGAGCCCCATACCAATTTATGAGCCACTCAGTAAAATCGGCCTGCCCTATGCTTTGGTTGATCCGAAAAAAATTGTAGCCGTTATTGACAACAATGAACCTGACGGTATGGTCCCCCTTGATGCGCCCGATGAAATCAGCCGACGGATTGCCCACCAGGTTGTTGACTTTTTACTTGAAGAGCAACGGGCCGGACGTATCCCCCCCGAATTTTTACCCCTGCAGGCCGGTGTTGGCAATATCGCCAATGCTGTCATGTCATGCCTGGGGGATGACCCGGACATCCCGCCTTTCATGATGTATACTGAGGTATTTCAGGATGCTTTAATCGACCTGATGGAGCAGGGTCATCTGACAGGAGCCAGCACATGCAGCCTTACTGTGTCAGACGAAAACCTGCAGCGTATCTATAATAATATGGATTTTTTTACGCCGCGCATTGTCCTTAGACCCCAGGAACTATCAAATAACCCTGGTGTGATAAGACGGCTTGGCGTTATTGCCCTTAATACTGCGCTTGAATTTGATATTAATGGACATGCAAACTCAACTCATGTTTGTGGAACAGATCTTGTAAACGGTATAGGCGGCAGCGGAGATTTCATGCGGAACGCCTATCTTTCAATCTTTATGGCCCCTTCGGTAGTAAAGGACGGACGGATATCAACCGTGGTGCCCATGGTTACGCACCCTGATCATAATGAACATTCTGTTCAGGTTTTTGTGACCGAACAGGGACTGGCTGATTTGCGCGGATTGGGCCCGAAAGAAAAAACTAAAATAATTATTGAAAAGTGTGCGCATCCGGATTATCGTGATTATCTGCACCGCTATGTGGATGGTTCTCCCTCAGGTCACATTAGCCAGACCCTTCGCGATGCATTTAAATTGCATATCAACCTGTTGGAAAATGGAACGATGAAGTTCTGGGAATAGAGCGGCACGGGGGGAATATACAAATGTCTCTTTACCAATTAATAGACCGCATGCTGACTGCCGGAGAAAAAACTGTACTCATTACAATAATGAATGCAGCAGATAGTAAATCTCTTTCAGGAAAAAAACTTGTTATCAGTAAAAGCGTAATTGTTTACAGCGAGGTTGATCAGAACCTTACAAATGTTATTGAAAAAGAAGTTTTACCCTTTTTATCAAAAGATTCAAGTTTAACCATAGATATTGATACTGAACATGATGGCAGGATAAGCCTGTTTTTGCATATTTACAAAATGCCCCCCCGGTTAATCATTTTCGGCGGAGGCCATGTAGGGGCTGCCCTCTGCCGAATTGCCTCACATCTTGATTTTGAAATAATAGTAATTGACGACAGGCCTTCTTTTGCTGCTGAAAGTGTCCACCCTGATGCAGATCGGTTAATATGTGATACTTTTGAAGGCGCATATAAAGAAATTAAACCAAAGCTTTCGGACTACCTGGTTATAGTTACGCGTGGCCATAAACATGACCGATACTGCCTTGAGCAGGCTCTATCAGCGGAAACAGCCTATGTCGGCATGATTGGCAGTAGAAGCAGAGTTAAAAAACAGCTCAGGGAACTTACTGAAGCCGGTTATTCAAAAGAACAGTTGTCGCATGTCCATTCCCCAATAGGTTTGAAAATAGGGGCAGTGACCGAAGCAGAGATAGCAATATCTATTTTGGCCGAAATAATCCAGGTAAGGCGGGGCAGAAGCAAAGATGAATCTGCCCAATTAGAAGTATTGCGTGCTTTGAAAGCAGTGGAAGCTGAGAAAATTACAGCTGCTCTGGCAACAATTGTTAACACCCTTGGTTCAACACCCCGTAAAGCAGGATCTCAGATGATCATTTTTCCGGACGGAACTATCAGGGGTACGATTGGCGGCGGTTGTGCTGAAGCAGATGTAAGGCGCGAGGCTCTTACCTGTCTCGACAGGGGTACGACAGAAAAATTTCGCTTTAAACTTACAGCCGATACTGCTGCTGATGAAGGAATGGCTTGTGGAGGAACAATGGATATTTATATTGAACTATTAAACCAGCCGGTAAAAGAAACCTGAAATGAATGATTTACTTTGTAAATCTTTAAAGGGAGTTGGTACAATGAATTATTTGTGTTGCAAAAAGAATACTCAAGTTACTTGCTCCCATCTGTTTTTTCTCATAATAGTTGTCCTATTGTTTGGATTAAGCCTGTTTATTGGTTCTCAAAGTATTTTTGCCGCAGATGAAGAACTTTTTTTAACTATACTGCATACCAATGATGAGCATGGCGCTGTCATACCACATTCACCAACCGTTGATTACCACCCGTTTCGGGAAAATCCGACGGTAGGCGGATACGCCCGCCTTGCTTCAGCTGTCAACCAGATACGGGTGGAAAAAGAATCTTCAGGGGAGCCGGTACTGCTTTTATCTGCCGGCGATTATATTGGCGGTTCACCTTATAGCTGGCTCATTCCGGAAGGGTACGCTCTTGAACTGAAATTAAAACAGATGATTGGTTATAATGCCGTGGTTATAGGGAACCATGAGTATGATTACGGACCCGATATCCTGGCAGGTTATTACATCGAGGCAGGTTACCCTGCAGCTCATGAAGATACAATTATTCTGGCTTCCAATACTGTAGCTCCCGAAGATCATCCGCTTGCCAGCATGGGGCTTTACCGGGAAAGCACCATATTGACCCTTGATAATGGTCTGAAAGTCGGCCTGTTTGGTTTGATTGGCAAAGAAGCTATTTCTTATACAACTGCAAATGAACCGGTTGAATTTAGTGATCAACATGAAATAGCTAAACTTCTGGTTGATGAAATGAAAAGCCAGGGTGCTGATATAATTATTGCCATTACCCATTCGGGTGTTGAAGAAGATCGCGAACTGGCTCGAACTATTGCCGGCATTGATCTTATAATCGGTGGGCATTGTCATACAGCCCTGGAAGAACCGGTGGTTGAAAATAACACTTACATCCTCCAGGCAGGGTCGCTATTGCAGTACCTTGGCCGTTTCGATCTGGCCTATAACCCGGCTACCGGTGATTTGAGAGTCCGCAATACAGAAAATGATGTGCCTTATTTAATTCCCTTAGACTATAACTTTCCGCCCGATCGCGATATCGATCTCATTATTGAAGAGTACACCGAAATACTTAATGAAATGATTTTTGAAAAAACCGGCGGACAGTTTCAGCATGTTCTAGATACGGTTATGCTTTCTGAATTTGAAATACCAAACTATCCTCCTTTAAGCGAGTCGCCGTTCGGCAATTTTGTTGCCGATGCCATGCGCCTCGTGACAGAAGAAAAAACCGGTCAGAAGGCTGATTTTGCTATTCAGGCTAACGGAGCGATCCGCGGCAGTATCACTCCCGGTACCATGCCCCATGCCCTCGGTCAGGTTTCGGCCTACGATCTGGCTGAACTGGTTGGACTGGGAATAGGACCTGATGGCGATGCCGGTTACTCAATTGTTGCAGCTTACCTGACCGGTGAAGAGATTAGAAGAGCCCTTGAAGTGGCCACTCTGCTTTCTGAAATGATGGGAGATACTTATTTTCTTCAGTTTTCGGGTTTGCGTTATAGTTATAACCCACAAAATGCCATATTATTCACAGTGCCCTTTCTCGATCTACCCATTCCTACAACAAGGGCTGTGATAAGCGCCGAACGTTACGTTGGTGATGGAAGACAGGGTTTTGACGATGATCTCTATGTGCCCTTAGAACGTGGTGATGAAGAGCTTTATTGCCTGATCACTGATTCTTACATAGTTTCTTTTCTGCCCATGGTCGGTGAAATGCTGCCCTCACTCGACATTGTTTTAAAAGATGAAGAGGGCAGGCCGGTTGATGTAAATGAGCTTGACAGCCTGATTGTCAATCTAGACAATGAAGATTTGAAAGTCTGGGCAACAGTCCTTGAATATGCAGCATCTCAGCCAGTCGGTTCTTCCGGCCTGCCGGAAGCCGACTCATACTATGCAGTTACTTCCGGAAGAATAAATCCGGTTCGAACTATTCCTTTGGTGCTCTGGCCGATATTAATTCTGGTAGCTTTGGTAATTGTTGTAGTTCTCCTGATCAGGCACAGAAAAGGTAAGAAAAAATTGGCTAAATAAACTTTATAGATAAGCGTGATCAAGTTTAAACATAAACAACGTTTAATGTATTAATATATATGTCTTGCCTGAATCAATTAACGAAACATACTCTTAAATAGTTTTTCTTAGCTGTTGCATTGACTGCGGTTAAACATAAATAACTGAATGTCGGAGATGATGATCAAATGGAAAACCTGGCCTGGATTAACAGTGAAATATCTAATCTTGCCGAAGCAAAAGTATCACTTGAAGATCGAGGATACTTGCTTGGGGATGGGGTTTATGAGGTAATCAGGGTCTATAATGGCTGTACCTTTTATTTGAACGCTCACCTTGAACGACTGCATCACAGTGCCGGTGCGATTCGGATTGATATTCCTTACAGTGATACTGATCTGAAAAAAGCAGCGAATGATCTGATCATAAAAAGCGGTTATAAAGATTGTTATATCTATATGCAGGTTACAAGGGGCATCGCTAGGCGCGACCATATTTTCCCTGAGGGGATTACCCCGGGTATGGTCATGTATGTACGACCTATGACGCCATTGCCTGATATTGAAGAAGTAAGCCCGGCAAGTTGTATCACTCTTCCAGATGAACGCTGGTTAAACTGCCACATAAAAACTGTGAACCTGCTTCCGAATCTTTTGGCAAGGCAGAAAGCTTATGAAGCAAAAGCGATTGAAGCAGTTCTCTATCGCCCCGGCAATATCGTTACCGAGGGGACCAGGTCAAATGTTTTTGCCCTGATCGATGGAGCTGTATGCACACACCCTCGAACAAACCTTATTTTGCCTGGAATATCCAGACAGATAGTTATTGATATATTGCATGAAACTGAAACACCATACGAAGAGACCGCTTTTACAGTCGAGGATTTAAAAAAAGCTTCAGAGGTTTGGCTGACATCAACTACCCTTGAGGTTAATCCCGTCAGCGAAATTGACGGGGAGATAATCAGAGGTAATGTGCCGGGAAATTTAACATTAATGTTAATGAAAAAGTTTCGTGAAAAAATCGCCTTGGAATGTAAGGGAGATTAGTTATGCCAACGGCAAAATCAATAATTTCTTATGTAGAAGAGCTTGCTCCTCTATCGCTTGCCATGCCGGGGGATCCCGTTGGTTTGCAGTTGGGTGATCCGGGAGCGGAGATTAAAAAAATTATTGTTTCGCTCGACCCTGACAGCAAAACCATAAAAGCGGCAATTGATTTGAATGCGGAAATGATTGTTACCCATCATCCCTTATTTTTCAATAGTCTTACAGGTATAGACGAAAGCCTGCCTCAGGGAGCCCTTGTTGCCGAAGCAGTCAGGAACCATCTAAACATATACAGCGCTCATACGAATTTTGATATTGCCCCTTTCGGAGTAACCGATCAACTTGTTGAAATACTTGAACTACCGATTAAGGATAAATCTGTTCTTGAAGTAACAGCTAACGAACAGCTGCTAAAGCTGGTAGCTTATGTACCTGTGGGTCATGAAGATATTATTTTAGAAGCTCTCGCTGAATCCGGAGCAGGTCAGATTGGGCGATACAGCCACTGCACATTCCAGGTTGCCGGAACCGGCACTTTTTTGCCGGGTGAAGATACTACCCCTTTTATTGGGTCAGGGGGACGGCTTGAAAAAACAGATGAAATCAGGTTGGAAACGATACTGCCTGTTACACATAAGAAAGAGGTAATAACTTCGCTTTTGAGGATACACCCTTACGAAGAGGTGGCTTATGATCTATATCCCTTAGATCTGGAAGGCGAACAAATTGGGATGGGTTTGCTTTTGTATCTTGAAAAGCCTGTTTCTATCGGTGAGTTGGTAGCAAATTGCAGTGCTAAACTTCCTTTTTGCACACCCCGTTTTCAAACTTTCGGGAAAAAAGATTTTACAAAAATTGCTTTGTGCGGAGGTAGTGGCGGATCAATGATTGAGACCGCCGGCCGACAGGGTGCGGAATTATTTATTTCTGGAGACTTTAAATATCATGATCTCAAACGCGCTGAGCAGTTAGGTCTGGCTCTTGTTGATGCCGGACACGTTTCAACCGAGATGCCGGGTATATATTATCTTGGCAGGTATCTACAGGAACGTTTAAAACAAGATGGTTTTGGGACGGAAGTAACTATACATTCTTCCTTTCCTACAGTATGGGATCTAAGTTAGAGTAGGTTTGCACCTACTTTTTTTATCGGCAGGAATAAAGATCTTTTTAATGTTTTAAATATAAGCCAAGCAGGAAAGGATGCATACGTATGCAGCTAAAACTACTCTGGGACCTTCAAAAAATCGACATGACTATTGCCGCTCTGGAAAAAACAATTGAAGAGGCTCCCCTTAAAAGCGGAGTTAAAGAGGTAGCACAGAACCTGGACAATTTAAAGAGTGAGCAGGCCTGTCTAAATGAAAGTCTCAGGACTGCTCGCAAAACTCTTAAAAATTTGGAAATGAAGATACAAAAGATAGTTGATGACCGAAAAGAGTTAAACGATGGTTTGTATAGTGGCAAAACTACCAGCGCAAAAGAACTCGAACAGATGCAGCGAAAAATGGATATCCTGGCTGAGGAGAAAAAGAAACTTGAAGACCGCTTGCTGGTTTTAATGGAGTCTGTAGAGGAACAGGAAAGTTCCCTTAAAAGGCTTAAGGAAGAAAGTGACAGAGCAGAAACAGAACTGAAAGAAAAGGAAGAAAAGCTTGAGCAGGTGCTGTCTTTATACAAACGAGAACTAACCGACATCGAAGAAAAAAGAATTGAAAAGACCACCTGTATCGATCAAAAATACCTTGATCGTTATACTTTACTTGCAGAAAAACATAAAGGTCAAGCACTGGCTCTTGTTGAAAATGATATTTGCGGTGGCTGCCGGGTTTTTATCTCTTCAGCACAGCGCGGTCATCTTTACAATCCCGGAGCTTTAGTGTATTGTGAGAATTGCGGCCGATTACTAATTATGTTAGATGAATCGGATGAATAAATGGAACAGAAAACAGATCCGGAGGGATTTTTTTGGCACGTAAAAACGTAAGGGCAAAAGATCTGAAAAATCAGCGTTGGGCGGCGATAGTAGCCGCTGTTCTCGCGCTTGGGATGATTATATCTCTACTTGGTGTTTATATCGGCCAGACTCTAAGTGGCCGGGAAGCTGTATCACCGGAACAACAGCAGACGGAGCCCCAACCGGAAGATTATCTGGCACATTATAGCGATGAAGTTGAAAGGCTTGAACTGTATCTGGCTGAAAATGAACCTACTGTTCCTTTGCTCCTGGAATTGGCTGAAAATTATCGTTACCTGGTATTTGTTCAGGAAGTTTTTTTTGATGACCCTGAAGCCGTTGAGCAAAGCCGCGAAAAACTTTCTTCAGTATTTTCTACTCTTGTCCAGTTAGACCCGGATAATACAGAGTATCGGCTCCAATTGATCAACCTTTATATCGAAATGGGAAAAGAGGACGAGCAAATTGAGCCGGAAGTTGATAAACTTCTTGAGCTGCTGAGTGAGGAGCCAAATATAATGGTTCACCTTTCACTGCTGAACCTGCTTGAATCATTAAATTATGAAGAAAGGCTTTTAGAAGAAATCCAGTGGTTATATGAGTATCTTGAGCCTCTCTATACAGAAGGTCTTGCCAGCAGCGAAGAGAGTTTTTACTATGCGGTCCTACTCGGTGAATATATGGGTGATCGAAATATGGCTGTGAGCATTCTTAACGAAATAATGCTCAATGAACATGAAGATAGCGACATATACCAGGATGCTCTTGGCTATCTGGATTACCTCGAAAATGAAGACGTAATTAACGGGGAGCCGGAAGCGGAATAAAGTCAGGGAGGCTGCAACTTAAGCGCTTATGGATAGGAACAAACTAATTCGTATATTTGAAGATCTGCGAAAGCGTCTTATTATAATAATAGTTACGGTTTTTATATTTGCTGTTATTAGTTTTGCTTTTAGCGACGAGGTAAGAAGAATATTGCTTATTCCTGCCGATCTGGCTTATGAAGATTTATCTGAGCAGGGGCTAGATTTGCAGCTTATATTTCTGACTCCATCTGAGGCGCTTCTGGCAAACCTGCGCTTGGCCTTTATAACCAGTGCTACAGTTACTCTTCCAATTATTCTTTACCAACTGGTTGCCCTGGCAATGGCTGCTGCCGGAATGACAAAAGGCCGGGCAGTTTTATTAACATTCATCATGTACTTGCTTTTTGCTTTAGGACTTTCATTTGCTTATTTTGTGGTGTTACCATTTGCTCTAAACTTTTTTATCGGTTTTTCGGCCTCCGATCTTGTGCCGAACTTTAGTTTCGCACGCTATATTTCATTTGTTACATCTTTTATATTTTCTTTCGGTTTGGTATTTCAGATGCCGGTTGTATTCTGGTTTCTGGGCAGCATCGGTTTGGTAAATACAGCTTTCCTCAGGAGTAACCGAAAATTTGCTCTACTGATTATAATAATAGTTTCTGCTGTCATTACTCCGCCTGATATATTTTCTCAGGTTTTAATGGCTATACCACTGATGTTACTTTATGAATTGGGGATATTTATGGTTTACCTTGCCAGAAAAAAAATTGATAAATCCCTGGATGAAGATATTCAGACAGGCTGATCAGAATAATCTTACAGAGTTTATAATTAAATGCTAACACAATGTTAAGACCTAACGTGTTAGCATTTATATTCCCGGGAAGGAAGGAACGAACCTGGGTTTGTAGAATGATAGTAATGTTTTACCAGGATATATTTAGGTGAATACAGTTTTTAAGAAGCACTGGCACAACTGGGAATATAAACGAAAGGCTGTAGATAACTATGAAACTTGCCGGAGACGGTGAATACCGTGGAGACATTTTAAATGAAAAACCTCATGGAAATGGTACTGTTACCTGGCCTGATGGCAGCAGGTATACCGGGGAATGGAAAGAAGGACTCTTCCACGGCGAGGGAGTCTTTACCTGGTCAAATGGAGATAAATATGATGGACAATGGAAAGAAGATCGCATGCATGGTCGGGGAACGTATCTCTTTGCCGACTGGCGTAAATATGTGGGTGATTGGTTTGAAGATCAAATGCATGGGGTCGGCACATATTATTGGCCAAGTGGTGAAAAATATGAAGGAGAATTTGTAGAAGGTTTCTATGAAGGGTGGGGGACGTACTCGTGGCCTGATGGAAAAATATATACCGGTTATTGGAAAAATGCTACTCGCAATGGCGAAGGTAAAATGGTCTGGCCTGATGGAAGAAGTTATGAAGGAACCTGGAAAGACGATAAAAGAGAAGGCGTCGGTATAATGATTTGGCCGGATGGTAGTAAATATGAAGGTTTATGGAAAGAAGGACGCAGACATGGACCGGGGATCTATCATTTCGCCAATAGATCGCGTTTCGAAGGTCTTTTCCAGGAAGGTACTTTTACTAATAAAGGGCACTATTATTTTAGTGACGGATCATCCTATCAGGGGCCCCTTAAAAGTGGTTTGCCTGAAGGTAATGGTGTGGTTACTTTTGTCACTGGCGGCAAATACTACGGAAAATTTAAGGACGGACATAATCTTGGTAAAGGTCGTTTTGTTTACCCCGACGGTGCCGTCTATGTTGGCGAAAGCAAGAACAATTTGCCTCATGGAGAAGGAGAACTGGTTTACAAAAACGGTTCCCGCTATTGTGGTATCTTCATAGAAGGTAAGCCAGCCGACAGCGGCCGGTTTTTCTTTCCTGATGGATCAAAATATAATGGTGGGCTCAAAGAAGGGCTGCCTTATGGTGAAGGAACTGTGATTTATAACGATGGGTTAGAATATAAAGGCAGTTTTTTTGAAGGTAAGCGTGAAGGGTATGGCGAGCAGAAATGGCCTGATGGATCAAAATATAAAGGGCAGTGGATAGAAGATCAAATTTGTGGTAACGGTATTTTCAAATCGGTTTCAGGTGATCTTTATGAGGGAGAATTCAAAGCCGGACTCTGGCACGGCTGCGGAACTCTTAAACAGGCAGATGGTTCAGTATTTGAAGGCCGCTGGCAGCGTGGAAAACTTCACGGCAGGGGAACTTGCTATTTTGCCTCGGGACTCAGTTATAAAGGAGAGCTTGCTAAAGGTGAATATCACGGCTGGGGAATAATGAAAAAGGCAGATGGCAGCATCTATCGCGGCCGGTGGTGGAAAAGCCTTAAGCATGGATACGGAGTTTATATATCCGGTTGTGGTGACAGTTACAGCGGCAGATGGTTGTTTAACCGCTGTTATGGGAGGATGGTTGTCAAGAGCTCTGATCAAACTTTTAAAAGCGGATTTTGGATTTTCGGACTAGGACCATACCTCTTAAGAAAGTAATGGCCTAAGCTAATGATAGGATAAAAGGAATATATGATATTTTCTCGAATTGATCATATAATATGTGATGTGGAAGGGAGCTTGATAAAGATGAACGAAGCCGAATGTAAAGTATATGATGTTTTGGATGAGCTAAGTATAAATTATGTAAAACATGAACACCCCCCGGTGTACACTGTTGATGAGGCAAAAAAATACTGGAAAGATATCGAAGGCGTTCATGCAAAAAACCTTTTTTTGCGGAACAATAAAGGCAACCGCCACTATCTGGTTGTTTTAGAAGAAAATAAGTCGGCGGATTTAAGCGGACTTTCAGAAAAGCTTGGCGCCGGCAAATTAAGTTTTGCATCCGAACGGCGTTTGGCTGAACATCTGGGGCTGGAAACAGGTGCCGTATCACCTTTCGGTTTGATTAATGATCATAAAAAAGCGGTTATAGCTGTAATTGACCGCGACCTTGCAAAACATGAAAAAGTTAATTTTCATCCCAATGTTAATACGGCAACGATTACAGTTGCTTACAAAGATTTTGATAAATTTCTGAAAAACTGCGGTAATGAGGTCGTTTTGATTTAGGGGGGGCTGTCACTTGGATGAACTAAAAAGTATCCAGGTATTTTTACAGCAGGTAACTGGAGCTTTTGCCGGTGTAGTTGATATAGAAATCGGTGTAATCAACAAAGACCTTGAAGTTATAGCTGGCAGCGGTTACTTTGAAAAAGAAGTCGGCGCCATCTATGATGATGGTTGTATGACTCATAAAATTATGTTATCGCCAGGCGAAGATTCAATATTAGTTGAAAATACGGTTTATGCAGTCTGTTGTGCCGATTGTGAATACTCGGCTCAATGCGATGTTCTTGCCTTCCTGATGCAACCAATTATATATGACAACCATAAAATCGGAACTCTTTCGCTCCTTGCCCTGACAGAGCAGCATCGCCGCAAGTTGGTCAACCATTATGATAAAATGCAGGATTTTCTGAACAAACTTTGCAATATTATAGTGATCAGCCTGAACGAAAAAAGGATGGAAATTAAGGTCACCAGCCTGATGAATCAGTTCAGAGACGTAATAAACTCAGTTTATGAAGGCATAATTGCAATCAACCCAAATGGCAGCATTACCAATATAAACAAAGCGGCCGAGAAGATGCTAGGCCTTGAACATGGTAACAAAAAAGGTCATCATATAAAAAATCTCTTCCCTGATTTCAATGTGGAAGATGTAATCAGTATGAATTACAGTTCCGGCAGTGACCAGTATTTTGGTAAAGAGATCTCTTATAACGGGAATGGGAACAAGAAGATAAACCTTTTCTACAATATTACCCTTATGTATGAAGATACAAGTGTTTCAGGGGCTGTTCTTTCTTTCAGGCGTAAAGAAGAAGTCGAAGAAATGGCCAACCGGATTGTTAAAGAGAATAAAATGACAACATTTTCCGGTATAATCGGAGCCAGTAATGAATTAACCGAGATTAAGAAAAAAATGAAACTTATATCTTCAACCGATTCAACAGTTCTGATCCGGGGTGAAACAGGCACAGGTAAAAGTGTTTTTGCCAGGGCTATTCATGAAGAAAGCCCGCGTCGGAAAAATCCTTTTATAGCAATTAGCTGTGCGGCCATACCGGCACCCCTGCTTGAATCCGAGCTTTTTGGTTATGAAGAGGGCGCCTTTACCGGAGCCCGCAAAGGAGGCAAGCCGGGTAAATTTGAACTTGCTCACGGTGGAACCATATTTCTTGACGAAATAGGTGATATGCCGCTCGATTTTCAGGTTAAACTTCTTCATGTTATAGAGAACAAAACCATTGCGCGTATCGGTGGTGTTTCTTTTCGGGATGTGGATGTGCGGATCATTGCTGCAACCAACAGAGATTTGGAAGAACTGATTAAAGAGGGCAAATTCAGAGAGGATCTCTACTACAGGATCAATGTTATCCCTTTCAGGCTTCCCCTTTTAAAGGAAAGAAAAGACGACATACTTTTACTGATGCACCACTTCCTCGATTATTATTCCAGGCGCTTGAACAAACAAATATCAGGATTCCGTGAAGATTCCCGGGAAGCACTGCTTGCCTACCCCTGGCCAGGTAATGTGAGAGAACTGGAAAATGCAGTGGAATACGCGGTTAATATTGAATCAGAGCCAAAGATTAACAGGGCCAGTCTTCCCGATAAAATTATAAGGTATCTTGGACGCAGTGATACGAGTGGACTGGAAGATTTAACATCACTCGAAAGCAAGGCAATCAGGGTAGCGCTTCAGAAATATGGTCACAGCACCAGCGGTAAAGAAAAGGCTGCATCTGCTCTTGGTATCAGCCGGGCTACCCTTTACAGAAAGCTA
>JAABTH010000018.1 GCA_011389985.1 Bacillota bacterium
GGTTGAACAAGATTCGTTTTATTGGCCCGGTTAAGTTCTATATTTAACACATAGCTGTTATTATTTTCAAGGGCATAACCTTGATAAGTAAATGTGTGCGAAAAAATATCAACAGGCTGGTTTTGAGTCAACTCAATTAAAATAGAACGGGTATAATTGGTGGAAACTAAAATTCCCGCTAGCATCAAAATTATACCGACATGAGCAAGGTAAGCTCCACTGAATTTTAACCCGCTGCGTAACCATACTTTTATAAGTAGAATTATATTTGTAAATAAGGCAAAGCCACACGCACCCAAATAAAGTAAATCTGTGATCGACTTAACCCCGGCAAAGTAAGCACCCAAACCAGCGATTACAGCAGTAAGCAGGGCGAACAGAAAATATCTGGAAATCTGAAAAGAATTACTCTTTTTCCACCAAATCATTTCGATCAAACCTAATAACAACAGTATTACAAAAAATAAAGGAGCGTTAACACTGGTATAAAATGAACTATCAACCATGGCAGGATTACCAAATATTCCAGTCAACAAAGGAGATATTGTGCCCAATAAAACTAAGGCTGCAATCATACAGAAGATAATCATACTTAGGCTAAAACTGCCTGACCTCGAAAACGGAGAAATAATAAAACTTTTATCCTTGCCCATATCATTGTAACGCCAGGCAAATAAGATACCCGCCAATAGTGAAAATAATAATAAATATGATGTCAGCACATAAGTTAATTCATTTTCAGCAAATGCATGAACAGAGTAAGCTGACATAACCCCACTGCGAGTAAGAAAAGTAGCTAAAATAACTAATAGATATGTACTAATGGCTAAAAGTAAATTGGAACGAATAAACTTATCTTTTTGTTTTTGGAGTATTAATCCATGCACCAATGCTGAGGCTGTAAGCCAGGGTATTAACGAAGCATTTTCAACCGGATCCCAGCCCCAGTAACCGCCCCAGCCTAAAACCCGGTAAGCCCATACGCCACCGATCAATATACCTGTTCCCAATAAGAGCCAGCCAATTAAAACCCAAAATTGACACCTGATCAACCCTTCGCGATAATCTTTATGATAAAGAGCTGCCAAAGCATAAGAATAGGGAACAAGTAGAAGTGCATAGCCGGCAAATATAATGGGCGGATGAACTACCATCCAAATGTCCATCAGAAGAGGGTTCATCCCACTACCGTCGGCAGGCAACCAATCTAATATTCTAAAAGGGCTGTCAAGAATTAACATAAGGATCAAAAAGGCCTGACCGGCCATAAAAACTGTCATCACCGCCGAACGCAGCTTTTGCTCGTTTTCAAGAACAAACAAACCTACGATCGCTCCGCAAAGAGCCCAAAAAAGATATGAGCCTTCCTGCCCAGCCCAAAAAGCAGAAATGAGGTAATGTAATTTTAGATGCAAGTCAGTATGATTGTAAACATAAGCGTATTGAAACTGATGGGTAAAAAGTAAATATAACAAAAAAGCAGAAGCAATAAATACGGCAAAGGCGTGTAAGTAGGCAGCATATATAGCAATATCTTCTATTTGATTAGCTTTTTGGTTTTTTGTATGCGCAGAAACAAAGAATAAAATCGCAGATCCCAAAACGGCTGCAAAGGCCAGATAAATTACAACATTGCCAAACAATATAACTACCCCTTTATTAGATCAAGTAAATTTAGATTAGACTGTAACTCTATGTGACATAAGAGCATATACAAAATTCTCTTTTCATTAATCGCTAGCTTTTTTGAGCATATAATTGTCAATTATGGTACCCTTAAGAAAATTACCAGTTTTTTATCCAAGGCATATAATACGTATCATTTAATTTATCATAAAAACTGTGATCTACAAAATAATATGTGGGTTTTTCAATAAGCTGACGGTTAACTACCCAAGCAGTGAGTAGCGCTGACTTTATCTACTGACTAGCTAATTGCTAATCAGGTGACTTAAATGCCCGGCCTTAATCCATTGCAATTAAAGGTTTGAATGCCGGGCATAGATCTCTGACTGCTCCGTTTTCGTGATTATTCTACTGATCAACAAAGCCATGACAATAATGCCCACCACACTGATTACCCAGCGGGTTAAGGCAAACTGGCTGCCAAGCGCAGTTATTTCAAAAAGTACCATCGGAATTTTCATCGTTGACCATGCACCGAGAAATATAAGAACGTTGCTGAATTTAACTCCTTTTTGAATCATAATTGCGGCCAGCGGAAAGGCAGCGTAAAGCGGACCTGCAGCGGCAGCGCCGAGTAGGATACTGAAGCTGATTCCGACTATTCCCGATTTTTCGCCCATAAAGCGCATAAACTGTTCGCGGGGCACCCAGACATCAAGCAGGCCAATGAGCAGGAAGATAGGCGGCAGAATAGCAAGCATCTGTAATATATTTGCCCTTGTATTAGTAAATATCTTTAATCCCAAATCTGGGTTATAAAGAATAATTCCCAGATCAATAATTACAACTAGGATCAATAATATATATGGTTTAATTAGTTTCATCTGAGCACCACCCCGATGATTATTGCTGCCACAAAGGAAAACAGATAAGCAAAACCGTTACGCAAAAGAGTTTCTTTCCAGCCAAAATATTTCGCTTCCAGAGGAGCAGTAACAGTTCCAACCATAGTTAATGTTGATACAAACACGGCAATCTGCATTATACCGGCACCACTATCTAAAAGTGAAGCAGCCATAGGATAGGCCACAAAAGCGGGAATAAGGGTGATTGCTCCGAAAAGCGAGGTCAAAAACATCCCCCAGGTACCTGTATTCTGGCCAAGCACCCTGGTGACCAGATCGGGTGATAAGACTGCCAGCATTAAACCAATCAGGGCAAGAACTCCGGCCAGAGCCGGCAGAATATTGATAAAGGCTTTCCAAGATTTCGTCAACGCCATTTTTGTTTTTTTACGATCCCGGAAAAATGAGTAGCTTAATAAAGTTAAAGCAAGAATGTAAAGAATAACTTCAAACAAGATTGCCACTCTCCTGTATTATATTTACTGCGTAACTTATTAAAATAACAGGTGCGAAATCGTTTACTTTATAAGCTTGATTCAGCGAGGCTCCCCAACTATTAGCAAGGGAGCCTCTGAAATAGATTATACACTGCCTTATAAAACATAATTACCAAAAACCATCCCTGATGCTGTGGCCATGACCACAACTAAGAAAACAAATACAACTGTTTTTTGTGTACCAAGGACAGATCGAATAACCAGCATATTCGGCAGACTGAGCGCCGGCCCGGCTAAAAGCAAAGCTAAAGCCGGTCCTTTGCCCATACCTGCACCGAGCAGACCCTGCAAAATAGGAATTTCAGTAAGGGTTGCAAAATACATAAAGGCGCCTACCACCGAAGCAACCAGGTTAGCCCGCAGGCTGTTGCCGCCAACAAGCACTTCAATATAACGCACAGGAATGAGCCCGGCGTCACTTCCAGGACGCCCCATCAGGAGACCGGCAACCAGCACCCCGGCAAAGAGCAGGGGCAGAATCTGCTTGGCGAAATCCCAGGTAGTATTTACCCAGTCTTTGCGCTCTTCCTGTTTAAACCACTTAACCAGGATAAAGGCAAGAAAAGTGAGTAAAGCGATAACCACCGGCCATTTTACAGTGTAAAGAGCGTTATAGATACCAACTGGTTCAGCAGGCTGGCTTAAAGTGGCAAAGATCAGAATTAAAACAAGGGTTAGGAAAAATAGGATATTCTGGCCCGGGCTGCGGGTTTCACTTTCGTCTTCATCCATGCCGGCCATCTGCGATGCCAGGCGGTTTTGATCGTCTTTGCGATAAAAAAAAGCCATCAGCAAACCGATCACTACTGCAAAAATTACCGCTCCTACAGCCCTGGCCAAACCAAGTTCCCAGCCAAGCACCCGGGCAGTCAGGACAATAGCCAATACATTAATGGCCGGGCCGGAATAAAGGAATGCACATGCCGGTCCTATACCGGCCCCCCGCCGGTAAATTCCGCTGAAAAGCGGTAAAACGGTGCAGGAGCAAACGGCGAGGATTGTTCCGGATACAGAGGCCACTGAATAAGCAACGATCCGGCTGGCTCCACTACCGAAATATTTGATTACCGCTCCCTGCGATATAAAATTGGCGATCGCGCCGGCAATGAAAAAGGCGGGAATTAAACAGAACAGAACATGTTCCCGGGCATATTCCTGCAGCAGGTGAAAAGCTTCAATAATCGCCCCACCGACTAAAGGGCTTCCAAAGGGTATAAAGTAAGCAGCTAAAAATACAGCCACAATGAGTATTAATTTTTGATATTCTTTCATTGCATGTTCATCTCCTAAGCATAAACGGCTAAATCTTTACAAAGATTTTATGGTTAGAGCTCCTGCTTGATCATTTCTTTGATTTCTTCCGGTTTTAATACTTTCCCAGCTGCTTTTACCTTTTCGTTGATCACAAGCGCCGGGGTCAGCATAACGTCATACTGCATAATTTCATTCATTTTAGTCACTTTTTGGACATCAGCAGCAACATTTAGTTCATCAAGGGCGTTGACCGTCTCTCTCTCCAAAGCCTGGCACTTTGTGCACCCAGTCCCCAATATTTTAATAATCATTTATTAACAACTCCTTCTTCATTATTATCAAGCTAGCGCATTGGGCCTTGCATTTTTTTACTTCTACGATCATGATTCTGCAGCAGCAGGTGCTGCTGCGGGGTAAGCAGCTCACCATCTTCATATTGTTCTTTAAAATAGTAGATACAGTCCTTACCATCATTATAATCTTCAATTACTTTTTTAAAACGCAAACAATAACCGGGTGTGCTCTGTTTATCTAGCAATCCACATGTTGAACAATCCATTAAATCACCCCCATTGAATGCTTAATAGCTTATTTACCCAACCATAGCAGATTTTTCCTGTAGCTGTTTTCTAAGAATATCTGAAGCAAGATCAATAATTTTAAAAAGTCTTGGATCAGTAACCCAATAGATAACCTTAAGGCCTTCCTTTCTTGTTCTTACCAGTCCTTCTTTTTTAAGAACAGCCAGATGACGAGAAATATTAGGTTGTTCTTTTTCCAGTGTAGGTGTTATTTCGCAAACACATTTTTCGCCTGTACGCAGTAATTCAAGAATTTGCATCCGGGTTGGATGCGCCATTGCTTTAAACATTTCCGCCTCTAATAGATACTGTTTATCTGCCATTTTGCACCTCCCGAACATGTGAATTACATGAAATAAGTGATTAACTATATTCCTTTATATGAATATAATAACTTTGTTCAGTGTTTTTTTCAACCCCTTAAATCGATTTGCAGCATTAATTTATAAAATAAAAGACAGAATGCCGGTTGCTGCCGTAACAATTCTGCCTTTAAATAACTATTTCATGTTTTATATTATCTCGGGACAGCCGACTTAGCGAGCACCGCCACCACCGCCCCCACCGCCGCCGCCTCCACCGCCGGAGAAACCACCTCCACCACCGGAACCGGAAGATGAAGCTGAGCGAAAAGCGCTTTTAAAAGACTGCTCCATCGATGATGTAACTGAGTTAAACCTTGCTGGGTTAGCAGCAAAAGCGCCATAAGCCGGCCAGGCCATGTAATTATTATCTCTTAAGTCGGGATAAACAACTTGAAGCTGATCCATAACCTCTTTCGCCACACCCATGACTACGGCATAGACCAGGTAATGTTCCCATACTATCAAGGAGGGCACGGTAGATCGATCGAGCCTCGAAAAATGCTGCAAAAACTTCTTAAAAGCTTTCCACTTGGCATATTGATCGGCCCCGTAAGGAGTAAGCCGTTTCATAAGAGCAAAAGCAACAATCATTAATGGACCGAAGATAAAAGCGATCATTCCTGTAACAAACATATCGAGTAATATAAGCGGTATGCCAATTACTGTAAATGCAATGCCGATGATAATACCAGGCCAAAATGTTCCCCTGAAAAATTTATGCTTTCCAGTCGCATCTTTAATACTTTCTGCCCAGCTTTTATAAAACTTATAGGTGTTTTCTTTTCTTTTTTTACCGTAATCCTCAATCTCCTGAAAAGTTGTTCCCTCAGGGCTGTAACCAGCGACATCGCTAAAAATAAACGAATGCAGATGCTGTTCATGTTTCTTCAGGCTATCCTTACCTTCAGTTGGAATTACCCGGTAGTCAGTAAATTCTTTCTTGAATATTAAGCCTCGAACGCCCTTGTATTCTTCAAATTTGAGATGTCCCCGACGGGCCAGATCCATTACGGTTGCCGTAAAATCTTCGGGCCCGGTTCTACCCATCCTGACAAGATAGCCTGCTTCAGCCGGAGAATATTCTCCGGGTAAATCCCGGAAGTAATCACCCTTGTAGGCGTCAGGATGTCGTTTCGATTTAACCAGTGTAATAACGTAGTAAATGAGCAACCCAAGTAAAATCACAGGCCCAAGTATAAAATCAATTCTGGAAAGCGTTCTTTTTAAATTTGCCTCACGGGCCCATTTTTCTTCATCGGCCAGCATTCCGGGTAAACCGTCTTTGCCGGTATAATTTTCTGAGTCGGGCACAAGGCGCTGTGGAAATGCAACACGGCCTTCTAAAAATGTTTTTGCAGGAAGACCTTCTATCACCCATTCTACAGTAGCCGCATCGACAATAGCCACAGAACCGTAGAGTGGACCATGCCCCCATGCCTTTATTTCATCTAGATCTGCGCCTTCAGGAAGAAACAGAGTAACCCTGGCGTAATCAGTTTTTTCACCCCATTCTTCCCCAATGAACTGCCAGTAAAGTTCTGCAGTATCATTGTGGACCTGAACGGCATTATCAACAATATATGCTATGGTAAAGATTCGGTCTTCGTTATAAGCTTCAAAACTCCAGTCAATATAGACCTGGTCAGGCTTGTATTCTACGTAATATATTCCCGGTATATCCTGGGTGCCAACGGGCATCTCACTGTATTGTACGCCACCTTCACTTACACTAACATCACTGATTTGGGTATTGTTTTTTAAATAAATATAAGACCAGGCTCCGCGGTAACGGCCGTCAAAACGAAAAGTGCGTTCTTCAACAACTGCCATTGAGCCATCGGGTCTTATTTCTGCTTCAATAATCACTGACGGAAAATAAAAGGAGCGGTCATCCTGCGCGCCAGCTCCAGCCGGAAAGGCACAGTATACCGCTGAAATTATCATTAAGAATAGTATTACACTGTAAAGTATTTTAACAGTTCTTTTATCTGCTATATTTTTCATTCCTTAGTGCCCCTAAAATTCAACTTTTACTGCTTCACGGGCAGCCGCTTCTTCATCAAGATTAAAGTATTCTTCTTTATGGAAACCGAACATACCAGCTACCAACACTGTTGGGAAACGCTGAATAGTAGTGTTATAGGTCATTACAGTGTCATTATAAAACTGTCTTGAAAAAGCAATTTTGCCTTCCGTATTAGTCAGTTCATCTTGCAATTGGCGGAAATTGGCATCTGCTTTCAGCTCTGGATAACTTTCAGCAACAGCGAAAAGTGATTTTAACGCACCGGAAAGCATGTTTTCAGCACCGGCCTGTTCATTCACATCCTTGGCCTGAATCGCCATATTACGAGCCTGCGTTACTTTCTCAAAAGTTTCCTTCTCATGAGAAGCATAACCTTTTACTGTATTAACAAGGTTTGGAATAAGATCATAACGCCTTTTCAACTGCACTTCAATCTGTGCCCAGGCATTTCTTATCCGCTGGCGCAGTGTCACCAGACGATTGTATATGCCAATTAATGACACTACAATCAGACCAATTATACCGATTACTATCCACAGCATTTACTTCATCTCCTTAAAAATTAAATGGCTTTGCTATCAAGATATGTTCAATAGGTATTTATTCGTAATCTTTATGACTTTTCCTGCACCGAATTTAGGGTGAAATATAATTTATCAAAGCTGAAGCTCAACTATATCTTCATCTTCGAGTATATACTCACGTGGAACAGCCTGACCGTCAAACTTAGATGAACCCCAAACCAGAGCACTTTTAAGGTTTTCGGGAAAATCTTTATGAACCTGTCCGGCAAAATCGAGAACAGTGCTACCCTTTTTAAGGATAAAGGGGCGCTCTTTCTCAACAGGTTTTCCGGAAGTCTTTCCATAAATGCGGATTACATCCAAAATTTCATATAGTTTCTCACGCAGCTCTTCAAGTCCTTTGCCGCTATTTGAAATCTCGTGCATTTTAAGATCGGGCCACAGTTCTTTCAGAACTCCCAGGTTTTCAGCAGCATCAGGGTGATCGACTTTATTGGCAACAATTAGGAATGGAAGCGGCGCAATGATAAAGCCATCTTCGGTTAAATCTATTACCTCACGTTCCTGCAGCACAGTAGTAAGGCCTTCCATCTGTTCAAGGCATTCGGCGGTTGCCATATCTACAACAATCATCAACGCATCAGCTTCTTTGAAAGTTCCGATCAAGCCGGAAGGGACGTTGTCAGCAGAAAGCGGGGGTGTATCAACCAGCTGTATAAATGTATCTTTGTAGGGCATCATTCCACTTACAGGAAGCGCTGTTGTAAAGGGATAGTCGGCAATCTTTACCCTGGCTCTTGTCAGAACTCCGACAATTGATGATTTTCCGCTGTTTGGATAACCAGCCAAAACAATTTGGCCTGCTCCCTCTTTTTCAACACCAAAGGGATTGAATCCGCTTTTCGTCTGCTTTTTCTTTTTTCCATCTTCTTTAAGGCGGGCAATCTTTTTTTTGATATCACCCTGTAGTCTTTCCGTGCCCTTATGCTTGGGTATAATAGCCAGCATCTCCTGCAAGGCTTTAACTTTGCCCTCAGGTGTTGCAGCTCGCTTGTAATTTTCCTCTGCGGCATAGTATTGTGGAGTTAAATTAGCAGGCAAATAAGCCCCTCCCTGTTGAAGTAAATACATTTAAATAATAGCACAATTAATAAAATATTTACAGAGCTCATGTCCCTAATTCCTTGACATTTCAAACTACAAAATGCTAAAATGTTTTTGCATTTATATCATGCGCCTGTAGCTCAGGGGGAGAGCGCTTGCTTGACACGCAAGAGGCCAGTGGTTCAAAACCACTCAGGCGCACCAGTAAATAGCTCCACCGGAAAACCGGCGGAGCTATTTTTTATCGGGAACTATTGAGCAGCAGGCTAATTAAATTCGCCACATATCTGCTATATCATCATAGGTATCAACTTTGCTGATTGATTCAAGCCAGGCCTCAATCTTTGAAGGCGGCAATAAGAGAGCTGAAAGCCGGCGGAATTTAGTATGTAAGGCTTCAAGGCCAACTTTATTTTCCGGATCACCCTTGGGATAATCGGTCTGTTCATGATCTATCTTGCCATTTCGCAGTATAACATTCAGTTTCGCAGCCCATTTTTGAGGATAATGAGCATCTAAGAGCGGATCAATCTCAACTGTACAGTGGTTCATCAATTCTACGAGTGCCGGGTCATGCAGTCTTTCTTCAGTAAAATCTTCGACTCCAACATGACCATAAACAAGAGCAGTTGATACACAGAAAGGAAGGCTAAATTTGGCTTCATAGATAGTTTCGGGGAATGGTTCGCCTACAAGATCTCTGGCTACCGAATAGGTTTGGATCCGCAGCAGTTCAATATCTTTCGGTTTGATACCTTTATCCCTGAGTCTTAACCCGAGATCGATACCGGCGTGTGTATGCCGGGTTGAAGCGTACAGCCTGAAACTAATCTGCATAATTTTAAAATCTTTGCCGAGACCCTCAACAACTTTTTCCATCTTTGCCTTGGGGGCAAATACTCTTAAAAACCCCTTTTCGCCTGAAAGAATAGTTTTTGTGCTTGTATAACCGCCTGCAGCCAACATAGCAGAGAAAAGACCGTTCTGTGCAGCCTTGCTGGCATGCAGCGGTTTGCTCATCATACCTTCAGGGCTGTAGTGCAGTTCCATCAGACCGGCAGCCTGGGTTCCGGCATGTCCCAAAGCATCAATTAACTGGGTTTCACTTAGATTCATTACTTTACCTGCGGCTATTGCAGCGGCAAATGTTCCACAGGTGCCGGTTGTATGCCAAAAATTATAGTGGGTAGGAGTCATTGCTTCAGCTATTCGTATACCTGCCTCGTAGCCTACAACAATAGCTGTAATTAGTTCTTTTCCGGAAGCGCCAACTTTTTCAGCTGCAGCAAGAGCTGCAGGTATGATCGGAGAACCCGGCCGGAATATTGAGCTGCGATGAAGATCATCAAGCTCTAAAGCATGTGCATATAGACCGTTGCCAAGGGCAGCGTTCAGTGCCGGCACCTTTTCTTTCCGTCCTATAAAAACAGCCTGGGGGGTTCCTGCCGCTTCTTCAATAATCTCTGTAACTACATGCCCCGGAAGTGCAGTTGCCCCGGCGCAGGCAGCTCCGACCAGGTCAAGCAGGCATACTCTTGCCTGTCTGATTACCTCTTTTGGCAAATTATCATAATTTGTTTTTCTGGCAAACCTGGCTAATTCTTGTTCGATCATCCAATGATTCCCCCTTTTTCTGTACTCTATCGATTAAATGCTTATGAACTATATTCTTTATTATATACTATACTCCTGCCGTCAGTACAAGCTAGGCAAAGAGCTGCAGGGACATAATAATAATCAAAACCATAAAAAAGATCAGCAGATAATATTCAAAATTAGCTGTATTGACCAACACATAAAATCTGCCTTCATGCTTATAGTCAATCTGAAAGAGAAAGTTAAATATTGTCATGAAAAATTTCTTCGATCCATGAAAAGCGCTGTGTAATATAAAAAGCCACAGATCATAGATATAGAGTAGTAGTGAAGATGTTTTTACCATCAGAGTATTAAAATTATGACCGCCTCTTTCAAGAGTATTAAGCTTGTAGCTAATTTTTTTTAGCGGCTCCAGGGTATCCACTATTAAGTAATCAGCAGCTGAATCAAGAATTCTACCGGTTATACAATAATAAGTAAGCAGCCTGGGACTGTTAATATATACCCCGTCAACTGTAAGCTCGAGAGCACGGCCGCTTCTTGTGAAGATATAGGTGAACATTTTAACTGCCGGTCGGTAAACCAAATGTTCTATACTTAACCACCCGGGCAGCTTTAACTCAAATAATTTGAACCTGGTTCCTACATAAAATAGGAGTGCGGCAATAGCAACAATATAAACCATTCCCTGCAAATCATGATGATCCCAGAAATTAACTTTAATGAGATAATTAAAGTAGTATTTTTCAAATGGAAAGATGCTAACAATTGGGCCGATAAGCTTTTTGAGGACAAAGAACGGATTGGTGCCAATAAATACTATAATTGCTCCTATGGTGATGAAAACAGCTCTTTCATTCCAGGGTTCACTACCCTTAGCTGTCAATCCTTTTGGCTTCTTACCAAGAAATATCGAGCTAAAAAGACGGGCTATATAACAGGTGGTTATTGCGCCTGTTAGCATAAATATTCTCTCAGCCAAGTATAAACTGTAATCGTGGTGATGCTCAAAAGCTTCAACTATAGCATGGTGAAGAAGCACCTTTCCGGTATAACCATTTAATCCCGGGATGCCGGCAATGCCCATCGCTGCAATTAGAAAAACTACTGTGGTGACCGGAAATTCCCGCCAAAGACCACCTAATTTTTTTAGTTCAATTTCACCGGTTCTAAAGTAAACTGCTCCTACCATCATAAACATGCCTGCTTTAAAAAAGGCATGGTTTATTACATGCAGGGAAAAGCCGCCCATCGCCATGGGGCCTTCCAACCCCAGATATGCGCAAACTCCTATTCCCATTAAGATGTAACCCATCTGGCTGACACTGCTGTAGGCAAGAATGCGCTTGGCATTTTGTTGGAAAAGCGCCATAAAAGCGGCAGTAAACATCGTGAGAATGCCAAACCAGATAATAATATAGCCAAATTCTGCCGTAAAAGACCACAATAACTTCGCTTCATGATCGGCAGGAGTATACATCACTGTAACAACCCTGAGGATGCCGTAAGCACCAGTCTTAATCATGATCCCAGACAAAAGCGCGCTTGCCGGTGAAGGTGCAACCGGGTGCGCCTTAGGTAACCAGATGTGCAGAGGAACCATCCCCGCTTTTATGCCAAAACCAATTACCAGCAAGGCAGCAACGAGAATGCTTCCAGGAATAAGGACAAGGGCTTCCAGAGATGGCGTAATAATTACAGAACCTGTATACCAGTAAATCATAATCGAAGCGGATAAAATACAAAGGCCGCCAAAAATACCAAGAAAGAGATACAATCGCCCTGCACTTAAAGCTTCTTCTGTCTGATTATGGATAACAAGCAAATAGGAAGCAAGGGACATCATTTCAAAGAAGAAGAAAAGACTGAAAAGGTCGCCGGTAAGAAATACACCCAGGGTGCCTCCCAGGGTCAATAGGTAAAAGGTATAATAGCGAGTTCGCCTTTGCTCATGAGTCATGTAGGTCAGGGAAAAAACAGTGGCTAAAAACCAGATGAAAGCTGAGAGAAGATTAAACACAGCTCCCAGCTTATCAACTTTGAAATACAAAGGAATTTCGCCAAACCCAATATTATAACGATTAACCACAGATTCCTGCCAGCTTATATTTAACAACAAAGCAGAAAGTAAAACCACCAGGGCAGTAAGCGCCAGCACAAAATAATCACGATATTTTTCAGAGTATCGTCCGATAAATGCTGCCGCTGCAGCCCCTATTATCGGAATCAGCGTTATGGCTAATGGCAGGCTGCTGCTAATAGTATTTTCAATCCCCAAAGATTCGCTCATCTGCCCGGTGCTCCTTTATTATTAGGCAAATACAATAAATAACCTGATACTTGTGATCTTCTCAAGTTATATTAAAAGTTCAATAAAATTATAGGTTAGATTAACAGAAAGCTGCCTACATGCTAAATAACGATTTAGCTGCAGCAAGAGCCAGATTCCAGGCCCAGTTCTCAGGCATCAAGGCAAAGGCAAAGCAACCGACTGCAAGCAATCCCATGGGAAAAAGCATATGCCATGGCGCATCCTCCCTCAGAATGCCTTTCGGCGTTTGGTTGTTTGTAACATGATGGCCATGGGCATCCGGTTTGGAGCCTTCATCATGACCTTCTTCATGGCCATGAGCAGTTTCACTGCTACTTTCAGATGCAAAGAATGCAGTGATAACAATTGGAAAGTAATAAGCGGCATTAAGAAGACTACTGACGATAAGCACAGCAACAAAGAAAGGCTGACCTGCTTCAAGTGATGCCAAAGAGAGCTGCCATTTACTGATAAAACCATTAAAGGGCGGTATGCCAACCATGGTTACAGCAGCAATTGTAAAAAATATCATAGTAGCCGGCATTTTTAAACCGATCCCTTTCATCTGACTGATGTTTCGAATACCGGTCTGCACTATAATTGCGCCTGCACACAAGAAAAGAAGGCCTTTCATAAAAGCATGCGTAAAGAGATGGTACAAACCCCCGATCAAACCCTGTTCACTTAAGAGGAAAACCCCCAGAAGAATGTAACCAATCTGGGCAATACTTGAATAGGCAAGCCGGCGTTTAAGATCATCCTGTAACAAAGCCATAGCCGAACCAAGCAATATTGTAATCACAGCGATGATTAGCATAACTGTATCCCAATCTGCATTATGGATAAATTCAGGGCTGTATATGTTAAATATTACCCTGATCATCCCGTAAATTCCTGTTTTGAGCATAATACCCGAAAGAGCAGAACTGACCGGCGAAGGGGCAGCAGGGTGAGCATCAGGCAACCAGACATGCACAGGAAACATCCCAGCTTTTAACCCAAACCCGACCATAAAAGCAGCAAAAGCGACCGTTGCTAATGCAGAGGGTTCAGTGATCAAACCAGGCCGGTTAAAGACAACAGAACCGGTGAGGTAATAAGTTATCAACAGCCCGAAAAAAACCGACAAACCGCCGCCTACAGTCATGTACAAATACTTAGCGCCGGCAAACATAGTTATTGGTGTTTCTTCATGAGCAACCAAAATGTAAGTAGTCAGAGCCATAAATTCAAAGAAAAGAAAAAGACCCAGCAAATCGCCCGCAAAAATAGTTCCCATACAACCGCCTTCAGCTAATAAAAAGAAGGAATAATATCGTACTTTTTTATGTTCATGAGCCATATAACCGTAAGAAAAGCAGGCAATCATGAACCAAACAAAGGAAAAAAAGATACCCAGGAATATTGTGAGCTGATCAACTTTGAAGGAAACAGAAAGGGGAAATGAAAAATACTGAAAGATACCAAGCAGTATTTTCCCATCCCTGATTGCCGGGTACATAGTTAATACCAGAACAAAAAATAGCCCTGTCACCCCGATGCATATCAGTTCTTTGTAGGGTTCTAATCTATGTCCAAGCAAGAAAAGTAATAAACCGGAAACTATTGGAACAAAGATAATAATTGCCGGTAATAAAGTATGGACCACTTCATATTCCAAAACAGCTCACCTCCGGAAGACATTAACAACAACAAATATTATGATAACAGATTCTAACTTTTAATCCCTTATTTGTACTATCAAAAATAAAGCCGTGCAACCATTCGGGCTAGATCAAGCGGCCAGTTATTCGGAAATATGGTGAATGCAAAAGCACCAACAGCGAGCAGTATAACCGGGATAATACGCAAAGGCTGCAAACGAATCCTTTGCCGTTCAATATTTTTTAATTCCCTGCACCCTAAAAATGCATTGATAGATATTGGGAAATAATAAGAGGCATTTAGTATACTGCTTAACAATAAAACAAGAATTAAAGCAGGCATGCCTGCCTCAATTGCGCCTAAACCAAGATGCCACTTTGATACGAATATGTTAAATGGCGGGATGCCAACAGCGCTTACCCCTGCTATTGTAAATGCTGTCATTGTAACCGGCATCTGCAAACCGATCCCTTTCATTTCACTAATCTTTGTTTTCCCGGTATTTACATAGATAACCCCGGCACATAAAAACAGACAACCCTTCATAAAGGCATGGGCCATAATATGATAAGCAGAGCCGACAAAGGCCTGCTCAGTAAGCAAGCCAAGACCAAATAAGATATAACCTACCTGGGCAATACCGGAATAGGCCAACCGGCGATTTAAATCATCCTGAGCAAAAGCATTTATTGATCCATAAATCATGCTGATTATGGCCAAAACCAGGACAATGTTGTTCCAACCCGTTTCCTGAAGAACTGAAAGGCCATAAATATCGTGAAATACACGGTATAAACCAAGGACGCCGGTCTTGAGCATCATTACAGAAGATATGGTTGCAGCCGGTGTCGGCGAGGCAGCATAAGCATCCGGCATCCAGATATGCAAAGGAATCATTGCAGCCTTAATCCCAAAAGCAATCAGGAAACATACAAAAGCAACCAGCAGTATTGGTGAGCCGGCGCTGACCAGACCTCCAGTACCAAAAGATAAGCTTCCTGTCGTGTTATATATTATCGCTACAGCCCAGAATAAAGCAACCCCGGCAATGATCGTCATAAAGAAAAACTTTAACCCTGCTGCATACCCTTCCGGTGTTGATTTATAAGCAACCAAAGGGAAAAATGAGAGTGACATCAATTCAAAAAAGAAAAATAATGTCAACATATTCCCACTTAAAGCAACTCCAAAACAACCACCAATAACTAACAAAAGAAAATAGAAAAACTTTCTGCCTTCTTCTTTATCACGGTAATAACCCACGGTATAACTGACAATGATCAGACTGAAGAATACAAAGATTAGAATAATGTAGGCAGATAAAATATCAACCCTGAATTCCAAGCCCAGAGGAGGTAATATATTTAAGAACAGATAGTAAATCCTACCTGCTGAAACCGCAGGATACATCGCACCTGCCAAAAACAATGGCAGTACCACTGAAACCAGAAGTATTGGATTGCGCCATTCAGGGCGGTAACGATCAGCCAGCATTAACCCACCCGAACCCAATAAAGGAAATAGGACTATCAGGGCTGGTATAATTGATATAATGATTCCACTTTGAGACATTCAGATTTCCCCTCCCTGTCCGGCTAAAAAACTGTTCTAATTACTGCTTCAATGAACGGAATAGTGGTATGGTTGGCAAAAAGCCCGAATACTATGGCCAAAACTGCGAGGATTACAGTTGGAGCCAACATTGTTAACGGAGCTTCAAAACCGGGTTTTTTCTCAAATTCGCCTTCTTTAAAAAAAGCATTTACGATAATCGGCAGGTAATATATTGCATTTAATAAAGTACTGCTCAGAATAACATAAGCATATATTGGCATACCTGATTCAAGGCCTCCGGTTAATAAATAAAATTTACTGATGTAACCAACAATTGGTGTTACACCCATTAAACCAAGAGCGCCAATGGTGAAAGCCAGCATAGTCAGAGGCATCTGCTTGCCGATTCCATTTAGCTGATTAAGGTTCTTTTTACCGGTTACAGTAATAATCATTCCGGCACAGAAAAAGAGGGTAATTTTTAGGATGGCGTGATTGATAATATGAATTAACCCACCGGTAGCGCCGATAGGGTGCAGCATCAATACCCCTAAAGTAATATACCCTAACTGACCGATTGTAGAATAAGCCAACCTGAGCTTGAGTACAGTCTGTTTTATCGCCATAAACGAACCAACTATGATTGTAAAACAGACAACTACAGCCAATATGCGTGTCACATTTAGATCAGCGAGTACTTCTATTCCGTATATGGAAAAGAATACCCTGGCGATTCCGAAAACACCTGCCTTAACGATCGCCACCGCATGAAGCAAAGCGCTAACCGGTGTAGGAGCTACCATAGCGCCGGGAAGCCACGAATGGAGTGGCATGATTGCCGCTTTTGTGCCAAATCCGGCAATCAAAAGGGCAAATATTATAGTAATACGGGTGCTGTTTTCAGCTGCCACCGCACCCAAAATGCCGCCTGGGAAGAAATCAAGGGTTCCAACAAGATCATGAATCATGAATATAGAAAGAAAAACAAGGGCACCACCGGCAAGGCTATAGCTGATATATTTAATACCGGCCTTCACCGATTCGGTTGTACCGGCATGAACAACCAGAGGATAAGTGCAAATCGCAAGGTATTCATAAAAAATATAAAAGGTAAAAAGGCTGCCGGCAAAGGCAACACCCATAGCTGCACTGCATGAGAGCACAAAGAAAACAAAGTAGTTGCGCTGGTCATGCTCATGAGCCATATAGCCTATTGAATATACTGTGGCAAAAACCCAAAGGGTTGATGATACCAGGCCAAAAACCATACCGAGTGGATCAACCTTCAAAAATATCCCCATACCATCGAGTAGATTAAGTAACCGGAACTCAATTATATTCCCATTCATAACAGCCGGCAGCATAGAAGCAACAGAGATAAAAACTATCCCAACAGACACCAGTGCTACCATGTGGCGGGTTTTTGTATTTTCTTCATCAAGAAAGCGAATAATTATAGCCCCAATTATAGGCACAATTACAGCTATGATTGGTTGGGGATAAACCAGGTTCAAAATTACCGCCTCCAGCCTCATATAAAACTGTTGTTACTATAAAATGAAGAGCAAACTAGTTGCCAATATGGCTCCAATGACAATTAAAACAATATACATATCAAAATCAATGTTTGATATATTTATAGTCTGAAATCTGCTATCTCCTTTAGTGCTGTAATCAAACTTAAACATAGCCATAAATACCTTTCGCAAAAACAATCCCAATCTACTAAAGATGGCTGAAATCCCATCAAACCAGAGCCGGTAGATGCTATTAAACAAATCCGAGAAAAACAATGATATTCGGCGGCCTAAATCATTTGTTATAAATGAATCTGTATACCCTGCGCCATTTGCAGTTCTGACCAGGAGAGAAGGTGCGCTATGAAATCCCCTGTTAATATTATCATCTATCAGGCGGCCTGTTTTAATAAAAACGAAACCCAGTACTTTTGTAACCGGTTTATATAAAGAGTATTCTACACTTAAATAATCGGGCGGTGCAAGTGTAAAAAGTTTTTTTCGTTTAGAAAACAAATATATGCCGGCTCCCAGGATAAGAGCTATAAAAATACCTAAAAAGTCATGCAGATTCCACACATTTGTTTTTAATAAATAATTGACATAGTACTCCTTGTAAGTAAAAGCTTCTGTCATAGGCACAATAACCCTGCTAATTATTGCTGCAGGAAATAACCCCAGAAAAGCAATCGTTGCGATAAAAGATAATGCTACAAACCTCTCCAGCCAATTTTCTCTCTGCCCTTCTTTTTCAAGTTTTACAAGAGTTTCTGAATGAGTTTTTCCCAGGAATACTGTAATAACAAGCTTAGTAATATAACATACTGTCAGACCGCTGGTTAGCATAAATAATTTTTCAGCCGCCCATAGATCCCAGAGGTGATGATGTTCAAACGCTTCAACAATTGCATGGTGCAAAAGTGTTTTGCTCACATAACCGTTAAAACCGGGAATACCAGTAATGCCAAAGGCACAAACTAGAAAGGCGAAAAAGGTAAATGGAAACCTTTTCCACAAGCCTCCAAGTTTATCCATATCTACTTCGTGAAGGCGAGTATAAATTATGCCAAATAAAATAAAAAGTCCGGATTTAAAAAAAGCATGATTTATAATGTGATAGGAGAATCCACCGAAACCCATGGCGCCATCGTAGCCAAGATAACCGGCAGCGCCAATTCCCATTAAAATATAACCCATTTGGCTGATGCTGCTGTAAGCCAAAAGTCTCTTGGCATTATTCTGAAGCACAGCCATCAGCGCTGCCAGCAGCATAGTCATAATGCCTATCCAGATAATAACATGCCCTAGATTTTCAGTAAAATGCCATAGCCCGCTCTCAGCCAGATTCTGGCTGGGGGTATAGAGCATAGTTACCACTCGAATGATACCATATGCTCCGGTTTTAATCATAATTCCGGAAAGCAGGGCACTGGCCGGTGCAGGAGCAACCGGATGAGCCTGCGGCAACCAGATATGCAAAGGAATCATCCCGGCTTTCACGCCAAAACCGGCAATCATAAGCACCGCAATCAATACAGCTGTTCCTTCAGAAATCACGATTTCCTGAAGCAGGGGCTCAATTGAAACAGTTCCGATACTATAATTAAGCAAGATTACGCCAGACAGCAGGGAAAGGCCACCAATTACTCCAAGATATAGATAGTTGCCACCTGCTTTAATCGCATCAGCGCTCTGGGTATGAACTACAAGTGCATATGCTGCAAAAGTCATAAGTTCAAAAAATAAAAGCAGGCTTAAAAAATCGCCACAGAGGAAAACACCGATACAACCTCCCAACGATAAAAGTAAAAATGTAAAATACCGTGTCTGCCTGCTGTCGTGCGCCATGTATGGTATTGAGGCAATAACAGCAATAAACCATATTACTGCAGTAAAAAGAGCAAATACAGCCCCGGTTAGATCTACCTTAAAGTTTATGGCTACACCGGCCAGGGCAGGGAGATCATAAAATACAGTGTAACCCTGCAATATTACAAAAAACAGCTCCACCGTCAAATAAAGTGTAGCTGCTGCGATAAAAACAGCAACGAGTTTACTTAACCTCGCTGCCAGTAAACCGGCCAGGCCGATCAGTAAAGAACCTAAGATGGGTAAAAGCACAATTGCCAGGGGCATATTGCTGTTGATTAAAGAATCCTGAATCTGAATGACGAAGATGTTTGCCATAAAAAACCCCTCTAGTTTACCTGGAACATTTTATCCAATTATACACAGGACAATCAAAACGTTAAATTCTCTTTACTATCGCGATTTCCTGCCTGTAAGCAGATTTTATTATAGATATTCTTAGATATTCTTATTTACTTTATAATTAAAAACAACTTGACAGATAAGTAAAAATGATAAAAAATATAAAGGAAGGTTTGGGAAGTTTTTTTTGTTTTTTTTTCAGAAAGATCAGGTTTTCGCGCAGTCGTTTTAATATTTTTTTTAATATATAATGTGAATATTTGAACTTGCTAAATTTTCTAATCGTTTTCAAGATATGCTAATTTCAACGTACTCTTTATTTTATTTAAGAAAGGAGGAAACAGAAAAGATGCACGATTATGTTACACGGGTAGTTTTTCGCTACATGCTTCTTTTCGTTCTTCTCTATGGAGTATACGTCATTATGCACGGGCACCTTTCACCTGGTGGAGGATTTTCCGGAGGAATGATTATTGGTTTGGGGCTGTTGCTTTACATTCTGATTTTCGGCCAGCTTTGGAATGACAGTTTTCGCCAGATGATTATAGATTCTGCTATTATCTTTGTTGGTATTGGTGGGATTCTCGAGGTGTCCAAATTTTTAATTCCTCATGAACACGGCCCAATCGGTGTTTCAGGAACACTTTTTAGCGTAGGAATCATATCAGTTGCAAATTTTGGTATAGGCGTTCTTGTAGCAAGTACTATTTTAGGTATATACTATATGATCAGTGAGGAGGCCTAACCATTGGATCTCGAACTGCTGTTTATAAACTTTCCATATTTTGTAGCAATTATCCTTTTCTCAATGGGTACTTTGATCGTTCTTACTCAGACCAACCTCATTAAAAAGGTGATCGGTATAAATATCCTTCAAAGTGCTATATTTCTTTTCTTTATTACTGTCGGAAATATAGAAGGAGGGGTACCGCCAATTTACGACCCACAGTTTCCTGATGTTCTTTATATTAACCCTCTTCCATCTTGCCTCATGCTGACAGGAATCGTAGTTAGTTTCAGCGTAACAGCATTTGCTCTAGCTCTAATTGTTAAGCTATATCTTTTCTATGGAACAATATGCACTCCAAACTTTATGAAATTGAAATAGAGGTGAACCTCCGAAATGGAATCGGTTTTAAAACTCCCCTTCTTATGCATAATAGGCACATTGGTAACTGCTTTTTGCATGCCGGTTCTGGCCAGATGGAAAAAAGATTTTTGTGCTCCAGTAGCCACATTCGCAGTCGGTTCAGTTTTTATCACCACTATTGTAATAGCCTATAATGTAATGCATGGCGGAGTCATAAGATATGCCGTATCAGGATGGGCTCCACCATGGGGTATCGAAATAGTTGTCGATTCACTTTCCAGTATGATGATCATGTTACTATCAGGGATTTGCTTCTTAATACTCATTTACAGTTTTTCGGCCATCAAGCATGAACTTGAACGTAAAGTTGTCGGATGGTATTATACAGCTTTTCTTCTTACTCTTGCCGGTATGATGGGACTGGTGGTATCAAATGATATTTTCAACTTTTATGTGTTTATTGAGGTAACAGGGCTTGGAGCGTGTTCCCTGGTTGCTGCCAAGGGAACACGCCAGGCAACTGAAGCAGCCTTAAAATATCTGCTGCTCGCAACAATTGGATCAGGGTTTATTCTTTTCGGAATTGGTTTTCTATATATGATTACCGGGCACCTGAATTTAACTTTTATCGCCCAGGAGCTAGTTCTGGTCAAAGATTCTTACCCATTTTTAATCTGGACTGCTCTAAGCTTTTTTACAGTTGGCTTTGGTGTTAAGTCAGCTCTTTTTCCTCTACACCTGTGGTTACCTGATGCTCATTCATCGGCTCCATCTCCCTCAAGCGCTGTATTGTCTAGCCTAGTTGTGAAAGTTTACATAATTGCTTTTCTCAAAATACTTCTTATTGCTTTCGGCCTGGAAATATTCCATGAAACCTTTATACGACATTTAATTTTGGTTCTGTCGATCATCGCTATGCTTGCCGGTTCTTTCTTTGCCTTTGTGCAAATTGAGCTCAAGAGACGTCTGGCTTATTCAACAGTTGCCCAGGTAGGATACGTTTTTCTCGGAATAGGCCTTGGAACACCCTGGGGGCTTGCCGCCGGCTTGCTGCATATTGTAGTTCACGCCTTTATGAAAACCTGTCTTTTCCTTACAGCCGGGGCAGTTTATTATCAGACAGGAATAAAAAAAGTTAACCAGTTTTCCAATATGGGTTATAAAATGCCGATAACTATGGGGGCATTTACGATAGCAGCTTTTTCAATGGTTGGTATTCCCCTTTTTGGCGGTTTTATCAGCAAATACGGTTTGGCATTAGGCAGTTTGGAAGCGGATTTGCCACTGATCATCCTGGTTATTATCGTAAGCGGACTTTTAAATGCAACCTATTATTTTCCAATTATCGGTCAGGCTTACTTCTCTCAGGGTGATAACGAACACGAAAATTCTCACCAGGATAACAACCATGGAGACAGTCACGTTGATAATAAGTTTCAGATAGACCAGGTGCCGCTTAGCATGCTTGTTCCTATAGTTATTTTGGCTCTTGGAATAATATATCTGGGCATTTTTCCGGGAACAATTCTGGAATTTATAAATAAAACTGTAACCGCACTATTATAATATTATGGAAGCAGTAGGAGGTGAATGCTGTGCTTGAACGAATGAAAGGCGACCTGATGGGTTCAATCTTTATCTTTATCCTCCTGATGGCTTTCTGGTTGCTTATATCGGCCAGCACACATTGGCAGCACATTTTAGTTGGAGCTATATTCAGCTTAATCCTAACTGTATTTTGGAGCAATTTAAATATTTCAGCTGTAAACAGAACAAATTTTACAATTCTGCAGGCATTTTTGCTGATTAAATATTTTGTACATCTGGTTATTGAAATAGTTATTGCTAATATAAGTGTTGCTATGATTGTATTAAACCCCCGGTTGCCAATTTCTCCTGGTATCGTAATTATGCGGTGCGACCTGGAACGCAGCTTATTACGGGTACTCTATGTTAACTCAATTACACTAACCCCAGGAACCATTACAGTTGAATTAGAAGACAACTTATTGATTGTTCATGCATTAACGGAAGATGTTGCACATGGAGTTGAAGACTGGGCGCTTAACCGCAGGTTAATGGAAATGGAGGCTCTGTACAAAAAATGATTAATACAGTGCTTTATGTTATTGTAATCGGATTAATCTTGTTTTCTCTATTGGCTATAGTCAGAGCTTACAGTGGCCCAACAGTATTAGACCGGGTGGTGGCTATGAACGTAATAACCACCAATGTGGTTATCGTAATTTTAATTTTTGCCTACCTGGACAGTAGTTTCTACTACATAGACGTCGCATTTGTTTTTGTCCTGGGCGCTTTTATCGGAACTCTTTGTATCCTGAAATTACTGCGTGAAGGGCATATTATATAGGGGTGGTTAATATGGTACTCCATTACATTGCTGCTTTTTTTCTGATTGGTGGATTTTTCTTTCTGATTGTCGGTGTACTCGGCCTTTTAAGACTACCGGACGTTTACACACGAATGCATGCTCTGGGTAAGTGCGACACCCTGGGAACAGGAATGGTTTTAGTCGGGTTAATGTTTTTAATACATGATGTTACCAATATCACCAAGCTGGTTTTGATCATGGTGATGATAGTAACAATCAACCCTGTAATTACTCATCTTATAGCTAAAACAGCCTATAACAGGGGCACACCAATGGCAGAGGGCAGTTTTTTAATTAATGATTACGTGGCTTCTCAGCGCCGCCGAAGAAAGCGCATGACAGAAAGCAGCTTATCGCAGGAGGGAGAGGAATAAGCCGTGAATGACTTCTTAATTGTTCTTATGCTTTTAATCCTTATTGTAACAACTCTTTCTATTTTTGTTTTCAATGATTTACTTTACATAGTAATCATTTTTGGAGCGTACAGTATGGTTATGTCGCTAATCTGGCAACAGCTTAACTCACCCGACCTTGCTATAACTGAAGCAGCTGTCGGTATAGGCATGACGGTTTTAATGGTAACGGTGGTCACAAAAGTTGGGAGGCGTCCACAGTGATCAATATCAGAAGAATTTTATTCTATGGAATGTCGGTTACTCTTGTTGCCTTAATATCTTTTATGCTTATGCTGGCAGTAACCGAAATGCCCGTTTATGGTAAGCTCGATAACCCTACCAATAATATAGTTTATGAACGTTACGTCACCAAGGGTGTTGAGGAAAGCGGGGGAACTAACCTTGTTGCGAACATTTTGCTTGACTACAGAGGCTATGACACGCTTATGGAATCAACCGTACTTTTTGCAACAGTAATTGCAATTATGCTCGTTTGGGGAACAAGAAGTGTTGCCAAGGAAGAAGAACAGGAAGAAAATACTGAAGAACACAATTAATGCAGCTTGTTATTATCTGTTGGGAGAGGACGAAAGCTAAATGAACTACATACTATACCTGCCTCTTTTTATGATAATCTTTCCCATAGTCGGCGCACTAATAACCGGAATAGCATCTGAAGACAATGATCGCCTGCGTAACCCCCTGGCTGTAATCGTAAGCATAATCAGCGCAGCTGCAATGATTCTCATTCTCCATGAATATGTTCAAAACGGTGGCTGGGAACTCTTATTACACCAAATTGCCCCTGGACTGGAAATTAAATTTCGGGTTGATCCGCTTGCAGCTCTTTTTGGAGGCACTGCGGCAATCTTATGGTCTTTTTCGGTCCTTTATTCAACCGGATATATGGCTCACGAACATAAGCGCAGGCGCTATTTTATTTTTTACCTGCTTTCACTGGGAATGACAATGGGAATAGCATTATCAGCAAACCTGCTTACCCTATATATTTTCTATGAGTTTTTAACTATTTTTACTTACCCCTTAGTAATACATGAAGAAAATGACGAAGCGAAAAAAGCCGGTATTAAATATATTATCTATAGTTTTTTCGGAGCTGGTTTAATTCTGATCGGGCTAATTATAACCTATGGCAATCTTGGAACTTTAGAATTTGTTAGAGGCGGAATAGTAGACCTGTCAACAGGTTCACTACTGCTCTGGCAAATTACTTTTATCTGCTTCATCTTAGGATTTGGCGTAAAAGCAGCAGTAATGCCTCTGCATGCATGGCTGCCTGCGGCTATGGCAGCTCCTACTCCGGTAAGCGCCTTGTTACATGCTGTTGCTGTTGTAAAGTCGGGAGTATTCGGTATCTTACGGTCAATGTATTCAATTTTTGGCATTACAGCATTAATCGGGTTGCAGATGGGTTATTTTGTTGCTGCCCTTGTTTCGATAACAATTCTTGTCGCTTCAATTATTGCCATGCAGCAGGATGTTCTAAAAAGAAGACTGGCTTTCTCAACAATTAGCCAGCTTGGTTACATTACACTGGGGGCCGGTCTTTTTAATGTAATTGGCCTTACTGGCGGTCTGCTTCACATTATTAATCATGCTCTTTTAAAAATCACTCTCTTTTTCTGCGCCGGCGCTATTATTACGGTAACTGGCAAAAAGAAAATTAGTGAACTTAACGGATTGGGCAAGAGAATGCCTTTAACGATGGTTGCTTTCACTATAGCCTCTATCGGTATGATTGGCATACCTCCCGTTAACGGTTTCATTTCAAAATGGTACCTGATACAGGGCAGCCTCGAAAGTGGTGCCTGGATTTTCATTGTAGTGCTAATCGGCAGCGCCCTTTTGAATGCTGCTTATTTTTTACCGATAGTCATTTCCGCCTTTTTTAAAAAAGGTGAATTTTCTTCTGTTGAGGGCCCTGAAGCGCCACTCTCCATGCTATTGCCAATCTTGATTCTGGTAGCAGGATGCCTGATTGTTGGCACAAACCTTCAATTAACAGTACCATATTTGGAAAACATCGCTAACTACCTGTTCTATTCAGGAGGTAATTAAATATGCCCCAGGAACTAGTTTCTTACCTTCCACTTATTGCTGTAACAATGCCTTTAATAGCTTTTATATTAGTCACCTGTTTACCTAACCTGGCCTGGTGGCGCTCTGCATGGTCAATCATCGGCAGTCTTGGCACTCTTGTTGCAGTTGGAATGATGTTTCCGGCCCTTTCCGAAGGGAATATCATTGTCTTCCAGATGCCCATGATAGTTACTCCCCTTGATTTAACTTTTCGAGTAGACTTCCTCAGTTTCTATATTGCTGCTATTACTTCCTTCATCTGGTTGATGGCTACTATCTTTGCTATTGACTATATGAATCATGAGCATAATCAGGGCCGGTTTTTTGCCTTTTTCCTTCTGACACTTTCCGGAACTGTAGGGGTTCCGCTGGCCGGAGATCTTCTATCGCTGCTGCTCTTTTTTGAATTAATGTCGCTGGCATCATACGTTTTAGTAATTCATACCCAGACTGATGAAGCCTACAGCGCTGGCAACATATACCTTTATCTTGGTGTTTTTGGAGGCATGTGCCTGCTAACCGGTATCGGCTTAATATATTTCAGCTGCGGGTCGCTTGAAATAACCCAGCAGTTATGCATGGTAGAAGGTGTTAATAATTATCTGCTCGCTGCAGGCTTGCTCATGTTTATCGGTTTTGGGATTAAGGCAGGTATAGTTCCCCTGCATATTTGGCTGCCAAAAGCCCACCCCGTTGCTCCTGCGCCAGCAAGCGCTCTTCTTTCAGGGATTATGATTAAAGCAGGAGCATACGGCATTATCAGGACAGTTACAATGATTTATACTCCTGACAGCAGTTTCATGAGCGGTGAATATCTGGCTGCCGGGGTAAAAAACCTCTGGCACCTCGTTTCAAATGCAGGTTATGCTATCATCTGGATTGGAATAGTCACCATGCTTTTTGGTGTATGCCTGGCCTTGCTGCAGGATAACATAAAAAAACTGCTTGCCTGCAGCAGTATCAGTCAGATTGGTTATATCATAATGGGTATCGGTGTAGCGGCATATCTTGGTTATGACGGAGCTATGGGGCTGGCCGGTTCGACCTATCACATTTTGAACCATGCCTTTTTCAAATCTACTTTGTTTCTTGCTGCAGGCGCTATTGTCTATTTAACTGGTGAGCTTAACTTGAGCAAACTGGGCGATCTCAGACATAAACTGCCCTTTACAACGATCGTTGTACTTATAGCCTCGCTGGGTATTGTCGGACTGCCTCTTTTCAACGGCTATGCCAGCAAAACGCTACTACACCACGCAATTGTCGAAGCTTATGAACATCACCATGTTTATTCTTTATATATCGCTGAGAAATTATTTACCATAACAAGCGCAGGTACTGTCTGTTACTTCCTGAAATTTTTATTCTTTGCATTCTGGCGCCCGGCGCCTGTTGAAATGCCTGAAATCAAACAAGAACCTTTGATGATGAAAATTGGGCTTGGTGTACTGGCAGCCTGCATGCTTTTTATTGGATTCTCGCCAAATCTTATTTTAACTAAATTTGTCGTCCCTACATTAAGTACTTTTACACTTGATACCTACTCCGTTAACTATCTTATGAAGATTAGTTTCTGGCACCTTGGGGACATTTGGGCAGTTGCTATTGCACTTGTTCTCGGTGGGTTATTCTTTTATATTGCCCAACGCACTAACGCTTATCGCCTGAAAATACCTTTTTGGCTGGGCGCCGATTTTATCGGTTCGCTAGCCGGCAGGTTAGCAATCATAGTTTGGATTATTATTTCTTTTCCCTTTACACTTTTACAAAACTTAATGAGAACAACGTCACAGTATATTTATAAAAAAGTATTTACCCTGCTACAAAGCGTAGACTACAGACCAGGACAGAAAACAATTTTCCGATCTATCAACATCAGTAATATTGATTTTGATATGATTTTAGTCCTTCTCTCTTTTAGTATTATTCTGATTGTCGTCTTCTATATCCGCTTCGGAATTGATGTTTTCAGATTGTAAACACAAGAACTTATCCTAAAAATAATGGTGCCCCTTGGCTGAGGGGCACCATTACCACTGATGCTTATTTGTTAATTTAAGTTACTGCTTAATAAATCTCACTACTTTTTTTCAGCCATTGGCACTGCAACAGCTTTGATTTTACCAAACTGTGGGCGCGAAGTAGCTTTTTCAATCATAGGCACAAAGGCATTCATGATCAGAATAGCAAATGCCACCCCTTCAGTAATCATAAAACCAACCCTGAAGACAACAACAAGTACACCAATTGCTACACCAAATATAATTTTGCCTTTATCTGTCATAGGGCTAGTAACCCAGTCTGTTGCCATAAAGAAAGCACCGATCATAATGCCACCTGTCACCAGGTGGTAAACCGGGTTTTCACCTGTTATTAATGTTAAAATAATCATTGTTGCAAGGATTGATACAGGAATCCTCCAACCAATGTGTTTACGATAAAACAGGTATGCCGCCCCTAATAGAAGGGCAAATGGCGATACTTCAGCCAGAGCACCGGCAGGAAAGGCAAAAAATAGCTCGCTTATTGGAGGCATTTCCAAACCAGCTCTTAACATTGCCAGCGGAGTTGCCTGAGTGATGGTGTCAAGCGGCCCAAGGTGAATTGCCAGTGGCTGGAACCACTGGTTTACATAGGCATAAAGAGGCGCCAGGATAACCAGGGCAACACGTCCAAATAGAGCCGGGTTGAAACGGTTCCAACCCAAACCTCCGGCAAGCTCTTTTGCTATACCAACTGCAATAAAAGTAGCCAGGGCTGCTTTATACCAGGGTGTTGTCGCCTGAAACAGCATGGCAACAAATAACCCTGTCAGCAAAGCGCTCCAGTCATGCAACTGAGGCTTCTTGTGCATTAACTTCTTAAAGAGAATCTCAGTTAATACCGCTGTAACAAGACATACAGCTATTGTTAAAACAGCATAAAAGCGAAAAAAGTATATGGACACCAGCGTGATAGGCATTAGCGCAATAAAGACGTCCCGCATAGCGTTTGATACTGTGTCCTGACTCTTAATATGAGGAGACGATGATACTACGAACTTATGGGTATCGTTCACTACTTATAACCTCCTTTTCCCCAATTTGTTGGATTACCTTTTGCTCAGCAGTTCTCGGATAAGTGGTTTGGTACGCTGGACCAGTTGAGTAATCGGCCTTTTCGAAGGGCATACATACGCGCAAATACCGCACTCAATACAATCCATTGTATTCCATTCCAAAGCATCCTCAATCATACCTGCTTCACAATAGATACTGATCTGGTTCGGATAAAGCAACATCGGACAGTGCTCGACACACTTGCAGCAGCGAACACAGTCTGAGTATTCCATATCCTCGAGAGCCATATCCGGAGGAAGAACAACAACACCCGTTGTGCCTTTAACAACTGGAACATTTAGTGTTTCCTGAGCTCTACCGGTCATCGGCCCACCGACGACAACTTTAGCCGGTTCTTCGACAATGCCGCCACACTCATCAATAATGTGAGAGAGTGGGGTGCCGATTTTAACCATCAGATTTTGCGGATCCTTAAGGTTTTGTCCGGTAACTGCTACCACACGCTCGATAAGAGGCTTGTTATACTTAACTGCCTCATAAATGGCGACACAGGTGCCGACATTCTGGATAAGCGCTCCTATATCAAATGGTAACCCGCCCGATGGGATTTCGCGGTCGAGTGCCGCTTTAACGAGATGCTTTTCCGAACCCTGGGGATACTTTGTAGGCATCCGCAGCAAAACGATATTCGGATCATCATTTTCCTGACGAACAGCTTCAATTGCATCATCTTTATTATCCTCGATGCAGAGATATGCTTCTTCTACAGAGAGCATTTTCATCAGTAATTTAATACCCTGCAGTAGTTCTGCAGGCTTTTCAAGCATCAACCTGTGATCGCAGGTAAGATAAGGTTCACACTCACAACCGTTAATGATCAGAGCGTCAACTTTTTTATCAGGTGGAGGACTCAGTTTGATTGCAGTAGGAAAGGCTGCGCCACCCATACCTACAATCCCAGCTTCTTTAACAGCATTAATGATATCCTCTTTGCTAACCTTGTCAAGATCGTTGTTTGCCAGCTCAAGCTTATCCTGGTTTTTGTCAACAGCAATAACGATGCTATCTATCATCTGCCCGGTAATAAAAGGCCGGGGTTCAATTGCTGTTACTGTACCGGAAAGGCTGGCGTGGACTGGAGCACTGACAAACTTATCGGTTGCACCGATTTTCTGACCTGCCTTTACCTTATCACCCACATTTACCAGCGGTTCATTAGGCGCGCCGGTATGCTGCAATAAAGGGATGATAATCTCTTCAGGCAACGATGCTTCTTTAATTGCTTTATGCTCTGTAAAGCTTTTATAGTGGGGAACATGGATCCCACCAAAAAACTGTTTTACTTCCACTTGACTTCACCTCCCGGTTTATTTGGATTTAGCTTTATTTTCCTCTACACGCTTGCTTTGCGCACGATTAGACCACAGGCCTAATGCTACAGCGATGACTACAAATACGCGCAGGGGGGCATAGATTGTGTTCCAAAAACGAGTCTGTATCGGCACTTGGGGATCGGCCGGGAAACCATACTTTTCGGGCTTGTCGGCCAAAACATAGAGCATACCCGTACCGCCAACCTCGTCAAGACCATACATTCTAGCATTTACTTTCCCAGCTGCCTGAAGCGCTTCAACTCTAACTCTTGCTTTACTGATTAACTCCCGGCTATCGCCAAAAGTTATTGAACCTGTGGGACAGGCGTTAGCGCAGGCAGGTTTGAGGCCGTTTTCAAGTCGATCAAGACAAAAAGTACATTTTCGTGCTTTATTCGCCAAACGATCAAAGCCAATCACATGAAATGGACAGGCAGCGACACAATAGTTACAGCCTATACATTTTAATTCATCAACCATTACCGTATCATATTCGGTCCGGTAAATTGCGCCTGCCGGACAAGCCATCATACAAGATGCTTCAGCACAATGCATGCAGCCCTGTTTTGCCATTAACCATTCAACGCTACCACTTTCGGTTTCCTGCTCCCGAAACATTATACGCATCCAGGTTGTTGATGATAGGGCTGGCGGGTTTTCATATGAGCCTGTAAAGGTCGTTTCTTCAGCCGGATTTTGGTTCCATTGCTTGCAGGCAACCTGGCAACCCCGACAACCAATACACTTGGAGGCATCGATTAAACAGATAGGTTTAGCCATTTATACTGCCCTCCTTACGTTGCACAGGAATGCTTTATACTCAGGAATCGTTGTATTCGCATCCCCTACTGATGCAGTGAGATCGTTTGTTACGGACCCTGTGCTCATTCCCTTGAAGCCCCAGTGCCAGGGCATTCCCACTACGTGTCTCGCCTCACCATCAATCACCATCGGTTTAAAGCGCTTAGTAATACAGGCTTTTGCTTCAATGCCGCTCTGATCACCATCTTTAAACAGACGCTTGCTCTCAATTATTACCTTATCGCCATTATTAACACCAATCTCATCAGCCAGCTCTTCGCTTATCTCAATAAAGAGTTCCGGCATCAGTTCGTTCAACCAGGGCAGGTTACGGGTAACAATACCCGTTTGGAAGTGTTCAACTATGCGGTAAGTGGTAATAATATAAGGATATCTTTCCCGTTCTTCAGCGGTTTCTACCGTATGGTCTGCATAGAAGCGCTGGCTAACCGGATTATACGTTGCCTGTGGATAAAGCAGGTTCGGCACAAGACTTTCTGCCGGTTCATAGTGAGCCGGCAGCGGCCCGTCTTTAAGAGCGCTGTGCGAATAAAGCCTGCCAACACCCTCAGGAAGCATGATAAACGGATTTTCCGTAGACTGTTCCAAGGTCCAGCTTCCGGGAATATCGGGGATGTCGTTACCTACCCACTTTTGCTGGGCTTCATCCCACCAGACAACGGGAGCATCCGGGTTCCAGGGTTTTCCTTCAAGGTCGGCCGAAGCGCGATTATAGACAATGCGCCGGTTAAGTGGCCAAGCAAAAGACCAGCCAAGGTTAAAACCAAGACCTTCTTTTTCTTTAACACGGCTCTTTGTTGCCGGCTTTTCATAATTATTGTAATAACCACTATAGAGCCAGTTGCCGCAAGCTGTAGAACCGTCAGCCTGTAAACCGACGAAGTTTGTTACAAGTGATCCGTCGGTTGTCCGGTAACCGTTGATATCTTTACATACTTTAACGATATCAACCTCACCATCAGGTCCGTCGTAATCCCAGAACATCTTGGTGATAGCATCTGGAACAACTCCACCTTCAGCCGAGTAAATTGATTGAATTCGTTTGAAGAGCTCATTTACAATCCAGAGGTCAGACTTGGAATCTCCCGGAGGCTTCTGCGCTTGCCAGCCCCACTGAATCCAGCGACCACTATTAGCCTTACTGCCTTCCTTTTCGTACCCTATTGCTCCGGGCAGGATAAATACCTCGGTGTCGATTTCTGCCGGGTTCATACCGGGTCCATGCCAGAAGGAAGCGGTTTCATTTTCAAAAACATCGACAGAAACGAGCCATTTAAGGTTCTTCTGGTAATTTCGTTTGTTAGCCGCACTTGGGCCCGATACAGCAGGGTTGTCCGCCCAACAAAACATACCTTCAACCTTGCCTTCACCCATATCTTTGTACTGCGCAATATGCGAATGGTCAAGTCCATCGAGCTTAGGCATCCACTGGTAACCGAATTCATTGGCGGCAGTAGCTTCATCGCCATAGAATGCTTTAAGCAAGCTGACAAGGTACTTGGGTTTGTTGGTCCACCAGCCTGCAGCCGGTGTTTCTTTAACGAGGTAGTCTTCCAGGGTTGGGTGTGCAGCCTGTTGCGGGGTTCCCATATAACCGGGCAAGATATGGTACAGTATAGCCATATCTGTTGAACCCTGCACGTTTGACTGACCGCGCTGAGCGTTTACACCGCCACCGGCAATACCCATGTTCCCTAAAAGAAGCTGAACAATGGCACAAGATCGGACATTCTGTGCCCCGTGAGTAAACTGGGTAATTCCCATCGCATAGAGAAGGTTACCTGCTTTACCGGGTTCACCGGTTGAACTGAATAAATCGTACGATTCTGTCAAAGCAGCAGGATCTGCACCTGTAATTTTGCTGACATTATCAATGGTGTACATCCTGTAGTGGTTTTTCATTAACTGCAATACACAGTTCGGATCTTCCATGGCTGGATCTTTCAAAGCATTACCATCTGCATCGCGCTGATATTGCCAGCTTTCAGTGTTATATTTCGTAGCGTTTCGAACAGGATCGTCCTCAGCACCGTTGAAGAGTCCAGTAGTTTCATCAAAACTGAAGTTTTCATTAATCAGGTAAGATGCATTGGTGTAGTTTGCAACATATTCCTGATGGTAACGTTCATTTTCAAAAATATAGTTAATTAAACCACCCAGGTAAGCAATGTTTGTGCCGGGGCGAATACTTACATATACATCTGCCACGGCAGCTGTCCTTGAAATCCTGGGGTCAACGGCAATTAGTTTTGCCCCCTTGGTTTCACGGGCTTTTTCAATCCATTTCATTGAAATCGGGTGGTTTTCAGCAGTATTACCACCGATATTCATGAATACATCACTGTGCTGATAATCAGTCCAGTGGTTGGTCATACAACCTCTTCCGAACGTGGCGCCGAGACCGGCGACCGTAACGGAGTGTCAGAGACGGGCGCAGTGATCAATGTTGATCACGCCCATACCCCTGGCCATTTTGTGGAAAAGGTAGTTTTCTTCATCGGTGCAAAATGCGCTGCCGAGCCAGGATATTGCCTCGGTTCGGTTAACAGTTACCTGCTGACCCCCGACATCCACTGTTTCAACTAAGGTCCTGTCACGTGTATCCTTCACCCGCTGGGCAATCATCTCTAACACGTCATCCCACTCTTTTTCTTCGTAACTGCTTGCACCAGGCGCCCGGTAGAGTGGTTTAGTCAGACGCTTCGGATTAGGTACAGGCTTACCTTTTTCTTCAAACATGTAAGAAATATTAAAGAGAGAACTACCCTTGCTGCATAGGGTTCCTTCATTGATCGGATGACCGGGATCACCCTCAGCATTAACAACTAATCCATCCCGGACACTGCAAATAACACCGCAGCCGACTCCGCAAAAAGTACATGTGGTTGGATATTCTTTGGTGTGCTTGATGCGCAGCGGTTCAGCGGCAGACGCAGATGCCTTGTTCAGGCCAACACCAGCCAACGTTGCCGTAGCGGCAGCCGCACCGGTAAGCTTTAAAAAGCTGCGTCGCGTTAACTGCATAAGTAAATCCACCTCCTAGTCTTGTCTATCAGATAACTCGTTTTCATTGACCCATTCTAAACCTGAGCCCGGTGAAAACCCTTCCTTCCGGGCCAATATATCATAGCCCAGGGAAGCAAGGTTGTGGATGGTCAAAACGATATTACCATCCGTGTTAAAATTTCTTGCATCAATGATCTTGTAGTAACGGCGGCATGAAAGGCAGTAATTTACCCGACAATTATCATTGCCTTCAATGGTAAAGTAGCCTAACTCTTCCCTATCTTCATTACTGCAATACGGACATTTAACACGACTGTGTAGCCAACGGCTACCACAGAGCCAGCATTCCAGAACCTTTGCCCCATCTTCAGGACATAGCATACCAAAATGCGGCTGTTCACCACACAACGGGCAATCCCCCCCTTCGTAGAGGTCTGTCCGTAACCCCATTGGAATTGACTCAAACTGCCGCCTGTATATGGAAGACAATACAATTGAAAAAAGAAACGTCGCCATGTCGTTTTCAATGGCCGCTTCTTTTTTCAATAAATCACGAAACTCTTTGATTTTTTCCAGTGAGAGCACTTTGCCTTCTCCGGAAAGAAAAATATCTGTTCTATTTAAAAGATCGCTCATAATCTTTTTAAGGGCCGGGTTAGCCTTTGTTGCTTCTGAACATACCGTTTTAAATAGTTCACTAAATTGCTTCGCGTTTAGATCCGGACGAAGCTTAAGACTTTGATCCTGCTTCATCATTTCAGTCGATTCTTCAGCAGGCGGACTTAAATGATCAATGGGAGGAATCTGGGTATGATGCTGATCGTCATATTTACTGATAGCATCAAATACAGATTTTATAAACCCGGCTCCTTCATCAAAGTTATCATATAGCTTCTTGCATCGTTCAATTTCATTCTCATAGCCGGTTATCCAGAGACTATCCAAACATTAACACTCCTCGTTGCTAAATATTTTAAGTTTATAAAACAGAAACTCTATAGACTAAATATTATTTTCACTATTTGTAAATAAGTGAAATTTATGATAATTGTCATATAAACTAAAAATCCCTTTATATAAGGGTTTAACGACTAAAGTGTATTTATTCTCTTCGCCCTCTTTGGGCGAGATAGTGAATTTTTAAACTTAAAACTTTACCTCTTTAACAATCAGCATCATTATACCCATAACAGATTTTTATGTCAATAGATTTAGCTAATTTAGATTTAGCTAATTTTTTGAGTAAATTCCCAGGTTCTTTAAGATTAGGAACTGTACATTAAAGAGCTTCCCGGTATTGTTTTATACCGGGAAGCTCTTATTTGTCGAACATTCTGTTTAATCTTTGGAGATATTATCCCCTAATCATTTAAACGCTGCCTTTTTTGTTACTGGCATAGTTGTAAATCAGGGCACCAATACCTGCGACTGCAGCAATGCCACCTAAGGGTGATATTAAATATTTTAATACCCGTTTGCCCATCGGCACTTCAGTTTCTGCCGGCAGGTTATATTTATCCGGGGTGTACTGCAGAACCAGCAGCACTCTTAAACCGCCAAATTCATCGACCCCGTAGAGGTTTGCCTCTTCATAGCCCTGAGACTTTAGCAATTGGACCCGCTGGTTGCCGGCTGCAATCATGGCCGGCCTGCTGCCATATTTAATCGCCTGCGGTGAGCAGACAGAATAGCAGAAAGGCTCCAACCCGTTTTCAACCCGTTTATCACAGAGGGTGCATTTTTCCATGATTCCCTTGGTGCGGTCAAAGGTGATCACTCCATACGGGCAGTTTGCAACACAGTAATTACAGGAAATACAGATCCTTTCGTCATAAACCGTCAGACCATCTTCGTTTTTATGCATTGCCCCGGTCGGGCAGGAGATTACGCAGAGCGCCTCCGTACAGTGCATGCAGGCTTTTTTATTAAATACCTCGATCGAATCAGGATAGGCACCATGCTCGTAGGTATCAATCTGGGTTCTGTAAATATCCTCGGTCAAACTATAGATCTGCTTGCAGACCAGGGTGCAGGCGTCACAGTTTATGCAAAGCGACTGGTCTACCAGCATTGCATGATCAGCGATTACCATCTTATTCATTCCTCCTTATCCAATCCATCATAGTCATATTATCAAAAGCTTTATTAAGCTTTATAGATTTTCACAGCATGATCCTGCATTCCAGTGCCCATACCGGGGTCATTGAGCCTTCTCATTTCATCAAAGTTCATAGACATGATCAGGTTACCATCATTGGCCCCACGGCCAAAGGCTTTAGTCATGTAAGAGCTGTAACGCCCAAAGCCATGATAGATCATCACGGTGTCGGGACGAATCCCTTCAATGAGCTTGGCCTTGAGTTTAATCTTCCTTTCACGGTCCATCCAGGCGGCACTGCGGGATTCAACATAAACTTCATCGCCTTCACTGATACCCATTTCCTCTGCCGTAGCCTTATTCAACACTGCAGAGTTTTCCGGATAACCGGCCAGGGCCAGGACATTGTTCTGGGTCTGGACCATCTTGTGCATTGGCGCCCTGCTGATAACCATGTAGAAAGGATATTCTTCATCCGTTTCTTCGCGGCGCGGTTTCCAGGTAGGCAGGGGGTCATAGCCATGCTCTTCAAAAAGGGTCGAGTAGAACTCGATTTTGCCGCTGGGGGTCTTAAACTTTTCCGTTGGGACAAGCTCACGGTCGGCCGGATCTTCCGGTTCCCATACCCCGGTTGCGCTGTTGTTAAGCTCAGTCCAGCTGCTACCTAAAGCTTGCAACTGCATGTTTCTTTCCTTGCCTCCACTGACATTACCGGAACCGCCTTCAGAAGTATCCTTGAAGTATTCTCCGTAACCCATCGCTTCAGCCAGGTTTATGATTGCTCCACCAAAACCCTTGGTTTCTTCATAGAGCGGCGAAACAACCTGCTGGCGCAGGTGTATTTGCGGATAAAGGCTGTGATATTTACGCGACCCCATACCGGAAAATTCAAACCAGTGCGGCTCAGGCAGTACTATATCGGAAAGCCAGGCCATCTCGGACGGGTAGATTTCAAAGGTCAGGATAAAGTCCAACTTTTTAAAGGCCTCTACCATGGTCAGGTGATCGGGAAAGGAAAGCGGGTTATATTTTCTAACCAGGGCAGTCTTTACCGGGTAAGGATCTTCATTTAAGATACCGTAAGGCAAAGTAGCAAAGTTACCATTCACAAAGCCCACGAAAGGTCCCCGCTCTTCCCAGTTATCAATCCTTTCCCGCCTTCTTTCCGGCATCTGCTCCTTAAGCTCTTCCGGAATTGGGAAAAGAGAATCAAATTTTGGCATTTTTGGATTACGCGGCAGGATCATCCCGCCCGGCCGATCAATCGAACCAACCAGGGCATCCAGGGTAACCTGGGCCTGGGCCAAACTGCTGCTGTTTACATAGTTAGGTCCGGCAGCATCCCGCTTATGGTGGGCAAGGTGTGCCGGTTGGTTGGCCGGATCGGCAAATTCACGGGCAATCTCAAGAATGACGTCTGCGGTTATACCAGGGGTATCAATCAGCTCAGCGGCCCATTCAGGCGTATAACGATTAGAAATTATGTGACTGCGCAGTTCTTCAATACCCTCAGTATAGTTTTCAACAAATTCGCGGTTATATAGGTTCTCTGTCAAGATAACATGAATCATGGCCAGGGCAAAAGCCAAATCGTAACCGGGCCTGATCGGCAGCCACTTGTGGGCCCTGGCAGCTGTCTTGGAACGGTAGGGATCAAGAGACACCAGTTTCGCCCCTCTTTGCAGGGCCTTGGAAAGGCCCTGAAGGTGAGGGTTCTTGGCCTTGCCCATGCCATCAAAGCCCATGGTCAAAATATACTTGGAATTTTCCAGGTCGTGGGTCCAGGGGCGGCCACTGCCGGTTACCATGCCTGCCCAGGCTGCCTGTTGAGTTGTAAAACAGGTACTTTGATGGGCAATATGGTTCGGGGTACCGATCACATCGCGCAGGCGGTTAAGATAGTCATGACTGCGGGACATTATCAACATACTTTCCGGGCCATACTGGCCAATTGATTCCTTAAAACGAGAAGCTGCTTCTTCAATCGCTTCCTCCCAGCTGATTCGCTCAAAACCGGGATCTTCATTGATTCCTTTATTCGGGTTAGTCCGCCGAAGCGGGTACTTAAGGCGATCCGGATCATAAAGGGTTCTAATTGAGTTGTAGCCCTTTACGCAGAGCCTTCCCCCTTCTTCCGGGTTATAAGGGTTGCCTGCTGCGAAGTCGTACGGGTTCCCTTCTACGTGTACCAGGCGGCTATTTTTGACATATGCTTTCATTCCGCAGCCAGCGCTACATACACTGCAAAAAGTGTAACGAACAGCTTCGGCATCTTCCACTATTTCTTCAGCGGCTTCCGCAAAGCGCGGTATGGGCATTCCTGCCCCGACCGCGGCCCCGGTAGCCAGCGCCGCTTTTAGAAAGGTGCGGCGTTTCATGTTTAAACCATCGGATTTCATGACCGATCATCACTCCTCTGATCTGATTCTGTTAAAGCTTCATCATCAAGCAATGCAAACAAGCTTTTTTCCTGCTCCATAAAGTTAAGGCCGCATACAGCCAAATCCTTAAAAAAACAGGCCAGTTCATTTTCCTGTAAATCATTAAATACCTGCGGCAGCCAGCGGTAGATATGCTCTTCATAAAATGACTTTTGCTCCGCTACCTTATCGCCGCATTCTATCAAGTGAGCCATGAAGGCCAGTTCTACAGAAGCATGGTCTTCCGGGTGCAAATCGGGTTTTTCCAGGACCAGGCCATTTTCGCGGTAAACAGCTTTTACTTCCAGCCAGGGCTCACCCATTAAGAGCTGCTCACTGCCCCGATAGACCGATTCGTAAGGCCTGACTCCGCCAGCCATTATAAATAGCCGGGCATACTCGGTTCTCATGACCCGGTCTGCATCATTTTTTGCAGCCCACTTAGCAATAATATCCTGCAGGTCACGCCCGATATCGGCGTATTCACCGCTGACCGAGGCCAGGTAAGCAGCATAATGCTCAAGATCTTCTGCCCTGGTCTGATCGGTAAAAAGCCTCGAAAAGAATGTATACAAACATACCCTGTCAAGTTGTAATTGATTTGCTGTACTCATCTGGTTTATCAACATTGCCTCCATTTACAATTCTAT
>JAABTH010000019.1 GCA_011389985.1 Bacillota bacterium
CGGTTTCTCCCCCGCTCTTACGGCTTCATCAAAGCCGGCTTGAAGCACCAGGCCGGCATCAAAATCATGCTGTTCCACCTGCTCGAGCAGCAGATCTACGTCATTAATTATAGTTACCTCAAAGCCTTCAAGTTCCTGCGCTGAGGCAGTAATACTCGAATCACCCATGTCAACGATGGCCAGGCGCGGTTTCGGTTCAAAGAGTGAACCGAATGCAAACTGAAACAGCAGTGTCAAGACAAAGGGCAGAACCAGGGCCCAGATAAAGAAAGGTTTACGCGGCCCTACTGAAAAATCTTTAAATAAAACGCTTAAGACTCGTTTGATGCTCATAATGTCGCCACCTTTCTCCTCAACACGAACAAACCGGCTCCATAAATAACTACAACCCAGAGCAAGGCATAGAGCAGCGAATTTATTGAATCAGCCCAGAGGGCATTGTGAACTGTAACGTCATACAGCAGTCTGACGATTGGATAGCTGGGCAGTACTTTAACCCAGGCGGCAACCGAGCCGGGAAAAAGCACAGCAAATGAAGGAATCATCAGCGGCACCAGGAAAAGCATACTGAACATAAGCTGGCCGATAAAATCTTTGCCGGCAGCGCCCACAAGCATGGCTACCGCTGTAAAGAGCAGTGCCCCGAGAATGCTAGTTACGAGCAGCAGTGACCAGTTATCGGCAGTAAATGCCCTGACCAGGGCAAGGACAATAAGCGCCTGTCCCAGGGCGAGAGCTGTGCCAAAAATAGTTTTGGCCAGTAAAAAATGTCCGACTCGCATCGGTGTAACAAGCAGGGCAGTAACTGTGCGCTGTAGAACTTCATTTGATATTAGTGAAGCGAGGGCAAAGGTTTCCATCATCAGCATAAAAAAGGCAATTAACGGTCTCATCCTGGTTTGCATGGAGATTTGAGCGCCCATTCGATCGACACCCAAAATAATTGTTTCTTCTTCGGGCATTTGAACGGGCAGTTCTCTCCCGGCCAGCTGATAGGTCATTTCCCGGATAAAACCTTCCATTGCGCCTCGTAGTTCTTCGGGAACAGCGGCATCGGCATATACTGTTACTTTCGGTTTTTCACCACGTACCGCTTCACTTAAAAAAGAACCCGGAAAAGCGATACCGATCTGCAGGTTAACCCTGGATGAGTCATCCGGTTTTTTCTGATCGCCTTCAGAATCATGAAATACAAACCGGCCTTGATCAGTTTTATATACTTCCAGTTCACCACTGACAACCTGCTTCAAGAGTTCTTCATTTTCAAGCTCAACCAGCATCAGACCTTCGTCTTCAAAAGCGGTTTCAAGTTCATCCAGCTGTTCTAGCGCTTCGGCCGGAAAGCCAATGGCCAAAAGATCTTTCTGCCCTTCACTGAAAAGCGTTGACAGTGAAGGGCTGACAGCAAAGGTGATCTCTTCTTCAACTTTATCCGGGACCAGCCAAAAAATTGTGACGAAAACCGCCAGGCCGAGTATTGTCAGAAAAAGGTAGATCAGGTTACGGCTGTATACCTGTGCATCTTTCTTTAATATGGCGATTAATATTTCGCCGTTTGATATGTGCTTATTCATCCCGCCAGCCCCCTGCCGGTTAAGCGGATAAAGATTTTTTCGAGGGTGGCTTCTTCAGTATGTATGGTCATCAGATCGGGTGAAGCTGCCAGTTCACTCAGGCGGGCAGAAGACTTTTCTCCATCAAGGGGCAGTTCTTCTTCTTTTACGCTACCTCCGTCACGCAGCCTGACCAGCACTGATCTTTTACCATATTTCAGTTTGAGATTTTCAGCTGTATCAAGGGCAACGATCTCACCTTCATTGATAAAGGCGACCCGATCTGACAGCTCGTCAGCTTCAAACATATTATGGGTGGTAAGCAGCACTGCTGCTCCCCTTTCCGCCTCTTCCTTGATTGTTTTCCTGATTGCTGAAGCGGTAACCGGATCTAGCCCGTCTGTCGGTTCATCGAGAAAGAGCACACTGGGTTTGTTGATAAAGGCCCGGGCAACCATCAGCCTCTGCCGCATTCCTTTGGAATAATGTGAGACGCGATCCCTGGCCCGGTCGGCAAGCCCGACCCGCTTAAGCGCTTCCAGTGATTCAGGATTGCGAATACCAAAGAGTGAAGCGAAAAAGTTAAGGTTTTCGAGAGCAGTCATTTCCAGGTAAAGATTTTTTTCTTCAAAAGTAACTCCAATTTGGGCCTGCATTTCGGGATCGTCTCTGCCAATATCGTGACCGAGAATTTGCGCGCTACCGCCTTTTAGTGGTAATTGGCCGGTTAACACTTTAATTGTTGTTGATTTACCGGCGCCATTGGGACCGAGAAAACCAAGGATTTCCCCCGGGTAGACCTCAAAATTGATATCTTTTACAGCCTGAAGTTTGCCATACCAGTGACTTAAATTATTAACATAGATGGCAGGCTCGCCTCTTCTGCCTTTACCAGAGGCGCTGTCTGCTGATGATTTTTTATATTCTCTGCCCTGCTGAAGTTCATCCAGCGGTTTTACCAGCTTACCCGTTTCCCATAACCCTTTTATTATTTTACCGTCGGGTTTCATAAAGCTGCCATAACCATTTCTTTTTCCCTTAACAAATTCGCCCTTATATTTAGCTCCGCTGGCATATATGATCAGCCCCTTGCCTTGAGGCATACCTTCTTCCCATTCTCCGTCATATTTAGTACCATCCGGCATTATAAAACGGCCCTGCCCATGAGGCTTGCTGTTCTTTAATTCTCCAGCGTACTTACCACCTTTCCAGGATATACTCTGCTGCGCCGGAGTTTTTTCATATTCAGCCATTCATGTTCACCTCTCCCGACCCGGAAATGTTATCTTACGCTTTAATATAAGAGCATTTCACCATATTACTATATTTTCCTGCTTATATGGAGTTAAATCTTAAAGAAAAGGAAGAAGAAATAGAAGTACGGATCACGGCAGTTTTTACGGACATAATTTTAGAATCAGTTCAAATTTTTTATTTAGTAATCAATTTCTTCAAATACCTGCATTAGAATATCAACAAGTTCCGCATTAAACTGATTTCCTGAGCACTTGATAAACTCGTTCATGATTTCGTGTTTGCTCATTGCCTGCTTATAAGGGCAGCCACTGCTCATAACCTCGTAGGCATCGGCAATTGCAACAATGCGGGCCAGTAAAGGGATTTCCTCACCTTTTAAGCCCCTGGGGTAGCCTGTGCCGTCCCAATGCTCGTGATGAGCTAATATCTCATCAGCTACCTGGGCAAAATCTTTAATAGCTTTTGCTATCCGGAACCCTATTTCAGGATGTTCTTTTACTTTATCCCATTCTGCATCGGTTAAAGGGCCATTTTTTGTAAGGATATCCTCAGCTGTGCTAATTTTTCCAATGTCATGCAGAACGGCCAGCAGCTTAAGTCGGCTTACTTCTGCTGTCGATAAATTCATTTTTTCTGCGATCTTTTTAGCTATTTCCTGAACACCCCTGAGATGCTTTTCAGTTTCATAACCTTTATCGGCCAGGGTTTTGAGAAGGGTTTTTCCAACAGTATCGACTGTGCTTCTGGTATATTCCATTTTGTTCCTGTACATATTTCTTTCTGCTTCCTTAATCAGCTCAACCGTTTTTTGTTCGCTATCAGTCTTAACTGACAGACCAATGGCCATAGAAAGAGGTAAATCGTCAATCTTTATCTTAGAACAGCGGTTAATAATTCTATCATATACTTTCTCGGCAGATTGCTTATCTGTTTGCGGCAGGAGCAATGCAAATTCATCGCCGCCCCACCGGGCAACAATATCTTCTTCGCGGCATGAGCTTTTCAGAACACGGGCAGCAGCTTTAATAAATTTATCTCCTGTCGCATGACCGAAAACATCGTTAGTCAATTTTAAGTTATTCAGATCGGTAACTATTACTGATAAAGGCAACTGCCTGCGTGTATCGAGCCTTTTAATTTCCTCTTCTATAAAACGCCGGTTGTAGAGACCTGTTAGTTGATCGTGGAAACTAAGTTTTTCGAGGGTTTCTTCGAAATGCTTACGTTCTGTGATATCCATGATGTTGCCAATTACCCTGGTTATTACTCCGTCTGTGTATTCTGCCTCAGCAGTGGTTTTAACCCATTTTTTTCTTCCTTTAGCGCTTGTAAAAGGCACCTCAAAATCATAGGAAATACCTCCTTCTGCACAGTTGTTAAAAGCTTCTAGAATCATCTTGCGATCTTCAGGCCTGTAGCATTCAACACTTCGATCAATATGATGAGTTGGTATGGTTAAATTTATTTCCTCAGGTTCAATTTCGTGGATTCGATAGGTCCCATTAGTCCAGACCATTTCTTGCCGCTGAACATCCCAGGCCCATCCTCCTACTTTGCTTAGCTGTTCAGTTTTTTCTAAAAGCATCCGGCTTCTACGAAGTTCTTCTTCTATTGCAATACGCTCAGTAACATCTATGGAAATGCCACAGACAGCATGCACGGAACCGTTAACGTCAAGTAAGGGAAACTTTATGGTCAGGTAATTAAGTATGCCGTCGTCTGTCTCAACTGTTTCTTCAAGCTTAAGCAGTTTTTTCTCTTTAATAACTGCCAAATCGTTATTTCGATGCTGTTCAGAGGTAGCTTTTGTGAAATAATCGTAACTGTTTTTACCAACCAGATCAAAATGACTTTCCACTCCCAAAAATTCAGCAAGTGTTTGAGAAACTGTGATGAAACGTCCGTCCAAATCCTTAGCATAAATAAAGTATTGCGAGTGGTCAATGATGCCCCGCAACAGTTCAGTGTTATCCCTTAAATCTTCTTCTGCCTGCATTTGACTGGTTATATCAAGAGAGATATAAAGGACACCAAGCAGTTTTCGGTTTTCGATGTAAATTGGGATTCCGGAAACTTTAAGGTAAGCGCCATCGGGTGTATGGAGAATTTCATTATAAGCAACTCCACTTTCAATGACCTCTAAAATCGGGCAATCCGGGCAGGGCTCATCCCTGTCATGAAATGCCTTAAAACATTTTTGTCCAATCAATGTTTTAAAAGACTGATCTTTTTTACTACGGGGTAATGAATTGTTCCATATTACATATAATTCAGGGCTTAAGAAAGTTACCAGCTCATTTAGATTCTTAATTGCATGGGGGTTATTATCGGCTATACCATTATTACAAGAATAGCTTTCAGCTACCGGATACTTATCATGTTTTTGTAAGCCCATGAGGTACTCCTAAACCTTAGTTATTAATGCATACTTTATTTTTAATATTTAAATTATTAGTGTCTTAATATTATTTCAATTATTTAGCGTTGTCAATTAGCTTCAAGCTACTCTTTTATTCGAAACATTTATTTATTATCTGACTAGATAATTAATCAAAGTATACAAGCCAAATACTGCTCCCAGCAGTATATAGAGAAGCAGTCAGGGTGATATCTTTCTGTACCAGGGCTCTTTAAATTCACTCATAAAATTTACCTCCGTATTTTTTGTTGTCAACTAAAACAATGAGAAATCCGATTAGCAGAAAATAGCATAAGGCAGGCAAGCCTTCAATACTTATTTCCGGGGAAAATATGCTTAAGTTAAATCCCGATAAGACAGCAGATATTAAAACCAGCCCGTAGATTGATGCAAAGGGTTTACTGCCCAGATAATCTTCCTCGTCTACCTTCACAATCTGTGGTAGTCATATTATATCATTTAGCACCGGGGAATAAGCTGTTTACATGAAAAAGAAAGAGGGATAAATTTCATCCCCCTTCTCAGTTAAAACAGTCCCTATTCTAAATTACATTTTAAAAAAGATCGAACCAGCTTGACGCTGAGTTTAAAGCTACCGGCAGGTTATCCATCGAAAATGAATCTGTGATTCTGGCCATACCGGTAACAGTAGCATCTTCATAAAGGTAACCGTGAGAAACGGGGCTGCTTATATCGATATGACGCCTGGTTTCTCCCGATGATACGTAAGTTTCCTGTTCTATAGTGCAATAGTTTCCCACGTAATCTTCATCGTCTTCAGTCCCAGGCAATCCGTAAGCGGCCTGGCCACTCATGCTAGTAGATCCGGTATGTCCCGGGTCTGCAGAAACGCTGACTGCCCATACCTGATCAGTAAGCGGCTCAAAACCGTCAAGAACAAATGCCTCAGAATCACTTGAAGTAAATCCTGTAGCAACAAATGCCATAACCAATACTAATATAACCATAAATCCTACTTTTATTTTCATTATCATTACCCTCACTTAAGATCAATTAACAACATATTAATCATAGCATGTTAATATTATTATGTCAACTTCAGGCAGAGCTTAGAAACTTTAAAATAATTGTTAAATGATGCTAATACAAGCATTTTCTTAATATATTGTCATTTATTTTATAAGCAATATTTCAGTGGCAAATATTTTATGTTTACTTAACCAAGCTGTCATTGACTATTGACCAGTCCGTTTATGGCGGACAATTCCCTTTCAAGCTATACAACAAAAGGGTTCAGGCCTATAATCATTTCTATTGCGATTTAATTGCCTTATCGATATTATACTATAGAGACAAAATATCAAATATTTCAGGTTAACTTAAACCAATACCGAGGTGATCTATGAATATCAGAAGCCTGCGAAATCCGGATTTGTATCACGGCCGAATCGGCAAAACATATTTTGAAGGATGGTACTTTAAGCTCGTAGATGCTGACATGAGAAATTCATTTGCCTTGATTCCGGGGGTTTTCTTCAGTGCTGATCAGCTCTATTCCCATGCATTTATCCAGATAGTCGACGGCATGGAAAGAACATACCGTTATGAACGCTTTCGGGCAGCAAGTTTTACCGCTGACAGACACATTTTCTCATTGGCTGTCGAAAAGAACAGTTTCGGTCGGGAAGGTCTTGATTTGAAAATGACAGGCGAAGACGCCAATCTGAAAGGACAAATAAGTTTTCTGAACCATAAAAGATGGCCGGACAGTTTTATTAACCCGGGTAGTATGGGTTTCTATAACTATATTCTGAAGATGCAATGCTACAGCCAGGTTTGTTCGATGGATTTTGATCTCAAAGGCAAGCTTGAATATAACGGGCGGATAATTGATTTTAGCGGAGGACGCGGCTATATCGAAAAAAACTGGGGCTCCGCTTTTCCCTATTCATGGGTATGGGTTCAATGCAACAACTTTTCCGGTAAAAGAGCGTCGCTCAGCTGTTCACTGGCCCATATTCCTCTTCTTTTTACCAGTTTCAGGGGCTTTTTAATCGGACTTTATGTTGGCGATATTTTTTATGAATTTTCCACGATTAACCAAAGCAGGGTTGAAGTAGTACAAACCGGTACAGATGTGGCTTTACAGGTTGAAAATAAAGACCACTTGCTGGTAATTGAGTGTAAAACTGAAAGCAATAACTTTATTCCGCTAAACGGACCGCGTGGAGGTGAAATGATTCCGTTAGTGCAGGAAAACCTTCAGGGCAATGTTTATGTTGAACTTACGGAAAAATCAACTGGGAAAATTCTTTTTGCCGATAGCGGTAAATGCGCCGGAGTTGAGTACGGCGGCGAACAGATGCTGGTTTTAGATGATGCTTAATTATGTTCCGATTCTTCGCAGAGATCCTTTGCGTCCTTTGCCGTTTATTGCAGCGGTTTTGAATCTGGGTTATTATATAAGCCATATTGACGCTGCAAACCAGTGATCTATAAATACAAACGAATACAGGTGATTTCAGTGCCCTGGTATATTGCTTTAACCGGCTCAATTATTGTTATTCTTATTGGCATTTACAGAAGGCTAAACATCGGACTGACCATGCTTTTAGGATCTGTTGCTCTGGGGTTACTGGCCGGATTACCTCCACTTGATTTTTTACTGGTGCTGGTAAACGGACTCTGGAACAGCATTACAGTTATGCTGATTATCAGTATACTGCTGCTGGGTGTTCTCGGATACATATTAAAGGCTACCGGAGCCCTGAAAGAAATAATAATTAACCTGCAGACACTGGTTGCAGATGTGCGTATTATTGCTGTGGCCATGCCGGCTCTGATCGGGATGCTAACCGTACCCGGCGGAGCAATTTTATCGGCGCCACTATGTGCCGAAGCAGGAAATACGCTTTATTTGCCGCCGGACAGGCAGGCAGTCGTAAATATCTGGTTCAGGCATGTTTTATATTTCATGCTGCCTCTTTTTCCAAGTCTCATAATTGCTTCGCAGTTATCGGGAGTGCCCATGAGCCGTTATGTGCTTCATAATTTACCTCTAACTATCATCGGAATAGTTTTTGGCTTTTATTATCTATTCAGGGGTTATAAATCAGAATCTAACGGATTTTCTTTTTCCGGGCGAAAAATATGGCTTTTATTGAAAAGTATTCTGCCCCTGGTTTTGATCATGATCCTGGTGGTGGCGGTTGAACTTTATTTCCCCCTGGCTTTACTGTCCGGTATATTAGTTGCTCTGTTTAACTATCTGCCGGATGAAAATAAAATGGGCGAACTTTTACGAAGGATTAAAACGATGATTTTACCGGGCATTAAAATCCGTGTAGCTCTTGTTATTGCCGGAATTATGATCTACAAGGAAATGCTGACTCACTCAGAAGTTATATCTGACCTGACCCTGGTTGTTCTTGATCTGGGTATACCGGTTATTGTGCTTATAGCGGTTATTCCATTTTTGGTTGGTATGCTGACGGGCGATAATTCGGCCAGCGTAGCTGTTATTTTCCCCATGTTTATGCCGCTTTTGCCCCAGGAACCGCTTGCTTACGGAGCATACGTTGCTTTTCTTTATGCCAGCTCAACCGCAGGACATATTATATCGCCTGCGCACCCATGTTTTTCTCTAACGAAGGAGTTTTTCGTAGTTGAAATAAAAAGTGTAATTGCACCGATGCTGCCGATGCTGGCAGTTGTTATGGCTGCAGGTTTGATATTTACAATGTTTTTCGGAATTCATTAAGGCAACTAACCCATTTCTAATAAATGTATTAAAAAAGCGAGCTCGGAGGCTCACTTTTTTAAAAAATGTTTCCGGTATTCTGTACTTTATTCTCCACCCAGCGCCTTCAGTTCGTTATTTAAGTAATGACTGCGGCATAATGTTCTCTGTAACTTACCCGAACTTGTTTTAGGAAGCGTACCCGGCTGCACCAGGACGATATCCCTGGGAGGAAAACCGACTATACCAATCACCTGTTCACGAACTTCCCGCCTCACTGCTGAATAATCCTCGGTGCGCGCTTCTGCTACTACAACAATTGTTTCTTTGCGTTTGTTTCCTTCCACTCCAAAAGCGATAACATTACCGGCACGCACACCTTGAACCTTACCTACTGCTCTTTCAATATCTTCAGGAAATATATTGCGACCGGCAATGATTATTACATCTTTAATTCTTCCACAAAGAATAAGCTCCGGATCTCCTCCACCGGGACCTTCAACAAAATAAGCCAGGTCTCCTGTACGCAGCCAATTGTCATGAAAAAGGTTTTCATTAAGATCTTCACGTTTATAATAGCCGGCCATTACTGAAGTTCCGCGTATTTCAAGTTCACCAACTTCACGCATACCTCTTAACTGGCCGGTAATGACATCACAGATGCGCATTTCAAGTCCCGGGATTGGGGTACCGAGCAGTGGAAAACGCCTGGTTCCTTCAGCTTGCGGATCTGCCGGGCGTGCTACCCTCTTCTCTTCGAGGACATTACGGTCAACTGCATCAGTGGCCATTCCACGTAATAGTGGCGGAAAAGTACCTCCCAGTGAAAGTTCAGCCATACCAAATGCACAAAATACAGCTTCTGCCTTAAAACCGTGAGGTTTGGCTGCTTCAATTAACGTTTCAATAACATTGGGATCAACAGGCTCGGCGCCATTTAAGGCAAGACGTACTTTGGATAAATCAAGGATTTCGTCTGTATCTGTCATGCGGCGAAAAGCTCTGGCAGCGAGAACCCATGAAAAGTTAGGTCCGGAAGTTACTGTACCTTTATAATCATGCATCCAGCGCAGCCAGTCTGCAGGTCTCGAAAGAAAATCCTGTGGAGAAGCAAGAACCAGTGAGCATCCTATGACCATGGGAAGAATAAGCAGCCCTACCAGTCCCATGTCATGATAAAGGGGCAACCAGGATACAAATGTATCCCCGGGAACGACTTCTGCCGCTTCAATCATACCGCTTACGTTAGCTTCTAGAATTTTATGGGGAAGCATTACCCCCTTTGGGCTTGATGTAGAGCCTGATGTGAATTGTAGTATAGCCAATCGTTCGGGATCATAAGATATTTCACGGTAATCATCAACAGAGGGGCGATCCTGCCCGGATTCCAATTCGTTCAGCAGCATCACAGGGGGATCCCCCGGCTTGGTTTCATGAAAAGCAGCCAGAGCAGGATCTAAAAGCAATAGGCTTATATCACCATGCAGCATAAGTGATCTTGTTTGGTTGGCAAATTCTTCAATTGAACTGAATCGCATTGGTATAGGCATCATGCTAACACTGCCTCCTGCCAGCCAAACCGCCTGTATGGCGGTAACAAGATTACGCGTAGTTGGGCCTAAAAGAGCAATATGATCTCCTTCTTTTACCCCTTTATCCTGAAGGATTGCGGCCATGCGCACTGCATCCCTGTGAAGCTCTCCCCAGGTTATTGTTACAGGTTCCTTGTTGTCATTCCCGGCCGCAGATCCAACAAATGTTATTGTGTTAGACCCTTCAGAAACCTGACGAATACGCGAAAGCAAAGATTCCGGCTTAATGTTATGATCCGGTTTGCTTATAATTACCGGCTCCTGATGTGTAACTTCCTGACTGTTTGTGTTGTTCATAATCTGCCTCCTGTAAATATATATTTATAATTGCATCTGGTAAATACGATATGTCTTGTAGAGTTCTCCACCGGCTTTTCGGGCATCAAGATTCATGCGGCGGTTAAATTCATGAATGGTTGAGCCTTCACCATGTGTATAACCCATTTTGTAAGCATTGATCATTGTATGATAATAAAGAGCAGCCGAAACTCCTCTTCGGCGTCCCTTTGCGGTTACGAAGAGAGCAAAAAGACGCACCCCTTTAATTTTATTTTTAAGCCAGAGGAATTTAATAAAACCGGTCGGAAAGAGGCGCCCGTTGAGATGAGCAAGAACCTCGTTATAATCGGGCAGGGTCACTGAAAAACCAAGGCATTCTTTGTCACTGTTTTCAACAAATAATACAAGATCGGGAATCGCAAACTGCTTAAGCTTTTCCGCTTCTGCTGCCAGCTCTTCATCACTGGGAGGAATCATATCAGGCCAATCTGGCATCGACTGGTCAACTACTTTTTTAATAATTTGAATCTCCCGATCAAGTTTTTTCAGATTCAATGGGCGAACGGTAAATTTATACCGTTTTTTGGCGAGAGCAACTCCTCTGGCCAGTCTTTCACTTGGACCCTCGCTGATGTCGTAATAGTAGGCAAAACGATCGAACTGCTTACTAAAACCGTATTTGTTAATATATTCAGCATAATAGGGGGGATTATAAGAATTAAATAATATAGGCGGCGTATTGAAGCCATCTATCAAGAGCCCCCTGTAATCATCTCCGTTACTTGGCGATTGGGGACCGGTCACAACTTCAGCACCCTGTTCGCCAAGCCAGCTGAGCACCTCATCAAAAAGGGCCGATGTAACCTTATAATCTTCAACACTTTCAAAAAGAGTAAAGTAAGCAAGGCTCTTACTCTTTGCTTCATTCAAACGTAAATCCATTCCCACGCCAAGCCGGCCAACAGTTTCACTATTTTGGCAGGCAATGATATATCTATAAGGTCCCAGCCTCAGGAGAGCATTTTTATCAGGATTCATAGTGTTATACATGTCGACCAACAAAGGAGGAATCCAGTTGGGATTATCCCGGTAAATTTTCCAGGGAAGCTCAACAAATTCTTTTTGGTCTTTATGGGTTAGTACTGGTTTGATTACTATTTCTTTATTCAAATATGCATCCAACCCTTTCAGTGCAACAGCAACTAGTACCTTTGAAACTCACCCTTGTTAAAGGCCGGAGTTCATTTCTTACTATATCATGAAGGAGATAATAATCTAATATGTATTTGCTATAATAACGCAAAATTCCTTTTTCGAGCTGCCGAGAGCACACATAACACGACCCCGGTTTATAAGCCGGGGTCATGTAGATTATTTTTCAATTTACAAAGCTTTTACTATTGATAAGGCTTTGATTTTTTTGCCAGGTAGTCAAGCAGGAAGGGATTTAGAACCTTGATATAGGTTCCTTTCATTCCAAGAGAGCGTGATTCAATTACCCCGGCGCTTTCAAATTTACGTAAAGCATTGACAATAACCGAGCGGGTAATGCCAAGTTGGTCAGCTATTTTGCTGGCAACAAGCAGACCTTCAGTGCCGCCCAATTCTTCAAATATATGCTCTACTGCTTCAAGTTCGGAATAAGAGAGGGTCGCCACGGCAAGCTGTACTACAGCTTTATTGCGGGCATCTTCTTCAACTTTATCCGAATGTGCGCGTAGAATTTCCATACCAACAACCGTTGCCCCTGTTTCAGCCAAAATTAAATCTTCGGCATCAAAGAGCTCATTAAAGCGTGCAAGCAATAAAGTCCCTAATCTTTCGCCACCACCTACAATTGGAACTATAGTGGTTATTTTATTGGCAAAAAGACACCTTTCGGAATCGAGGAAAACACAGTCATTGGTTTTCTGACGCAGGTTTACCCGCGACTCATCATCTCTTAAGAGAAAACCATTATATTTCTCAGGGAAATAACCATCCTCAAGCACGTTGTTAACCATTAATTCACATTCAAATTCATCAACCAAAGACCAACCCAAAATTACGCCCTCTTTATCGGCGATATAGACATTGGCATGGATGACGTTTTTAAGGACTTCTGCTACATCCTTAAAATCGACATGCTGGCCTGCGGTTTTCTGTAAAATTTTGTTGATTCGACGAGTTTTCTCAAGTAAAGGAGAAGAAATCACGTCATTCACCCACCTTTCATTCAGTTATGTTTTTAGAGAATATACTTGCTTAAATCTTTATCTTTAACCACTTTTAGCAACTTGCTCTGCACGTAATCCCGATCGATCGTAATCTCGCCTTGCTCTTCGTTATCGGGAAGATCAAAGGACAAATCTTCCAGAATTTTTTCCATTATTGTGTGCAATCGACGGGCTCCGATATTTTCCATTTCCTGGTTCAAAAAGCAAGCTGTTCGAGCGATCTCTTCAATCGACTCACTGTTAAAGTTCAATTTCACTCCTTCCGTTTCCAGCAGTGCCTTATATTGCTTAATTAAAGCATTATTTGGTTCGGTCAGGATTTTTTTAAAGTCATCCTCAGTGAGGCTTTTAAGCTCAACCCTGATCGGAAACCTGCCCTGAAGTTCGGGAATTAAATCAGCCGGTTTGGCCGTATGAAATGCCCCTGCTGCAATAAATAGGATATGATCCGTTTTCACCGGACCGTATTTTGTAACTACCGTGGATCCTTCAACAATAGGCAGTATGTCCCTTTGGACCCCTTCTCTTGAAATATCAGGACCAGATCCATGATAATCTTTACCGGCAATTTTGTCAATTTCGTCTAAAAATATTATTCCCAACTGTTCTGCTCTTCGCAAAGCTTCACCAGTTACGGCATCCATGTCAATTAAACGCTGCGCTTCTTCATGCTCAATTATTTTCCGGGCTTCTTTAACATTCATTCTACGCTTTTTCTTTTTTGTAGGAATAATGTTACCCAATACATCCTGCAGGTTGATACCCATTTCTTCCATACCCTGCCCACTGAATAGCTCAAGCATCTGCGGCCGCTTTTCTTCCACTTCAATTTCTACAACATGTTCTTCAAGCTCGCCATTATTCAGGCGTTCTTTTACTTTTTTCTGTTCTTCTCTGGCCTGCTGGAGCCTTTCATGAAAATTAAGGTCTTCAGTATTATTTTCTTCAGGCACAGGAGCCGTCTGGAAGAGAAAACCCAGGGGGTTGGCCGAGCGCCTTTTTTTCTGAGGCAGAGGAGCTATAATTTCAACCAGTCTTTCAGTAGTGTTTTTTTTAGCTTTATCCTGCACACCCAGCATTCTCTCGTTCTGGACAATTCTAATTGCAGTTTCAACGAGATCACGGACCATCGATTCAACATCGCGCCCCACATAGCCAACTTCGGTAAACTTGGTAGCCTCTACTTTAACAAATGGAGCATTGACCAGGCGGGCAAGCCTTCTTGCAATTTCTGTTTTACCAACACCTGTTGCACCGATCATTATTATGTTCTTCGGAATTATTTCTTCTTGCAGGTCTTCGGCCAGTTGTTTTCGTCTGTACCTATTTCGCAGTGCAACTGCTACACAGCGTTTTGCATCTTCCTGGCCTATTATAAATTGATCAAGTTCTGATACTATTTCTCTGGGAGTTAGCTCTTCTGTTGACATCACTTACAGACAACCCTTCTATTCTATAATTCTTCAACTATGATATGATCATTTGTATATACACATATTTCTGAAGCAATTTTTAAGGCATCACCGGCAATTTTCCCGGGTGGCAGATCTGTGTTGCGCATGAGCGCCCTGGCCGCCGCAAGAGCGTAAGGTCCCCCTGATCCGACCGCTGCAATACCGTCATCGGGCTCAATTACTTCTCCGGTTCCAGATATCATCAGCAAGCCGTCACTGTTTGCTGCAATAAGCAGAGCTTCAAGCTTTCTTAAAACGCGATCTGTGCGCCAGTCTTTGGCAAGTTCCACGGCAGCCCTCATCAGGTTGCCCTGATAACTTTCCAGCTTGCCTTCAAATTTTTCACAGAGAGTTAGAGAGTCTGCAGCAGAACCGGCAAATCCTGTTATCACCTGATCATTGTAAAGCCGGCGTACTTTTCTGGCGCCGTGCTTAATAATTGTGCTATCACCGAAGGTAACCTGCCCGTCACCGGCAACTGCAACCCTGTCACCTTTTTTTACACCCAGTATGGTTGTAGCGTGAAACATAAGGCATCCGTCTTTTCTAAATTTATTTTCTTGGAAAAGCTGATCTGTATACTTCACTAAGCCTTTCCTTGGTAATGTGCGTATAAATTTGGGTGGTCGAAATGCTAACATGACCTAATAATTCCTGAACCACCCTTAAATCAGCGCCGCCTTCAAGCAGGTGTGTTGCAAATGAATGCCTTAGTGAATGCGGAGTAATACCTTCTTTGTGCGAAACCTGCATTATATATTTTTTAAAAATATAGCGCACGCCCCGATCGCTAAGCGGCTTACCCCACTTGTTCAAGAAAAGTTCGTTTTGGGTTTCGCCGTTCTTATTTAAGGCGGCCAGCACTGGACGCACTATTTCGATGTACTCTTCGATCATAGCTGTTGCTACTCTGCCGACGGGAATTATCCGTTCTTTTCTGCCCTTGCCAAAAACTTTTATTAATCTTTCGCTTGCCTGCAGAGATTCAATTTTCAGACCAACCAGTTCGCTTACTCTAAGACCCGATGCATAAATAAGTTCGAGCATGGTTCTGTCTCTGAAACCTAGCGGTTTTTTTGTATCAGGTGCTTCGAGCAGGGCAATTACTTCGTGGTAATACAGGAATTTTGGAAGTCCTTTTTCCTGCTTGGGACGGGCTACTGCCGACCATTTCCCGCCACTGATCAAACCTTCTTTCTGTAAAAAAAACAAAAAAGAACGCGTCGCAGATAATTTACGCGCAACCGATCGACGTGAATATCCTTTGTCTTTCAGCCAGGCAAGAAAGCGACGCAGCGTAAGGTGGTTAACCTCTTTGAAGCCGCCAGGATCGTCACCTTCAAGCTCAAGAAACTGCATTATATCATTCCTGTACGCCTGAAGGGTCAGCGGTGATGCGTTTTTTTCAACAAACAGGTAGGCCATGAAACGTTCAAGCCATTCGTATACTATCACACACAACACCCTTAACATCCTAACATAAGTAATCTCCGGTTGCAAGCAAATAGCATCTTTTTTTTAAAAATTCCACCTATTCAAATTCAAATGATATGATCGTTATTCGAATAACTATGTTCAGATTTAACTTTTTGCAACAACATTTTCACCCGAAATATTTTTTTCATAGCCGCAATCCTTATTGGTACAAAGAGCCGATTTACTGCGGGCTTTCCATTTTTCGGACATCAGTGAACCGCATTTCGGGCATGGCTCGGGAAGCGGCTTGTTCCACATGGAAAATGTGCATTCAGGGTAGTTGCTGCAACCATAAAACAGGCGTCCCTTTTTGCTGCGCCTTTCAATAATTTTGCCATCGCAGCCTTCGACCGGACATTTGACGCCCGTCTCTTTAACAACTTTTTTCGTATACTTACATTCAGGGTAAGAAGGGCAGGCGAGAAAACGACCAAAACGGCCGTGTTTATATACAAGTTGCTTGCCACAGTTAGGGCAGGTTTCATCACTGATTTCCGGCGCCATTTCAACCTTTTCGATCTTCTCATCAGCTACTTCAAGCCTATCCTTAAAATAACCATAGTAGAATTCTTTTATGACCTTCAACCGTTCCAGTTTACCTTCCTCAATTTCATCAAGCTGCTGTTCAAGCCCCGCGGTAAAATCAATATTGATCACCTCGGGAAAATAATTCCTCATCATATCAACAACAATGAAACCAAGTTCAGTCGGCATAAAGGCTTTCTTTTCTTTTATGACGTAACCACGCCCCTGAATGGTTTCTATGATAGGGCTGTAAGTACTGGGACGGCCAATGCCTTTTTCTTCAAGCGTCTTAATCAATGAAGCTTCATTATACCGGGGAGGCGGTTGGGTAAAGCGTTGCTCTGGAATCAGTTCACAAAGATTAAGTTTTTGATTCTCTTCCAATTTAGGCAGCACTGTATCTTTTTCAGATTCATCTGCCTGGTAAAGAACCAGAAATCCCGGGAAAAGAAGGGTTGACCCGGTTACCTTAAAAGTATAATCTGCCGCAGCTATTTTCACTCTAACCTGGTCGTATAACGCAGGGGCCATCTGGCTGGCAACAAAACGATCCCAGATTAATTTGTACAAGCGATTCTGATCTCTTGAGAGGTACTGTTTTATAACCGAAGGTTCGCGGCCTACAAAAGTAGGGCGAATAGCTTCGTGAGCTTCCTGGGCGCCCTTGCGTGATTTGTAGAGAGGAGGCTTTGCCGGCAGGTAATCAGCTCCGAATTTTTGATTGACCAGGGTTCTTGCTTCTTCCTGAGCCTGGTTGGATATTTTGGTTGAGTCAGTTCTGATATAGGTTATAAGACCAACAGTTTCACCGCTGCCAACGTTTATTCCCTCATAAAGCTGTTGAGCTAAACTCATTGTTTTACGGCTGGTAAAGCCCAGTTTTGAAGAAGCTTCCTGCTGCAGGCTGCTGGTGGTAAATGGTGCCCATGGACGCCTTTTTCGCTGTGAACGGGTTATTTTCTCAACGATAAACTGCTCATTCTTAATAGCTTCCAGAACCTCGTTTGTTTCGGCTTCTGTTTTCAACTCGATTTTTTTCTTTTTATACCGGTCAAGAGCAGCCTTGAACTTTGTTTTTGAAACATCATCTTCGAGCAGAGCATCCAATGTCCAGTATTCTTCAGATTTAAAGTTGTTTATCTCTTCTTCGCGTTCACAGATGAGGCGCACAACAACCGACTGTACCCGTCCGGCGCTTAATCCGCTGCGTATCTTTCGCCATAAGAGCGGGCTGATCTTGTAGCCAACAAGACGATCGAGAACGCGTCTTGCCTGCTGGGCGTCAACCCGGTTTGTATCAATAACACGGGGAGTTTTAAATGCCTCTTTTACAGCAGCTTTAGTAATTTCATTAAATTCAACCCTGCAGGGTTGATTGAGATCAAGTTTAAGAGCACGGCCGATGTGCCAGCATATAGCCTCCCCTTCACGGTCGGGGTCAGCAGCCAAAAATATTTTATCGGCCTTTTTGCCGGCTTCTTTCAGCTCTTTAAGTATTTTACCTTTACCGCGAATAGTAATATACTGGGGCTCAAAATCGGCGTCAATATCAACCCCCAGCTTACTGCGGGGGAGATCTATGAGGTGCCCCTGGGAAGCCAGAATTTTATATTTTTTACTCAGGAATTTACTAATGGTACGCGCTTTGGTTGGTGATTCAACAATAACCAAATTCATAAATTAGTCCTCCTCCGGGTTTAGAAGGTGCTCCGGAAGGTATTCTATCACATTTGTCAAGTGCGACAAAAATATTTACCCGGAGTCTGATGTATTTTCTTTTTAATTTCAAGGGAAAGCAGCGTTGCGACTGTTTCTGCAGCGCCTGCGCCGGTTAGTTGAATGATCCTGTCAATATGCATCGGTTCATAAGGAATAACTTCTAGGACAGCCTTTTCGCTTGCAGACAGTACTTCTCCAGTGATTTCAATTGTAAGCTGCTCTTCCGGTTCAATATATAACTCTTCAAGAATATCTTCAACCGACTCAACCAGCCTGGCGCCGTCTTTGAGCAAGCGGTGGCAACCACGACTGTATGGGCTTCCGATATTACCGGGCACAGCAAAGACTTCACGATTTTGCTCCAAGGCATAATTTGCAGTAATTAAAGCCCCACTCTTCGCTGTCGCCTCAACTACAACGGTACCAAGGGACAGTCCACTGATAATGCGGTTTCGCTGTGGAAAGTTAAATGAGACTGGCTCGGTATAGAGTGAAAACTCACTGATAACCGCACCATCTGCAGCGATCTGTTCCATCAGATCCTGGTTGCGGGGAGGATAGCAGCGGTCAAGGCCGCAGCCCAACACAGCAACGGTATAACCTCTGTTTTGTAATGCACCGTTGTGCGCAGCCGTATCGACACCGAGAGCCATGCCACTAATGACCCCGACCCCTGCTGAGGCGAGTTCACCGGCTATGCGGCCGGCAACTTCGCGCCCATAGAAAGTACAACGGCGACTTCCAACAACTGCGACAGAAGGATTGTTTATTTTTTCAAGACTGCCCCTGTAATAGAGAATCGGCGGTGGGTAAGGAATTTGACTGAGCAGCTTGGGATATTCCGGGGACCCCGGTGAAATAGATTTAATTTTATTTTTTCTGAGTAAATCCCATTCATGGCGGGGATCTATGGAGGATTTTTCTTGTATAAGTTTATCAAGATGCCCTTTTAGATCTACTGCAGATTGATATTGATCTTTCGAAGCGTTCCACGCTGCCTCTGCTGATCCGAAATGATCAGTCAGGGCGGAAATTCTTCTTGCACCGAGAACAGATATTCTATTTAAAGCGTTCAGATAAATAAGTTCACTTCCGGACTCACGACTCATCTTAAATTTATCTCCTCCATTTGCGGCCAACTGCTTAACAACATTTTTTCAAGGAGCAAAACGGCATAATCAAGATCACTTTTATCAACAATTTCTGATGCTGTGTGAACATAACGGCAGGGAATGGAAAGTGCTCCCGAGGGAACTCCTTCGCGGGAGAGATGTATCGCTCCGGCATCAGTTCCTCCGCGGGTCAATACCTCATACTGGAATGGAATTTTGTTTTTCTCTGCCACATCAACCATAAAGCGGCGGATCAGAGGATGACAGAGCACCGAGTTATCTTTAACTTTTATCGCCGGCCCTTTGCCAAGACTTACTTCCATTGTTGCCGCTTTAGGAGTATCACCAACCGTGGTAACATCTACTGCCAGGCCAAAATCGGGCTCATAGCGGTAAGCGGCTGTTTTAGCTCCTCTAAGACCAAGTTCTTCCTGTACTGAGAAAACAAAGCAGACTTCGTGGGGAAGTTCTGCGGGCAGCCGGTTGATTACCTCAACCAAAATGGCACAACCGGCACGATCGTCCATTGCTTTGGCCAGGTAACGGCCTTCCCGCTGTTCCTTAAATGGTTGGTCAAGGCAGGCGAGGTCACCAATTTTGACAAGCTTTTTGGCTGTTTCTAAATCATCTGCGCCAATATCAAGATATATTTTGGGCCAGTCCAGCTCTTTCAGCTCTTTTAGTTTTTCATGGTATACAGTACCGATTAATTCATTGTTAAAGCGCAAACGCTGCCCGATAAGCAAGCGGGGAGAGATACCGCCTACCGGCGCTATTCGTAAAAAACCGTTTTCATCAATATGGGTGACGATGACACCGATTTCATCCATGTGGGCGGAAACCATCACTTTCAATTTCTGCCCCTTCCTGATCGCAAAGAGGTTGCCCAGGTTATCTTCAAAAATTTGGTCAACTTGATCATTTAACATATCCCTGATCATTGAGCGCACATTTTCTTCCTCACCTGAGGGTCCATAAGCTTCTGTAAGTTTCTTAAGAGTATCTCTTATAGCCATATGATCACGCCTTTCTACTGCCTCTGCTCAAGCCAGGCCCTGACAAGACCGAGAGTGGCATTTAAATCACTTTCTTTCATTACACTATAAGGCGAATGAATATACCGGCAGGGTACGGCTAAAATTGCAGTATCTACACCCCCACGCGATGAGGCTATAACACCGCCTTCTGTGCCAGCACCGGTAAAGTGTCTATATTGGTAAGGTAACGATGCTTTTTCAGCAACCTCAGCCAGTTCTTCACGCAGCTTGCGGCTGACCATAATGGTGCGGTCCATTATGCTGATTGCAGGACCTTTCCCTAAATTTGTTCCTGCAGCCTCTTCATCTGTTTCGGGTGTATCAGAAGCCGCAGTGGCTTCAACAACGAGGGCAACATTTGGCTCTATTGTGTATGCAGCTACAGCTGCTCCACGTGTACCAACTTCTTCCTGTACTGTAAAGGCGGCATTAAATGCAAGGCCATTATTTTCCATAAGCAGCCTGAGAAGGATCAGGCACCCGGTCCGATCATCAAAAGCTTTGCCGCGGTAATAACCATCGCCGATTTCAGTGCAAAAAGAATCAAAAGCGGCATAATCGCCGACCGAGATATACTGTTTAGCTTCATCACTGTTTTTAAAACCGGCATCGATGCAGAGCGATTCTTCATCGAAAGGTTTTTTCTGTTCATCCTTTTTCTGTAAATGCACCGGTTTGACGCCAATCACACCATCTATTCCAGCTGTGCCAATACGCACTCTTTTACCGGGTAGAATACGGCCGTCTATTCCACCAACAGGGCTAAATTTTAAAAAGCCGTTTTTTTCAACAGCCATGATCATCAACCCTACTTCATCCATGTGCGCGGAGAGCATAATAGTGCCATTTTTGCTCTTACCCTTACTTACCAGCAGATTACCCATTGTATCGACACGGGTTTCTACAGCAGTGCCTACCAATTTTTCAAGCAGGTATTTGCGAACATTTTCTTCATTGCCCGAAACGCCTCGTAGATCGCAGAGTTCAGCTAGCACTTTTTCAGCTCCTCGAGGTAAGAATTTGTCACTTTAGCGGCCAGACGAGCCAGCAGTCTGCTGCCTGTAACAAGATCTTCCAGACAGAGCATTTCTACTGTTGTATGCATGTAACGCAATGGAATTGAAAGCAGGGCTGTAGGAATACCTTCACGAGACACCTGAAAAGCCCAGGCATCAGTACCGCTGTGTGCAGGGATAGGCTCAACCTGGTAAGACAGGTTAAATTCCTGTGCAATTTGCTGCATGGCAAAACTCAAGGAAGGGTGAAAATTAGGGCCGACGCCCAGGGCAGGCCCTGCGCCAAGTTTATAAGTTTTTTTATCGTCGGTTCCCGGCGTATCACCATGAGTGACATCTACGGCAACAGCAAGATTTGGTTTCAAACCGTATGCTGCTGTTACTGCTCCTCTGAGACCTACTTCTTCCTGCAGGGAAGCAATAAAACAGATATCCGCCTGATGGCGTAGACCGGCCAGTTCGGCAGCACAGAAAATAAGTGCGGCAATTCCGGCCCGATTATCGAGCGCTTTACCGGTAATCATTTTTCGATTCTTAAGAAGTATGGGCTTCTGCCCAAATGAAATAGTGTCTCCAACTCCGGTTATTGTTTTCAGGGTATCTGCGTCATAACCTGTATCAATAAAAAGCTTCTCTACAGGTATGGATTTTTCCCGGTCTTGCATAGATAAGTGGTGAGGCGCAGTTGCGCCTATTACCCCTTCTATTGCTTTTTTACCATGCACCACTACTCGCTGACCGGGTAAAACACGGGGATCCAGACCGCCAAGAGGGGTAAAACGTAAAAAACCAGCCGGTTCAATTTTTGTCACCATGGCTCCTATTTCATCTACGTGAGCAACCAGGGCCACGGTTATTTTTTCAGCGGCAGACGCTTCACCCTTTTTTAGGGCAATCAGGTTGCCGAAGCGGTCAAGTTTAACCTCATCTGTGTATAGATCGAAGTAGCTGCGGACCGCTTCTAGAGCAGCTGTTTCATTACCTGAAACACCTGCTACTGATGAAAGCTCAAGGAGGATATCAATCAGGTTTTCTTTGTTCAAGCAGAGGCAATCTCCTTTGCAATTTCAATGTAGTTGATCAACTAATTCCTTCGCCTTTTAACTGCTCAAGTATATCACGTGCTTCGGTAAACTCGGGCAGTTTACGGCAGAGCAGTCCGTATTCAATACTGTCAACAAGCGCTATCCAGCTTGCTTCAATGATGTTGGGAGAAACGCCAACAGTACCCCATGTTTTTTCTTTGTCGCTTGTTTCGATGAAAACACGAACCTGTGCACCGGTTCCGTCGACACCATCAATTACACGCACCTTGAAATCAGTCAGCTTAATTTCTTTAAGGGCCGGATAGATACCTTCCAAAGCTTTTCGCAAGGCATTATCGAGAGCGTTTACCGGACCGTTTCCTTCAGCCGCCGTATGGACCTGAACATCGCCGACGCGCACCTTAATTGTGGCCTCTGAGTACATATGACCGTCCTCCCGCTTTTCGATAATCATCCTGAATCCTTCCAGCTGGAACAACGGCTGGTAGGCTTTCATCATTTTAAGGATTAAAAGCTCAAAGGAGCCTTCGGCACCTTCAAACTGGTAACCATAGTGTTCCATTTCCTTTATACGTTGCAAAACCGATGCTGTTTCCGGCCTGCTTTTATCAAGTTTAAAATTATTCTGGTGCGTTTTAAGGGTTATTGTGCTGCGTCCACCCAGTTCAGATACAAGAATTCTTCTTTTATTGCCTACTTCGCTCGGATCGGCATGTTCATATGTAGCAGGCATTTTGCTTACTGCATCTATATGAATTCCGCCTTTATGGGCAAAAGCGTTGTAACCTACATAGGGCTGCTGATCGGCAGGGGCAATATTGGCCAGCTCAGCGATAAAACGGGAAAGTTTGGTTAACCCTTTTAATTGCTCAGGTGTAACCGATTCGATACCCATTTTTAAACCCAGGTTTGGAATTATCGTACACAGATTGGCATTGCCGCAACGTTCGCCATAACCGTTTATGGTACCGTGAATTTGAGTGATTCCTTCTTTAACGGCAAGTAAAGAATTCGCCGTCGCCATACCAGCGTCATCATGGGTATGAATGCCAAGGGGTGTTTTGATTCGCTCTTTTACTGCCGAGAGTATGGGTACAAGTTCCCAGGGCATCAACCCGCCATTGGTATCACAGAGAATAACAACATCGGCCCCGCCTTTTGCCGCCGCTTCAATAGTGGCCAGGGCAAATTCAGGGTTGGCTTTATAACCGTCAAAAAAGTGCTCAGCATCAAAGAAGACCTCCCGGCCTTTTAATTTCAAAAATGATATGCTGTCACGAATCATATCAAGATTTTCATCAAGAGTGGTTTTTAGGGCATCGTGAACATGAAAATCCCAGCTCTTGCCGAATATGGTCACTGTATCTGTACCGGCTTCTATCAACGCTTTAATATTGTTATCTTCTGCAGCCTGAATACCCGGCCTGCGGGTACTGCCGAATGCGCAAATGCGGGCATTCTTAAATTTAACCTTTTTTGCTCTTCTAAAAAATTCAATATCTTTCGGGTTTGATCCGGGCCAGCCCCCTTCGATGTAACTGATGCCGAAATCATCAAGTTTCTGGGCTATCTTCAGTTTATCGGTTACCGATAAGGAAACCCCTTCCCGTTGTGAGCCATCCCGTAGTGTTGTATCGTAGATATCTACCTTTTTCATGATAGTCCTCCTGCTGAGCGTGTTATAAGTATAAAATAATCCCGAAGTCAGGATTATTGCTGTATCACATTAAATTATTAACAGGTATTATACTACAGTTGTTTTAATTGTGTCCAATAGTTTAATAAATCAGGAAAGAGAATTGACGATTCAGGAGACAGCATAAAGGTTAAGCGATTTTATGCTGTCTGCTAGTAGCCTTCGTCCATGTCAAGCAGTTGGTAGCATTCAGGAGGCAGTTCACGAAGGAAAAGCGACGGGCCTTCTGATATTGCCCCGTAATTACGGTAATCTTCCCTGTATGTAGTCATGTAGAGGTATCGGCGGGCCCGGGTGGACGCCACATAGAACAAGCGACGTTCTTCATCAAGAGTTCTGGAATCGCTCTGACCGCTTGGGAAATGGCCCTGATTCATACCGATAATGAAAACGGCATCCCACTCTTTTCCCTTGGCACTGTGAATAGTCGAAAGGGTTAGCTGACCGTCATTATATGAAGAGGCGGAAGCCGTGTCTGCAAAAACCGATTCTTCCAGGGCAAGCGATTCGAGAAAAAGATCAAGAGTTTCAAAGCGTTCAGCATAGATAGCCAATCGTTCAATACCTCTTAACCTGTCTTCATACTGATCAGGATAGTTTTGCTTTAAAATGTGATCATAATTTAAATCCATCACGGTCGTAAGTAGTTGGGGCACATGTCCCGGCCCCATCTTCTTAACGGCATCAAGTGTGCTGACAAGTGACAACCAGCCATCTTTGCCCCTGGCCGGAGCTATATCTCCTTTCAAGGCAGCATTTAAAGGTTCAGGCTGCTGCCTGAGATTAAGCCACATTTTATCGAATGATGCCGGCCCCAAACCCTGCTGCATGGTGGCGATTCTACGCCATGAGTTTTCATCCAAAGGGTTGTAGATAACCTTAAGATAAGCAAGCAGATCTTTGACGTGCGCTTTCTGAAAAAATTTAACTCCACCATAGGTGCGGTAGTTTATTCCTTTACGGGCCAGTGCAAATTCAACTTCCGGTGTTAAATAGGAACTGCGATAAAGCACTGCTATATCGTTAAGAGATATACCGTTGTGTTGTATTTCCCATATATTCTGAAGAACAAATGAAGCTTCCTGGCGAGCATCATATACTTTGGCTACCAGCGGTTTTGGACCGGTCGGGTTCTTCGAAAAGAGCTTTTTGGGCAGCTGTTCCCGGTTGTAGCCAATTGAACAGTTGGCCAATTCGACAATTTCGGGAGTGCTGCGGTAATTCTGTTCCATACGAACCAGGCAACAACCGCTGTACTTCTCGGGGAAGGATAAGATATTACCAATATGGGCATAGCGAAATGCATAAATTGACTGGGCATCGTCACCAACCACGCAGATCGTCGAACTTCCTGAAAAAAGTTCAATAATGCGGGCCTGGATTACGTTTGTATCCTGGAATTCATCAACCAGAACATGCCTGAAACGTTGGCGGTACTGCTCTCTAACTTCGGGATGATTCTCAAAAAGCTCAAGCCACTGAAGCAGCAGATCGTCAAAATCAAAGGCATTGCTTTCTCGTTTCTTTTGTTCATATTGCTCCGCCGTATTTGTAACCACCTCAAGATATTCAAGGCGGTAGGGATAATCTTCTTCCATTACACTTTTGATTGAAAGCCCCGAATTGCGTGACTGGCTGATAATGCGACCCAGGAGCCCCCGCTTCATAATTATTTTACGTTCTTCGTCGCCTATTGACAGAGACTTCAGAATTTGCTTAAGCAGTACCCTGCTGTCGTCTTCATCAAGGATCGTAAAGTTGGGAGTACGGCCGGCCAGGTGAGCATGGCTGCGCAAAATTCTTGCCCCAATGCTGTGAAATGTGCCGGCCCAAAGGTAATGGGGCAGAAAGCCAAGCAGGTTTTCCAGGCGATCTTTCATCTCACCTGCCGCTTTATTGGTAAAAGTTAAGAGCAGTAGTTCCTCGGGCCTGACACCACATTTAACCAGATGGGCAGCCCTGTAGATCAATGCTCTTGTTTTACCCGAACCGGGACCGGCCAAACCAAGCAAGGCCGGATCTTCAGAAGTAGCAAATTCAAACTGGGCCTCGTTAAGTTCATTTTTAAGTGAAGCCAACCATTGAAGATCTGCATTGCTGCCAATTGGCCCGTATAATTTATGATCACTCATTCTTAAGGATCACTCCTTAAAATAATTAACTAAGGCGGATCATAACATAAATATTTTACCACGGCCAGAGTTCAAAGCCTCTTAAAAACCTCAATTCCATCGACTGAAGCTACCATAAACCAGAATCTGTCATTAATATACAAGCAAATCCGGCGTTGGAGAAATAAGTGACAGGAGCGTAAAAAAAGAATAGGAGGAAATAATCCTCCCATCCTTTAAATATCAAGTTGTTATCGAGTCAGTTTACAGTTTGGTGAACTCATCTTTGCCAACACCGCAAACCGGGCAAACCCAGTCATCGGGGAGATCTTCAAAAGAAGTGCCTGGAGCGATCCCTCCGTCACTGTCTCCTTCTGCCGGATCGTAAACATAGCCGCATACCTGACATTCCCACTTGTCCATGAATAATTCCTCCCTTACTATAATAATATTCTTTACTTCCGTCTCAAATAGACTGCTTCCGATATTACTAAACACTTTGAATTATACCACAAATTGACGCTGCTTTAAAACATCTATAAACTATTCAGTCATAAATTGCTGCAGGATATTATTCATCTCCCGTAGAAATATTAGAAATATTAATTGGCCATTTTAGTGATCAACTTAAATTTATTCGCAGTTAAATTGTAGAAATGAAAGGGGCAAATAAAATGCTGGCCAGTGTTTCCTCATGCACAGTTTTAGGTATTAAAGGTATCCCCCTTAAAATCGAAGTTGATATCTCCGACGGACTCCCTGCATTTGACATCATTGGTTTGCCCGATGCTTCAGTCCGCGAAGCAAAAGAAAGGGTAAGAGCTGCTGTGCGCAACAGCGGCTTTGATTTTCCCTATTCCAGGATAACCGTAAATTTAGCCCCGGCCGATCTGAAAAAAGAAGGCTCTGCCTTTGATCTGGCTATTGCCGTAGCTCTTCTGGCAGCTACCGGACAGCTGCAAATAAATGATGTTCCCGATAATGCAGTTTTTGTCGGGGAGTTATCACTCGACGGCAACTTACGGGGAATAAACGGCACCCTGGCCATGACATTATCACTAAGCGAACTTAAAGATTATCAGAACTGCATATTTTATCTGCCCCTGGCAAACAGCGCCGAGGCATCTCTTGTTAAAGGTATAAATGTGCGGGGTATTGAAACATTGACTCAACTTGCAGGACACCTGCAAAACATTGTTGAACTACCCGCAATTAAGACTCTGCCGGGAGAGTTTGAAGATATAAAGAACTATGAACATGACTTCAGCGAAGTCAGAGGCCAGGAAACGGCCAAACGCGCTTTGGAAATAGCTGCAGCAGGCGCTCATAATGTCCTGCTTTATGGTCCGCCGGGCAGTGGTAAAACAATGCTGGCCAGGAGGATACCTTCTATTTTGCCTTCACCAACAATGAATGAAATCCTTGAGATAACCAGAATTCACAGCGTGGCCGGGCAGCTTAAACCCGACAGCCCTCTGATGAGCAGCCGACCCTTTCGAAGCCCACATCACACTGCATCCACAGCAGGAATTATCGGCGGAGGTAAATCTCCCCGGCCGGGTGAGGTGAGCCTGGCCCATCATGGAGTGCTCTTTTTTGATGAGCTACCTGAATATAATCGGGAGGTTTTAGAAGCTTTAAGGCAGCCGTTGGAAGACAGGATAGTGACAGTTACCCGCTTGGCCGCCACAGTTACTTACCCTGCCGATTTTATGTTTATCGGTTCAATGAACCCGTGCCCCTGCGGTAACTACGGCGACCCGAGGCGTGAATGCCGCTGCAGTCCAAACCAAATATTCAGGTACCGTTCAAAACTATCCGGCCCACTAATCGACCGGTTCGACATTCAGGTGGAAGTACCCGGAATTAAGTATGAGCAGCTGCAGGAAAAGACCATCAGTGAGAGTTCAGAAAAGATTCGAACAAGGGTTGAAGAGGCTCGTCTGCATCAGCATAAGAGATATACCCATATAAAAATAAACAATAATGCACAGTTACGGTCACGTCATTTTGAGAAGCACTGTCAGTTAAGCCAAGAAGCACGCCAGCTGCTGCACCAGTCATTTCAAAGCCTTAAGCTATCAATGCGCGCCCACGACAGAATCATCAAAGTAGCCAGAACTATTGCCGATCTTAATAGAGCAGAGGTTATCGAGGCTAATCATATTGCCGAGGCAGTGCAGTATAGAAGTCTGGACAGGCGGGAGTAATAATTAGAACATAAACATGCCAGCTTTTTGATTGTGTTTTACTATTTGTCATTTTCCGCCCGTATAAGCTTGACCATATTGCCGAATAGTGTCTCACTGGTGACATTGGCAAATCCAGCTGTGCTAGTAAATGCTTCGGTATTCTGTGCAATCTGTTCGCCGGTAATAAGGTAAAGAGGTTCTGAAAGGGAACTGATAACTCCCTCCAATCTGCCCTGAGGTCGGACATGCTCCAGCATTAATAAAATTCCATTTGGCTTTAAAACCCTCTTAATTTCCTTTAGACCCGGCATAGGATCGGGCAATTGACAGAAAAGGAATGTAGATACAGCACTATCAAAGGTATGATCAGGAAAAGGAAGGTTTTTCACATCGGCCAGAATAAATTCTACCTTGACCGGCTTCCCTCTTGCCTTTCTATATGCCCTCCACAGGAAGCTTTCGTTCAAATCAATGGCAGTTACATGATATTCCGAACTATAATGGGCAATATTCAGACCGGTGCCTACCCCTGCTTCAAGTACACGTGGTCCTTTGACACCTTCCCAGAGCTGTCGACGCCATTTCTGAATGAGCAAAGACTCAAAAGGCCTCAGGAAGAAGTCGTATAGCGCTGCCGTGAACGCAGAATCTCTAATCGCGCATCGACACCTTTCTTTGAAATATATAACTACTAATCCTGATCTTAATTATATATTAATGTTGTGAAGCTTACAGTTCCTCCTAGAAGCTGAAATAAACTGCTGCAACCGGTCACATTTTTGGCTGAAAAACAGCCATTTAAGCTTTCGTAGCACAAAAGAACTGTCCCCCTGTGTACACATAAGAACCGTCCCCCTGTGTACTATTTAATTATTTCATTAACCATCTTAATGCCATTTCTTTTTCATCAACATCAAAATGCATTATTTCCATTGGCAGAACAGCTCCAAGCTTTGATACCCACTCAGTCCACTCTTTGCCACTTACTATAGCCATCTTTTCCATTTTGTCATAATACTTGGCAAACAGTTTGAAATCAGAGAGAATTGCTTCGGCCGTTAGGCCAGAGAACTCTATAATACTGCAATACATATTTACCTTTTCTGATTCATTTAACCTTTTTTCGATTGCTTTTTCCAGGCGATCATAATCGTCTTTCGTCACCTCGCCTTTGACCTCAATTTCAAGCACCGACTTATCGACTGTTTCCATAATTTCAAGCATCAAATTTCCTCCTCGTAAGACTGCCTGGCAGTAGCCTTAATTTATTTTAACCTTCTCTTCTAACTTTTTTTGCATCTTTGTCATTTCTTAAACCAATAAAGCTCGGATGGAGGGCTCATAGTCTATTCTCCGCTCCTGATTAAAACAGCGCTGCTGTCCATTTCCTTCCAGGGGTCTTCTTTCTGCGCGAGGCGCCTGAAAACATTTTTCAAATTATACTGCTGCGCACTAACAACCTTTCCCCGCTCTATTTCATCCCAATCAAGGGGAACGGCCACAGGAGCGTCTTTAAGAGGTCTTATGGCATAAGGGGCCACTGCTGTCTGTCCATAAGCATTTCTGGAAATATCAAGATATAAACGGTTCCCCCGTTTATCTTTTCGCTGTTCGGTTGTAAATTCTTCCGGATTATGCGAAGCAACCTGATCAGCAGTATGCCGGGCAAATTCCCGGACTGTATCAAAATCTGGGCTGCCTTTTAGTGGGACAACCAGATGAAATCCCCGGGAACCTGTAGTCATCACAAAGGAGGGTAAATCGTATGATTGCAGAATTTTTCGCAAAGCCAGGGCTCCATGGCAGGCAATTTTAAAGCCTTTTGTCCGGGGAGGGTCAAGATCAAATATCAGGCGATCAGGATTGTTGAGTTTTCCCTTTCGGCTGAGCCAAATATGGGGAGTTATACAACCCTGATTGGCCAGATAAACCAGATCTGCCGTCTTGGTGCAAATAATGCGGGTAGCATTGCCTCCCTCCTTTTTTTCTGCATTAACCCTTTCAAACCAATCCGGGAAATAATCGGGCATTTCCTGTTGGTAGAAACCGCTTTTATTGATCCCATCGGGAAACCGATGCATGGTAATCGGGCGATCATAAATCAGGGGAATCATTGTACTTCCGATCCTCTGATAGTAATCAATCAGTTCACCTTTTGTTATATTAGCTTCCGGAAATATAACCTTGTCCCGGTTAGAAATCTCTATGTCATAAGAATCTACCTTCATCTGATCCAGCTCCCGAATGCAATTGAATATTTAATCCTGAATAATGTATGCTCGATCTTATTGCGGTTCATTACTGCTTCAGTCCACTGTTTTATCCTGTTCGATTTCTTGCAGTGTTCTTCCTGACAGGACCGATTTGTTTTCTGTGCTGGTGGGATTTCGTCGAGCATCAGCTCCTTGATCATCCATCTTGATTAAAAGCCATCGTTCATTATTTCCGCTGTCTGTTTTGATCAGGGCATAACCGCCTTTAATCTTTTCGCCCTTTAACCAAACTTCAATTTTACCGTCATCGTATGCCTGCTTCATCGAAACACCGTCATCTTCTTTTTCGGCTCGCAAATTACGGTAATAGCCATTATCCCAGACCATCACGGTCCCGGCACCATATTCATCTTCCGGGATAACTCCTTCAAAATTTGCATAGTCAAGAGGGTGGTCTTCGGTAGGTATTGCCATCCGGCGCTCCGAAGGATCAGTAGAAGGACCTTTGGGTACAGCCCAGGATATCAGGACCCCCTCTATTTCAAGCCGTAAGTCATAGTGCAGGTTTGAGGCACTATGCTTTTGAATAACAAATATTTTATCCCGACCTGATTCTTGTTTTTTTCCGGTGGGCTCCGGCGTTTCGGAAAAATTTCGCTTGCTTGTATAATCTTTAAGCAGTTCTTCTTTAGAAATAATTACCCCTTCTTTCGAATGAAAAATATTGATGTATCCGGGTTATTTTTCAAATCCGGCGGTCATGATTTGCAAAGCTGCTAAAAAAAGCCCGAAGGCTTACAGGCCTCCGGACGATAGCTTCATTCGGTGTTTTATAGTATTGTTAAATCGCCGCTTAACAGCCTGGCCAATTATTCAAACTGGTGTTACCATTGTAACATAACAGGCATCATTTTTGTTAAATCGGAGGGGTAGAAAGGTCCAAATATTCGGAATCAATTATGATTAGCAGCAGAAATTTAACAAGTGCTTGTAATTTTTAATTATTAGGAGTATGCTAAGCGTGTAAGCAATAGGAGGTTTTTGAGATGGGAGATAAAAGCCCCAAGAACAAGGAAAAAAAGAAGAAAAAAGCGGAGAAGAAAGTTGTCGTTCCGCCCCAGACACCTGTATCTGTTGTAAATAAACCTAAAAAAGGATAGTTTAATCTTGTTAAAAAAACTTAACGTATCGGCCTAATGGCTCAAGCTGTTAGGTTTTTTTATGGCACAATGAGGCTTGGCTAAATTTTAACCGGTGATTGAAGAAAAAGCCCGTTCGACTGCTTCGGCCGAAGTGGCAGCAACGAACATCGAAGTTTCGATGGAATACGGCGGGGTTAAATGCCAGCTCTTGAGACCGACAACCGGTTTATTCATCTTAAGGGCCAGGGCTATTTCAGAAAGTGTGCCATATTCACCGCCAACAGCGATAACTGCATCGGCAGTACGGGCAACAATTGCGTTTCGGGCTTCACCAATACCCGTAGCTATCGCCGCTGTAAGGTGGCTGTTGCCTTCGTGGGAGCTCTCTCCGGGTAAAATTCCGAAAACCATTCCACCGGCTTCCTTCGCGCCGCGGGAAGCTGCTTCCATAACTCCTGAACCTCCCCCACAAACAACTGTTCCGCCCCTGCGGGCAATTGCAGCGCCCACTTCATAGGCTAATCTGCTTTCCTCAGCAGAACATTTGGAACCGCCAACTACCGCGATATAAATCATTATCATACCCCCTGCGATAATTAAACTGTCTTTAATGCCCGGTTCTGCCCAAACAATAAATGCTCTAAAACTAAATTCCATCTAGCCGGAAAGAATTCCCTTAATATGCCTGATACTTTGAACTTCAAGACTTTTCTTATCGAGCATAACTGCCAGGAGATCAATTCTT
>JAABTH010000020.1 GCA_011389985.1 Bacillota bacterium
CAATTTGTCATTGGTAGTTTAATGCGATTGTACTTCAACATATAACCTGAAATTATCGACTTGGGCTATTGCAATCTTACAATAAGTCTTAAAAATGTAAATTTATATTTTATGCTTTCGATATTACTGAATTGCTGTGTATTTTTTCCGAGAATTTGAGAATTTGATTTATAATTTAACTAATTAGTATTGCACAAAAAGTCATAATTAGTATCCGTAATTAAGAAGCCGAATACGATATGGCTGTAGGGAATCTTCAACTAAAATCTTTTTGGGCCAATAAGGCTGTTTTTCAGCTTTAGATGTTTTTTTCAATTTATTTTTTCTGTGTTTTTATAAACTATCAGCTACTCTTTACACTTTGTAAGTTTATCATCTTTAGAATATGACAATTTGTTAATTGTAGCAATTCTGAAAATCTTTATAATTAAAGAAGGATCATTTTTCTGTGATCTGATTAATTCAGAAGGGGGTTATAGTTTGACTGAATGGGTTACAAAAAAACTTGTACAATACACTTACGAAACATCATTTGAAAAGCTTCCTTCTGCTGTGGTAGAAAAGGCTAAAATTCACATCTTAGATAGTATCGGTTGCGCCCTTGGCGGAAGCTGCTCAGCGATCGGTCGTTCTGTTTTGAAAACATTCAAAGCGATGGGAGGAGAACCGGAAGCAACTTTAATCGGTGGGGGACTCAAGGTGCCAATCATCAATGCTGCCTTTGTAAATGGCACCAATGCCAATGCTCTTGATTTTGATGATGCGTACCTTTCTAATGCCATTGGACATCCCGGATCATCTACTATCCCGGCAGCGCTCGCTGCAGCGGAGTGGAGACCAACTAATGGTCGGGAGATTATTAATTCTATTGTTACAGCTTATGAAGTTGGCAATAGAATTGGTCTTGGCATTCAGCCGACCAAGGAACGCCTTGATAAAGTCTGGGGTTTTGGGACCTGGCAGACTTTTTGTGCTGTTATAGCCGCTGCTAAAACCATCAAACTAGATTTTGAGCAGCTATTTAATGCTTTTGGTATAGCCGGGGCAACAGCCCCACTGCCTTGTACCCAAAAATGGGGGTGGGATATCTCGGAGCGTCCGATCCACTGGGTAAAAGAGCCGACCGGTTGGCCTTGCTGGACTGGCACTTTAGCCGCTATTCTGGCTGAAAATGGCTTTATCGGTAATCGTTTTATTTTGGATGGCGATAATGGTTTCTGGATCATGGCCGGATCCGATCAGTGCGATTATAAAAAAATGATTTCTGGTTTGGGTGAGGAATATACGATTTTAAATGACATGAGTATAAAGCCATATTCGTGTTGTCGGTGGCAGCACCCGGCCCTCGATGGCCTCAAAGCAATAGTACAAAATAATAATCTAACTGCAGAAGATATAACCGCGATCAACATTCATACCTTTTATTGGGTTAAAACCCAGGAAATTTATGAACCGGCCGGGGTTGTTGATGCTCAATTCGCCATTCCGTTCACTGCGGCCATGATTGTTTTGGGCAGGAAGCCGGGTCCTGGCTGGTACGCCGAGGAGAATCTGGATGACCCGTTAATAAAAGAAATCTCTAAAAAAGTCAAAGTTCATATAGATCCGGAATTAGATCGCGTCTACGTTAATGAAGGGGAGCAAACTGCAAAGGTTGAGGTTGTTACCTTTAGCGGTGCAAGTTACAGCGAACATATTAAAATTCCCTCTGGCGATCCGCGTACCCCTCTTTCTTACGGGGAGATAGAAGATAAATTTGTGACCCAAGCCTCTTCTGTTTTGAACCAGGAAACTATCAAGAGAGTGCTTGAGCTGATTGTCGATTTTGAGAACCTTGAGGATATTAAAGCATTAATGGACCTACTGGCTGGAAATAACGATTGAAAAAATAAAATACTATTTAAAAAGGAGAGAAAAATGGCACTAAAAGGTAGCTTATTTATGGGGCCGGAAAGAGTAATATTTGGATGTGGTGTAGTTTCCGATACCGGAACTTATGTTGAACAGCTTGGAGGCAAAAAAGTATTTCTTGTAGCCGGTAAAACTACGTCTAAACTGGAAAAATTCAAGGAAATTGAAGAATCGCTGAAAGAGAAGAATATCAATTACTATCTTTACACCGAAAGTGATGTTAATCCCACTGACAATCAGATCGATAGCGGCTGTCGTATTTATAAAGAAGAAAAGTGCGATGTTATTATTGGTGTAGGGGGCGGAAGTAATCTTGATACTGCTAAATCAATAGGAATTATTGCTACAAATCCGGGATCAATCAGGGATAATTTCACTCCGAATTATGTTACGAATCTTTACGATAATCCGAATAAAAATGCTATCCCGCCAATGATATTAATTCCAACAACTGCTGGAACCGGAAGTGAAGTCGGAGCATGGGCTGTAGTGACCAATACTGAAGAGAATTATAAAGGATTTTGTGGAGGCTGGATGTGTTTGCCTAAAATAGCCTTACTGGATCCGGAAATGACCGTCAGTATGCCTGCGAAATTGACAGCGTCGACCGGTTATGATGCTCTTATTCATGCGCTTGAAGCATATTACCACCGTTATAAAATGCCTCAAACTGATATGTTTGCCCTTTCTGCAGTTAAGCGGATTTTTAATTATCTTGGCAGGGCTGTTGCCAATGGCAGTGATATAGAAGCCAGGGAACAAATGCTTTTAGGAGCGATGGAAGCAGGCTATGCTATGAACACGGGCTGTGCCTTGATTCACTCATCTGGTTTGCAGTTGACGTCCAAGTTTGGTCTCAGCCACGGAGAAACACTGGCTATTATGGCTGGGCCGGTCATGCGCTATAATACTATGGCTTGTGTTGAAAGGATGATAGAGGTCGCAGAGGCCATGGGTGAAAATATTTCAGGTTTGGGCAAACTTGATGCTGCTTATAAAGCAGCAGATGTCATGCAAAGATTTGCTAAATCAGTGGGATTGTTAACTATGCTGAACAAGAATGATCATGATCCGACAAAAATTCCCACCATGGCGAAAATAGCTCTAGAAAATGATAACACTTATGGAAACCCACGTATCCCGACATTAGTAGATCTTGAAGGGCTCTATAAAGAAGCTTACATCGATCTTTAGGTTGCATGGTAACAGCTTCAGCTAATATGATTTGAATTACTTAGATTAACTAACTGTGGTGTATTAAAATATTTCTAAGGAGAGATTATAAATGACCTTTCCGCCTGCAAAAATTTTAGATGTGGATCTTTCAAAAAAAAGTATTAACGTGAAAACGATACCTGCTAATATTTACAGGCGTTATCCGGGCGGTTCTGCGCTTGGTGTTTACCTTATTCTACAGGAAATGCAACCGGGGATAGATCCATTGTCTCCTGAAAACATGCTTATCTTTTCTGTATCACCGCTTACAGGGTTGCCGATTAGCGGACAAAGCAGGATGGTTGTAACAACAAAAAGTCCTCTGACCGGGGCTATCGGCGACAGCCAGGCAGGGGGTTATTTTCCGGCGTTTTTAAAAGCAAATAATTGGGATGCGATTGTAATAAAGGGAAAATCAAGTGAGCCGGTTTATTTAATGATTGACGGTGAGAAAGCAGAACTTAAGCCGGCTGGTCATTTATGGGGCAAGGTGACCGGGGATGCAGATAGCATGATTAAGCAGGAAAATAATGACGACAGCCTGGAAATAGCTCAAATCGGCCCTGCGGGTGAAAATTTGGTCAGGTTTGCCTGCATCATTAATATGAACAATCGGGCAAATGGAAGAAATGGTACCGGAGCAGTTATGGGCTCAAAAAACCTTAAAGCAATTGTTGTTAAAAAAGCAAGGCGCAGTGATGTATTTGATAAAAAGGGTTTAAGTTCACTGGCAGCAAGCTCCAGGGAGCGGCTTAAAATAAATGAAACTGTCCACGGTCTGGGTCTGTACGGTACGGCAAGTGAAGTTAATGGTTTTCAGGAAGCAGGTTTTTTAGCAACTAATAACTGGAATCACAGTTTAATGAAAAATGGAGCAAAAAGTCTCGACGGCACAACCATGTCTGAGACGATCTTAGTAAAACGGGATAACTGCTACGCTTGCTCAGTAAGATGCAAACGGGTTGTAGAAATTCCAGGCAAAGTGGATCCGCTTTATGGCGGCCCCGAATATGAGACATGCGCATCCCTGGGAGCATACTGCGGGATTAACAATCTGGAAACGGTATCAATTGCTAATCAATTATGCAATATGTATGGTCTGGATACTATATCCTGTGGCGGGACAATCGCTTTTGCCATGGAATGTTTTGAAAAAGGGCTCTTAACCACTGAACAAACTGGTGGTGTTAATCTGAGATTCGGTGACCATGAAGCCCTGATTCAGACTATTGAACTGATCGCTAAACGCGAGGGTATCGGCGCCTTATTGGCTGGAGGCAGTAAAGTGGCAGCAGAAACTATAGGAGGTGAAGCTGTAAAGTATTCCATATCTGTCAAAGGTCAGGAGTTGCCTGCACATATGCCTCAAATGAAACCGGCTCTCGGTTTGATCTATGCGGTCAACCCTTTTGGTGCAGATCATCAATCTTCCGAACACGACCCTTTACTTGTGATGCCTGAAGAGAGCGAGGAGCGCATTAGGCTTGCCCAGCTGGGAGTTCACAAAGGTTATGACAACCCTTACGTGATCGATGATGAAAAAGTACGTTTTGCCTATTTAACCCAGTGTTTTGTTTCGCTTATTGATTCATTGTGTTTGTGCCAGTTTGTCTGGGGCAGCACCTGGCAGCTTTACGGACCTTCTGATTTAGTTGAGCTATGCCGGGAAGGCATTGGCTGGGAGACTTCTCTATATGAGCTGATGCTTGCCGGTGAGCGGCGCTTGAATATGATGCGCTTTTTCAATGCAAGAGAAGGTTTTACTGTAAAGGATGATTATCTGCCGGACAGAATATTTGAACCACTCCCTGACGGTCCGAATAAAGGACAGATTATCGATCGGCAAAGATTTAATGAAGCGCTGAAAACCTATTACGAGTATGCCGGATGGGATATAAATACAGGTAAACCGATGAAGTCTACTCTGGCAAAATTATCTCTGAGTTGGCTCCTTGATTTATGATAAGGCAGAGGATATGCTAATAACTACTCAAAAGAGGCAAGAATATGAGCAGGATTTGAAGCTTTGTCAGTAGTGATAATTGAATTAAAGTAATTAAAGACCGGTGAACTGACCCAGAAACTGGCCGGTTAATATTCTACAAAAGGATGGTGAGGAAGATGAAGACAGGTATGCGAGCGGGTTTTAAAGCGCTGGAAGGTATGTCGTTGAACCTTTTCAGTGATGACGAACTTCAGGATATCCATCAGGCGACCTTAAGAGTTCTCAAAGAAACAGGAGTGCGCGTGTTGGCTGAAGATGCCCAGGATTACTTTTATAGCGGTGGATGTGAAGTAGATCGCAAAAAAAGTATTGTTAAGATTCCTGCGAATGTGGTCGAAGATGCTATCAGATCAGCTCCAAACAACTTTTTGCTTGCCGGTATTGATCCGGAAGAAGATTTTTGGCTTAAATCGGGAAGTACAGTAGCCTTCACAAACTTTGGCGAAGGTGTGGAAGTAATCGATCCTGTTACACGGATAAGACATCGAACTACGAAGAAAGATGTTGCTGATGCTACCAGGATGTCTACAGCAATGGACCAGGTAGATTTTCTTGAGAGGCCTGTCGGCGCTAATGATGTTCCCAGCCAGGTTCAGCAAATACATAATGCAGAAGCGGTGTTTAACAATACAACCAAGCATTCCATTATCGGTTCGGGAGATGCTTACAAGTGCAAGAAAATTATAGAGCTGGCTTCTGCAATTTGTGGAGGGAATGATAAATTCAGGGAACGCCCGATCTATAGCGCGAATACCTGCCCAAACAGCCCGCTGATTCTTAACCCTGATACGACAGGCGTTATTATAGAGGCAGCCAAAGGAGGAGCTCCCTGTTCTCTGGTTGATATGTTTATGGCCGGTGCTACCGCTCCGGTAACCCTGGCCGGCGCCATGGTTATTCAGAATGCCGAACTTCTCTCAGCAATAGTTTTAGCACAGTTGGTGAGAAAAGGTCATCCCTGCATTTATGGCACATCATCGCTCAGTTTTGATTTAAGAACAACTACTTCACCTGTTGGAGCGCCTAGTCTCGCCTTAGTAAGCGCAGCCACAGCGAAGCTGGCCCAGTTTTACCAGCTGCCAAGCTGGGCTGCCGGTGGTTAGGCAGACAGCTACCTACCTGATGCCCAGGCAGCGCACGAGGCAACTTTAACAGCACTGGTGCCTGCTTTAGCCGGAATTAACATGATTTACGGTTTGGGTATGTTAGCCCAGGGGATAACCTTTGATTATGCTCAATTAGTTATCAGTAATGAAATAGCGAGAATGATCAAAGAAGTTATTGCCGGAATTAAAGTTGATGTAGATACTCTGGCCTTAGAAGTAATCCACGCGGTAGGTGCCGCTGGAGAATACATAAGTCATGAGCATACTTACAACAATTTTAGAGGATTAACTTCAAATAATGAACTGATTTTCAGGGGAACGAGAGACACCTGGGAAAAAGAAGGCAGTAAAGACTTAACCGAAAGAGCTTATGAAGAAGCTCTTCAGATATATAACAACTTTAAAACTAAGCCTCTTCCCGATTCGGTAAAATCAAAAATGCGTTCAATCGTAAATGAAGCTGAAGAACATTATAATGTTGCGATTAGCAGCGAATAAAATGGCTTTATTTTATTAGTTGAAATAAAGTCTAAATTTCACAGGAATTGCCCGGTTGAGTTTTAACATCCGGGCTTTTCTATTTTCGTATTAGTAACGAGTCTTTAATTAAGAAGATCGTGTTTGAGGTTGAAGTGATAAAAGAAATTAATGTTCCGGTGATTTAAATATCGACTGCTTTGCTTCAGTTTCTTTGGTTGCTAAAAAATCAAGGCCATACAAGGCAATTTCAAGACAAACTCTTTTATCCGGTGAGCTAATAAAGTCTGAACCAAGTAAAGATTCAAGTGTTTTAATCCTCTGATATAATGACTGGCGGGCAATGAATAACTTTTCAGCCGTTTCTTTTTTATTATACTGACAGTTTCTAAGAGCTATTAATGTTTTATGCAGATTTTTTTCCGGTTTTTCGTCTTTGTCGAAAATCGGTTCAAGATAATCTGTCACAAACTCTTCCAAACCCGACTGCTTTTCCAGCATCATGATAACTTTATATATATGTAAATCATCGTAGAAACCTGTATTGTCAATTCCAAATTTTTCTTTAATATATAAAGTCTCTTTTGCTGTTTCTAAGCTTTTATCTGCCTTGCTTAAATCTCTGAACATTTTACCCGCATAAAAAGAAATGTTCCGTTTAAGTTCGGAAAGATTGCTGGATATGAACAGCTCTTCTATTTGGGTCAGGGCGTTTCGAAGCCTGACTTTCCATGTTTTTTTATCGTACGTATTGATCAGGAGATAAACAATTGATAATTTTTCTTTCTGCCAGAACAGGTGAAATCCCTGCTGTTCAAAGATTGACCTGGCTACAGCTGTCAAATTCAGCATCGATTCATTTAAATTATTTTTGTTCTGGTAGGAAGAGTTGTAACAAACCAGGCAAGCTATACATCCTGCCGGTTTGACGTAAGGAGCGGTCTCCTGGAGGTTCTGTTCAATTTCGTGGTTCTTCAGGCGACCGGTAATCCACTTATAAACCCATTGTTCCCGGTTCTGTTTTTCTTTCTCCTGAACCAGCAGATCGCCGATAAACTCCTGGGCAAGAGTATGGGAACATTTTTCCAAAACCATGTAGTCAAAATTATTCAGTAAATAATCTTTACTGAATAAAACAAGAACTCCAAGATCTTGATTGCAGGCATTTATCTTTTTATAAGCAAGATGCAATTTATCTTTCTGCATCGATGTAGTTGAGCTGGGACTTATCAAATTAACAGAATCCGTTATAATCTTTTGCTCTTTTTTTGAGATAACTGGCACAAAACGCGCTTTTCCCTTGGCTGGTATATATGCAACGTCTGTTTTCAGGTAATGATGAACAAAATGTAGAATATCATCTGTATCGTGAGGATTTGCCAGCAAAGTGTAAAATTCCTGCAGAAATATTTCTTGGTCAAGAAATGTCTTGTAATTTTTATTGATGATCATTGAGTGCAGATTTTTGATTAAATCAACATAGCGGCAGTCATGTTCTTCAGGAAAAAGGATCAGTGGTAAGTTAGCGCGATTTGCTTCATGGATTAAATCTCCTGGTATATCAGCAATAGTTTTGAAATTATTAAATTTAAGGCCAAGTTGAATACAAAGGGCGGATACATTTTTTGAAATCAGGTTTTTCATAAATATCAGGGTGTCATCTGTATTTCTCCAGCCGGCGCCTGTTGTTAATACTAACTCGTTTCCGTTTACGTAATCTTTGCATTCAGTCATCTCCAAAATATGTACCCATGAAATGGTTTTACATAATCCACCATGACCAGCCACTACAGTTGCATATTGAAAACGTGGGGATTTTAAAGCTTCTTCTACGGTAAGGTTTTTGTTAACTTCCATTCTATGGTGCCTCCAAGTACTTACATAGTGTCTATTGTGAAGCTGCAATAGCTTACAGGGTGACAATTGCAATAATTGTGACATTGTTTATAATGAAGAATGTACTCTCTGACATTATAAGCTATTTTGGCTGTAAAATAAAGATGGTTCAATTTTCCACAAGAAACAGAGCTTATAAACTGGTTGCCCAGATGACAGGGCTTGCAGATATGTGGGGAGCCATCGGTGCAGATGTGGGTTCAGGAATCTACACTTTAATCAGCGCCTATCCGTTAGGAGTGCTCATCGGTTGCGTGGTATTCTTTAACATGCTGACCTTTATCGTTACCTCTGCGGATTTGGAGGCCTTTTTCGTATCAATGATAATCTCCAAAGGCAACCTGGAACCGACAACAACTATGAGGATAGTATGGGGGATTGCCCTTGGATTGTCAGCAATCATCTTAACTCTCTCTGGTGGATTACAGGCACTGCAAACTGTTTCAATTGTTGCCGCCCTGCCATTTTCACTGGTGATGATTGCTATGGCTGTTGCATTTACTAAGAGCGTAATTAAAGGTCCGGCTGTAAAACTTCAAAGTGCACTGACAGACAAAGCAGTCGTTTAAATTATCATTTACGGGGTAGGGGCATTAAATACCCCTTACCGTATCTATGTGCCAGGAGGAGGTTCAAATTATGCTCTACCTTCCGACGATGCGGGTAATAGCAGAAAATGATTACCAGCGAATCCATGAAGCCTCATTAAAAATTTTATCTGAAGTCGGGGTTAAGTTTGACAGCGTTGATGCTCTTGATATCTTTAAAAAACACGGAGCCAGGATAGAAAATAAAACAGTATTTATTTCACCTCAAATGGTTGAACAGGCAATGAAAGCGGCTCCCGAAAAGTTTAAATGGGCAGCCAGAAATGACGAACAATCAGTTATCCTTGGTGAAGGCTACGTCGTTGAACCCAATGTTGGCTGTGTTTACGCTCAGAGTATCGATCGGGGAAGATGGCCGGGCACCAGGGAAGACTATGCTAATATACAGAAACTGCACCAGTCAAGCAAACTGCCGACAGTGGTCGGGGCCACACCTATTCAAATCAGCGATGCCGGAGCAAATGAAAAACATCTTTATATGCTTTATGAAACATTGAAGCACACTGATAAGCCTGTTATCGGCATCTGTGAAACCAAGGCCCATGTTCAGGAAAACCTTAAGATGATGGAAATAGCCATGGGTGAAAGCAGGTTTGCTGAAAACACCTGTATAGCTGTCAGTGTAAACCCTCTCAGCCCTCTTGCTTACGGTTCCGAAACGGCTGATAGTATGGTTCAATATGCAATGAAAGGCCAGGCTGTTATGAGTCTTCCCTGCATTATGGCCGGTGTAACGGGCCCGATTTCAATATTTGGTACTATCATACTCCAAAATACTGAAATTCTTGCAGCCCTGGTCCTAACTCAGCTAATTAATCCCGGTAACGCTTTTATAATGTGCCCTTGTTCATCAACAGCATATATGAAGCGTGGCAACTATGTGACGGGCGCACCGGAGATGATGCTGATTGATATTGCAGGTTTGCAAATGAGCCATGAATTTTACAAGCTGCCCTCGCGTTTAATGACTGGTATGACTGACTCAAAAGAAGTTGACGTCCAGGCTGGTTATGAAACAATGCAGAATCTTGTTATGGGTATCCTGGCCAGACCAAATATCCTGCATGAATGTCATGGTGTTCTTGAATCGATTATGACTTTATCTTATGAGAAGTTCATTATAGATGAAGAATTAATAAGCAGAGTTTTGCGTATAACTGAGGGAGTTGATACTTCTGATAAAGCAATGTCACTCGACTTAATTAAAGAAATTGGCAGTGAGGGAATATATTTCACACATGATGAAACATTTAAGCATTATAAAGACTTATGGGAGCCAACAGTTTCGGATTGGCATACATATACGGAGTGGAAAGAAACAGATGAAGACATCCTAGTCAGGGCAAACAGGATGTGGAAACAACGTTTGGCTAATGCACCAGAAAAAATGATTGATGATGGTCTTGAAAAGGATCTCGAAGATTATATTAAATCGATAAGATCTTAGATTTTCTATAACAAAATAATTAGTATGGGAGGGAATAAAAATGGCAGATTTTGAAGCATTAGCAGGAGCGATTATTGAATGCAATGCTGCGAAAGCGGGTGAGCTGACCCAGAAGCTGGTAGATGAGGGCGTAAAACCTTCAGAAATAATTAACCAGGGATTAATCAGCGGAATGAACGTAGTAGGAGACCGTTTTAAAAAAGGTGACATGTATGTACCAGAAGTAATGATGGCGGCGAAAGCAATGCACGCCGGCATGAACATTGTTAAGCCTTTACTCTTGGAAGGCGAATCATCTACAACCGGCAAAGTGCTGGTAGGCACCGTAGCTGGCGACCTGCACGACATTGGCAAGAACCTGGTTGGGATGATGATGGAATCAGGCGGCATGGAAGTAGTAGACCTTGGCGTAGACGTAACCCCGGAGAAGTTTGCCGCGGCGGTACGTGAGCATCAGCCGCAGGTTATCGGTTTGAGCGCGCTTCTGACCACCACCATGCTGGCGATGAAAGATACCATTGAAGTGCTGAAAGAAGAAGGTTTAAGGGATTCGGTCAAGGTGCTAGTTGGTGGAGCGCCGGTTACCCAGGACTTTGCCGATGAAATTGGTGCAGACGGCTGGGCGCCTGATGCTGCCTCAGCCAAGGATCTGGCTCAGAAACTGGCGAGTTAATCAGAATTACCGGTTTATAAGTGGTTTAAAATCTTTTAGGGAAGGTGGGTAGTGAAAATGAAGACAGGTAAAAGAGCAGGTTACCGGGCTCTTGAAGGCATGTCATTGAATATGTTTACAGATGATGAACTCTTCGAGATCCATTGTGCCACTTTGAATGTTCTCAGCGATACAGGAATTCGTATTCTTGACCATAAAGCTCAGGATATATTTGATGGTGGAGGTTGTATCGTTAACCGGGAAACAAACATGGTAAGAATACCTTCGCATATTGTTGAGGATGCGATACAATCAGCGCCAAGCAGTATACTGCTTGGAGGTATTGACAGTAAAGATGATTTTTTACTCAAGGCCGGCAGTACAATTGCTTTCACCAACTTTGGCGAAGCTATTGAGCTGATTGACCCCGTCACAAAAGAGCGTCACGGCACTACGAAGAAAGATATAGGCGATGTTGCCAGAATGTGTACTGCCATGGATCAGATCGATTTTCTGGAAAGGCCTGTTGGCGCTGATGATGTTCCCGGAGTTGTTCAGACAATTCATAATGCTGAAGCTATCTTTAACAACACGACTATGCACAGTTTTATCGGTTCCGGAAATGGCTACAGTTGCGGCAAGATGCTCGAGATGGCTTATGAGGTTGCCGGCGGAAAAGATAAGTTTATGGAAAAACCGATCTATAGCGCTACAATATGTCCGAACAGTCCGCTTAGGCTTAATCCCGATATCACAGAAGTGATCATTACAGCTTCGCAGGGTGGAGCGCCATGTCTTTTTATTGATATGGGTTTGGCAGGAGCAACCTCTCCTGTAACGCTGGCCGGTGCTTTGGTTGTTCAAAATGCTGAGCTTTTATCAAGTATTGTTTTAGCTCAATTAGTCAGAAAGGGCCATCCGGTTATTTACGGGACTTCATCGCTGGCGATGGATTTAAGAACAACCACATCTCCGGTCGGCAGCCCTTCGCTGGCTTTATTCAGTGCAGCAACTGCGAAAATGGCCCAGTACTATCTGCTGCCCAGCTGGGCAGCCGGTGGTTAGTCAGACAGCTTCATCCCTGACGGTCAGGCAGCCCATGAAACAACACTTACCGGCCTTACAGCGGCTTTGGCTGGAGTTAATATAATATACGGGTTGGGTATGTTGGCTCAGGGAATCACTTTTGACTATGCACAATTGGTCATTGATAACGAAATAGCAAGAATGATCAAAGAAGTAGTAGGTGGAGTAACGGTGAACAGGAATACTCTGGCTTTAGAGGTGATCCAGACGGTAGGTGCCGCTGGAGAATATATAAGCCATGAGCATACCTACACTAACTTCAAGAAAGAAGTATCACAAAACAAGTTAATATACAGAGGAACAAGAGATGCATGGCAAAAAGCCGGCTCGAAAGATTTAACTGAAAGGGCTTATGAGGAAGCAATAAGTATTTTTAACAGCTTTAAGATTAAGCCGCTACCCGATGCAGTTAAATCAAAAATGCGCTCTATTGTAAACGAAGCTGAAGAGCACTATAAAGTTAAACTGAGTAGTGAATAAAAAAAGTGAGGTGATTTAAATGGTTGTAACAAGAATGGGTGACGGTTCTTTTATTACCCTCAGCAAGGATGAGGTCCGCCGCGATATTGAAGAAGGCGTGGCCGATGCCGTTAAACGTGGTAAAATCGAACCGCTAGGTGCTGATGAGATTGATCATTTAGTTGACATATGTTGTCGCCCGCAGAAGTTTGTCAGCGTGGAAAAAGGTAAGGAGTTGATTTTAAGCTATGATTCGGGGTCTTTAAAAATAACCCGGCTGGGTATTCCGATCGGTATGCCTCAGATCATGCAGCTGTATGAAAGGGCTTTTGCTGCAGATTCACTTGAGCTTGCCTATGTCCATTACAGCTTTAAACCGATTAAATCAATTGTACCTGAGGAGCAGTATGCAGTCGCCGAAACTTCTTTGGTGACGACAGCGCCCTTGCTTTACGGCGCCATGCCAAACCTGCCTCTTTATACAAAGCCCGATGGCCCCTGCGATAATGCAGCAGAGCTGCTGCCGGCCGGTAAAATAGATCAGGCCAGGCAGGCCCAGGAAGAAGCAGTTGAGTATGCGATTAAAGATATGGTTTTCGTCTCTAGCGGTATGTATGAAGCAGGTGCTGACGGTATTGATTTTGATACAACAGGCGCCGCTGGCGATGCTGAATTTTACGCGACATTAAAAGCGACAGAAAAGCTGCGTGAAAAATATCCGGATATGGCGATTGAGATTGGTATGGCCGGTGAATTTGTTCTTGGCTTTCACGGGCAACTTGAATACGATGGCGTAAGACTGGCCGGGTTATATCCCCATAAACAGGTTAAGTTGGCTGAGAAAGCCGGAGCAAGTGTCTTTGGCGCTGTTGTTAATACAAACAGCAGTCGCAGTTTCCCCTGGAATCTGGGGCGGGCTATAACATTCTGTAAAGCCTGCGTAGAAGCCGCTGATATACCAGTTCATGCCAACGTGGGTATGGGCGTTGGTGCGGTTCCACTGGTAATGACTCCTCCTATCGATTGTGTTTCACGGACCTCTGCTGCAATGGCCGAGGTTGGTAAACTTGATGGTTTATAGGTAGGTTATGGAGACCCTGCCGGGATGGCGCTGGCTCATATGCATGCTTCGGGAATGGGCGGAATACGTACTGCCGGAGATCTGGTGGCACGGATGCAGTTTTCCCAAAAAATGCGCTTAAATGAAGCCAAAGAATATGTTGCCGGTAAGCTTAAAGTATCGGTTGATGACCTGGTTGATGAAGTGGTTATGAATGAGTTGCGCCAGGAGCTGGATATTTCAACTGTATATGCCGGAATGGGCGAAATGGCACGAGGGATAGAATCTAAATTCCGAATTGCCAAATTGCTTGACATGGAGATTAACTCTGTGCAAAGATTCTTAAGAAAAACTAACTGGCAGCAGTAGGAGGGATAAATAATGGATAATCAGGAGTTCATTAATAAGGTAATTGAATCAGTGATCAGTGGTGACGATGTAGAAGCAGAAGCATTAGCTAAACAGGCTCTGGAGAATAACATGGATCCGCTGGCAGTAATAAATGATGGTTATGTTGTTGGTATCAAACAGGTAGGTGATATGTTTGAAGTAGGCGAACTATTTCTGCCGGAGCTGATTCAGGCAGCAGAAGCTGTTAAAAAATCAACAACAATATTAAATGAGGCTATAACCGGCGGAGCCAATAAAGACAAAGGCAAGGTATTGATCGCAACAGTTGAAGGGGATATTCATGATATTGGTAAAGCAATTGTTCTATCCCTTCTTGTTGCCAATGGTTTTGATGTTTTAGATTTGGGACGCGATGTGCCAACCCTTGATATCATTACCAAGGCAGAAGAGTTTAAAGCGGATGTGATCGGAACCAGTGCGCTGTTAACTACCACTATGGTCAGACAACAGGATTTGGAAAAAGCATTGCGCAATGAAGGATTAAGAGACAAGTACAAAACTATAGTCGGTGGAGCACCGGTAACTGTCCGCTGGGCTGAAAAAATTGGCGCTGACGCTTATGCAGAGAATGCCGGCGAAGGAGTCAACAAAATAATCAGCCTGATCGGTAAATAAGATTACCGTCTTATGTTATTGGGTCGAAGTTGGTGGCTCGTAGCTAATAATTAAAAAATGGGGGGAGGATCATAAGATCCCGCGGTTTGTAAGCCGCGAGACCGGAAAGTTTAACCGGATCTCCCCATCATTTTTTATATTATTACAGGTAAGTCATTATTTTTGGCGAAATTGCTTATTACCTGAATCTGAAGATTCTACCCTGAATAAAGCTATGCGTTCAGGGAATTTGGTAAATTGAAAGGAGCTGCATGCATGAAAGGTTTTTATGGCAGAATTTTAGAGATTGATTTATCAAGAGGTAAAAGCACTGTTACCGAAATACCGGAAGAAGAATACAGAAAGTATCTTGGGGGAAGTGGCCTGGCGGCTAAAATCTACGATTCACGTGGCTACGCCGAACTGGATCCGCTGGCTGAAGAATCTCCGTTAATAATATTAACCGGAATTTTGACGGGGCATAATGTACCGACAGCCTGCAAGTTGGCATTTTGCGGAAAATCGCCGGCTACCGGTATCTGGGCTGAGGCGGTGGTTGGTGGATACTGGCCGGCTGCTTTAAAAACAAGCGGTTACGATGGACTGATCATTACCGGCAAGGCAGAAAAACCAGTTTACCTTTGCTCAGGTGAAAATGGTGTCAGCATTGAAGATGCTACGGATCTATGGGGTGAAGATGCCTATGCCACGGTTGAAAAACTGCAAGCCGTTCATGGGGATAAGACTAAAGTAGCAGCGATCGGACCGGCTGGTGAAAACCAGGTGCTAATATCAGCGATAATGATCGATGGTCTTGATGCCAGGGCAGCAGGACGATGTGGTATGGGAGCCCTGATGGGTTCTAAAAACCTGAAAGCGATTGCCTCGGTAAAAACTGAAAATGTGCCACCGCTTCATGATAAAGAGGCATTGGCAGAAGCTCGAAAAAAAGTTCTTCCACAGATTCGCGAAAAAGCGAAAGGATTAACTGATTTCGGCACTGCTGGTGGAGTTCCTGTAGTTGAAAAGTTGGGTGATCTTCCTATACGCAACTGGACAGGGGGCAGCTGGAGTGAAGGTGCAGCCAAAGTATCCGGTCAGGCTATGGCGGACCAGTTTTTTGTAAAGCATTATGCCTGTTTCGCATGCCCCATCCGCTGCGGCAAAGAAATGAAAGTCCCTATCGGTCCTCACAAGGATACCGTTTCACACGGACCCGAGTACGAGACAGTTGCCGGTTTCGGTGCGATGTGCTTAAATGATGATCCCGCTTATGTAATCACGGCAAACGATTTATGCAACAGGCTTGGTATAGATACAATCTCCGGTTCAACAGTGGTGGCATTTGCCATGGAACTATATGAACACAACCTCATTCCTGCTGATTTGCTTGGAGACCTTAAGCCTGAATGGGGCAGTGGTGAAGCCATACTTAAGTTAATTAAACAAATTGCCTATCGCGAAGGCTTAGGTGAGTACCTTGGCAGGGGAGTTAAAAAGGCTGCTGAATATTTCGGTCCCCTGGCTGCAGAGTTTGCAGTAGAAAGTAAGGGGCTTGAGTTTGCTTTTCATGACCCCCGTGCTTTTACCAGCATGGCGGTTGTTTACGCAACAGGTGCCAGGGGTGCTTGTCACCTGGAAGGCCTGACCTATTTTAACGAAAACAAGGCCATACCTGCTTCCATTCTTGGGCTGCCGGATGATTATGATCCTCATGGAACCGAAGGAAAAGCTGTCCTGGCTAAAACAATGCAGGATTACATGGGCACTTTCAATGCCCTCGGTTTATGCAAATTCCTAAATAGGGGGCATGTCAGCCCCGCGGATATTGCCGGTTGGGTATCAGCCGTAACCGGCTGGGATTTAACCGAAAAAGAACTGTTAACAGCCGGTGAGAGGCTCTTTAATCTTAAGCGTAAAATAAATGTCGGCTTAGGCATAAGCCGTAAAAATGACACCCTGCCTCCAAGATTGCTGGTGCATGATCGCGGAGAGGGTGCAGCAGCAGGCAGCCTGCCTCATCTTGGTAAAATGCTATATGAATATTATCAATTACGGGGATGGAGTCTTGAAGGCATACCTGCAAAAGAGACTCTTAAGAGGCTTAGCCTGATCTGATCGGTTATGTAATGTAACACTTAGTTTAATCCTTTTTTAAGGAAAATAAAAAAGTAATCGGAGGTGCATTTAGTTGTCAACAATTGGAGAGCTTGAAAGAAAACACGTTTTAAGATCCTGGGCTGTCCAGGGAAAGAATAAGTACGAAGAAATTGTTAAAGCTAAGGGATGTTGGTTTTGGAATAGCGAAGGCAAAAAGTATCTTGATTTCTCATCACAGTTGATTAACATCAATATTGGGCATCAACATCCGAAGATTATTGAGGCAATAAAAGAGCAGGCAGACAAGCTTTGCTACATAACACCCAGTTATGCCAGCGAGCCTCGTGCTAAACTTGCTGAACTAATCGCCAAACATACTCCGGGTGACCTGGTAAAAACCCTTTTCACCTTAGGCGGTGCGGAAGCTAACGATAATGCAATCAAAATTGCCCGGGCCTATACCGGGCGCTTCAAAGTGTTGTCTCGTTACCGTTCCTATCACGGGGCTACCTACGGAGCAATTTCGCTTACCGGTGATCCACGCCGTCCACCGGTTGAACCGGGAATCCCGGGTGTCGTCAGGGTTTTTGAACCATACTGCTATCGCTGCAGCTTTGGCAAAACCTATCCCGATTGCGGATTAGAATGCGCCGAGCATGTTCGTGAAATAATGCTTTATGAAGATCCTAAATCAATTGCTGCCTTCTTTGTCGAGCCTGTTACCGGCACAAACGGTATATTTGTACCACCGAAAGAATACCTGCCTCGTATAAGAGAGATTTGTAATGAATTTGGTGTTCTGCTTGTTGCTGATGAGGTTATGACCGGTTGGGGCCGCACCGGCAAATGGTTTGGTGTGGATAATTGGGATGTAGTTCCCGATATTATGACTATGGCTAAGGGTGTAACCCAGGGTTACGTGCCTCTTGGCGCAGTTGTTGTCAACCAGAAAATTGCCGATTTCCTTGACGAAAACATGCTTTGGTGCGGGTTAACTTACAGCGGTCATCCCCTGGCCTGCGCCTGCGGAGTTGCAACGGTAAAAGTATACGAAGAAGAAAAACTAATTGAAAACTCGGCCGCCATGGGTGAAATTCTCAAGAAACGCTTAAATGAAATGAAGGATAAACATCCGTCAATTGGTGATGTTCGCTCCATCGGGCTTTTCGCAGCGATTGAGCTGGTTAAAGATCGTGAAACTAAAGAGCCTCTTGCTCCCTGGAATGGTCCCGATCCGGGGATCATCGGTCAGATAAGCGCTTGTCTGAAAGAAAAAGGCGTTTATTTATACCAGCGCTGGAACTACATGTTTATCGCGCCGCCGACTGCGGTCAATGAAGAAGAGCTGAATTTCGGGCTTGATGCTATTGATGAATGCCTGAACTTGGCCGATAAATCTTTAGAAACAGCCTGAGTGATTTAAGCATAAGCTGAAAACCATGCAGCCTGTACCGGGATCTATTGTCCCGGTACAGGCTTATCCAGATAATAGCAGTTAATTAGATTAATTCTAACCTTAAACCTGTTTTAAAGAATCAGGCTCAAGTTTCGCTGTCTTTATTATTAATGTTTAAAATAAAGTATTTCGTTTTTGGCCAATAATTGATACAATACGAAGTAGTTGTTAATCAAGGGGGCCCGTTATATGATTAATCTGAACAAGAAACTATTACTGATCAGTATATTTGTAGTTTGTCTCTTGCTCTTTGCTGTCAACCCGGTTCTAGCGCAATTTGATGGTGATAATGATAATGAAACCGAGATAACCCGCTTTTCAGAGGTGATCAGTCGTTTTACCAACATTTTCTATTATGATGGTGATGTAATTCATGAACACCAGTACAATTATTACAATGGTATGGCCGGTTTAATTGCTGCAGGCAGAGGTGAGCTGGGCGGTACCCATGAGGGTTGGTCAGTTCAGCCGCGCAGAGGTTTCGAAGGCTATTCAATTGCCAGTAACATCCAGAATTATTTTGCTTCAACTGCAAACAATGCCCTGCCAGGTCAGTATATGCGCATCATCGGTGGGTTCAGCCTGAGAAATTCTCATGGAGTCCAGAGCGGTGTTGAGATGGCGCCGGGCGCGACCGGATACGTTAAGGATACTATGTCGGTTAGCCAGGGCGAAGGTGGTTATTTCGAGCATAGCAATAACAGCGGCACTGACGACGGCAAATTGAGAGTGCAGTCGGGCATTGAAGATACAAGCAGTACAAGTGTTGAAGTTGAAGGATATTCGATGTTCTATGAAAAGACAGTTGTTGACGGTGGTGGGCCAAATACCGGGTGGTGGGATTTACAATAAGTTTCATGAGGAGACCTTAAAATGCCGACAATATTTTTCTATGGGCCAAAGCTTGAAACTGATCTGAAAAGAGAGTTAATAAGCTCTTTTACCAAGGCTGCCAGTGCGGCTACCGGTATCGATGAATCGGCATTTGTAGTTTATCTGCGCGAATCATCTCCGGATGAAGTTGGCGTTGGCGGGGAACTGCTTGCTGACAGGAGAAAAAAATAAATTTTAGATTTTTAGCAGGAATCATATTTACTAGTCCGGCACTTGGTGCCGGGCTTTTATTTTTTATTATTTTTCCGCGTCCCAGAGGCCTTTACCTTTTTCCCTGGCTTCAGCTTCATATCGCGAAAAAAAGCTTTTGTATTTAACATTTGGCTCAAAAACAACCTGAATTGCATAGCCATCAATCAGAAGTTGAGCATTAAACATTTTTGACCTGATTTCCCGATCTGTAAGTTCTTCAGGTATTTCAAGCCATAGATAGGCAAGCAGTCGATCATATTGATCCCTTTCGCCTTCGTCATATTCGAGCCATATTGTCTGGCCCTCTATTAGGGAACGCGTATAATGTTCAGCTTCGGAGCCGAATTTTTCCAGGCCTAAGGTGGGGTGATTTATTTCTGGTGCATCAACCCCGATAAAGCGCACTTTTTCTTTGCTTCCATCAGTAAAGCGGGCGTAAGCGGTATCACCGTCTATCACTTTGGTTATCTTGACCCGATCCAGCGTCATGTCATCTGGACCGGTTTCATCCAAGAGATAGCAGCCGTTTAAACCCAAGAGGATAATCAGAAATATACCAATAGAAATCAATCTTTTTAAATGAGCCGGCTTAATCATATTTAAAATCCTCATTTTCTGGCCCTGTGGAAGCAACTTAATTTCATGCTAGTATAATAGTGATAATAAGAGGCCAACTGTCAACATAATGATTCCATATACATTAATCTGCTTAATCAGGGAATATAACGGAGTTTTAAAATATTCATTGGTAAGATAGGTGCAAAGGTGCACAGGTGAACCGAAATATCCTGCATAAGAACTTAAATAAACCAGGCCGAAATAACGCACTGTAAGCATTTCAGGGCCTAAAAATGGAATTAATACCGGTAAAGCTATACCGAGAGAAGCAGTATTATTCCCGGTGATAAAACCGGTTATAAATGGAAGTGCTATAACCAATACCATCAGGGGTAAACCTAAATCGACAAGATAATGAACAGCCTGCTGGAAAGATTCAGCTTCAAGCATAAAATCCTTGTAGACGACGATCGCCAGGGTCGATAATATAATCGGCCAGTTTAAACCGCCAATAAAGATCTTCATGCGTTCCCGCAGAACACCGGTAAAGTTTTCAGCAGGCAGGTTGATCGCAAAACAAATTACTATACCGATTAAAAGGGCCAGGGGAAAGAAAACCCCAAAGGCCAGGCCGAGAGTAATAGCAACGAGATAAGGCGAGGCTGCTATGAGCAAACCGGTAATTGCTCTCTTCTTTTCAGTACCGGTCCGGATACTTTTTACTCTACCTGCCGGTTTTGGGTAGCGGATAAACAGAATTATTGTGGCAATTACAAAAACAACAGCGATAACAGGAACTGTAAAACTGAGATAACCGGCAATACTAATGCCGGTTATACCTGAAGCAAGAATCAGGCTTGAGTTGAAAGGAGTTATCAGTACAACCAGGTGACGATAGACCATATTAGACATGGCCAGCTCTACCGGCGACATGTTTAGCTCGCGTCCTGTTTCATCAACCATTGGAGCAGAAATAATCGCCCCACCCGGTACAGTTGAAAAGAGGGATATAGCCGCTGGAAAAATCATCAATAGAGCGCGGGGATCACGAATTAAAAAACGAAGATTATTGACAAGCTGCTCCATCGCTCCTATTTTTTGATGCAGGTTTCCAAGTAAAACAATGGCTGTTACCATTGCAACTAGGTAAAAAGCAGTATAACTGCTGACAGAATCTAATAGAAGACGAAAATCCAGCAAAAAAGAATTACCGTTTGTTATAGCCAGGATAATTATGGCAACGAGCAGCACTGTGTACATTTTCCAGCCTTTACGAATTAAAAATATAATTGCAAAGATAGATAATGTGACTCCTGCTCCTTCAATAACACCTGGGTCAGTTAAATTCATCCGGCTTTTAGTTCCTTAAGTATTAATAAACTCTTCCATCATATCGCAACAGCCCGAAAAATAAAAGCTCCTTGCCAATTTTCTGTTTGCACTACCTGTGATCGCGTGTTATATTGTTCAAAGATATTCGGTATATTATGGAATATGAAATTTGGAGGGATCCGGTTGGCTTTTGCTTTTTTTGACAGCACGCCATTTAGCCGCAATAAAGCGATTGTTTTTGTCTTCATATCAGCGATTCTCTGGAGTACCAACGGCCTGTTTATTAAGTTAATCGATTTGGGTCCACTGACTATCGTCGGTGTCCGCAGTGCCATTGCTGCCACGATGATGATTGCCCTTTATAACAAAAATTTGCGTTTTAACTGGTCTTTTCCACAACTTGCAGGGGCCCTGGCTTATTCAGGAACGGTCATTCTTTTTGTATCTGCGACAAAGATGACTACAGCAGCAAATGTAGTTTTTTTGCATTACACAACACCTGTTTTTACAGCATTGCTGGGGGCCTGGTTACTCAGGGAAAAACTTACACGGATTGATTGGCTTGTAATGGTAGTTGTGATGGGCGGTATGGCTCTATTTTTTTTCGATGAATTTACCCCGGGGGGATTTTGGGGCAATATAATGGCGATTATCAGCGCTGTCAGTTTTGCCTTTATGATTATTGCCCTGCGGCTTCAAAAAAATTCTTCAACCCTTGAGACAATTATACTGGGTAATCTAGTAACTGCGCTTGCTTGTTCTTTTTTCATAATTAAGGAGCCGCCGGCAGTAATCGATTGGCTGCCACTTCTATACATGGGCACAATCCAGATTGGGCTTTCCTTTATCATGTACTGCAGCGCTATAAAATATTTACCGGCACTGGATGCGGTATTGATTCAGACTATTGAGCCGCTCCTTAATCCGATCTGGGTTTTTCTGATCATTGGTGAAGTCCCCGGATTATGGGCAATTATCGGTGGAATTATTGTTTTGGCTGCTGTAACAATAAGAAACATATATACCAACCGTAAACAGCCGGTTCAGGTAGCTTCTGCTGTTTAAGCTGTACCGCGGAGGAAGAAAAATCATAACCGCAGCCGATTTTTGTTGAGCCGTGATGGTTACTTGAGGGTAGGTAATTAGGGCATTAGAAAAGTGGAGTAGTCGATATTAACTCTGCCTGCCCAGGGGGAGTTCGTTGTTAACGCCTTTGCTGAAGAGCAGCTGGTGAACATCAAGCCCACTGCACTTAAAAGAACTGCTGCAGCCCCATAAATAAAGACGCCACATCCGCACAAAATGCTCTCCGTACCTTTCTCTGACCTTGTCGGTTACCTTTTCAAAGTTTTCCGCCCAGCGGGCGGTAGTTAGCGCATAATGCTGGCGCATGCTTTCGGCATCGATCAGGTGTAAGGAGTGTTCCGGCAGGGTCCAAACTATTTCGCGCAGGGAAGGGATATAACCCTGCGGAAAGATATACTTTTCAAGCCAGGTGGCTGTTGGCGATTCGATAGAGCGGGTTATTGTGTGCAGCAGAGAAAGCCCGTGAGGTTTTAGCATTTTCTGCAGACAGTGAAAATAGGTGGGGATATAATCTTTGCCTACATACTTAAACATTCCTACACTGAGGATCTTGTCGAAGGTCTGCCCTTCAACAGCCAGGTCGCGGTAATCGGCGAGACGCACTTCTACCTGGTCGCCTAGCCCCTCATGATCGATCCGCTTTCTCGTTTTTTCCTCTTCATCGTGGCTCAGGGTAATCCCGACCGCTTTAACCCCGTATTTACGGGCAGCCCGTATGATTAACCAACCCCAGCCACTGCCAATATCAAGTAGAGTTTCTCCTTCCTGCAAATGCAGTTTGTTTAAGATGTGATCAATTTTTTGCAGCTGTGCCTGATCAAGAGTATCTTCGGGGCTTTTAAAGTAAGCACAAGAATAACTTAGGGTGCTGTCTAACCAAAGCTTGAAGAAATCACTGTCCAGATCATAATAAACTTCTACGTTTTCTTTCTGCTTGACTGCGGAGCTGCACCTGCGGCTTTTCATCAGGTGTTGAAAGAAGCCGTGGCTGCCGGTATTTTTAAAAACCTCTTCATTGCATAAAAGCAAATTCAGCAACTCAGAAAAATCGCCCTCAACATTTATTTTATCATCCATGTAGGCTTCACCGAGCATAACCTCCGGGTCTGAGAGCATCTCCAGCAGGTTAAGTGGTTGGTTGAAGATTATTCTAAAGGGAATGTCCTGATTTTCTGCAGACCCGTAAATCTCGGTTTGGCCGTCCCAGTAGGTTACGGCAAAGGGGACACCCTTGATGCTGCGGAAGGCAGACCTGAAAAGTTCCTTTTCCATGATTACCCCACCTCTTGCCCCTATTATGCAGCAATTATTAAAATATTGCAACTACATATGCATCTGCCTTTACGAGAAATACCACCACGGTCCTTCCTGGGTATCTTCCAGAATTACGCCGACTTGCTGCAGGATAGCGCGAATACGATCTGCTTCCGACCATCTATTCTCCCGCCGGTAATCTTCACGAAGAGCGACCATTTCATCAATCAATTCTCTGTACTTACGCGGAATTACATTGGTGGCCTGGTCTATACCGGTGCCGGCAAGAACAATAAATTCACGGAAAAGTTCACGTCCCTGCGATATAAACTCGGGGTTTTCCAGATCAAGCTGGGCCTGCCAGAGAAGCCTGTCTGCTTCAAGTAGTTGATTAACCATCGCTGCCGAATCTTTATTTTCCAGGGCGCTGTAAAAGGTGTCTTCCAGGGCATGCATTTGTTCCCAAAATGAATGATCTTTTTCTTGCTCCTGATCTCTGGCTTGATTAATTGCGGGGCGTTTAGCCATTACACCTTCAGGCCCCAGATCTTTTCCTTCTGCTGATGAATCGGGGATACAAAGCAGCTGCTCAAATGATATAGTATCACCGGGAGAATAAAGCTGTTCCCTGCCGTCACATCTGACTGTAACCTTCCCCAGGCCTTTTACTGCAGCGCTGTTTGTGGAAAAATCAAGAATACAGGCTGTATGTTCATCAAGCCCTAAGATCGTGCTGCCGGCAGGAAGCATACTTTCAAGAATTTGAAAACGCTTTTTACCCATGTAACAGAACCGGGTATCGTGATTTCCGCCTTCGGCATTATTCCAGTGAGGGATTACTACCAGGTCGAGGCCAAGAAATCCCAGAATATTAAGCCCCTCTTTCCAATGCAGTTCTTCTCCGACTTTATATACTTCATATACCGGAAGAGTGTGGGTTCCCATGGTTAAAGCTGCAGCGCTTGCCACAGCAAGGCAGCCGCCCCTGGTTACCATGGCGCTGAGTAAAGCCGGAACCGGGGTGCCTTGTAATTGGCGCACAGTGTAGGTGGGGCTGCCCGGGCCAATTAATACAAAACCGGCTTCACTTAAAAGTTGAAAAAACCGCTCCCTCTCCCCAGAAGAAGCCCCTTTCGCAGACTTAAAGGAGGCAACGCTCATTTTATGCTGCACCTGCTGCTCAAAAAATTGTACCGCCCGCCGGGCAATCAGATCAACATTTTCCTGGAAGCCGGCCGGCGTATCGAGAAAATAAGCCTTGGCTTTTAAACTGTTTTTCGCTAAAAGAGCCTTGTGGGTTTCCACCATTGTCCCGGATAGTTCGCCGGAACCGATCAGGGCCACTGTTCCTTTTATTATGGTCATATATATCCTAACTCCCGGCATGCCCGGTATGCTTTATTTACACAATATATCTTGTTTATCTTCCCCTGGCCATTGCTGCAGCGTAATTAAACTGGTAAAAATAGTTCTGCCAGTGTTCAGCAGTACTGTTATATTCGTTGTCATATAATACATAATCAACCAGTGCTTCACGCACCCTTAGAATTTCTCTGAGTCGTTTCCTGTTTTTTGGATCTTTCACTGTTAAATCAATCAAATCAATTGCTCTATAAAATGCTGCCCGGCTTTGCTCCTGTTTATTTTTCCGGGACCACCTGATACAGCGATCAACATCTGCCCCGATATTGGCAAGCTGTTCTACCAGGGAGAGCTCAAACCATCGCCCGGAAGCCATTTCTTTATGTATGGTCATTTAATCACCAGCTTCTCTACAATAGAAGCAACTTTTGCTCGTATCGCTTCATTTTCAATCCCCCGGGACCTGTTATTTTGTGAAGGTCTCAGGTTGATCATAGAGTCGAACTCCAGCCAGTTCTTACTATCAATCTCTTCAGGATAAATATTTATTCCCCAAAGATTCTCCTGTTTTGAGCCTTGTTGCAGCAAATAATCTTCTTGATCTGCATGTAGTTCGGCATCAACAACCATTATTTCTTTCTCAATATCAACCACCGCTTTGACTAAGCCGTCGAACATCTTTTTAGACATATCAAGCAGTTCGGTATTTGTTATTGTAGTTTCGATCAACTTCAAAAGTATCCAGCTCCCTTTTTCATTCTACCTGACACAGCTTAAACTTATTTCTAAATACTACATCAGGTATCGAAAACCTTTTTTGTATTACTTTTATTGGCACCTTAGAAATCTCTTTTTGTATATTCCCTGATTCATTATTTTTTAACCTTACAATGTTCTTCCAGCGTTCACACTTTATTCACCATCATCAGGTCCGGGATAAATACCTCGCAGATAAATTATTGTTGATTAACACGTAAATAAGTGATACACTCATTTACGTGGAGGTGAAGATTATGGAACGGCAAAATATAACCCTGTCAATTCCCAAAGAAACCCTTAAAAAAGCTAAGCACCTGGCTGTTGCTAAA
>JAABTH010000021.1 GCA_011389985.1 Bacillota bacterium
AAAAGCTGCTGCCAGACCGGCACAGGCGCCGCTGGCTATTAATATTTTTCTTTCTGTCCGTGTTGACGAAAGACGAAGACCAATACCGTCAGCTGCTGTTGCTCCCAACTGAATTGTCGGTCCTTCACGCCCTAATGACAACCCCGCCAACAAAGAAACCGTTCCCCCAATAAACTTAACTATTAATGTCGAAATCCAGGGGTTCTTAAAGTAACCCAGAATCTGACCCTTTACCTGGGGTATACCGCTTCCACTGGTCATCGGGAACTTTCTAATCAGCATGCCAATTAACCAGCCCATCATAGCGAGAAGCACAACCATTGGGATAATCAAATTGTTATGCTGTCTTATGTAAGCATAAAAAATATTATTTACTTCATCAGCCTTTGTTAAAGCCAGGCGGTATAGTATGGAAATAAAACTAACCAATAAACCAACCAACACACACTTGAAAACAACAGGAAGGTTTCTTGAATGCGACTGAAGCGCTTTTTCATAATTGTTAATAATATCCATTATAGTTTAGAATATACAGGCAGTTTAATTACCGCCATTTCATACAACCCTCCCATCAATCGAATCAAACAAGATCACTAAAACCACTATATAGTTATTTATTATACCACTCGATAGTCATTTAGGGGCAGTACAAACTGCCCTTTTATTTCAGCAGTGGCCCTTCAGGATTATGATATAATTGTATTGAACTGCAAATCATAATCATTAAGACAGGTTAAAAGATAAAAGAAAGGGATGATCTTTTGGCAAAAGTAAAGGTTGAAGCAGGGGTATGTGGCTTTACTACAGAAATTTTAGCCCGTCAAAATAGTAATTCGAAAGTAGAGCTGGACATTAAAAGCACTTGTCCTTATGTACAGGCGCTGGCTGAAGAATATACTGAAGCTGAAGGAATGACTGAAGTATTCGCACCCTATAGCGAATCACAACTGTTTCAAAAAGCAAAGCAACAAATTAAGCATGCTGCCTGCCCGGTGCCAACGGCAATCATGAAAGCGATTGAAGTGTCCTACGGCCTGGCTCTGCCCACAGATGTTAAAATGGAGATCAAAAAAGAAGATGATTGATCGGCAGTCAAACTCGTCTTATATTCAACCTGAATAAGCTAATCAGTTGATAGACAGGCTTATTTACCGGGAACCTTGAGAGACCACCAGAAATATTTCCTGATTTTTGAAAACGGGCATACCGGGCGAAGGCGATTGCCCGATCACAATGTTTTCCGGTACTTCATTGCTATATCGTTTGCTAATTATACCAATTCTGAGATTTGCCCTGGCGAGGCGCTTCTCGGCAGCCGCAAGGGATAACCCCCTGACATTAGGTACCTGGACCGTTGCCGGATTCTGCTGACCGAAAATACCAAAGCCCCCGAATGCATCCTCGCTAGAAGGCAATTCACCGGCATCTTCAGGCCCCCTTCCCGCTCCACCCTTGTCTGACCAACGGTCATCTGTTGTAATAAAAGGTGGCCGGTTATAAAAGCCGCCTTCATGCATACTGCAGGTTGTAGTGGGAGCCAGGTCTGCTATAAAATAATCGCTGATAACAGTTTCTGCAGCGCTGCAATCGCTGTTTGGCCTCAACCCTGATTTGTTGCAGACCGACAATCTGACAATGCCATCAGGCTGCTCGAATTCTTTAACCTCTAAAGTCTTAAAGATTTCTTGGAAAACCTCGCGTAAAAAGATTGTTGAGTAGCGCCAACCCTGCTCAATGCTGCCGATCCGCGGCTCATCGTAACCCATCCAGAAAGAGGCGACCAGGTTAGGTGTATAAGCAACAAGGTAAACGTCTCTCCAATCGTTGGTGGTGCCGGTTTTGGCGGCAACCGGTCGATCAATCCGCAGTTCCCGCCCGAGATAGCCGGTAACGAATTCCTGCAGGATATCATTAACCAAAAATGCAGCCTGAGGGCTTAAGATCTTTTTCGGCTCAGCTTTGAATTCATAGATTACATTTCCCTGCCGGTCAATAATTTTTTCAACAGTATGCAGCTCAACTTTCTGCCCCTGGTTAGCCATGACGCTGTAAGCCTGGGCCATATCAACAGCGCTGACCCCCAAATGAAAACCGCCGAGGGTCAGACTTAAATTGTCTACCTCTTCTGGAGTTATGGTAGTGATCCCCATTTTTTCCGCGTATGCTGCGCCGGTACGGGTGCCAAGCGCTTCGAAAGCGCGAACCGCTGGCAGGTTATATGAATAGATCAGAGCTCTCCTAACCGTGATCATGCCCCGGAAATGGTAGTCAAAGTTTTCCGGAAACCAGTCTCCCCGCGGCCCGATGTAAGGAGAATCATCCAGTGTCGAACCGGCTCCGGCCAGGGTTCCCTCTTCGAAGGCAGGGCCATAAGTGATAATTGGTTTGATAGCCGAACCGGGCTGGCGCAGGCTAATAAAGCGCAGCACTTCGTCTGCCCCTTTGCGGTATTCACGTCCCCCGACCAGGGCTTTTATCTGGCCGGTAGCCGGATCGGCAACTACTATTGCAGCTTGCGGCTGCGGTATGCCGTTTACTTCATCAACAAGTTCTGCCAGCTGGCTTTTTGAAAGTTCTTCGTCTGGAGGCAATTTGGAGATTGCTTCCCTGGCCTTCGTTATATCAATATCGATCGTAGTCGGGTATAGTTCAGTCTGCCCCAGTACGCTTTCCACATGGTTCTGAATTGACGGCTCGAGGCTGGTATAGATATGCAGTCCCCCATTATACATAGCCCTGTACGCTTCTTCCCGGGTCCCGATTGAAGGTACTGCCGAAAGAATATTTATCAACTCGTGGTGAATCACGTAATCGACAAAATAGGGGTAGCGGTATTCGATGCTCTGCAGCTCGGCGTAATGGATTTCTTGTACGAGCAAATTCTTATATTGTGTTTCTGAGATAAACCCGAGCCTGACCATATTAAACAAAACATTTTTCATTCGTTCTTCTGCTGCAGTCTTATTGTCAATCGGATTATAATAATTTGGCGAACGCACTGCACCGGCAAGCATTGCCGCTTCTGCTATGCTTAATTCCATTACCGTTTTTCCGAAATAAGTTTGAGCTGCGGCTTCAATACCATAAGCAGTATTGCCAAAGTAGATCCGGTTAAGATACAATTCCATGATTTCATCTTTGCTGTAGACTTTTTCGAGTTGGATAGCCAGCCAGATCTCCTGAATTTTACGTTTATAGCTGGTCTCGGTCGTTAAAAAAGCATTTTGGACCAGCTGCTGGGATATCGTACTTGCACCCTGCACTATCGATCCGGCCTTAAGATTGATGTAAGCTGCCCGGATGCTGCCAGTGATATCAAAACCGTGGTGTTCGTAAAAGCGTTCATCTTCGATGGCGATAAATGCCTGCTGAACATGTTCGGGGATTTCTTCCAAGCTGACTGCTATACGATGCTGATCGCCATGTAGCGAAGTAATCTCATCACCGTTGATATCATAAAGGAATGAAGTCTGGTTTATTTCAAGGCGGGAGGGATCCAGGGAAGGAGCATCGTCAATAAAGTTATAAATTACTGTCGCTGTAGCGCCACCAGCAATCAGCATTAGCAAAAAGGTGACCAAGATGATAATTTTTGCTATGCGGCGCTTTTTTAAAGGCTGGTCTTTAACCACCTGGCTATCCACATTGTCAATATTTACTTTCGGGTCTTCTTTCTCTGTCATTCTGAGTGTCTGCCCCTTAAATACAAAATTAATTTAAAGTAAAGAATTTTCTATATCACAAAAAAATAATACCATAAATTAAGGATTTAAGGCAAATTTAAAGGGTAAAATAAAATGAATGAATTGACCAATATAAACGGGGTTACTGATCAAGCCCTTTTCTTAATTGCTGGACGATAGCACCCACCATCTTATTAGGCAACCAGCCTTGGGCTGCTTGTTCAGTAATGTTCAGCCTATCATAGACTGCTCTCCATACCGCCATCTTCCCGTTACTGAATTCATATGAGCTCATCGCTAGGACTTCACAATGTACACCATTGGCAGTACCAGTTATTTTATGATCAAAAAAAGCTTTATCTTTTTTTAAAAGAGTTCCTGTTCCGGTTTCGAAAATTTTCAAATCTTGAAATGTTTCAGCATTCCATTTAAGGTAGCGTTTGACTTCTTGCTTTCCTTTGAAGGTGCCAAAAGGATTTACATGTGTTATATCATCAGTGAATAAGGACAAAATTTTGTCAACATCTCCTACCTCTAATGCTTTCACTAATTCACGTATCACATTAGCATTTTCCTCTTCAGACATTGTCCTTCACCCCTTGACGTGATTAGTAAAAGAATATATTTCGCTGTGAAGATAACATATGCTGAATTTTTTGTCAATTAGGTTGATTTTTTAAATTACATTTTAACCGATGGTTAGGAGAAATGGCTCCTCGAATTTACACAATTATATAGGCTTAACTCCAGGAACATGTGAAGGGCTGCCTGATATCCTTACGAGTCATTACTATCAATATTAATCCAAACATACCATAACCCCATACCTGCCCCAACCGCCCCAATAGTTAGGGCTAATTGTTCTAATAATTAAATGTTTTTTTATTTGGATTGATGTATAATATTTGCATGAAGGGTGTTGATTTGATGAGAGTCAGAACATATGCATTAGTTTTTGTTTTCATTTTAATACTTATCTTACCTTCCTGCTCCAAGGAAAGCAATGTTCAGAATTCCGCTTCCGGGCCGGTTTCAGGAAGCGATATCCTTCTTCTTAATGCAGCCGTTTCTTCGGACGAACAAATCATCCAAATACCGGCAAAGGAGACTTTCCCCGGTATGACGATCACGGTTCCACAGGGAACGTTCCCGGAATCAGGCAGCATTAACGTTTCATACAGCGACGCGGACTTAAGTCTTCTGGGAGAGGGGTATGAACTGCTAACGCCTGTCATCCATATAGACACTGGTACCGGCCCCCTCAGCCAGCCGGTTGAGCTGAGCCTTCCGATAAATCTGCCTGACGGCAGAACCGCGTTGGCGTTCTATTATGACTCAGATATCGAAAGCTTCGAAGCCATCCCTTCGGGTTTTGATGATGACGGGAACTTTAAGATTATAGCCGCGCATTTTTCGGACATCCTTATTGCCTCCGTCCTGACCGATCTTCTGATAGGCAATATCAATACCGATTTCCAGGTCGGGCGGGACAATATGCAGATAGCCAACGACCTTACATATATAGCGCCGGACGGCATGTGCCATGGGATGGCGGAAGCGACACTGTTTTATCACTTTGCCTTAAGGCCTACATTGGGGACCCTTTACGGGCGTTATGACAACTATCAACATGATACGGACGGTTTTGCTATCGACGACGTCGGTCTTATACGTCTCTGCGCGGAATTGCAGAACGAAGCGGCCTGGGGAAGCAGTTACAGTTTCATTTCTGATAACAAACAGAGGGGCCAGCTCGAGCAATGGTACATGATATGCTTTGCCATGCTGCGCTCCGGCAAGCCTCAGCTTCTGGCCATAACACAGGGCGAATGGGGCGATTTGAAATACGGCCACGCGTTGATAGCGTACAGGGCGGAGGGAAATCGCATATACGTTGCCGACCCGAATTTCCCAGACAACAGCGGTCTCTATCTGGAGATGGATCTTGATAACAAAAAGTTAGAGCTTTATAAAGGCGATCCGCTTGTTTCATACGACCATGTGTATTTGATCGGGAACACCGCGCTTTACGATATAGATAGGGTCGCCGATATGTTCGCCGAGCTTCACGACGGAAGTATCGGAGATGGGAATCATCCCACTTACATAATATATGAGATAATGACAGATGCTTCGGGCAATGAAGTAAAAACGCCTCTGAAAGATCAGCATTTCGCATCGTCCGACACTCTGAAACTGAGGCTTGAATCATCGGAGGTAACCGGAAATCTGACCGCATATTCCGCGGACTGTCAGATAATTGCCACGGCGGCGCCGGGCGAGACTCTGGAGATACCGCTGACCCAGGCGGAGACCCCGGTCGGCTTTCTTATAGAGGACTGGAAAGCGGCGGGAACTTCGATCTGGGTGGACTTTAAGTGGATAACCGTTCTCAAAGCCGAAGTGGAAAAGTGGCAGAGCACTATCACAATAACCGAAATATATCCCGGTGCCCAGATGAGCGCCGAAGAGATGGGCTTGTATATGGGATATAACGAGACGGAAATTTTGTACCTTAAATGGGCCCCAATCAGAAAGGTTTACAGCTTACTCGACTCCGGTTCCAATGCTTTACTTGAGCTGCAGGTAAATGACGACCTCACGCTTTACGGCCAGTACGTCCTTGCGGCGAATGATGCCGAAACTATGTCGCAGAGTGTCTACGGTTCACTGAATGATTTTGAAAATAGGACTTCCATCACCGGTTATGCGGTCGTTACCTCTTCGGTCGACGGCGACATCTGTAAACTTGATCTTCTTATGACGCGGCTAGAGGAGTAACCGGGAACGATCAGGTTTATCAATGCTGTAGAGGAGTTCTTATGAAAGCAAAGTTTCTCGCGCTCATTTTGACAATAGCCGCACTTTCCCTTAGCAGGTGTCCTTTCACACCTGCGTCAGTTCCGAGCTTCACGGATGATGCAAATACCTCTTATCGGATCTGGCCGAAGTGAACGCGGAAATGAAACTATAGATGAAGATCAGTAAAATCGCTAAACCAATTAATCATATTAACCTATTGGGGTGGTCGTATATTAATTGTAAACTGATAAATTATAAGGGTTTCTGAGACTTGCTTGCTCCCAAAAACCCTTTGTTTGCTGGTCGGGGCGAAAGGATTCGAACCTTCGACCCCTTGGTCCCAAACCAAGTGCGCTACCAAGCTGCGCTACGCCCCGATATATGAATAAATCATTTAACAGCAGAGTTATTGTAGCACAGCACCACATAAATGGCAAGAAACCTTTAATATCTGAATAAGATTCTTTTTTCTTTTTTAGCGTTTTTTAAAGCGTTTCTTTTAAGAGCTTTAGAACTCCCTGCAGGGCCCGGCCACGGTGGCTGACTCTGTTTTTTTCAACAGAGTTCATTTCCGCAAAGGTTTTTCCTGCCAGTTCATATAAAAATAGAGGATCATAGCCAAAACCGCCTTTTCCCTGCAGCCTTTCGGTAATAATGCCGGAACAGCTTTCTTCAATTATATAAGTCTGGTCGCCCGGAATAGTAACAGCCATTGCACAAACAAAACGGGCACCTCTCTTTTCAGGTGGAACACCCTTAAGTTCTTTCAGCAACAACTGGTTATTTGCGTCATAATCGCCATCTTTACCTGCATAGCGGGCAGAAAAAACACCGGGCCGCCCGCTGAGGGCATCCACTTCCAAACCGGAATCATCGGCCAGGGCAATCTCTCCGGTATGGCTTGATACTGCCTCAGCCTTTTTGGCGGCATTCCCGGCAAAATCGGGCTGATCTTCTTCCGGCATATTGAGGTCAGGATAATCATTGAGGGTTAATATCTCAACAGGAAAATCAGTTAAAAGTTCTTTAAGCTCAATAACCTTGTTCCTGTTACCGGTGGCCAGTACAATTTTTTTCATCCGGATTCCCCTCCTGGTTTCAATCTTTCTTGGAACCTTCAATTAGACTACAAATATTAGGACCGAGCACACTTTTTTGGGTTGCTGTTATTTCAAGGATACCTGCTGAAGCAAGATCAAGCAGCTGGTTAAGCTGTGCCCTGCTAAAAAGTTTTTCTTCAGCAGAACCCTGCACCTCGACCAGCATGCCGGAAGCGCTCATCACAATATTCATGTCTACTTCTGCCGTGGAATCTTCCTCATAGGCCAGATCAAGAACAGGAGTGCCATCCAATAATCCTACGCTAACAGCCGACAAATAATCATTCAGCGGATATTCTTTAATAATTCCTTCCGTTTTTAGTTTGTATAGTGCTTCTGACAAGGCTACATAAGACCCGCTGATTGATGCAGTGCGCGTCCCTCCGTCAGCCTGAATAACATCGCAATCAAGCCACACTGTTCTCTCGCCAAGTTTATAGAGATCGACCACTGCCCTGAGGGAGCGCCCGATTAGACGCTGAATTTCGAGGCTGCGGGAATTAACGCTATTTCTTTCTCTGCCTGATCGCACCGAAGTTGAACGGGGCATCATCGCGTATTCAGCCGTAACCCAACCCTTCCCCTGACCTTTTAAAAACTGGGGCACCTTTTCTTCGACAGAAGCAGTGCAGATCACTTTTGTATCACCCAATTCAATGAGCGCTGACCCTTCGGGGTATTTTAGATAAGAACGGGTAATCTTCAAAGGACGAAGTTCGCTGGTTTTTCTTCCGTCAATTCGCATTTTAACATTCCTTTCCGCCTTTTCTTAAAGCCTGATCTTGAAATAATTTACAACCAAATACGATTACTACACAGGCTGCCGGCTTAAAGAATCTTATTCCCCATGACATTGGTTAATCCTCTATACAAATATATCCCCTTAAAATGATATAATAATAAAGATTATATCTAAACAGTAAAGGGAAAAAGGGATAATCAACGAATAAGTACTTTTAGTTTTAAATGAGGAGGTTTTACCATGAATATTAATCAGCTTATTCCGGCAATCCTGATTCTGATCGCTGCATTTATCGTATACACCTATAACCGCCTGGTAGGTCTGCGCAATATGGCTGATACAGCCTATTCAAATATTGATACATTGCTGCAAAAGCGTTTTGATCTGGTTCCGAACCTGGTTAATACCGTCAAAGGCTATATGAAACATGAACGCGAGCTTTTGGAAGCAATTACAAAAGCCCGCACAGACTGGATGAAAGCATCAACCATAAAGGAAAACGCCGGTGCTGATGATATTGCCTCGAGGGCTTTAAAAAGCCTGTTCGCTGTGGCAGAAAATTACCCGGATCTTAAAGCTAACCAAAATTTCATGATGCTGCAGGAAGAGCTGGTAGGTATTGAAAATAAAATTGCTTATTCCAGGCAGCGCTATAACCGGACAGTTATGGTTTTGAATATGGTGATTCAAAAGTTTCCGACTAACCTGATTGCAAATCTATTCAATTTTAAATCAAGGGAGTTCTTCGAAGCGGAATCAGACAAAGTTCGAGCAGTACCTCAAGTTGAAATACATGGTGGTGACAGTGAGTAATGGACCCAATTTATGGCCGTATTGCCGCCAATAAAAGGCGCACATTCTTTTTATTCTTTCTCTATGCAATCCTATTTGGAGCTATCGGTTACTTTGTAGGAATTTATATGGGTGAACCGATTTTCGGCCTGATCCTGGCCGGACTTGTATTTGGTGTGCTCTTCCTGATCAGCTTTTTTGCAGGCCAGGGAGTGGTAACTTCGATGGCCGGAGCCCGTGAAGTTTCAAAACGGGATGAGCCCTTTCTGTATAATACGGTTGAAGGTTTAAGCATGGCGGCCGGTAAGCCGATGCCCAAACTCTATATTATAGAAACCGAGGTACCCAATGCCTTTGCAGCAGGACGTAATCCGCAGAATGCAATGATCGGGGTAACCAGGGGACTCTTAAAGCGCCTGAACCGCCAGGAGGTTGAAGGTGTAATCGCCCATGAAATGGCTCATATTAACAATTATGATGTACTTTTGGCCACTGTAGCCGTAGTTTTAGCAGGCACCATTGTATTCCTTGGAGTTATCGCCCGCAGGTCAGTTTTTTTTGGCGGATTCAGAGGCAGCGGCCGTAAAAGTGGACAAGGTCAGCTAATTGCTGTAGTTATATTTCTTGTTATCGCTATTATCGCTCCAATTTTCGCTCAGCTGCTTAAATTCGCTATATCCAGACAGCGTGAATACCTGGCTGACGCTACCGCAGCAGATTTCACCGGTTACCCGGAAGGCCTGGCCAGCGCTCTTGAAAAAATCACCAACATGCAGTCTTCAAAAAGCCCTATTGAAAACAGCGCTCTAAACGGTCTTTATATTGTCAACCCTGCCCTGGGAGCCAGAGCGACAAACAGGGCAAGCGCTCTTTTTTCTACCCATCCACCTGCCGAGGAAAGAATTAAGAGGTTGAGGGCAATGTAACCTGGTATGCTTTTACACTGCGGTTTAAAAGCTTGGAGCCGACTTCCTCAAATGGCGTGGGGCTTCCACTGACGAAGAAACGAAAACGGGGCTTTTCAGAGTTTAGAGGGTTAATCATATTTCCTTTATTTAGTATCTCCCCAACTTCTGCCGCTATTTCATCAGCTGAGTTGATCAGCTGCACTGAAGGACCCACTACATTCTGGATCAGTTCTGTCATCAACGGGTAGTGAGTACAGCCAAGTATCAGCGTGTCGATCTCTTCCCGGACAAGCGGATCAAGATATTCATGGGCCACACGCTTCGCCTCAGGAGTATCAACGAGATTGTTTTCAACGAGCAGGACAAAAAGAGGGCAGGCTTTGCTGACAATATGCAGACTGCCGTTTTGCCTGCGGAGAGCTTTTTCATATTCAGAACTATTAATAGTGCCGGTGGTGCCAATAACGCCGATTCGCCCGCTGCTACTTCCATTAAGAGCAGCTCTTACTCCGGGCTCTATTACACCGAGTACCGGCAAATCACTCGCCTTTTGATAATATGACAGGCCGGCTGCAGTAGCAGAATTACATGCGACTATTAAAATTTTTATTTCCTGGTGCCGCAAAAATTCAATCATTTGAAAAACAAAGCCCCGCACCTCTTCATAAGAACGGGGGCCATAAGGCATATGGGCGGTATCACCGAAATAAACAACACTTTCATGGGGCATAAGTTTACTGATTTCCTTTACAACAGTCAGGCCGCCAACACCGGAATCGATAACGCCAATTGCCCGGTGAGCATTAATAATCTGCTCATTTGTTAACGTCATTGTTACTTCGCCTTCATTCTTTTAAAATAACCACCCATAATCTGCCGTGTATCAAATACTGAAACAAATGCCGCAGGATCATGCTCCTGCATCACTTTCAAAAGTATTGGCAGCTCTTTACGCTTTACGATAACAGTTAAGGTCAGGTGTTCTCCTTCTTTTCCATAACAAGGCATCGAAGTAACACCAAAGCCAAGATCCCTTAAGATATTCTCTAATTCTCCACCGTTGCGCAAAGTTACAATCTGGACATGAACTATACCGATCGCAATCTTTTCTTCTATTTTACTGCCTACGATGTTACCGGTGGCATAACCTAAGCCGTATACCAGTATATTTGACCATTGATTAAGGTTATTTAAAACCATACTCAGGGCAATTAGATAGATGATAATTTCAAAAAAACCGATAATCGCTGCTGGGATACTTTTACTCCTGGTCAGATATATTATGCGTATAGTCCCAAGACTGACATGAGCTATTTTCGCAAAAAAGATTGCAACTAATGTTAAAATCACTTCCATTGAATTTACCTCCGACAGCTCTTAAATAAGCTATTCCTAATGAATATCAGACCATATTGTAACAACCTGTTATGTCCCTGTCAATCAAATGGCGAAATATAATTACTTGATGTGCATTGGTAATCTAAAATCAAATAAAAAACGGCGGGAAACACCCCCGCCGTAATTTCTTTATTTAGGACTTTTTCAGGAAAAGTGACCCATTCTTGAGGAACGTGAAGCAATCAGTTCCAGAGCTTGCAGGTTCTTAACCCGTATAAATGTACCCTTCATCCCCAGTGAACGTGATTCAATTATACCGGCGCTCTCAAACTTTCGCAAAGCATTTACAATAACAGAGCGTGTGATACCAAGCCTGTCGGCTATTTTACTTGCAACAACCACACTTTCGTTGTTATTTATATTTTTAAGAATTTCCTGTATCGCTTCTACTTCAGAATAAGAAAGGCTTTCAAATGCGCCTGCGGCGAGTTCCCTGTTTCTGGCTTCCTCATCGGCCAGATCTAGGGCTGCCTGTCTGAGTAACATCCCCAGCAAGGTTGCACCAATTTCTGCTAATGTAAGCTGAGAATCACTTAAACGTTCCTTACTGCGAAATAAAAAGAGATAAACAGCTGATTTTTCACGGCCTGGAATTGGCAAAACTGAATAATATTCTTTTTTATCTGTAGAACCAGCATTATTTTTCTTTTCGATTGAGGCTCCCTGAAGATATTGCTGGTTATGTTTTCTAACTCCTGATTTAATTACTGACATGAATTCGCTGTCAGAAGAAAACGTCTCTTCTAATATCAGCCGGTGAAGATTTTCTGATGGTTTAAAATCTCCCAGGTAGCGATTTAGGATTGTTCCCTCTTCATCAACAAGTAAGGCGGCAGAGTCAGTGATATCTGCAACAGCCTGAATTCCTTCTTTTAAACTAGGCGCACGACTTTCCGGTTGTAAAAAAGTACGGTTTAAAGAATCAATTTGTTCAAGCAATTGTTTGTCAATCATATGCTTTGCCTCCTTTGTATAGTTTATATTACAAAATATTATCTATGTCAACAATATTCTAATATTTATGAATGCAAATAATCATTCTCAATATTCTTGTGGGAAATATAAAACAGAGACGATCAATAGGCTAATAAAGGTTCCTGAAAAGGTCTTCGGCGAGACGGTAAACTTCTTTAAGAGGTAATCCTGATTTTAAAGCTATATCAGAGCAGTCTTCATATTCCGGGGCAAAGTTAAAGGGCATGCTATTATCTATCACCGGGATATATTTAATGCGAATCGGACCCCATTTGGTTTCTACACTAATGCTTTCTCTCTGCTGCATCACTTTTCTTGCTGAAGAGATGCGTAGCCCAAGGGTTGTTGTTTCACTAAATATAATTGTCTGCAGCTTACCGAGCAGATGAGGCGGAGAAAGTACCGTTAACTGAACAGAGGGGCGATTTTTTTTCATCTGTATAGGTGTAAAATATAGATCTAGGGCTCCTGCTCCAAAAAGTTTATCCATCAGGTAGCCGTAAATTTCGGGATTTAGATCATCTATACTGGTCTCGATGAGGCAAACCTCTTCTTCGTACGTAAGAGCCCTGTTGATGCAGTTACCATAGATTAATCGCAAATAATTCGGATAACCGGGGTTATGTGACCCGGCGCCATAACCGACTGCCTTAACAGTGAAATCAGGCAGGCGTCCGAAAGATTCGGCCAGGGCAGTTAGTAAAGCCGCTCCGGTTGGGGTAACCAGCTCGAAATCAACATCGCGACCGCTCACGGGTGTCTCCCGTTTCGCAATCAATTCAAGGGTAGCCGGAGCAGGGAGAGGCAGCATACCGTGTGCAGTCATAACTTCCCCGCGTCCAAGCGGAAGGGGAGAGGAAACTATTTTGTCAATACCAAGCAGGTAAAGAGCAGACGCTGTTCCTACAATATCAATAATTGCATCGACTGCGCCTACTTCGTGAAAATGAACTTTTTCTACAGGCACACCATGTACCGCTGCTTCTGCTTCCGCAAGGTGAGTAAATACAGCAGCGCTGTTTGTTTTTACCGGCTCAGGCAGACCGGAGTGCTCAATAATTTTCAATATATCAGGGAGATGTCTTCCAACCTCATTTTTTTCTTCTATGTCAATTATAGCCCTTGTACCGGAGATACCTCCCCTGCTTACTTTTTCTGCCCTCAGGCTGTAGCCTGACAGATTTACGGTCGCGAGCATTTTACGCAGCTTTTCCAGATCCAGCCCCAGGTCAAGCAGCGCTCCCAGGGTCATATCTCCACTTATGCCGCTGTAACAATCAAAATATAAAATATTTCCACCCTTCGAAGGCACATATTTATTCATTAGTCGTCTCTCTCTCCCACCCGATTGATCAGGGCAGCCATATATCCCGCCCCGTAACCGTTATCAATATTAACTACCGCAACTCCGGTGGCACAGCTGTTAAGCATAGTGAGCAGAGGCGCCAGACCGCCAAAGTTAGCGCCATAGCCCACACTGGTCGGAACTGCTATAACAGGGCATGTCGCCAGGCCGCCGACAACGCTGGCCAGGGCTCCTTCCATGCCGGCAACGACTACTATAACCCGGGCTCTTTTGATGACCTCAAGGTTATCAAATAGCCGATGAATACCGGCCACACCCACATCGTACAGCTTTTCCACGCGGCTGCCAATCAGTTCAGCTGTAAGGGAGGCCTCTTCAGCTACAGGAAGATCAGCTGTTCCGGCAGAAATTATCGCAACCATCCCGGTTGGTACCGGTAGATCTTCTCCTCTTTTAACAATCGCCCTGGCAGAATTGTAATACTCTACCGACGGATATACCTTTTTTACAGCCTCATAAATTGCAGGCTCAGCCCTTGTAGCCAAAACAGTATCACCTGAAACTGCAAGGCGCCCAAAGATCGTAACAACCTGTTCAACGGTTTTACCGGGGCAAAATATCACTTCAGGAAAACCGCATCGCAGCTGACGGTGGTGATCAACACGGGCGAAGCCAAGGTTTTCATATGGTAAAATACGCAGCCGTTCAATAGCTGTCTCAATATCAGCTTGGCCGCTTTGAACAGACTGAAGAAGTTCCCGGAGCTTTTTCTCGTTAATGGTTAACCAGTCTCCTTTCAACATAAACTTGCAGTAAAGTTAGCTCTAATTTCAGACATTAATTGAGAACAGCTTACCGTGTTCCCTTAGAGAAAAGCAGGCTAAATTATTATTACAAATATCGATTAGAAAAATTATATCACAGATAGAGTTCGAGGTTTAAAGGATATTATTCGAAACAAAGCGAAAAGCCTTCATAAGTGAATTTTAATAACCTATTAACTCAACAAATATTAGAATGAGGTGAAGTCCGGTGATTATTGAATTTGAAAATAAAAAACCCCAGGTGGCTCAAGGAGCATTTATCGCCCCAAATGCCACCCTGATTGGTGATGTTATCGTTGAAGAAGGGGCAAGTATATGGTTTGGCGCAGTGCTGCGCGGAGATTTCGGCCGGATTATTGTTAAAAAGGGAAGCAGCGTACAGGATAATGCTGTTGTTCATGTTATCCCCGACTGTGAAACTGTTATCGGGGAGAATGTCACTGTAGCCCATGGCGCTGTTTTACATGGCTGCAAAATAGAAAAGGGGGCCATTATTGGTATGGGGGCCATAGTCCAGGATTTTGCCGTTGTCGGTGAAGAAGCGATGGTTGCGGCAGGAAGCGTGGTATCAACTAATATGGTTGTACCAGCACATCATCTGGCAGCAGGTGTGCCAGCTAAAATCAAAAAGGAAATTACGGGCGCTTCATTAATGTGGGTGGCAACAAGCGCCCCCATGTACAAGAAACTGGCAGAAAGGTATTTAAAACAGTGGCTTGGGGGCCAAGCAGATTAGCATTCACCTCCCCGCTAGCATTACAATGCAGAATGCCTTTATCCATCTCCATTATTCGCTGTGCACAGTTTTCGGCAAGTGCTTTCTGGTGGGTAATCATCAGCATGGTCATCCCCTCAGCTAATAGCTTCTATACAACGTGCGTTTTTATAGCTAATAGTGCAGGTTAACCTGCATTTTTCATGCAAATATTGTAGATCTACCTGCGTTTTTCAAGATTTTTGTTGTTCACAAGACTAATCTATGCTAAACTGACGGTAAGTCATCCGCAGGGGGTATGGGCAAAAATGATTGAAATTAAGAGAGATTTAGAACCGCTGATTGAAAACTGGTTGTTTAAAGGCAAAATTATTACCATTTATGGTCCCCGTCAGGTAGGAAAAACAACGCTAGCAAAAAAAATATTGCGGACGCATAATGCAGAAAATGACTATTTTAACTGCGACATCCCTTCTGTGGCCCAGAGTTTTGAGAACCCAGAGCCGGTTCTGCTTAAACGTCTTATTGGAAAGGCCCGAATCATAGTTATTGACGAAGCCCAGAGAATCAGTAATATCGGCCTAACTTTAAAAATTATACACGACACCATGCCCCAGGTTCAAATAATTGCCACCGGGTCAAGCAGTTTTCAACTTAGAAACAGTATTAATGAACCGCTTACCGGCAGGGGCCTTGAGTTTTTGCTGCTGCCTTTTTCACTCAATGAAATTAAGCAATTATACAGGCCCCATGAGATTGATGCTCTTTTTCCTTTCTTCATGCGATTTGGACTCTACCCCGAAATTATTGAAAAGAGTGAAACTGCGGCTGAAACTTTGATTACGAACCTTGCTTCAAAATATCTTTACAAGGATATTCTGGAATTTGAAAACTTAAAAAAACCGGAGCTTTTAACCAACATCTTACAACTGGTCGCTTTTCAACTGGGCTCAGAGGTTTCCCGTAACGAAATTGCCTCAAAACTAAATACCAGCAGAGAAACTGTTGAAAGATACCTTGATCTGCTGGAGAAAGCTTTTGTTATCTTCAGGCTAAAACCGCTGGCCCGCAATCAACGCAACGAGGTAGCGCGTAAAGAAAAACTATACTTTTATGATACGGGCATCAGAAACAGCATTATTTCCGCTTTTCAGCCCCTTGATTTACGCAGCGACACTGGCGCTCTCTTTGAAAACTTTATGATTGCAGAGAGACTTAAACATATACAGCTTCAAAAGCAGCAGCGAAACCTGTGGTTTTGGCGAACCCACGACGGCAGGGAAATTGACTATATTGAAGAATATGATGGAAATTTTTACGCCTATGAGCTTAAGTGGGGCCGCAATAAAATGAAAAAAGCAACCGCAGAGCGCTTCAAGAGCTCTTACCAGCAGACAGAATTTAAAACAATCGGCCGGGAAAATTATTTCGAATTCTTTGAGTAGGGCAAAGACGCGGACACAAAGAAATATTTAACCTACAATGGGAACGCGCTTGACTGTAACTTGTGCCGTATAGAATAGTGTGGAGGAATGCTAAAGCAGGCCTTCTTCCTGGCGGGGTAAATCTTGCTTCTCAAAAGCTGCGCCCATCTACATTTGGGTGCGAGAAGGGGACACACCTCCTTGCAGAGGCATATCCCCTTCTTTTTGCTTCGGGGCGCTCAAACCGTCCCTTTAGCTCCACTTGCTCTTTTTCCTTAAACTTGTTATTGATATTAATACTCTCCCGGTAGCTCGTTCAGTTCTGCCAGGCTGAAGACCGGCCCATCTTTGCAAACGTAAACGGGCCCAAGGTTACAGCGGCCGCACTTACCCACGCCGCATTTCATTCTCATTTCAAGCGTAGTAATAACCTGCTCCGGGGCGAACCCAAGTTTATCAAGAGCCTGCAATACAAACTTGATCATAATCGGCGGGCCACAGGTTATAGCAACCTTATTTTCCGGTGTGAAGGCAAGTTCAGTTACATAGGTCGGCACAAAGCCAACATGACCTTTCCAGTCCGGGAACTCGGCATCTACGGTCAGGTGAACTTTTGTGTTGGGCTGCCCGGCCCAGGTTTCTTTAACTTCGCTTTTGCGAATCATATCGGCAGGGCTTCGTGCCCCGTAGACAATATCAATTTGCCCGTAATGATCACGATTTGCAAAACAGTAACCGATCAGCGAACGCAGCGGCGCCAGGCCGATTCCTCCGCCGATAAAGAGAAGGTCTTTGCCTTTCATTTCTTCTACGGGAAAACCGTTGCCATAAGGTCCCCTGATGCCAATCTGCTGTCCCGGCTCCAGGGAATGCAGAGAGTTTGATACCTTTCCGGTTTTCTTAATACTGAACTCAAGGCAATCGCGACAGGTAGGTGATGAAGTAATCGAAAAAATTGCTTCACCAACTGGAAGTACTGAAAGCATGGCACACTGACCCGGCATAAAATCAAAGGGTAAACCGTCTTTCCCTGATACGCGTAATGTTTTAATCTCCGGTGTTTCGGCGATTATATCAAGAATTGTAGCCATCTGGGGCATTAAGGGATTAGCGTTGCTCAACTTTTTCACCTCCAAGCGCCTTGATAGCCTGGACAATGTCGAGGTTTACCGGACAGCTGCGCAGACAGCGGCCACAGCCAACACAGGCAATCTCACCGTAGGCTTCGTGATAATACTGCAGCTTATGCATAAAACGCTGACGAACTCTCTCCTTGCGGCTTGGCCGCGGGTTATGACCTCCAGCCATCTGGGTAAAGTGACCAAACATACAACTGTCCCAGCAGCGGAAACGTTCACCTTTTGCCTCATGCCCATAATCTTCAACATCAAAACAGTAACAGGTTGGGCACACATAGGTGCAAACACCACAGCTAAGACAGCTCTTGTAAAGTTCATCCCAAACAGGGTCTTCAAAGCGGCTTTTTAAATCTTCGGGAAGGCCTTTAACATTTAAACCGAAATCGGCTGTCTTTACTTCTCTTTTGGCTATATCAACAGTACTGTCCTCAAGCAAATCACCTGCTTTTTCAAGCAGGGCCTTCCCTTTTTCAGTTCTTGCCTCCAGATGCAGTGAGCCGTCAACCAAATGGGCCATTACATCTGCGCCCGGGGCATCGAGCGGATTGACGTCAAACACTCCGCAAAAACAAAAAGGATCGGGGTTGGTGCAGGAGAGGGCAACCACTGTTGTATTTTCTCGACGCTTTTGATAAAGATTATCGGGAGGATCCTGTTCAATAAAAACCCTGTCAAGCATCTCAATTGCTTTCAGGTCACAGGGGTGAATCCCAAAAGCGGTAATCGCCCGGTCATCTTCGACTGCATCCAGCTCAAGTGCCTGTCCACTGCAGCGATAGTTTAGGTAAGTTTCTTCACGGGGCAAAAAGATATCTTTTGGAGAAACAGCGCTGTTAAATGCTTCAAGATCAACCTGCACCCCTTCTTGCCAGGGTTGAAAGAGGACCATCGGGCCATCCTGAACCGGCAAATAAAGAGTGCTTTCTTCTGCCAGACGGGCCCATAGTTCTGTCAGATTATCTGTGGTTATCATTTTCTTCACCTTGACCACCTCACTTTTCAGAAAAAGCTGCAGGATCATCCGGCCGGTAGGTTAAAAGCGGCGGCTCAAGCTCCGCATCAAGACCGGCTTCATAATCACCATACAGCTCATTGATGTCTTTGATCAGTTTACGGTTCAGTTCCTGCAGCGGTATGTCAACCGGGCATGCTCGCTGACACTCGCCGCAATCGATACAGCGACCGGCTCCATGATAGGCCCGGACCAGGTGGAAAAGGAAATTTTCACTTGGCTGATAGGCGCGTCCCTGCCAGCGCGGATTTTCCTGCTCGACAAAGCATTCACGACAGCTGCAGTACGGGCATGCCTGGCGACAGGCATAACAGCGCAGGCAGCGAGAAAGCTCTTTTTCCCAGTAGGCAAAACGTTCTTCCGGTGTAAGAGTTTCGAGTTCATCAACCGCCTTAAAGCGTTCAGGCGCTTCTTTCTTACCCTGTGGTTCAAGAAGCATCTGGTCATAGACAACAGGATCGGGATAAAGACATTCGCGGCATTTTGCCATGAGAAACTGATCACGTTTAACTTCAACTTCGCCACTGGCTGTTTTCAGAACAATCTTTCCGTTCTCTTCTGCAATTCCTTTAAGTTCTGGGCCTGCTTCGGCGGCAAGCAGCTTGTAATCGAGAATGCCCGGGCAGGGCAAACCATATAGAACCACGCGATCGCGCTCTACCATATTATCCTGAAGAAGCCTGTTAAAGGCACGGGAATCGCAGCCCTTAACCAGAACACCTACCTTCTGATGATCTTTAAGCTCTTCCAGGAGATAGCGGCTCAGGTTAACAGCACAGAAAGAATCCCAGGTAAGCTTCGCCAGATCATCTTTGCTGCGGGCAAAAAGCGGCCTTGACTGCCACCAGTAATGACCTTTTTCCCAGCCAAGCAGAAGTTCAATTCGCCCGCTGAGCAGGTCCTGGCTGACCACTTCGCGGATTTTTTCAAGCTGTTCTAAGTTACGCTCTGCCATCGGGCATCCCTCATCTTTCTGTTCGGCCCGAGGGCCTTAATTTTTGCCGTCATCTGTTCCATCTCTTCGGCAAATTTATCGCCTTCTGAACTGGAAATCCAGCGAACTTCGAACCTTTCCGGTTCGAAACCGGCAAACTCAACCAGGCGTTTGAAGGCGGAAAGACGCCTGCGGCCATGGTAGTTGCCTGTGCTGTAGTGACAGTCTCCCGGATGGCAACCTGCAACAAGCACCCCATCTGCACCGCGCTGAAAAGCCCTTAAAACAAACATGGGATTCATGCGCCCACAGCAGGGCACTCGAATTACCCTCACGTTGGCCGGGTAACTCATGCGGCTGGTCCCGGCCAGGTCACCGCCGGCATAGCTGCACCAGTTACAGCAAAAGGCAACTATCAGGGGTTCATAACCGGTAGTTTTATCATTTAGCGCTGTAGACATATTGCATCCACCTCCGCCAGAATTTGTTCGTTGCTAAATCCTTTCAGATTAATCGAACCTGAACGGCAGATGACCGTGCAGGAACCGCAGCCCTGGCACAGAGCCGGGTTAACTTCGGCCACAGTGCGCTTCAGGGTTCCTCCTTGATAGCGCTCTTCGATCTCAACTGGGCTTATAGCACTATAGGGGCAGACAGCTTCACAGTAAAGACAGCCTGAACATTCCGCCTGGTTCACTTCAGCCGTGCAGGCTTCGCCCTTGAGAAATTCTTTTGAGAGAAGGCCGACAGCTTTAACTGCAGCTGCACTGGCCTGGGCGACAGTGTCAGGAATATCTTTCGGAGCCTGGCAGGCGCCGGCTATGAAAACTCCGGCAGTGTGAGTTTCTACCGGTTTCAATTTCGGATGAGCCTCGTTAAAGAAGTGGTAACTATCGCTGTTAATGCCAACAATACGTCCAAGCTCGGGTGAGTCGGCACGTGCGATCGAAGCCGCGGCAAGAACTACCATATCCGCTTTAATTTCAATAATTTTACCACTAAGGGAATCAACACCGTGCACTACCAGGTGGTCTCCGTCAGGGAATATTTTACCAACCTGGCCCCGCAGATAAGCAACATCATACTCTTCGGCAGCCCTTCGTTGGAATTCTTCATAGCCTTTACCGGCTGTTCTCACATCTATATAGAAAACATAGCTTTTTGCATCAGGTACTTTTTCTTTAAGCAGTATTGCCTGCTTTGCTGTATACATACAGCATATTTTTGAGCAGTAGTTCATCCCCCGGGCCTTGTCTCTTGAACCGACACACTGGATAAAGACCACTTTTTCAGGCGGCTTTCCGTCTGAAAGGCGCACAACTTTGCCACCGGTCGGGCCGGATGCGTTAAAAAGGCGTTCAAATTCGAGCCCGGTTAAAATATCGGGATGCTGACCGTAGCCATACTCGCCATATTGTGAGGGATTCATCTGGTCAAATCCCGTAGCGACTATTATTGTGCCGTAACGACGCTCGAAGATTTCATCCTCCTGATCATAGACTATAGCCTGGGGGGGGCATTCTTTTTCGCATATCTGGCAACGCCCCTTTGTAAAGTAGAGACAGGCATCACGATCAATTACCGGCACGTTTGGCACTGCCTGGGGAAATGGTATGTAAATAGCCTTACGCTTCGACAGGCCCATCTCAAATTCCGAAGAAGCCTTCGACGGGCATTTTTCATAACAGATACCGCAGCCTGTACATTTTACCGGGTCAACGCTGCGCGCTTTCTGTCTGATCTTTACATCAAACTGGCCAACAAAACCCTTTACTTCTTCAACCTCAGAGTAGGTGATCAGGTTAACATTCGGATGCTGGGCCGCCTCAACCATTTTTGGCGTCAGGATGCAGGCTGAACAGTCAAGGGTGGGAAAGGTCTTTTCCAGTTGGGCCATGCGGCCCCCGATACTCGGTTCTCTTTCAACCACATCAACCTCGTAACCTGCTTCGGCGATATCAATCGCGGCCTGAATACCGGCAATACCTCCACCGATTACCAGCGCTCTTTTTTCAACTTCCAGTTCCGGCGCATCCAAAGACTCGTTAAGCACTGCCTTGGCTGCGGCAGCCCTTAAAAGAGAAATGGCTTTCGGAGTAGCCTCCTCAATGTCCTTATGCACCCATGAACAATGCTCCCTGATATTGGCCACTTCCAGAAGGTAGGGGTTTAGGCCGGCTTCAGCAGCGGCCTTGCGAAAAGTTCCTTCATGCATACGGGGTGAACAGGTTCCGACTACTACCCTGTCCAGTTGATTATCTACAATTGCTTTTTTGATCAAATCCTGCCCCATTTCAGAACAGAGATAACGGTAATCGGCGGCGTGAACTACTCCGGGAAAGTTGCGGGACGCTTCTACTGCTTTCTCGATGTCCACTGTACCGGCGATATTGGTGCCGCAGTGACAAATAAATACTCCGGTTCTTGGCAAATTCCACAACCTCCCTTACTTGTTATACTTGCGAAAACCGCTGACCAGGGCCTGTTGGGGCAGCTTTTCAAGCTGCTCAGGAGTGAGGTCGGCAGGTCCGAATTTATTTCCTTCTCGACGGCGCAGCATGACAAGACGAATCCCTTCCATCATTCTTGCGAGATCAAGATCGCGGGGACAGCGTGCGGCACAGGTAAAACATGATGCGCAGATCCATGGGGTATTGCTCTTAGCCAGGTCTTCCTCAAAGCCCAGCTGCAGGTAACGGATAACCTGGTGGGGCAGCAAATCCATTGCGGCTGTCACCGGACACGCTGCGCTGCACTTGGCACACTGGTAGCACTCGTTGGGATCCTGGCCGCTCTGCATTTTCATTTCGTCTACCAACCGGGTTTTATTACTTGTTGCCATCGCTGCTTCGCCTCCTCTCAAGAGCTGACGTCATTAATTGATCAAACTGCAGTCCCATCGCTTCAGCCAGCAGTTCACTGAAATAATAAACCTTTATGGGCTCTTTGCCGTCCTCACTGGCGCAATTCTCCAGGTTGTAGCGGCAAAGCGGGCAGGCGGTAATCAAAGCCTCTGCACCGGCATTACGGGCTGAATCGATAATACGGGTTACTGTATCTTCAGCTACCGCTTCTTCAGTAACGGAAAGATAAGCGCCGCAACACTCAGTACGGTAAGGACTTTTAACCACATCTGCGCCAATAGCCTTTAGCAAATCCTCCATGATGGTCGGATTCTCTGGATCGTCAAACTGCATAACCTTCGACGGCCGAAGCAGCAGACACCCGTAATAAGCGGCAACTTTACGGCCCTCAAGAGGTTTTTTGACCATTTCAGCCAGTTTGTCAAATCCAAGATCATCACGCAGCACTTCAAGAAAGTGAAGCACGCGGCCTTCGCCGGCATAGTCAACTTCGAGATAGTCAGTAACCTTCTTACGGGCTTCTTCGTTTCGCTGCATCAACTCCTGCGCTCTTTTAAGCACATGGTGACAGGCGGCACAGAGAGATACCAGTGGTTCACCCTTGGCAGCAGCCAGGGTCCGAACCGGCGAAAGCAGCGTGATCAGCTCATCCTCGTAAAGCGGATAAACTGCACCGCAGCATTGCCATTCTTCCAGCTCGACAAGTTCTATGCCGAGAGCTGCTGCTGCTGCCATCGTGGTACTTTCCATGTTTTTTGCCTGACCCTTGAGAGTACATCCGGGAAAATAATGATAGCGCAATTATGCGCACCTCCTAATTGGGCAGGTTTTTAGAAAACTACCTGATCAAGTTCGACAGGATGGCAATATTCCCTTTTTAAATTTTAAAATATTTATTATAAATTTTAGAATGATAGGGTTTAAACCAGATTTGCTGTTATTTATCTCTTTTTATCATTTCCTGCTTTTCCCAAAAAGTGCTGGTAAGAAGAGCAGCGCGCCACTTTTCACGCAGGTCGGGATAGCGTTCAGACAGTTCGTCAACGAGAAGTTCCATTTCGGATCGTTTTGTTTTACCACTTACCGGGCAGGGGTTTTTTAGCAAAGGCAACTTTTCGCGCTTAGCCAAAGAGGATAGAATAGCTTCAGGAAGTTGTATTAGCGGACGAATCATGTAAAGATCAGTACGGTCAAGATAGGTAACCGGTTTGAAGGTGTCCATATTACCGGTGTAAATTAAATTTAAGAGGAAGGTCTGGATGGCATCATCAAGATGATGCCCGAGAGCTACTTTATTACAGTTGAGCTTCAGGGCAGCCTGGTGGAGAGCACCGCGACGCATGTTCGCGCAGAGGGCACATGGGTTTTTCTCTTGACGGGTTTCAAAAACTATCCGCGCAATTGCGGTCTCTTCGACATGTAAAGGCAGTTCAAGGCCTAATGTAAGACTTTGCAGCGCCTGAAGATCAACAGGCCATCCCAGGTGCACATAAACAGGTTCCAACTTAAAGTTTACCGGCGAATGCCGCTGAAATTGTTTAAGGATATATAGCAGAGCAGCGCTGTCTTTTCCTCCGGAAATACCCACCGCTACCCGGTCGCCATCAACGATCATTTTAAAATTATAAATTGTTCTCTTAACCCTGGTCAGAAACCATTTTCCATCACTTCTTCGCAATCTTGCAGCAACCTTTCTCCTACACGACAGAATAGTGTTTTATCATTTACAGTAGCTTTGATCTTGATCTCGAATAAGTATACCATCTACTTCTTTAACATAACAGATAAAAGACCTACCAGTTTATTCTGTTGATTTGATATTAGAGCAATTGATGGTAAAATGTTATACAGACAGGAAACGGTTAAGGAGGTTTCATTTTGGCTCGACACATAAAGAAGAAACGAAGCATTGGCAGGCCGTGGATTATTTTGATATTATCATCCCTGGCAGCATTTTTCCTCGGATACTGGCTGTCAGCAAATAATCTTTTATTATGGTAAAACAGGGGAAAGCCTTCGACAGGCCTTCTCCCTGTTTTTTATTGCTTAAGAGCCTGCGCCATGAATTATGATCTGTTAATTAAAACCTCATAACGCTGCAGACGCAGTCTTTTATTTTTCCCAGCGCTAAGGATGAATCGGGTTTGCTTTTCAGCGGCTGTCACTACCTGCAGGCGGCGCACCCTGGATCCAAGCTTATCAAGATATGCGCCAAAAATTACTGCAGCTTTATCTGAAGCAAAACGTAACTCCTCAATATTTACAACCATCTGACTGTAATACCCCGGTGAAATTTCTTTCAGAACCTTCTTCAGTTCTTTTATGTGCAATCCACCTGCGAGGCCCCTTAATTTAAGGCAAACAATCCCTTTTTGTTCGGTAAGCGAAATCTTAAGCTGACCTGCAGATGTTGCAGACTCGTTTTTTCCGGTCGCCCTCAGCAAACGGTAGAGCAGGGTTACAGGGCGTGAATCACCTGGTTTATTATGTTTCAGCAGTTTGTTATACCAACGGTTGCGGCGGTCGAAATGTCTTGTCATAACCCACCCGATTGCCCTGTGAACAACCGAACCAACCCCGGTCAGGGTCAGATTTTGCAAAATATTTTTCAATGAATAGAATTTCTTCATCGCTTTAATTGTCTCTAACTGTAATTCTTCAGGCGATAACAGGGCTGGCTGGAATACGGTGTGATGACCGTCATATAAAGACCAGTCGCGAGTCAGAATGCGACTTTCTTCTTCGAGTTTATCGTAAAAAGGAGTATTCGGAAAGGGAGTCAGAGTCATGAACTGAATGCTGTCTATCCGGTTTGTCAGGGCAAATTCAGCCGTTTGTCTGATAGTTTCTACAGTATCTGTATCGGAACCGAAAACAAACATACCATGGATCCTGATGCCGTAATCGTGAAAACGGCGAATTGCTTCTTCTATGTCTTCAACTGTCTGCTGTTTGTTGTAGCCTTCCAGTGTAGCGGGATTAATCGATTCAAAACCAATGTAGACTATTCCGCAACCTGAACGCCTCATCAGCGAAAGCAGCTCATCGTCCCGGGCAGCATCTACCCGTACCTGCGCCCCCCAACGCTTCAGTTTAATACCCTTTTCAAGGATTCCTCTCAGCAAATCCTTGGTCAGTTCTGGTTTGGCGGCAAAATTATCATCACAGAAAAAAATGTTTTTACCCCGGTAGCGTGTTAATTCTTCGAGGACACTTTCTGTAGATCGATGACGGTAACGACGCCCGAACACCTCTGTTACACAGCAGAATGTGCAGTTATAGGGGCAACCCCTGGAAGTGATCACCGGTGTGCTGAGCATCGATGAAGAGTTGTCAAGCAGTGAAAGATCAGGTATAGGCAGTTTGTTCATGTCAACCCTTGTTGTTGATAGGGGATTATGAACCTGCTCGTCGTCTACCCAATATG
>JAABTH010000022.1 GCA_011389985.1 Bacillota bacterium
CGAGCCTGTTCGTGTGTAAACATGGGAGGAGCCGTATACCGAACGGTACGTACGGTTCTGTGGGAGGTCGGCTGACCCACTAAGGGTCAGCCTCCTACCCGATTTTGTAATTATTCAGCAGGTGTCCGAAAGACAAGGATAGATATAATAACCACAAGGATAGATATAATAACCTTAAAAATATTTGTTGGTTTTGATATAATGCAGGAAGAATAGAAGGGAAGTGTTCTCTGTTATGGCTCGAAGCTCAGCAAAAATAGGAATTATAATGCTTGTAGCCTGGATAATTCCCTTAGTAGGGCTATTGTTAGCTATAATCGGCCTTGTTCTCGGAATACAGGATAGAAATGGCTCAAGGCCCGACCTGGCCCGGGCCGGAATTTTTTTAAACAGTTTAGGTTTATCTCTGGCTATCATTAATATTACTGTAAGCATATACCTTGTTTTTAGCGGTATTATTGATCCTTTTGAGTTAATGAACCAGTTAAATTAAATTGTAATTACTTTCTGGGCGGCAAAAAGTAAATCTGAGATATCATACATATTGCTGACCTCTCCGGCATGATGTTCTTCTTTAAGCTTGTAATAATCTAGGCATGTGCCGCACACAAGTATTTTTACACCCCGTTCTTCCAGTTCGAACAGTTCATCAATAGCTGGAGACTCTTTTATGGTAAGGCTGACTCCTGAATTCATAAATACTATTGCCTGAGGCAGATCGTCACGTTTTGTGAGGGTGTAAATAAAGTTACGCATTAACATAGCGCCAAGTTCTTCACTGCCCTGACCCAAAAGGTTAGTCGATATTAATAAGACGGGTTTATCCTCATTGGTTTTGAAAGATGCTTCTTCAGGGACTGCATCTTTTTCTTCAATACCGGTTATTGATATATGGAAGAGACCATTAGCTTCCTTCCAACTGGCTGTTCTACCCTGGTTTTTGGCAAAACGGATCACGTTTTCGCGGGCAGTTTCATTGTCGACAATTATCTTGATTGCTCTTCCCGGTGATTCAGATAGCGCTTTTTTTGTTTTAATTACCGGTTCAGGACAGTTTAACCCACGACAGTCTATTGTTACCATAAAATAACATCTCCTTTATTGAACAAGTTTCAAGATTTCTTTCATTGATTTAACCAGGTAATCCACATCTTCTTTTGATGTAAATATACCGGGACTAAATCTTATTGTACCTTCCGGGAACGTGCCTAAAGCTTTATGAGCCAGGGGGGCACAATGCAATCCTGTTCTGCAGAGAACATTGTAACTGCTTTCCAAAATGTAACCAATTTCACCGCTATCGGTATTACTGATAGTAGCAGATACAATACAGGAGCTTTCGTCACCTGCAGCAGGGCCGTAGAGATTGATGCCCGGTAGTTCGGCAAGACTGTTGTAAAGATACTTGCGCAGGTTACTTTCATGTTCTTTAATATTTCCTAAACCTCTGTCCAGTATATATTCTATTCCCTTAAGCATACCAGCAAGACCGGTGCTGTTAAGAGTGCCCGCTTCAAGTCTTTCAGGCATGCTTTCAGGATGGCTGTCAAGTTCAGACTGGCTGCCGGTACCACCTTCGCGAAGCGGTTTTAAATTTATTCCGGGCTTTACATAAAGACCACCTGTGCCGGTTGGCCCCAGGAGCCCCTTATGACCGGTAAACGCGAGCATATCAATATCAAAATCTTCTACATCAATAGCCATTGATCCGGCAGTTTGCGCAGCATCTATTAGTACAAATGCATTATGCTTGTGAGCAGTAATAATCATATCTTTAAGAGGGGCAAGTGTGCCGGTAACATTTGAAGCATGATTAATAACGAGTAAACGCGTTTCAGGTTTGAAAGCGTTATCAAGGAAGTCAAGGTCTGGATATCCCTTTGTTGAACAGGGTATAGTTGTTGTCGTAATCTTACCTTCTTTACATAAGCGGCCGAGCGGCCGTAAAACAGAGTTATGATCCATGGCAGTATGAATGACATGATAACCTTCTTCAAGATAACCTTTTAAAGCAGTATTGAGAGCATCGGTAGCATTTAGAGAAAAGGCGATCCGGGCAGGATCGTTTATGTTAAAAAGCCCGGCGACAGCCTCACGGGTTTTATAAAGTAGTCGATCAGCTTCGAGAGTCCTGGTATGCCCTGAACGACCAGGGTTGCCAAATGCGTTGCGCATCTGATTCTCAGCCGATGAGTAGACCGATTCCGGCTTGGGCCATGAAGTTGCGGCGTTATCGAAATATAGATTATTCATCTAAAAATAGCTCCTCAACAGAGGGAGTTTTTAAACCTATTTCTTCGAGCCTGTAGAAACCCTCTATTTCAATTTTATTATTCTGAAGAATTATATTTATAGCGCCTAGCTCATTACATTCACAGCGCAAAGCAGTGCCACAGCTTGAACTTATGCTTCTTGGAACAGGAACCATTTTATATGAGCAGGGCTTATTTTTCAGCACAGATTCGGCACGAATGGCAAAAAATGTTGTTGGAAAAGTTATGTAACAAGTATAAGCCATATTTATTCCTTGCACCTCCTAAGTTCTTATTTTACCTGACCAGGTATGATAGTCAATTGAAAAATATTAACCATATTAATTATATTAGACCTGAGCCGATTCTATAAATGAAAAATTACAATAGGAGACCTCTTAACTATTAAATAAATGCGATTCTATAAATATGCGAATAAACAGAACATATAAAAGCTAAAGGGTGTTGCTTGCAATTTAATTAAATATAGACTGTTAACAGAATTTAACAAATCAAGAATAATAGAAGGAATTTAAGAAGCTTTATAGAAGTTTACGAGCTACCATAAAAAGGGTAAAAAAGGATGGTCTTCATTGAAAAAGCAAAAAGACATGATGGCAGGTATAAAAAGTAAGGGTATGTATGATTCTTACAGGGAACATGATGCCTGCGGTCTAGGTTTCCTTGTTAATATGAACGATGAAAAATCCCATTCTATCATAACGAGCGGCGTGACTATTTTAAAAAACCTTCTTCACCGTGGAGCAACGAGTGCGGATCAGAAGAACGGCGATGGCGCCGGCTTGCAGTTCCAAATACCCGATCGGTTTTTTCGTAAGATCTATGAAGAAAATGATCTTAAACTTCCTCCTCCCGGCAATTACGCGGTTGGTATGTTTTTCTTGCCCTCTGATGAAATCTTAAAAACTAAGTGCTGCGAATTAATAGAGCATTATATTACCAAAGAAGGATTGGGAATAATCAGTTGGCGTGATGTTCCTGTTAATCCCAGAGTTCTTTCAGGAATATCTTTGCAAACTATGCCGCAGATCCGCCAGTATTTTGTAGACGGCAGGCATTTTTATGAAGACGAGTTGGAAAGAAAACTCTATGTTATTCGTAAACAAATTGAACATGCTGCTTGTGATTACTGTGAACAACCTGACTACTTCTATGTTGCCAGTTTTTCCTGCCGCACTATAGTTTACAAGGGGCTTCTAATGCCTAATCAGGTTGAAGAATTTTATCTGGATCTGAAAGATGAAGCGGTTGAAAGCGCATTTGTAATTGTACACCAACGTTACAGTACCAATACATTTCCATCCTGGCCGCTGGCTCAACCTTTCCGCTATCTCTGCCATAACGGGGAAATAAATACACTACGCGGTAATCGTAATTGGATGGCTTCACGAGAACGTGATTTTGAATCGAAACTGTTTGGTTCTGATATTAAAAAAATACTACCTGTTCTTGAAAATGATGTCAGTGATTCGGCCAACCTTGATAATGCCCTGGAACTTATTTATAATAACGGCCGCTCTATTGATCATTCTATGGCAATGTTAATTCCCCAGGCCTGGGGAGATAAATATCCAATTGGGCCTGATCTCCGTGGTTTTTATGAATACCATGCAGGGATCATGGAACCATGGGATGGACCGGCTGCTGTTGTCTATACTGACGGTCAAAGACTGGGAGCTATACTTGATCGAAACGGTTTGCGCCCGGCCCGCTATACTATAACAAAATCTGACATGATGGTTTTTGCATCGGAAGCCGGAGTCATAGATCTAAAGCCGAATGAAATAAAAGAAAAGGGAGCTTTAAGGCCCGGGGAAATGCTTCTGGTTGATCTTGAAGAGAAAAGATTGATCAAAAATACTGAGCTTAAAATGCGCCTGGCTCGACGTCGACCTTATCGTCGTTGGACTCAGGAAAATCAAATTACTATCCATGGTTTTTTTAATGCAATGGCTCCACTGGTTGTTGACTCTAAGTCATTAGTGGAAGCTCAGAAGCTTTTTGGGTATACTCGCGAAGATCTTAATATTATCCTAAAAACAATGGCATCTGAGGGGACAGAACCAGTAGGTTCAATGGGGGCTGATCAACCTCTGGCAGTACTTTCTGAAAAACCTCAACTATTATTCTGGTATTTTAAGCAGAGCTTTGCGCAGGTAACAAACCCGGCCATTGACCCCCTCCGGGAAGAATTGGTAATGTCTTTAATGACCTTTATAGGGTGTGCAGATAACATGTTATCAGAATTGCCCCGTCATGCTCACCTGATTAAACTCAGTCATCCAATATTGTCGAACGAAGACTTAACCAGGCTTTGCAGCCTTGACGAAAAAGGATTCAGGAGTATCAGAATTAAAATGCAATTTAGGGCTGGAGGAAAGGGGGAAGAACTTGAGAGAGCCATTGATCAAATCTGTTTAAAGGCTGAAGAAGCTGTTAAAAATGGATATGGACTGATCGTACTGTCTGATCGCAGCCTTGAGCCTGGAATGGCTCCAATACCCTCTCTCCTGGCAGTATCAGCTGTCAACAGGCATCTTGTTGACAAACAACTGCGCACCAGTATCGGCATTTTGGTTGAGAGTGCTGAAGCGCGAGAAGTTATGCATATGGCCTTGCTATTTGGCTATGGCGCATCCGCTGTCAACCCATACCTGGCTTTTGAAACTATTGCTTACATGGCCCAGCATTCAAAGCTCGGCAGGCAGCTTTCATCACAGATCGCTATGGAAAATTACGTGCGGGCCTTATGTAAAGGTTTACTGAAAATCATGTCTAAAATTGGCATATCAACTCTGCGAAGTTACCGAAACGGCCAGGTATTTGAAGCTTTAGGTTTAAATGATGAACTGGTGAACCGCTTTTTTGCCGGGACAAGCACACGAATTCAGGGGTTGGGTTTTAAAGAAATTGCCGAAGAGGTTAACCTTCGTTACCGGCAATGCCTGAAAGAAATTAACGATGGGGAATCTATGCGAGTATTACCGTCAGGTGGCCAATATGCTTATCGCCTCGATGGTGAAAGGCACTTGTGGAATCCATATACTGTGAGCCTGCTGCAACAGGCTGTCCGTTTAAACGATCCGGCTAAATACAGTGAATATGCTCAGTTAATTAACAACCAGGCTGAAAAGCAATATACATTACGCGGCTTGTTACGCTTTAAAAAGACTGAATCAATTCCCTTAGAAGATGTAGAGCCCGCAGATATTATTGTTAAACGTTTTGTAACCGGTGCAATGTCACTCGGCTCACTCAGCCCTGAGGCGCATATGACCCTGGCTGCCGCGATGAATAGTATTGGTGGAAAGAGTAACTCGGGCGAGGGAGGCGAAGATCCTGAAAGGTATAAAGTTACTTCGGGTGAAGATAATCTTTGCAGCGCTATCAAGCAGGTTGCAAGCGGACGGTTTGGAGTAACCGCAGAATACCTGGTAAGCGCGAAGGAAATTCAGATAAAAATTGCCCAGGGTGCAAAACCGGGGGAAGGTGGCCAGCTGCCGGGGCATAAAGTCAATCAAAGAATTGCCCGTGTAAGACATTCAACGCCTGGTGTTACACTGATTTCGCCACCACCCCATCATGATATTTATTCTATTGAAGATATCGCACAACTTATTTATGATTTGCGCAACGCAAACCCCGAATGCCGGGTTTCCGTAAAACTTGTTTCAGCCGCGGGCGTGGGCACTGTAGCAGCCGGGGTGGCAAAAGGAAGGGCTGATATGATTCTGATTAGCGGTTGCGACGGCGGCACGGGAGCTGCCCCGCTATCCTCGATCAAGCATGCAGGTGTACCATGGGAACTTGGCCTTTCTGAAACTCATCAAACTCTTGTTTTAAATGGCCTGCGTAAGTATGTAAGACTTCAGGTTGATGGTGGGTTAAAAACCGGCCGTGACGTGGCGATTGCAGCATTGCTTGGTGCTGAGGAATTTGGCTTTGCATCAGCCGCCCTTGTCAGCTGTGGTTGTGTGATGATGCGTGATTGTCATTCGAATCATTGCCCTGTAGGTGTAGCTACCCAGGAGAGCAGTCTGCGAAATTGTTTTAAGGGCAAACCTGAGCATGTTCGCAACTTGATGTATTTTATTGCAGAAGAGTTGAGATCAATTATGGCCTCTTTGGGAATAAAGACTGTTGATCAATTAATCGGACGGATTGACCTGCTTGAACAAGACAGGAACCTATCGTTCTGGAAAGCAAAAAAGATCGATCTCAGCAGGATCCTCTATCAACCCGATCTTAATGAACATGAACTCCGTTATACTGAAAGTCACGGTTCCCAGTTAGATGATGCGCTTGATTACAAGTTATTGCCTCAGGTAAATGATGCGCTAAGAAGTGGCAGACCGGTTACTGTAAATTCACCAATCTATAATCGAAATCGCACTGTCGGCACAATTATTTCAAACCAAATCGTTAAACAGTATGGCAGCGATGGTTTACCGGACGATACTATCACTCTTAACTTCAAAGGTTCCGCAGGTCAGAGCTTTGGCGCTTTTGCTGTTCAGGGGTTAACTCTAAATCTTGAAGGAGAAGCAAATGATTATGTAGGAAAAGGTCTTTCTGGCGCCAGAATAGTCCTGAGGCCTTTTAGGGATATTGATTATGATCCATCCCTTAATACAATAGGTGGCAACGTAATTTTGTATGGAGCTACATCAGGGGAATTATATGCCAATGGTTTGGTTGGCGAGCGTTTTGCCATAAGAAACAGCGGTGTTAAGGCTGTTGTTGAGGGTGTGGGAGATCATGGCTGTGAGTATATGACAGCTGGTCGGGTAGTTATTCTCGGATCAACAGGGGTCAACTTCGGCGCCGGAATGAGCGGCGGAATCGCCTATATATATGATGAGGCTGGAATTCTAGATACAAATTGCAATCTTGATCTGATCGACCTTGAACCGGTATCAGAAGAGGAAGATATTAATGAGTTGCGCTTGATGATTGAAAAACATTTTAAATATACAAAAAGTCCTAAAGCATCATTTATTCTTGAAAACTGGCAAAAATGTCTGCCCTTCTTCGTTAAAGTTTTCCCGATGGAATACCGAAGAGTGCTGGGCAAAATGAGCAGGGAAGATGTTGAGGTTAAAAGAGAGATGCCTCAGCAGAATTAAGTTTAACAGGAGATATGATATGAATTATGACAGCAGGAATTATCCCAGAAAAGAGCCTGGTTACCGTGATATAAAAGAGCGTTTGTCAGATTATGATGAAGTTGAAAAATCTTTGTCAGAAGAGGAAATCAAAACGCAGGCTTCCCGCTGTTTAGATTGCGGTACTCCATTTTGTCACGGTTACGCCTGCCCGCTGGGTAACCTTATTCCTGAAACGAACCAGTTGGTTAAAGAAGGTTTATACAAGGATGCTTTAGAACTGCTTACCTCTACGCACCAGTTTCCTGAATTTACTGCCCGCATCTGTCCTGCTCTTTGTGAAGGTTCCTGTGTTTTAAGTATTAATGAAGAAGCTGTAACTATTCGCCAGATCGAAAAGATGATAGTTGAAAAAGGCTATGAACAAGGTTGGATTAAACCGCGGATTCCTTTAAAAAGGCATAAAGAGCACCTGGCGGTAATTGGCTCCGGCCCGGCGGGTCTTGCTGCTGCCGATTGTTTAAATCAGAAAGGATATAATGTTACCGTATATGAAAAAAATGCGCATCCCGGTGGATTGTTGCTTTATGGAATTCCTAACTTCAAGCTTGATAAAAAAATAGTAAGACGTCGAATCAACTTGATGAAAGAAGAAGGAATAACATTTGAATGTGATGTAAAAGTGGGAGTAGACATATCTTTTAATTACCTGAAAAAACGTTTTACCGCTGTTATTTTGGCCGGAGGCACCCAACAACCGCGCGATTTGGATATACCGGGACGATCCCTAAAAGGGATATATTTTGCGACTGAATACCTGAAGGCTCAAAACAGAGAAATTATTAATGAAACTGGTGGCGTCCCAGAAGAATTAAATGCATCGGGTAAAAATGTTACAATTATCGGAGGCGGCGATACCGGTTCAGACTGTATCGGTACTGCTTTACGCCAGGGTGCAAAAAAAGTATACCAGCTTGAAATTATGCCCAGGTTCCCTTTATGTCGATCTGATCACAATCCATGGCCAGAGTGGCCCCGTATTGACCGGATTTCAAGCAGCCACCAGGAAGGTGGTTTTCGGTACTGGTCTGTTAGAACGACCAGTTTTGAAGGAAATAAAAAAGGCGAAGTTAAGAAATTACACTGTATCGAAGTTGACTGGATCAATGAAAAAGGCAAATACATTCCTGTCGATAGTAAAAACTCTTCTTTTATCATTGAGGCAGAATTGGTGCTGCTGGCAATGGGCTTTCTTGGCCCCGGACCAGATCCCTTTGCCGATATGCTAAGATTAGAAAGAGCTATAAATGGCAGTATCAAAATCGATGAAAAACATATGACCAGCGTCCCCGGTATTTTCTCAGCCGGCGACATGGCAAGAGGGCAGTCGCTGGTTGTAAGAGCAATAGCTGACGGTAAAGCTGCGGCTGAAGATATTGATAATATAATAACCTCTGGAAGCATGGCTCTTTTAAAAGGTTATAGGTGAGAGAGAATGAGAGGTAGAACTAGTGGATTTTGAGCAGATCAGGGCCTTTTTAAATGTTGCTACTTTAAGAAGTTTTTCTGAAGCAGGCGAAAAAATGTTTATCAGTCAACCTTCTGTCAGTATCAGGATTAAAGCTTTGGAAGAAGAACTGGGTGTCACATTATTTGATCGATCAAAAGCCAGAGAGCCTTCACTTACAGATGCAGGTAGGATATTCTTAGATTATGCCCAGGCAATTTTGAATCTGCAGGATCAATGCCGAGAAAAGTTGTCAGGAAAGAGGAAAGAAGCGGTCGGATTAATATACATCGGGGCAAGTACTGTGCCTGGCACTTACTTTTTACCGGGGATGCTCTCTGCATTTAAAAAAATATGCCCTGGAATCACCTTTAACATTAATATACTTGATACAAGTGCTGTTTTGGAAGGGGTATTAAACTACAGCTTTGATTTAGGTTTTGTCGGACTGGTAAAACAGGATGAACGTCTTATATACCGCCCGATCGGAGAAGACCAGCTGGTTTTTTGTGTTAAGAAAGGATTCTTAAAAGATAAACTGATTGCTGATGGAATTGCTGCAGAGGAACTGGTTAATTATCATCTCATCTTGCGCGAAAAAGGATCGGCAACAAGACAGCTGCTGGAGAACAAGATCAACGAAAAGGGTTTAAGTTTAGACAGTTTTTGCGGAATAACCTATTATAACAGTCTGGAAGGTATAAAGCAGGCAGTAAAAAATGGTTTGGGCGCAACAGTCCTCTCGAACTTGTCAATCCAGGATATGATCAAGGCCGGTGAAGTGGAAGCTTGTCCTGTGAAAAATTTGAATCTTAAACGTTCACTCTATCTTGTCTTTCACCACAGCAGGGTTCTGGGTGATGCAGCGCTGCAATTCAAAAAATTTAGTACCGGAAAATTTGCCTAAAGCGGTTAACTCTCTTTTTTTTTGTCCTCCAACAACTTATAATAGATAAAGCAGGTCGAAGATACCCTGCTTAATAAAAAAACAAGGGTTTAGGGTGTTTATATTGAATAAATACAGGCAGTTCAACTACTGGACAAGGGCGGCGATGATCGGGGCTGTATATGCCCTGTTGACAATTATTCTTGCCCCAATCAGCTATGGAATGATTCAGGTCCGGGTTGCAGAAATGTTAATGATACTGCCTTTTTTTACTCCCGCCGCCGTTCCCGGTTTGTTTGTCGGCTGTTTAATTGCCAATATTTTTGGGGGTTACGGAATTTTAGACATTGTTTTTGGCAGCCTGGCTACATTACTTTCAGCATACCTGGTTACAAAGATAAAAAACAAGTACCTGGTTCCTTTACCACCTATTTTAGTTAATGCTGTAATCATCGGTATCGTGCTGCACCTGGTTCTCGGCTTGCCCTTATATCTCACTGTCGCCTGGGTCGGATTTGGCCAGATGGTAGCCTGCTACGGATTAGGTTTGCCGCTTCTCCTGCTCCTGGAAAAGCGCCGATATATTTTTGACTGATGCTACAAATTACAGAGGAGGGGTGCTGATGGCCGGACATTCAAAATGGGCCAATACCAAGCATCGCAAGGCAAGAGTAGATGCTCAGAAAGGAAAAGCCTTCACCAAGATTGCCCGTGAGATAACCGTAGCTGCCCGTGAGGGCGGTGAAGATCTAAATGTTAATTTTCGCCTGAGGCTGGCTGTTCAAAAAGCCCGCGAAAATAATATGCCCAACGAAAATATCCAACGCGCTATCCAGAAAGGCGCGGGGGGACAGGATGGCGCCGGATACGAACAGATTATGTATGAAGGCTATGCTGACGGCGGTGTAGCTGTTCTTCTTGAATTAATGACAGATAACAAGAACCGTACCGCTGCCGAAATAAGACATGTGTTTTCCCGTCATAACGGCAGCCTGGGCGAGTCTGGTTGTGTATCCTGGATGTTTACCAGGAAGGGCCTGATTACCGTAAACCGCGAAAGCCTTGATATGGATGAAGATGATCTGATGCTTCTGGCGCTTGAAGCTGGTGCTGAAGATGTTAGAAGCGAAGACGAGAATACTTACAGCATTATTGCTGAGATAGATGCTTTTGAGTCAGTTAAAGAAGAGCTGCAGAATCAGGGAGTATCAATAGAATCATTTGAAATTACGATGATTCCGAGCAGCTCAATTGAAATAACAGATCCAGATATGGCCTCAAAAATTATTAGACTTATGGAAGCACTCGATGACCATGACGATGTCCAGAATGTTTACGCAAACTTTGATATGCCTGATGAGTTGCTCAATTAACAGCTATAATAAAGAGGGAAGGTCTGGTTGAGCTGATGCGATTATTGGGAATTGATCCCGGAGTAGCTATTACCGGATACAGTATCGTGGAAGAGTTGGGCAACGATTTTTGCCTTATTGATTCCGGCTGTATCAGGACAAAAAGCGATCTGCCCCCTGAACAGCGCCTGGAAGCGATATATAATCGGGTGACTGCATTGATCACTGAATATAAGCCGCAGGCTTTGTCGATTGAAAAGATATTTTTCAGTAAAAACGTACGGACGGCTTTCCAGGTGGGTGAAGCGCGCGGAGTTGTTATTCTTGCCGCTGCAAAATCCGGCCTCTTTCTTTTTGAATACACCCCATTACAGGTTAAGCAGGCAGTAGCCGGATACGGTAAGGCTGATAAGGGGCAGGTGCAGAGAATGGTTAAAATGCTCCTTCGCCTTAAAGAAATACCTGCTGTTGATGATGAAGCTGATGCTATGGCAGTTGCTCTCTGTCACCTGCAAAACAGGCGATACCAGGAGGCTGTTAAAGGAGGCAGAAGTTAGGTGATTCATTACATCAGGGGTAAACTTATTGATGTATTGCAGGGAAGCGCAGTCGTTGAAGTCGGGGGAATTGGATTGTCAGTAGAAATGCCTCCTGCTGAGAGTAACCTCTACAACCAGGTTGGTCAAGATGTTACGATCTATACGCGGCTGCTTTTGAAAGATGAAGAGATGCTTCTCTACGGTTTTAAAACACCGGAAGAGTGTAAACTTTTTAATCTGATTTTAAGTGTCAGCGGATTTGGCCCGAGGCTTGCTTTATCACTGTTGGGTGTTTTAACTGTACCGCAGCTATATGTTGCGGTTCTTGAAGAAAACATCGCCCAGCTGAGCCGTGCTCACGGAGTTGGTCGTAAAGCTGCACAGCGTCTAGTCCTTGAATTAAAGGAAAAACTACCAAAAGTGATTTCGGCTGAAGAGCTAATCACCGGACCGGTAACCGGCAGCGGCCACTCGCTGTTGGATGAAGTTATTGAGGCTCTGTGCGCTCTCGGTTATTCACAGGGAGAAGCTGCATCAGCGGTGAGCAGGGCTTATGAACTTAATAAAGAGGCTTCACGTGAAGAACTGTTAAAGGCTGCGTTAAAGAGCATGGTCCAGGGAAAGAGCTAAACAATAAACCCTGGTGAAAGGAGTCTTTATATGCAGGAGAGGATTGTATCAGCCCAGCGCCAGTCAGACGATGACCCGCAAATTGAGGTTGGTTTAAGACCGCGTTCATTAAATGAATACGTGGGCCAGGAAAAAATTAAAGAAAAACTAACAATATACATTAAAGCTGCGCTTGATCGTGGAGAAGCCCTTGATCACGTTTTACTTTACGGGCCGCCTGGCCTCGGCAAAACAACACTGGCCCATATAATTGCCTGGGAACTGGGTGTTAACATCCGCATAACTGCCGGGCCTGCTATTGAACGCCCCGGAGATCTTGCTGCAATTCTGACAAACCTGGGGCATGGTGATGTTCTTTTTGTCGATGAAATTCACCGTTTAAGCCGTACTGTAGAAGAGATCCTATACCCGGCTATGGAAGATAATGCCTTGGATATAATCATTGGAAAAGGTCCCGGGGCAAGAACTTTGCGCCTTGATTTGCCGGCTTTTACGCTGATCGGCGCTACTGTCCGGGCTGGAATGCTCACCTCACCACTGCGGGACCGCTTTGGCGTTGTCGACAGGCTTGAATTTTATTCCCCTGCTGAATTAATCCAAATTATTACCCGATCGGCGAATATACTAAACGTTCAAGTAGAAAATGAGGGGGCCGCACTTATCGCCGGGGCTTCGCGGGGAACACCGCGTGTTGCCAATCGCCTCCTTAAAAGGGTCCGTGATTACGCCCAGGTAAAAGCTGATAATATTATTACCGGTAAAGTCGCCGAAGAAGCGCTTAAAATGTTACAGCTGGACAGCCGTGGGCTTGATGAAATTGATCGCCGGTTGCTGATTGCGCTGATCGAAAAATACGAAGGCGGTCCGGTAGGTCTTGATACACTTGCTGCCTGCATCAGTGAAGAACCGGAAACGCTGGAAGATGTTTATGAGCCGTACCTGATGCAGCTCGGTTTCTTAAAAAGAACTGCCCGCGGCCGTATGGTTACCAGGGAAGTCTATACCTATCTTAATCTTAAACCGCGAGATGATGACCAGCAAAAGCTATGGTAGGAGAGTATTAGACTATTTCTTCCCGCTTGGGGTGGAGAATAAAGTTGGGAGTGTTATATTATTTCACCAGACCTTGAATCTTTGGGGAGGCTATTATTAATCGGGGGCGCTATTCTTGCCGCTGCAGGTTTAATAGTATTGATCGTTGGTCGCCTTGGACTGGGCCGCCTGCCGGGTGATATATTTATCCAGAAAGAATATGTAACATTCTATTTTCCCATTGCCACGATGCTTATAGTAAGCATTATCCTGACAATTATCATTAACCTATTCAGACGCTAAATAACTCAACTGAGTGTCAGACACAGTTTTGAGTTATTTCAGGGAACCGGAGCTAAATGGAATATAATAACTTAAGCGATTACGATTATTATTTACCGGAAGAACTTATAGCCCAGGAACCGCTGCGAAAACGGGACAGCTCAAGAATGATGGTTTTGCACCGGGCTAACGGATTAATTGAAAATACTTTATTCAGCAAACTGTCCTCATACCTTCAAGCAGGAGATATTTTGGTTCTTAATAACACCAGGGTAATTCCTGCCAGACTTATCGGTAAAATTAGCGGAAAAGATATCCCTGCAGAGATTTTGCTTCTCAGAGAGGAGTATAAAGATACCTGGGTTTGTATGGTTAAGCCGGGGAAAAAATTGAAACCGGGGGCATCGGTTGATTTTGATTTTGGAGTTACAGCCAATGTTACCGGCTATGCTGAAGAAGGATTACGTCTCATTAAATTTCAGTCATCAGAACCCTTTAAAGAGGTTCTGCCCAGGCTGGGCAAAGTACCGTTACCTCCTTACATCAAGAAAGATGTTGAAGATCCGAACCAGTACCAAACTATATATGCCCGTGAAAACGGTTCTGCAGCGGCCCCTACCGCCGGTTTTCATTTCACGAAACAGACTTTTGATCAATTAAAGGAGATCGGTGTTAAATGGACTTATATCACCCTGCATATAGGACCGGGAACCTTCCAACCGGTTAAAGCTGATGATATCCGCGAACATGTCATGCATAGAGAGTATTATCGCATCGATGCTGAAACCGCGGCCTCTTTAAATGCAGTCAGAAAAAAAGGGGGACGGATAATTGCTGTTGGCACAACAGCTTGCCGGGTTCTTGAATCAGTCGCAGATGAAGGAGGCTTATTTTATGCAAGCGATGATTGGACAGGCCTCTATATCTATCCCGGCTACCGTTTCAAGGCTGTTGATGCAATGCTGACCAATTTTCACCTGCCGCGATCATCCCTGCTAATGCTCGTCAGCGCTCTGGCCGGGCATAAATTAATCATGAAAGCTTACCGTCAGGCAGTAAATGAAAGGTACAGGTTTTTTAGTTTCGGTGATTGTATGCTCATTTTATAACATCCTTAAATTGAATTTCGGTTATGCTCAAAGTTTAATTGACAGTAAGACCTGCTTGAGATAAGCTATATACTGGATGAAAAGCTTACCTTTAAAATATAATTTAATCCGCGGTTGTGCAAAGACTTCCGCCCGGCTTGGTACGCTGCAAACTGCCCATGGAATTATTGACACACCTACATTCATGCCGGTGGGTACCCAGGGTACTGTTAAAGCGATTACGGTCGGTGAACTGGAAGAGATGGGCACAGGATTAATTCTCGGTAACTGCTATCATCTTTTTTTACGGCCGGGTCTCGAGATCATTACCCGCCATGGCGGGTTACATGGTTTTATGAACTGGAAAGGTTCCATATTAACAGACAGCGGCGGTTTCCAGATTTTCAGCCTGGGTGGAATGCGTAAGCTTACTGATGAAGGGGTAACATTTACTTCACATTTAGACGGTGCAACACATTTTTTAAGCCCGGAGAGGGTCGTTCGCTTACAGAATATGCTCGGGTCCGATATAGCAATGGTTCTTGACCAGTGCCCGCCCTATCCTGCAGAACGTGAAGCAGTTGAAGATGCCGTAAGACGCACTACAAAGTGGGCTCTGCGCTGCAAGATGGCTCACTTGAATGAAAACCAGGCCTTGTTTGCTATAATCCAGGGCGGCGTATATGAGGACCTTCGCCGAGAATCTGCAGCTGAACTGGTGGAAATGGATTTTCCCGGCTATGCCATAGGCGGGTTGAGTGTTGGCGAGCCAAAAGAATTAATGTATGAAACTCTTCAATGGACAGTACCCGATCTTCCTGCAGAAAAAGTGCGTTATCTGATGGGAGTCGGTTCACCAGATGCCTTGCTTGAAGGTGTCAGATATGGTATAGATCTTTTTGATTGCGTTTTACCTACGCGCATTGCAAGAAACGGCAGGGTTATGACATCAAAAGGTTACCTGCCGATCAGAAACAGTGTTTACGGTACCGATCTTTCTCCGCTGGACGAAAACTGCAAGTGCCAGGTTTGCCAAAATTACAGCCGGGCATATATCAGGCATTTACTTAACGCCGGGGAGATTCTGGGTTTGAGACTGACAACCTACCATAATCTTTATTACCTGGATAGCCTGATGAAAGAAATCAGAATTGCTCTGGCAGAAGATCGTTTTGATCAGTATTACCGTGAAATTGGTCCACAACTAAGAAAAATGTATGGAGGTGTAGTTTAGTGAATTTAGAATCATTAGGTCCATTTATTCCCCTGATTTTGTTATTCGTAATATTTTATTTTCTGCTGATTCGTCCTCAGCAAAAACAGCAGAAAAAGCGCCAGGAGATGCTTAAAAACCTTAAAAAAGGTGATCGTGTTGTAACAATCGGCGGCGTCCACGGCGTAATCAAGGAGATTGACGATACTATTATTTCTTTACGGGTCGCCGATAACCTTAACCTTAAATTTGCCCGTGCTGCTGTAGACAGGGTTGTAGAAGAAGAATCTGTGTAACCTGTAAAGGTTAAATTATTTTAACCCACGGCAGCAACAGAAAATGTCACGATAAAAACACTCCTTTGCGCACCTTGCTGGTGTAAGCCGGGAGTGTTTTTTACACAAAGAAAGAAATCTAAATATCTTGTTTTTTGCACGCAGCTTAATTAAAAATGTTACTTAAGTTAGGATGAAGCTTTAATTGGATCTGATCACACTTGGCTGGGAAAAGAAAATAAGAGAAGAAGGCCCGCTTGCCCAGAGAATGCGGCCGGAAACACTCGAACAATTTATAGGGCAGGAAAAGATATTAGAGACCGGCAAACCTCTTCGCACTATGATAGAGGGTGATCAGCTCTCTTCTCTTCTTTTTTACGGTCCGCCCGGAACCGGTAAAACCAGTTTGGCAAAAATTATTGCCCTTTCGACCCGGGCCGATTTTAATCAGCTGAATGCTGTTGCTGCCGGAGTAAAAGATGTCCGCCAGGTTATCGATCAGGCCAGGGATAACTGGTCGCTCCACAACCGGCGCACCATACTTTTTATAGACGAAATACACCGCTTCAACAAAGCTCAACAGGATGTATTATTAGCGGCTATTGAACAGGGGACGGTTATATTTATCGGCGCTACTACAGAAAACCCGTTCTTTTATCTGACCGGTCCTTTATTATCAAGAACCCGGCTATTTCAATTTGAAGCGCTTGATAGCGCGGATATAATGAAATTACTGCAGGCTGCAGCTAATGACTCTGAAAAAGGCCTGGGGAAACTAAAACTGCAAATTGATCCGGAGGCCTTGAAATATTTGGCCGATAAGGCTAATGGAGATGCCCGTTCTGCCTTAAATGCCCTTGAATCTGCCGTATTGATCGGGGTTGAAACTGATCAGGGTATCTATGTAAATCTTGAAACAGCAGCTGAGGCTATGCAAAAACGGCTGCTTTCATACGACAGGCAGGGTGACAATCATTATGATCTGGCCTCAGCCTTCATTAAATCGATACGGGGTTCTGATCCTGATGCAGCGCTCTACTGGATGGCCAGAATGCTCAAAGGGGGAGAAGATCCACTCTTTATCGCACGACGGTTAATTATTAGCGCATCAGAAGATATTGGTAATGCAAATCCTCATGCCCTGCCCCTGGCGATTGCTGCAGCCCAGGCTGTACAGATGATTGGAATGCCTGAAGGCAGAATCCCTCTTGCCCAGGCAGTAACATATTTGGCCGGATCACCAAAAAGTAATGCTGCGTACCTGGCAGGAGACAAGGCATTTGAAATAGTTGAAGAAGAAAAAAACCGGCCTGTACCCGATCACCTAAAAGACAGCAGTTACCGTGGAGCTAAGAGCCTCGGCCATGGTCTAGATTACCGGTATCCTCATGATTACCCCGGCCACTATGTCGACCAGGATTATCTGCCACCGGCATTAAGAGATAAGGAACTTTACAAACCGACCGGACAGGGTCGTGAAAAAGCGATCCGGGAATATCTTGATAGTATCAAGAGAATAAGAAATAAAGATGTTAAGCAGCAGGAGAAAGAGCAGTCTAATGACAATTGAATTTAAGTTTTTTACACCGCAAAAAACAGTGAGAAGACAGTTTAATATTAAGGGTTCAAAATTTATTGCCACATTTACGCCAGCTGAATCAGAAGATGAAGCCAGAAAAGTTATAGATGCAGTAAGCGGAGAATTTCCAGAGGCAACACACCACACTTATGCATATCGTATCGGTGCGGGTTCCAACCTTATCGAAAGAGCATCAGATGCTCGGGAACCTGCAGGTACAGCCGGTCCTCCAATGCTGCAGGTGATGCAGGGAAAAAATATCTCAAATGCCATTGTTGTTGCGACACGTTACTTCGGAGGCACAAAACTCGGAATAGGTGGCCTGACCAGAGCTTACCGCGATTGTGCTCTACTTAGTATCGAAGATGCGAAACTGGTCTGCCGGGAACCGCTTGAAACCTGCATTTTAAAATTTAATTATGAAAACTATGGAGCCGTAAGCAGACTGATCCAATCCAATGAAGGCAATATCCTCTCTGTAAAATATGCTGCAGATGTAACAATTAATATGACTCTGCCTTCCCGTATGATCGAGTCCTTCAAAAAAGACTTTGAATCTGCCTGCCGCGGTCGTGGCGAGTTTTCAATAATCTAACGAGTCAAAAAGGGAACAGCTCCTTTCTTCAACCTTGCCTCTTCGTTGACATTGCTTTACGAAAACAGATATAATTGCGTTAATCTAAAATGGAGGTTAAAGGATGCAATCCAGCACTATACGTGAATTATTCTTAGATTATTTTAGATCTAAAGAACATCTAATTATGCCGAGTTTTCCCCTGATCCCGCAGAACGATCCAACCTTGCTGTTGGTCGGCGCCGGTATGGCTCCGTTAAAACCTTTTTTTACCGGGGAAAAGAAGCCTCCACATCCCCGGCTGGCGACATGCCAGAAATGTGTTCGTACACCGGATATTGACCGGGTGGGGCTCACCGGGCGCCATGCTACCTTTTTCGAAATGCTTGGCAATTTTTCATTTGGTGATTATTTCAAGGAAGAAGCAATAGCCTGGGCCTGGGATCTTGTCCTAAACGGTTACCGGTTGCCTGTTGAACGTCTGTGGGTCAGTATTTACGAAGAAGATGAAGAAGCATTTAATATCTGGCATAGAAATATTGGCGTACCTTCAGACAGAATTGTTCGCCTCGGTAAGGAAGATAATTTTTGGGAAATCGGCCTGGGACCTTGCGGCCCTTGCTCAGAAATATATATAGATTTAGGTGAAGAAGCCGGTTGCGGCAGCGCCGATTGTGCAGTTGGCTGCGATTGTGACCGTTACCTGGAAATCTGGAACCTTGTATTTACCCAGTTCAGTCGTCAGGTTGATGGTAGTCTGGTTGAACTGGCACAAAAGAATATCGATACGGGAGCCGGTCTTGAGCGGATGGCCATGGCGCTACAGGGTGTAAGCACTATCTATGAAACAGACATGGTTAGGCCTTTATATAAACATTTTAAAAACCTGGCTGATAGCGCCAGGCAAAACCAGGAAGTGCCACTGCGTATTATTACCGAGCACAGCAGGGGCACCACATTCCTCATTGCTGATGGGGTAATCCCCTCGAACGAAGGCAGGGGTTATGTTTTAAGACGATTGCTGCGCCGGGCGGTTCGTTACGGACGTTTGCTTGGTATCGAAGGAAGTTTTTTAACTGATGCTGTTACTATGGTTGTAGATAAAATGGGTGATGCCTATCCGGAGTTGAAAGAACGTCATGACTATATCCGCCAAATTGTCGGTCTTGAGGAACGCAAATTTCAGGAGACTCTCGCCCAGGGGACGGAAATATTAGAAGGTTTCATTGAGGAGATAATTAAGAGTGAAAAGAAAACTCTTCCAGGAGAGAAGGCTTTTAAACTATATGACACATACGGATTCCCGCTCGATCTAACTGCAGAAATACTTGAAGAAAAAGGCCTGTCAGTAGATCGTGACGCTTTTGATAGCAACCTTAAAGTGCAACAAGAACGTGCGCGTGCGGCTGCAAACGCAAATTACGGGACAGGTGGAGATGGAAAATATAAAGCAGCCGAAAATCTGTCAACAACGTTTACCGGTTATGATACGCTTGAACAAGACTCTGAGCTGCTTCTGATCTTAAATAATGGAAAAACAATTAATGACGCAAAAACAGGCGAAGTAGCTGAATTCATTCTCGACCAAACTCCATTTTATGCCGAAGCAGGCGGCCAGATAGGTGATACCGGTTACCTGGAATCTGAAAACGGAAAAGTTAGAGTAAAGAATACGATATTCGCACCGACAGGCCAGATAATCCATCAGGGTAATGTTGAAGAAGGAAAAATTTCTACCGGTGAAAAAATAACGGCAAGCGTCGACGTGTGGCGCCGTGACGGTATCTGCCGCAGCCATACATCAACCCACCTGCTTCATAGGGCGTTGCGCAACCGTTTGGGTGATCATGTTAATCAGGCAGGGTCACTTGTTGCGCCGGATCGGCTGAGGTTTGATTTTAATCACTTTGCTGCTCTCAACAGCGATGATCTAAAGTTTGTTGAGGAAGAAGTCAATAAAATGGTTTTAGCGAATGTAGCTGTAGATGTAGAAGAAACTTCAATTGATAAGGCAAGAGAAAAAGGCGCTACAGCCCTTTTTGCAGATAAGTATGATGAAAACGTAAGGATGGTATCTGCCGGCGATTATACAATTGAACTTTGTGGTGGAACTCATGTATCGGCTACAGGGAAAATAGGCCTTTTCAAAATTATTGCGGAAGAAGGCATCGGTTCCGGTTTGCGTCGTATTGAAGCGATTACCGGAATGACATCTTACCGCCAGACAGTTGAACGCGATGATCTTATTGCCGCTATTGCGGCGAGCCTGAATACTTCAGAGGGCAGAATTAAGGAGAAAGTTGAAGAATATATCGCCGAGCATAAACAACTTCATAAGCAGAACCAGGAGTTAAAGCAGACAATGGCCGGCTTTGAAGTAAGCACCCTGATCACTGCTGTCAAAGAGATCAATGGTGCGAAAATGCTTTCAGCGCAAGTTGAGGCGGATAATCCAGAGTCGCTTAGAATAATTATGGATAAAGTGAAAGAAAATTTAAATTCTATTCTTGTTGTTCTTGGCGCTGTAAGTGATGGTAAAGTGATCCTTGTCGGCTCTGCCAGTCCGGATCTTGTAAAGCGTGGCCTGCAAGCCAATAAAATTATAAAACAAGTTGCAGCTCGCGTTGGCGGAGGCGGAGGCGGTAAACCGGAACTTGCCCAGGCTGGCGGAAAAGATCCCACCGCTTTACCGGAAGCGCTTTCAGCTGTTGAAGATATGGTCCGCGAGATGTTAAAAGCCTGATAAAAGGTGATTATATTATTTTCGAAAAGCGGGAGGACTGACCATGGCTGATAATCATGAAGAAACTGTTCTGTTTAGGGTAGATGGTGAAGAGGTAGATAACAAGGCCAGAATAATACTGGTTACTGTCTATCAGGCTCTTAAGGAAAAAGGTTATAACCCTTTAAACCAGCTTGTCGGTTATCTGCTTTCAGGTGATCCCGCCTATATAACCAGCCATCAGAATGCGCGCAGTCTGATCAGGCAGGTTGAACGCGACGAGCTGTTGGAAGAGGTGGTTGGTATTTACCTTCAACTGGCAGAAAAAGATAAATTGTAATGGGAATGGATATAAATTGCGTATACTAGGAATAGATCCCGGAGAAAAAAGGATCGGCTTGGCGATTAGTGATCCCCTGGGCATAACTGCTCAAGGGCTTGAAATAATTCATTACGCGACAATAGAAGAAGCTCTTGAAAAGATTATTTGCGTATGTCGTGAATATGAAATAAGCAGGGTGGTAATCGGCAACCCGATTAACATGAGCGGTTCAAAAGGCGCTGCTTCCGAGAAAGCGGAAACTTTTGCCGGCCTGCTGCGTGAGAAATTAGCTGTTCCGGTTGTAATGATCGATGAACGCCTTACATCAAGCAGCGCAGAAAAAGTTCTGATATCAGGTGGGGTAAGCCGTAAAAAACGCAAAGCTGTAAAAGATAAAATAGCAGCTGTTTTAATTCTTGAAACTTACATGGCTGTAAATAAGACGAATAACTAAAGGGGTGAAATCATGAGCACAAACGGAGAAGAACAAACAGATATTGTTATACTTGTTGATGAAGAAGGCAATGAGCATAATTTTGCCCTGGTAGATCGATTCCAGGTTGATATGTACGAATATGCTGTTTTGGTCCCTGTTTTATACATTGATGATGAAAACGAAGATGAAGTAGATTTTGAGGATGAAGCTTATATTTTCCGCATAGATTTGGAAGAGGGCGAAGAAACCCTTGTAGAAGTGGAAGATGAGGTTGAGTGGAATCAAGTTGCAGCTGTGTGGGAAGAGCGTGTGCAAAATCAAGACTATACAGATGATGACGATCTCCTTTAGGCAGGTGGATGCATTTTATGAAGGTTGCAATATGGGTAATTGTAATATTACTTGTATTAACTGCCGGAGCCGCAATAGCGCTCTTTTCAGTTTACAATGATCTGCTTGAACCGGTAAACCCGGAGGCTTCTGAGAGTTACAGGCTGGTAGAAATACCGCAGGGCGCAAATACGGAGGCAATAGGAGAACTGCTTTTTGATGAAGGGTTAATACAGAATAAACTGGCCTTTCGCTTCTATGTCCGTCAGCATAACCTGGGACGGAGTTTCATCGCCGGCCTTTACAACTTGAGTCCGGCAATGAGTATGGAAGAAGTTATTGCAAAAATACAGAGTGGAGAAGTTTATTCCGAAAATGTTTGGTTTACAATTCCGGAAGGTTTTACGGTTGAACAGATCGCAGCCAGGTTAGATGAAGCCGGGTTGGTAAATATAGATAGTTTTCTTGCTATCTGCCGGGAACCATCCCCCGGCCTTTTAGAAAACTTCTCTTTTTTGACTGAAATAAATAACCCCGATATAGATTTTCTGCTGGAAGGGTATCTTTTTCCTGACACTTATGAAATTTACTCTGATGCCAGCGAAGAAGAAATTATCAACATAATGCTCAATAGGATGGAACAAATTCTTCTTGAACTCAATTACAGTTCGCGCATGCCTGAATTAAACTTATCCCTGCATGAGTTGCTGACTATAGCCGCTTTAATAGAAAGGGAAGCCAAAGTTGATCACGAACGAAGCACAGTTGCCAGCGTAATCTATAACCGTCTGGCTATTGGAATGCGCCTGCAAATTGATGCCACGATACAGTATCTTTTAGATGAACCAAAAGAATTTTTACTATATGTGGATCTTGAAATTCCATCGCCCTATAACACTTATCTTAATAACGGTTTACCACCCGGACCTATTGCCGCCCCTGGAAAAGAGTCGATCGCTGCCGCCTTAAAACCGGACAGCACTGATTACTTTTATTACAACTACAAATATGACGGTACCGGTGAGCATTATTTTTCCCGCACTCTTGAAGAACATAATGAAAATGTTGCCCGGGCAGAAGCAAATTTACCATAATGGTATCTGTCTCTTAAAATGGTTTAAAAACATTATAGATGTTATCGATTTAATGTATGTATGAAAGATTCTTAAAATATCATGCCACAAGGGAAGGGTTTTTATTTAAAGAAGTTGAATTAAAAAGAGATTGTATTAATAAGCATAAATAGAAATAAATAGATAAAAAGTAGGGGCTAACATGCCGAAAAGAGAGATTAGCGTAACTAAGCAGCAAATTAAGATCCAAACACTCGGCAAATTTTTTATTCGCCGTGGTGACGAGGTGCTTTCAGAAAACAGCAGCCGCTCACGCAGAATGTGGGAGGTTTTTAAGTACCTGCTCTCAAATCGGGACAAATCATTTTTTCCAGAAGAAATATTAGATAATATCTGGCCTGAAAAAAATTATAATGACCCCAATACTGTCATGAGGGCTCAGATGTTTCGCCTGAGACAAGCGCTTAGCGCTGACGACCCAGAAAACAACCTGGCTTCAAATATTATTTTTTCCCAGGGCTGTTACCGGTGGGAAGATAAGGTAAACTGTTGGGTTGATGTAGATGAGTTTGAAGAGTACGTTAATCAAGGTAAAAAAGAGAGCGCTACAGACCCAGAAAAGGCAATTGCTTCTTTTACTCACGCTATAGAGCTCTATAAGGGAGAATATCTTCCCGAATCAGCTTTCAGTGAATGGATACTTCCGGTACGTGCTTATTACCATGATTTGTATTTGAACTGCGTTTATGATCTGGCCGATCTTTACAAAGCTAAGCATGCAAACAATGAAGTTGTTAAATTATGTGAACAGGCTGCCACAATTGATTATTTCGAAGAAAAAATTCATGTTAAATTGATAGAAGCCCTGCTGGCAGAAGATATGACAAACAGGGCTAAAGCACACTATAACGAGGTTACATCTGCTTATTACAGGGAAATGGGTGTGAAACCATCAGCTGAGCTGAAAAGTCTATACCGTTTAATCAGCCTGGAATCAGGAAGTTTTGAACTTGATTTAGGTACTATCCAGGAAGGGCTGAAAGGTAAAGAGTTAATTAATGGCGCTTATTTGTGCGATGCAGAGCTATTCAGCTACTTTTACAAACTTGAGAGATTGAGGAACGAACGCAGTGGTAAGTCTGTGCTGCTGTGCCTAATTACAATAACTAACCCAGACTACAGCATGCCTGCAGCCGCACATTTAAAAGCAGTGATGAATAATCTCCAGGAAGTAATCCTTGAAGATTTACGTAAAGGCGATCTGGTTACCCGCTGGAATGATGCCCAGTTCTTGATGATGCTTCCGGGGTTAAACCGTGAACAGGCTGCCGTCGTTATGGATAGAATTGAAAAGAGCTATTTAAAGGACTATTCCCTGAAAGGTTTAAGTATTCACAAGAAAGTTGAATCCCTCCTGCCTTTGGAAGGCGACGCCCATTTCTTCTAAAGCACATTATTTAGATGCATTCAAAAATCTACTGCTATGCTTTCGATCCCCATAAAATTCGTTTTGTAACAGGTTTATAACAGACTGTCAGTATAATGATAGTAATGTTATTATTTAACTATCTCACTATTAATATTTATTTTAAGCAAATTTATAACAAGTTTATAACGGAATTTTATTATAATAAAATCATAAATAACAAAATAAACGGATTTGGAGAATAACATAATGAGCAAAGTATTAACAAAAGAGAAACAACCTAAATCCAGTAAATCTGATTTTATAGTAAGGATAAAAAGTGGCGAGAGCACTGCAGTAAAAGGTAAAATTGAACATATTTACACCGGGCAGGTTCAGTACTTCGAAGATTTTTTAGAAATGATCATTTTAATGCAAAATAAGCTTGATGAAAAAGACTATCCACAATGTGATACAGAGCTTAGAACATTTGCAGAATGAGCCTGAGTCGGAGGAGGAAATAATGAAAAGTATTTCACCTAAGAATACGCCAAACAAACAAGATCTTATTTTTTATATAAAAGTGCAATTCAGATGTAACTCAAGCATGCAAGGCACTGTTCAGTGGATGGACGGCAAAAAAACCAGTAAATTTCGTAGTGTTCTTGAGCTTGCTAACCTGATCAACGATGCAAAGCAAAAAGCTTCAGGTAATGAAAAGAAAGACTTTTCCGCAGATAAATGGGAAGACAAAGAGAGTGTATCCTGATAAGCATTTTACTTAGTAGGGAAGAGGTAGTTTCTATGAAA
>JAABTH010000002.1 GCA_011389985.1 Bacillota bacterium
TTACCGACTGGGCAGTAATGTTGTAGAGCAGGTATACAAAAAAGGCAAACTTGTTGTAGACAGTTCGTCTGTCTGAAAAGAATTCACCTCTTAAGGAGTGTGGACAAGATGTATAATGAAGCACTGGCAAAAGTAATTAATTCAGAGGATTTTAGTACCGGAGGTGGAACTGCTTCTGCTTTGGCCGGCGCAATGTCAGCGGCTCTGATTGCTATGGTAGCGAGACTCTCCCTGAAAAAGGATTTTGGATTGACTTCGGCACAGTATGACGAAGTAATTTCTGAAGCAGAGAATCTGAAAAAGCTTTTGTTGGAAGGCGCTACAAAAGATATAGAGGCTTTTGCCTCAGTTAAAGCAGCCTATTCTTTACCGAAGAGTTCACCTGAAGAAAAAGCCAGGCGCCAACTGATGATTGAAAAGGGTTTTACTGCTGCCGCTGAAATACCGGGCGAGAATGCATGGTTTTGCAAACGAGCATTGGATTTAGCGAATCTGTTAGTAGGAAAATCTAACCCGGCTGCCGGATCTGATCTTGAAGTTGCCCTTGATTTGACTGTGGCTGCTCTTAAAGGATGTCTGGCAAACATCAAGGTCAATCTGCCTGCAATAAAAGATTCGAATACAAAAAAAGATTTTATGAACCAAATCGATCAACTGGAGTCGCTGCTTATATAACCAGGAGCAAGAAGCAAAGAAAAGGCGGCTAAAGTAAAGTTGATAATTAAGCCCTGTCGCATTAACAGATTTTAATGAGGTGATTACTGGAAATGAAAGTATTAATGTCTGTGACAAATATAAGTGAAGGAAAGAATCGGGAATTAATAAACAGCGTAGCAGATGCTATTAAGCAGACTGAAGGGGTTAAGCTTTTAGAAGTAGCTTCTGACAAAGATCATAATCGTTCTGTTTTCAGCTACCTGGGAGAGCCGCTTGCAGTATTGGAAGCTTCTAAGAAACTGGTCGATTTGAGTATAGAAGGTATTGATATGGCTTTGCATAAAGGTGATCACCCGCGCATGGGCGCTGTCGATGTGGTTCCGTTTATTCCGGTCAGGAATCTAGATACAGCTGAGGCACTGTCAATAGCCAACAAACTCGGTAGTTATATTGGAGCAAAAGGGGTTCCTGTATACTATTATGAAGATGCTGCCACCAGACCTGAACGTAGAAATCTGGTCATGGTGCGTAAAGGACAATACGAAGCATTAAATGCGAAAATGAGCGATCCTGCCTGGCTTCCGGACGAAGGTCCGGCAATTTTTAATGCTAAGTCGGGTGCAACAGCAGTTGGTGTGAGAATGCCACTAGTAGCTCTAAATATCAACCTTGGCACAGATGATCTAAAAATTGCAGACAAGATTGCAAGAAGCGTCAGGCATTTAAATGGGGGACTCCGCTATGTAAGGGCAATCGGAATTAATTTGAGTGAAGAGGGCATGGTTCAGGTATCAATGAATTTAACTAACTACGAGAAGACACCCGTGCACAGGGTTATGGAAACTGTCCGTTTTGAAACCTCCAGGTATGGTGTCTCCATTGTTTCTGCTGAACTCGTTGGTCCGGTACCTCTCGGTGCCCTGGAAGAAATGGTCCGGTTTTATCTTCAGGTTCATGAATTTTCAGTAGATCAAATAATTGAAACTAATCTGCTGGAGTAAACAGATAGACTGTAACACTGGTTTGCGTTGATATTTTAAGCATAATACAGCTGCTGAGGTGATTAATAAATGAGGGTTGTAATTAATGGTTCAGATCTGAGTATAGATCAAGTTGTTGCCGTATCCCGCTGCTACGAACAGGTTGAGCTGTCTGCGGAAGCAAATAATAAGATGAAAAGCTCGCGAAATCTGATCGAGACAATTCTTACTGAAAAAAAAGTGGTATATGGCGTTAATACCGGTTTCGGACTGATGAGTAATGTTTCTATCAGCGACGATGAAGTTGACCTGCTGCAGTATAACCTTGTTGTCAGCTGCTGCACGGGGGTGGGAGAACCGTTTTCGGAAGAAATCGTCAGGGCTATGCTATTACTCCGCGCTAACTCACTGGCATACGGTAACTCAGGAGTGAGGCCTCTGATTGTAGAAACAATGTTAGAAATGCTCAACAAGAAGGTCCACCCGCTGGTTCCTCAGAAAGGCTCAGTTGGAGCGAGTGGTGATCTGGCACCTCTTTCTCACCTTGCCCTGGTTTTAATGGGGCGTGGTGAAGCATATTATGAAGGCAAGCTGCTCCCCGGCGGCGAAGCGATGAAACAAGCCGGAATAAAACTGGTATTTCTAAAAGCAAAGGAAGGGCTCTCCCTATGCAACGGAACGCAGGCAATGACGGCCCTGGGAGCCTTGGCAGTTCATGATGCCATGAAGTTGGCTTATCATGCTGATCTTTTTGCAGCGCTCAGTGCAGAGGCACTGGAAGCAGTAACGCTGGCTTATGACCATAAAATCCATGATATCCGTCCACACCCCGGGCAGAGAGAAACTGCTGCGAATATGAGGGATTTGCTCTTAGGAAGCGAAATAATTGCCAACTCTTCTCACAACAGAGCTCAGGATGCCTATTCACTGAGGTGCATACCTCAGGTGCATGGGGCCTCCAAAGATGCAATAGGTTATGTGAAAAATGTTATTGAGACAGAGATTAATTCGGTTACTGACAATCCTCTTGTTTTTCCCGAAACCGGGGAGGTTCTTTCAGGCGGTAACTTTCATGGCCAGCCCATAGCGTTAGCGATGGACTTTTTGGCTATCGCCCTTTCGGAGCTGGCCAATATTTCTGAGCGAAGAACTGAAAGGCTTATAAACCCGGCCCTAAGTGCTGGCCTCCCGCCTTTTTTGGTTGAAAAAGGCGGTTTAAATGACGGATTCATGGTAGCACAATATACGGCAGCTTCCCTGGTCAGTGAAAATAAAGTTCTGGCACACCCTGCCAGTGTAGATTCAATCCCCACATCAGCCAACCAGGAAGATCACGTTAGCATGGGAACGACGGCAGCCAGAAAATGCCGGGAAGTGCTTGATAATGTAAGGTATGTCCTGGCAATTGAAGCAATATGCGCGTGCCAGGGTTTGGATTTCAGAAATAGCAAACCTTCTCCAAAACTGCAGAAAGTTTACGCGTTAATTCGCAGTAAAGTCAGCCACCTCGAGGAAGATAGAGAATTAAATTATGACTTTGAGGAGGTTGCAAAACTGATCAGGGATGAAGCTTTTATCCGAGTTTTAAACTAAATTGTACAGGAGGTGTTAACAAGATGATTTCAAACTATCGTGAGCAGGCTTCGCCATATATGAGTTGGGTAACTGAATCGCAGCTGGAACGAATCCATTTGGCATCCCTGGAAACCCTTGAGCGAACGGGAACAAGGGTGGATAATCCGCAAGCTTTAAAACTACTCAGGGACGCCGGATGTCTGGTCACAGGCAGCACCGTAAAAATACCTTCTTCTCTGGTAGAAGATTGCATTAAACTGGCCCCTAAAAAAATAACTTTAGGAAACCGGAAAGGCGTTAGAAAGATTACCCTGGCCAAAAACAGGTCTTATTTTGGCACCGGTTCCGATCTGCCATTTATATATGACACTGATGCAGATCTCAGAAGATATGCAACTATCGGTGATGTTGAAAAAGCAATCAGGATCCTTGATTCGCTTGAGCATTTTGATTTCAACATGAGTTATCTTGCTGCCGACGATGTCCCGAAAGCGTGTAACGAATTGTACCATTTCAAGGTTATGTTGGAAAATTCTGTAAAGCCAATTATTTTTACGGCAAATAATGTGGAAAATACAGAAGTGATAATAGAAATGGCTGCACTGGCAGTGGGTGGGTATGACAATCTTAGAAGCAACCCCCTGATGGTCCTGTATTCAGAGCCTATTTCCCCTTTGATTCACAGTAAAGAAGGGCTTGGCAAGATGCTAAAATGTCACGAATATGGCATTCCAGTGGTTTATACTCCGGGAATGCTTTCCGGCGCGACAGGCCCTGTGACAAAAGCAGGTACAATCGCTTTGATGAATGCGGAAGCCTTAGCTGGGGTGGTGATATCTCAGCTTCATGTCAAACATGCTCCTATTATTATTGGTGGGGGCTGCTTCCCGATGGACATGAAAAGCAGTGTTTCACTTTATGGGTGCCCTGAAGGGCAAATGAACTTTGCCATAATGACTCAGCTCTCCAGGTTTTATGGAATTCCCAACTTTACTGAAGCCGGCTGTACAAATGCCACTACTCCAGATGCTCAGGCCGGTTTTGAGGCAGGAGTAAGTATTTTGATCAATCAGCTGGTGGGAGCAAATCTTATCCACGATGTTGGCTATCTGGAGGGTGGCAAAACAGGCTGTCTGCCGTTTCTAATCATGTGCAATGACTATATAGGTTATGCGAGATACCTCGGCACGGGTACAACAATAAATGATGACACGCTGGCAGTGGATGCTGTGGACGAAGCAGGCATCGGCAATAATTTTTTATCTCTCGACCATACTTACAGGCATTTCAGGGAGGAAATATGGCAGCCCCGGTTCCTAAACAGATTAATGTGGGAAGCTTGGGAAGCAAAAGGCAAAAAAACGTATCTGGATGTGCATATAGAAGAAATGGCAAACATTCTAAGCCGTAAGAATCCGGACCCACTGGAAGCTAAAGTCGTTGCAGGCCTGGATGAGATAATCGCCAAACAGGAAAAGGTTATAGAATCAGGTAGTAAATAGGCGGCCTGTTCTCCATAGAAGCTTTCAACTGCTTGATTGACTAAATGATAAATGCAATGGAGGTTTTTCAAGTGAAATTAGTACATTCTTTCTCTGTTATCGACACCCATGCTGCCGGAGAGCCTATCCGGATAATCAGAGGAGGGATGCCCTTCTTGCGAGGAGCGACTATGTTTGAGAGAATGGAATATATGCGGACTCATCATGATTGGGTCCGCACAGCTACAATGTGTGAGCCGCGGGGGCATCGCGCCATGGTGGGAGCGGTATTGACTGAACCAACCACATTTGAAGCTGATATCGGGGTTTTCTACTTTGATTTATTAAATTACGCTCCTATGTGTGGAGCGGGAGCACTGGCAATAGCAAAGTCGATCGTAGAAACCGGGATGGTTTCGCCTACAGAACCTGTTACAAAAGTTGTTATGGATACCCCTTCAGGCCTGGTAAGCGCATCTGTATCAGTTGATAACAATGAGGTTAAAGATGTTTCTGTAGAAAACGTTCCATCTTTTTTGGCAGATAGCGATGTAAGTCTGACTGTTCCCGGCCTGGGCGAGATATCTGTTGATATCGGCTACGGCGGGAATTTTTTTGTCTTCGTGGATGTGGAACCGCTTGGTCTGGAAATTAGTGTTTCCCATGCTCCATATTTAGTTGATATGGGCATGCATGTCTTAAAAGCAGCAAATGAAACACTTAAAGTTCAGCACCCTGTAAATAAAGATATAAATCTGCTCAATGATATGATGTTTTGTCAAAGACCAAGAGATGCAAATGATGACCATACCAGCCTGGTTGTTTTTGGCAGTTATCAATTTGACAGATCTCCCTGCGGCACAGGGACATGTGCGAGAATGGCCAGAATGTATTCTAAAGGAGAGCTTAAGATAAACCAGCCTTTTATCCATAAAAGCGTTATCGGGACTACTTTTACGGGGCTTCTGACCAGAGAAGAAAAAATTGGCGGATTAATAGGAGTGGTTCCAATTATAAGCGGCGAAACATATATTACAGGTTTTAACAACCTGGTTGTTGATGCAAATGACAAACTTAAAAATGGTTTTCTGGTTTGATTTTTTTACTGGCAGACAGTCGTTGATTACGCTTTATCCTGGAATCGATATGACAAAAACGGCGTATCACCTTGAAATTTTCTTCTGCCGAAGCCTTTAATTATGGAAGGAATTATTGTATTTATAGCTAATTAACTCTGCAGGATCAATGTTTTGCCTCGCAGGAGAAGGTGGGTTATGGATGCAATAAAAAGTAATTTGTTAAAAAAAGTTTTGGACAAAGCTACAGAAGCAGTTATTATTACCAGCGCAAATGGAGCAGTTATTTATAAAAACCAGGCTGCAGTCAGGCTTCTTGCATCAGATGATAATCTTATCAGGATATTCGCTGATCAGGATATAAATAAAAATGTTATTTTAAAAGCAGGAGAAAAAATCCTGGAAATAAAATCTCATGACTGTCAGTTAGACGGTTCATCGGTTAAGGTATGGTATATCGGGGATATCAGTGAAGAAGAAGCGGTAAACCAAAAAATGAGACTTTTAAATGCGATAATCGATTCGATAAGCGAGGGAGTTATCGCCTCCGATTTAAATGGCACGGTCATCCTTTACAATAAAAGGCTTGAGAAGCTTGAAGGAAGAGATCGTAAACAGATACTGGGAAAGCATATCACAGAAGTGTATAATGTAACCCCGGACAGCAGCGAGCATCTGAAAGTTCTTGAGTTAGGCAAACCAATAACTGAATTAAACCTGAATTATTTTGCAAATAATAAAGAGATGCAGATTGTTTCAAGCACCTTTCCGCTGTGGGAAAATGATTCTATTATTTCCGTTTATTCAGTAAGCAGAGATATCACCGGTATTCGGCAGCTTCTTCTGCGGACTATAAATATTCAGGAAACCAGGCGAAAAAGTGACGGTAAGGAAATCTTGGCTAATGGAACAACATATACGTTGACAGATATCGTTAGCAAGAGTGAATCATTTAAACAACTAATTAAAGAGGCTCAAAAAGCAGCGATCAGCCCTTCACCGGTTATGCTGTATGGGGAAACAGGGACCGGTAAAGAGCTATTTGTGCAGGGGATTCATAATGCCGGCGCAAACCGCAAGGATCCGTTTGTTGCTATCAATTGTGCTGCAATACCGGAGTCTTTATTGGAAAGCCTTTTATTCGGAACTGTTAAAGGTGCTTTTACCGGAGCCGAAGATACAAAAGGATTATTCGAACAGGCCGGGAAAGGGACGCTGTACCTTGACGAAATTAATTCGATGCCGGTAAATTTGCAACCAAAAATTTTACGGGTATTTCAGGAGAAGAAGCTCCGGCGTGTTGGTGCTCATACGGAAGTACCGATTTCTTGCCGAATTATCAGTTCCACGAACATTGATCCCTGGCAGTGTGTTGAGAGTGGGATGCTTAGGAAAGATTTATATTATCGTCTGGCGGTTATACAAATTGTTCTACGCCCTTTGCGGGAGCGTATTGAAGATCTGGAAGTTCTGACTAATTATTTTATCAAGAAATACGGCAGAATCTATGGAAAACATAATGTAACAATCTCGGAGAATGTATTGAATGTCTTTAAAGATTATTCATGGCCTGGCAATGTCCGGGAGCTTGAACATGTTATCGAGAATTCTCTGGCTATGATGGAAGAGGATGAGAACGAGCTCACAATCTCAGGAATCCCACATCCTTTGTTATCCCGTATTAACAATGAATACAGAAATAGTGTAAACGACAATCTGAATATGCTTTCTGACATCCTGGCGGAGGTGGAGAAGAAAACGATCCTTAATTCTCTGAAACTCCATAATTGGAATATAACCCATGCGGCTGAGCATATCGGGATTGGCCGTCAAAATTTACAATACAGAATCTCAAAGCTTGGGATAAAACGGCCTCTTTAACAAAGTTGAAGTGCAAAAAATCTTGACTAAGTGCCAATAAATTATGCTCTTCAGGGCCGGGAAAGCATGGTAATCTAACATCAGTGCACAATATATGTGCGGCAGATAATTTTGCCGCGCTAACTTTCCCTAAAAACCTGCCAAGTTGGCAGGTTTTATTTGGCATAGTTATTGCTATATATAGAACAGATAGCTTAACCTGATAATGGTGTAACGAATAATCATTAAAAGTTAGTTGATTACCAAGGGGCTAGTACAACAAATACAGCAAGTGTTAAGGAGAGAGATAACTATGCGCGTTAATACGCAGTATCAAAACGTTGTGGGACTAAACATTTTTAGCCCCGATCAATTCGAAGAAATTCATCTTGCCACCCTTGAAATTCTGGACAGAGTGGGTGTCAGGGTTTATGATCAGGAATCGCTAGGCATACTAAGGAAAGCCGGAGCAAGGGTTGACGGTAACTTGGTTCGGATACCTGCCTATATGGTCCAGGAAGCTTTGGCTTCAGCTCCCTGCAGAGTGCCTGTCTGTGACAGAAAAGGTGAAAGGGTGATGTCGTTGGAAAAGGGCCGAAGCTATTACGGAACCGGTTCAGATACCCCTTTTACAATTGATGTAAAAACCGGAGAAAGAAGGCTTTCCACTAAGCAGGACGTGGTAAACGCAGCGATCATATCTGATAATCTTGAAAATATTGATTTTGTTATGTCTCTGTCTCTGGCATCCAATGTTCCTACAAAAGATTCTTATCTTCACCAGTTCGAAGCGATGGTCTTAAATACCAGCAAACCGCTAATCTATACTGCAGCAAACCTTCGGGATCTGAAAATTATTGTGGCTATGGCAGAAATAATTGCAGGTGGGGCTGAAGCGTTATCAGCAAATCCTTTTATGATTCTTTATAATGAACCATCTTCACCATTACAGCATAGCAAAGATGCTGTGGAAAAGCTGCTTTATCTGGCAGAAAAAAAATTACCGGTTATTTATACTCCGGCTGTGATGATGGGGGCGACAGGACCGGTTACAGCCGCTGGTTCTATTGTTGTGGCCAACAGCGAATCTTTATCCGGTTTGGTCCTCCACCAGCTTAAATCGAAGGGCGCTCCGTTCATTATTGGCGGCGGTATTCCGCCGATGGATATGAAAACATTTGTCTGTTCGTATGGCGCGCCTGAAGAACATCTGAATTGCTCTGTAATGGCCGGAATAGCCCAATATTATAATTTGCCGGTTTTTACAACTGCCGGTTGCAGTGATTCTCAGTTGTTTGATCAGCAGGCGGGTATGGAGGCCGGGTTTAATTTACTGGCCTCAACACTGGCTGGTGGTAATTTAATTCATGACCTCGGTTATATTGGCGCTGGTATTACATCATCAATGGAAATGCTGGTGCTATGTAATGAAACAGTCGGAATGGCCAAGCGTTTCATCAGGGGCATCGATCTGTCCCCTGAAATGTTAGCTCTTGATGTTATTGAAAAAGTAGGTCCCGGCGGGAATTATTTTGCCGAAGAACATACTTTCAATAACTTTAAACAACAAATTTGGGCGCCGGAACTGTTAAATCGGCAGCCTTTTGACAATTGGAAGGAAGCCGGTGAAAAAGACTATGGACAGAGGGCAAATAAGAAAGTTCTCTCAATCTTAGAAAATCATCGGCCGGAACAACTGCCAGCTTCAAAAATAAAAGAAATTCAGGAAATGGTTAAAGGATAAATGCCTGATAACGAAAACTTGGTAAAAAGGAAGTGGTCATCCTATGCGTTTTTCCAAAGCGATTGAAGAACTTAAGCCTTCTGATATCAGGGAAATATTAAAGCTGACTGAGAATCCCGAAGTTATATCTTTTGCCGGGGGAGTTCCTGATCCGAACTTTTTTCCTGTTGAAGAAATGAAGGAGATTACCCAGATAATCCTTAAAGATCAGGGAGAAAAAGTTCTTCAATATAATACTACAGACGGGCTAATTTCTTTGAGAGATAAAATTGCAGCCAGGATGAGCACTGCCGGGATGCTTACGACTGTCGATAATATAATGATTATCAGTGGCTCTCAACAGGGCTTGGATTTTTCGGGAAAGCTGTTTTTAGATCCAGGGGATATGGTGGTTTGCGAAAGCCCAAGTTATGCCGGGGCAATAAGCGCGTTTAGAGCTAACCAGCCTGAATTCATTGAAATTTCAACAGATGAAGAGGGAATGGACCTTTCCCAGCTAAAGGCAGTCCTTGAGTCACAGCAAAATATTAAAATGATCTATGTTATTCCGAATTTCCAAAACCCTACTGGTAAATCATGGTCGCTACAGCGCCGCAGGGAATTTATGGAGTTAATCCGTCGACACAAAATGCCGGTTATCGAAGATGATCCATACGGGGAGATTTGTTTCGACAGTGAAAAAATACCAACTCTCAAATCTCTGGATACTGACGGGTTTGTCATTTACCTAGGTACTTTCTCGAAAACATTTTGTCCGGGTTTAAGGGTGGGATGGCTTGATGCCGCTAAACCTGTATTGCAAAAGTATAATATTATTAAACAGAGCTCCGATATTCATACTAATTCATTAGCTCAGGCAGAGATTGACAAATACTTAGATCTTTATGATTTTGATGAACATATTTCTATAATTAATCAAGCATATAGATCGCGCAGAGATAAAATGTTGGAGGCTATAAAAAAGCATTTCCCGGGAAATTGTCGGCATACTTGCCCGAACGGGGGCTTGTTTATCTGGGTAGATATATCTGAGAAGATAAACTCAAGATCTGTTTTGGTTAAGGCTTTACAGCAAAATGTTGCTTTTATACCAGGGGAATCATTTTATCCTGTAAGCAATATATGTAATACCTTTAGGTTGAATTTTTCTAACGTGAATGAGCTTGAGATCGAGATAGGGATTGAAAGGCTTGGCCGGGTTTTGAAAGATGAACTTGATTGAAAAATTGAAAAAGGAGGTTTAACTGTGACAGATATTGATAAAATGAAGGGTTTCGCATATCCCACGCCACTGGGTGTTTCCTCTGTGGTGGGTAATCTGCCCTGGCACTTTGGAACAGAACACCTCAGCATTGTTTATCGGACTGATCCTGCTGTAATTGAATCATACTTGCCAGAGCCATTGATGCCCGGTGAAAGTCCTGATATAGTTGTGATAGATTTTGGTAAGTGGTTTTCTCTCTGGGATAATCTGGAGATGCCTTTTATTAATCCGGAGCGAACCTGGTATCAGGAAACAGTTATATGGGTTGGTAGTTCCTTCAACGGGAAACAGGGAAAAACCTGTATTCAAAGCTGGGTTGATAATGACTTTACTCTGGCGCGTGGTATGTTTATGGGGTTCAATAAAAAGTTCGGGCAGACTTATAAAACTGATTACATGCCTGTTAACCCGAAGATGCCTCCCCTGGGGATTGGTTCTAAGTTAAAGGGTTGGACCTGCGCTCATGGTGAAAGGCTCATGGAGGGGACGCTAATGATCCGTGAGAAAATAAAATATGCTGATTTACCTGATCCTATCAACAAACAACTATTTAATATTCGTTACTTTCCCAGTATTGTTATTGGGGCGCCTCCGTCAGTTTGTGAGTTGGTAACTCTTCATATGGAGGATTTCCGAAATGGAGATGTCTGGGCTGGAGAAGGTACGATTAATTTATATCGATCTGAACTGGAAGAATATACAAGGTTAGTGCCCAGAGAAATAATCGGAGCATACTATTATACAAATGGATGTACAATTACAGGCGGGGAAGTTCTACACAGCTGGGTTTAGATAATTATTTTTGCACAAGTGTTTTTTCGCTCAAAAAAAGTCAGGTATGACCGTATAAAAACTATGCAGATATATGCTCGATATGTATAATTTTTATCCACTTTGTTTATTTAATGCCAGGCACACTTTCTATCCTTCGTAATATGCGACAGGATTCTGTAATAATATCAGCAATAGCAGTAATAATTGCTCTTTTCGGCAGAGACAATTGAACACTGTGAATAAAGCTTTGTTGGCATATAAATTGCGTTTTTTATATTATAGTCCTGTTTATGAAATGATTTGCGGAGCTTTTAAAACGGCCCCAAATAGCTTAAAATAGTAATGAATGGATGCTGTCAGATAAGTGCGGCGCAAATACGTAAACCAGCGAATTACCGGAGATCAAAATTCTGGTTTTATAACGACTTGGGAGGAGGTTGAAAACAGGTTATAAGGTAAAGACAGGATTTGAAGAAAATTGTTTAGCATAAGAGGGAAGAAAATGAAATGAGGAGGCAATACAATTGTTAAAGAAATTTGTTGTTTTGTTGGTCGTTTTATTGATCGCCAGCCTGGTCTTGGTATCATGTGGACCAACCGCCACGGAGGAAGAGCCCGAGGAAGCTTTATCAGAGAAGCATGGTGGGGTTTTAGGTTTTGCCTATTATGCACCCACGAACATGGATCCGGCGTTCGCCTCTACTGTTGCTGACGAACATGTTGCAAGACAATACTCAGATCACCTGGTTTTTATTGATGAAGAGAATGAACCGGATGTCAATCGTAGTGTAGCTGAAGACTGGGAATCAAATGAAGACGGTACAGTATGGAGCTTTGCTCTGCGCCAGGGTATCATGTTTCACGATGGTAAAGAGATGACATCCCGGGATGTCAAGTTTACCTATGATCGTCTTCGTGATCCCGATGTCGGGACCGCAACTGTGGGCCTCTACTCAAATATTGTTGATATCACCACGCCAGATGACTATTCCATAGTTTTTGAGCTGGCAGATCCCAACCCCGACTTTCTGAAAGATCTTGCAGACTACCATGCTTTGATTATGGATGCCGACAACACCGATTTTGCAACGAATTTTAATGGTACCGGACCATTCATCGTCGAGCAATACATTCCAGAGGATCGGATAACCTTTACCCGCAACCCGAACTACTGGATGACTGATGATGATGGTTACGCACTTCCCTACCTTGATGGCATGGAATTTATCTTTTTAAGTGATTCTTCAGCCCAGGTAGAGGCTTTGCGTGGTGGGCAGGTGCATTATCTTATTTATCTGTCTGCTGAATTCGTACCAATGTTGGAAGAGGATCCTAATATCGAAATTTATCAAAAACCGTCAAATACCGCTTGGGTAATTCGTATGCGTTCCGATCGGGAGCCGGCAAGTGATGTTCGTGTTCGCCAGGCAATTAAAGCAGCAACTGATCGCAGTGCAATCCTGGAAGGGGCAATCGGCGGTCTTGGCATAGCAGGTCGGGATACACCGTTTGGTCCTAGTTATGGTGATATTTATCTGGATGTACCAGAACCTGTACGTGATGTAGATGAGGCAAAGCGACTACTGGAAGAAGCCGGATATCCCGACGGGTTAGATATAATTATTCATACCCAGGAACAGTCTCCGTTGCCCGCTATTGCGACAATCTGGAAAGAGCAATTAGCTGAAGCAGGTATCAATGTAGAGATTCAGTTAGTTCCTTCAGAAGTTTACTATGGTGCTGAAAACATGTGGCTGGAAGTAGACTTTGGAATTACTGACTGGGGTTCCAGGCCTTACCCGCAGCCTTACCTTGACCTGGCTTATGTTACCGGAGCACAATGGAACGAAACCCATTGGTCTGATCCTGAACTGGACACTCTGGCAGCAGCTGCGGCGATGGAGTTGGATCGTGATGAGCGCATCAAACTCTATCATGAAATTCAGGAAATCTTTATTGAACGTGGTCCGATTATCGTCCCCTTCTTTATCAATAACCTCTGGGGTGCCAGCGCTGATCTGAAAGGTCTTAACCCGACCAGTGGTTTAGGTACAGCCCTTGATCTGCGCACTGTTTATTTTGAATAGCAAAAGCGATTATTAGATCTGATAAGCAGCTAAACCCTCCCTCCGGCATCCGTCGGAGGGAGGGTAGTTGAATTAGTGTTCGGGGGCGGCTGTCGGTCATTCGCTAAAACACTGATTTTGCTGGATATCTGGGGGGCAGCATATGGTTTTAACAAATAGCAGTAAAAAACAGAACGAGCCGAAAATTTCGAGGCTATCAGCTAAATTAAAGCGACTACGGCGTTATCCGACAACATTAATCGGGTTCTCTATCGTTATTCTTTTTCTTTTAGTGGCAGTTTTGGGGCCATGGATTGCTCCGTATAAATATACCGATCAGAACCTGGCCATGCGTTTGCAACCGCCTTCTGAGTCCCATATTTTTGGAACGGATCAATTTGGCCGGGATATTTTTAGCCGAGTCCTTGTCGGTAGCCGGGATGTATTGGTAGTTGCTGGTTCAGGAACAAGCTTGGCTATCTTTTTTGGTATGCTGGTGGGCTTATTCTCTGCTTACCGGGGAGGCCTCTTTGATGAGATTGTAATGCGCATTATGGATGTAATATTATCAATTCCACCTTTACTGCTGGCCATGGTGATCTTGTTTTCTCTGGGCCCTTCCCGGCTCAATGTTATTATTGTGGTCGGATTTCTTTATATTCCGATGGTGGCCAGGGTGGTTAGAAGTGTTGTTTTGGAGCTCAAAACGAGACAGTTTGTAGAGGCAGCCCGGCTGCGGGGAGAAAGCAGCCTTTATATTTTATTCAATGAAATTTTGCCGAATGTTCTACCTCATTTGGCTGTTGAAGCTTCAATGCGTTTTTCCTATTCCATCTTTCTGGTTGCCTCATTAGGTTTTCTCGGCCTGGGGGTGCAGCCTCCTTCACCTGACTGGGGACTGATGGTTGGAGATGCCAGAACCTGGTTTCACCAGGCCCGCTGGGTTCTTTTCTTTCCGGCCGGAGCAATTGCTCTGCTTGTTGTGGGCGTTGGCTTTATGAGTGACGGGTTGCGCAGGATGCTGCTTCCGGGAGGTGTAAGTGATGTTTGATCCCAATACTGCTTCTGCATTAAGAGTTGACCAACAAGACGGGAAGTATGCCCTTGATGCCCGGAATGTAACGGTAACCTACAATACCGATAAAGGACCGCTCGATACGATCCGTAACGTTACTTTGCAGCTAGTCCCCGGTGAAATTTACGGTCTGGTCGGTGAATCGGGCTCCGGAAAAACCACCCTGGCCCGGGCTATTGTCCGCTATCTCCCTGCTAATGGACATTTAAGCAGCGGAACGGTAAAACTAGGCGGAACAGATTTACTTGCACTGACGAGGAAAGAAATGAGAAGTGTCTGGGGTTCTAAAATTACCATGGTCCATCAAGATCCGGGCGCATCGATCAACCCCGCCATGCTAATTGGCGATCAAATTGCCGAAGTAGCCCGCGTTCATCTTGGCATGTCGAAACAGCAAGCACAAGCAAGAGCCATTGAGATGCTTTCAAAAGTGCGGATGCCTGATCCGGAATCGGTGGCCAAACGCTATGCCCATCAGCTGAGCGGCGGAATGCTCCAGAGGGTATTGATTGCGACCGCTATAGCCACCAATCCCCAGCTTATTATAATGGATGAACCGACGACCGCCCTTGATGTAACCACTGAGGCAGTTATCCTCGATCTAGTTCGCGATCTGCTAAAAGAATTTGATACATCAGTTTTATATATAACGCATAATCTTGGCGTAGTAGCCCGTATATGTAACCGGGTCGGCGTGCTGTATACCGGAGAAATCATGGAAGAGGGGACGATCGAACAGGTTTTTAAAAGCAAGCTTCACCCTTATACCAGGGGTCTTTTAGGCAGTGTGCCGCGGATTGAAGCCAGCAAAAAGGATATAAGTTTGTGCGCAATCCCTGGCTTTATCCCAAGGCCGGATCAGCTTCCGGCCGGCTGTGTTTTTGCCCCCCGCTGTGAACTTGTTGAACCGGCCTGCGAAGAAAAAAGGCCTCCCCTGGTCGAAATCGATTCCAACCACCAGACTGCCTGCCGCCGGTGGGAAGTTCTGCAGCATGATGCTGACGCTGCCTCCGGAGTCTGTCCCGCCCGCGTTACAGAGGACCGGGAACTGGGAGACCTGGTTCTAGAGGCCCGCAATATTAAGAAATATTTTCCGGTTTCAGGAGGACTTTCATCATTTTGGAAGCGGGATCGGACTGTGGTGAAGGCTGTAGATGATATCTCGGTCCGTATGCGCCGTTCATTTACGATGGGCATCGTCGGTGAGAGCGGCTGTGGAAAAACCACCCTGGCCCGGTGCATTGCAGGGCTGGAGGAGGCGACTTCCGGTGAGATTGAACTCGAAGGAGAAATTCTGCCTTACTCTGTGGCAAAAAGATCCCGGGAAACCCTAAAAAAGATTCAGATGGTATTTCAGAACCCCGATGCTTCACTGAACCCGCAGCACCCTGCCGGAGTGAGCGTTGCCCGGCCCCTGATTCTCCTGCGTAACCTGAGCGGCAAAGAGGTCCGGAACCGGGTTCGTGAACTGTTTGAGGCGGTGAACCTGCCGGAGAATTATATCGACAGGCTCCCGCATGAGCTGAGCGGCGGCGAAAAACAGCGAGTTGCCATTGCCCGAGCTAATGCCGCAGATCCAACCCTGATGATCTGCGATGAGCCGATTTCTTCTCTCGATGTATCGGTTCAGGCCGCGCTGATGAATCTGTTGGTTGATCTCCAGGAGTCGAAAGGGACTTCCTACCTGTTTATTTCTCATGATTTAGCTGCGGTGCGCCATTTATCGGATTGGATAGCGGTAATTTACCTGGGAAGGCTCTGTGAGATAGGTTCCGCCGAAGACGTTTTCGTGCCGCCATATCATCCCTATACCGAAGCCCTGCTATCCGCTATTCCGATACCGGATCCGGATATCAAACAGGATGCTATACGTTTGAGAGGCAGCGTGCCGAGCGCTATGAATATCCCTTCAGGGTGCCGTTTTCATACCCGCTGCCCCCGTAAAATTGGCGAGATTTGCGAGCAGCAGGAACCGCCCTGGCGGGATGTGGAAAAGGATCACCGTTACTGCTGCCACATTCCCGTGGATGAACTGCGATCCCTGCAGCACGGATTTTTGCAGAAAAAAATTGCCGGTTCAGGGGGGGATGAGTAATGGCTGGTTATATATTAAAAAGGCTTGTTTTTATCTTTATCACTCTTCTCCTGGCCTCAATTATCATCTTTTCTATAACCCAATTTTTGCCAGGTGATGTGGCCCGGATAATCTTGGGCCAGTTTGCTACAGATACGGCGATCGAAAATTTACGGGAAGAACTTGGTCTTAACCGGGCCTTACATATTCAGTACATTGACTGGGCTGGAAACTTTGTCAGGGGAGATTGGGGAAACTCCTTAACAAGTAAATTGCCGGTACGCCCGATGGTTATGGCCCGGCTAAGCAATTCAGCTATGTTAGCCGGAATGGCTCTCTTAATATATGTTCCATTAGGCATTATCCTGGGGGTGATTGCTGCCCTGAAAAGAGATAAGTGGCCTGATCATCTAATATCCGGAATCTCGATGGCCTTTGTTGGATTACCTGAATTCGTAAGCGGACTTTTGTTGATTGCTTTTTTAGCTATTGGCCTACAGTGGTTTCCGGCTAACTCGTCTATTAACCCTGACTCCACTTTTCTGGAAGCTCTGCCTTTTTTAATATTACCGGCGATTACAGTTAGCCTGACCGGCTTAGGTTATATAGCCCGCATGACCCGTTCCGGTACTATTGATGTGCTGCGTAATGACTACGTTCGTGCTGCCGATCTTAAAGGTTTGCCTGCCTGGCAAGTACTGATCCGGCATACATTACGCAACTCGCTTCTGCCTACTGTAACAGTAGTGGCGATGGGTATTGGCTGGCTTATGGGTGGCTTGATTGTAACCGAAACTGTTTATGGATATCCCGGCCTTGGGCGCCTGCTGGTCTATGCCATTCAACGGCAGGATCTACCTCTGATCCAGGCCGGTAGTATGATCATCGTGGCCATTTACAGCTTTTCAAACCTGGCCGCAGATATCCTTTATGGCATGCTAAACCCACGAATTCGTGTTGGGAAGTGAAGAACGGCAGCAAGAAGATAGTTGAAAAAGTATCGCTTTATCGGAGATTTAAAATGGGACGACCTTCCCGCTATTATAACTGATCCCGGTACCGTGGATAAACTGGTGAAAATGGTCTGGAATCAAATAGACTTTAGACATGTAGCAGAGAGACGATTGTCAGATAATACCAGGGGGACGGGGTTGTTGACAAACATTATTATCTTGTTTGCCTGAAGGTTGATAGGTGAGTTCATAATCAATGTTCTATGAAAAGGTGTCAATAACCCCGTCTCCCTGCTACGAAGCCCCCTCTTTACGTGCATAAACAGACATTAGACACCCTTGATCAGGATAAGAATATGTAAAAAAATGTTTATTGCCCTCTGCGGATTATCTGATTCCGCAGAGGGGCCGAGATATAAAAAATATGTAGATTATTTTCAGATGGAGGTTGATTTAGTGTCTATTTCTATTCAGGCAGTACCACGTTTTCAGCTTTTCAGCCGTGAGCAGTGCGAAGTGGTTCATCATGCCACACTCGATATTCTCAGGCGCACCGGTACCCGTGTTTACCACCGGGAAGCCCGAGAACTACTGAAGGAAGCAGGATGCCTAATCAGCGATGAAACGCTGGTTCAATACCCCCCGTCCCTGGTTGAATGGGCAATCAAGCAGGCTCCTTCAACAATTGCGCTTTGTGAAAGGGGCAGCTGCAGAGCCACTTTCAGGCTTGAAGCGATGGATGTGGCTTTTGGGACCGGTTCAGACTGCCGCAATTATATTGACCCGCGCAACGGTGATTACAGGCTTTTCAGGGCTGCCGATGTGGTGGACTGTATCCGCTTGGTGGATGCCTGTCAAGAGATTGATTTTTGCATGTCCATGGGTATCCCTTCGGATGTTGATGCCATTAAACCTTACGCTTACCAGTTTTCATTGATGTTGCAAAATACATCAAAGCCGATTGTTTTTGTAGCTGACGATTTATCCGATTGTAAATCTATTGTAGCTATGGCTGCTGCTGCGGCAGGAGGATCTAAGGAACTTGAACTAAGTCCCAACCTGCTCTGCTACAGCCAGGTAACTACTCCACTGATTCACAACGAAGAATCAACTGACAAGCTGTTATATATGGCTGAAAAAGCAGTTCCCGTTGTTCATCAACCTTCTCCGATGATGGGCGGCACTGCGCCGATGAGCTTGGCCGGCGGCCTGGTGATCGGCAATGCTGAGGTTCTTTCCAGTCTGGTGATTCACCAGTTAAAAAGAGCGGGCACACCTTTCCTTTACGGCGGAGGCCAGCATCATATTGACATGCAGACAACAATCAGCGTGTATAGTGCTCCCGAATTTGATCTGGAAAGAGTAGCTGTAGCCGAAATGGCCAGGTATTATGAGCTACCCAGTTGGGGTTATGCCGGCTGCACCGACAGCTGTATCTTTGATGAACATGCAGCTGCAGATGCGAGTCTTTCAATTATGACCGCTATTTTAAGCGGCCAAAACCTGGTTCACGATATCGGTTACATGGAGGCTGGCCTTACATTCGGGCCCGAGATGGTGCTTTACAGTAATGAAATAATCAGCCGTATGCGCTCCTTTGCTAAAGGAATTTCTCTTGATCCGGAATCTTTGGCCCTTGATCTGATTAACGAAGTTGGTCCGGGCGGAGCCTTTTTAGCAACTGACCATACATTTAAACATTTCCGCGATTTTTGGCAGCCGAAATACTTTAACCGCCGTCGCCGTGATGACTGGGCTCGTGATGGCAGTAAAAGTATGGGGGTCAGGATCAGAGAAAATGTTGTTGAAATAATGGAAAACCACCAACCCGGTGAGTTACCGGAAAGCTTGCATGAAGAGATTAACTACATTCTTGCTCAGTCGGAACAGCGCAAGTAAAGCCAATAACCGGGAGGTAGCTGATGTCCCTTAAATTAACCGACTACGAAAAAAGCATGCACGACGGTTCAGAAGGAAAACTGAGGCAGAAAGCGATGGAAGTAATTGTTCGTTATGCCAATGTTATGAATTCATGAAAGGGAGTAATTACCTTGCCGATAATCACAGAAAATATCACCAGGGAGAAAAAAACTGAAACAGATTTTCAGTCTCCTGAAGTGTGGACCAAGGTTACAGGTAAAGCAGTTTATGGAAATGATTTTAAATTGCCGGGCATGCTTTACGGCAAAATTCTGCGCAGCCCACATCCACACGCACGTATCAAAAAGATTAATTTAGGTTCAGTGGAAGCGATGCCAGGCGTTTATGCTTCACTGACCGGAGCCGAACTTCCTGAAAGGCCATACGGGATTGTCTTTGATGACGAATTGCCCCTGGCTGCGGAGCTGGTTCGTTATATCGGTGATGAGGTTGCCGCTGTGGCTGCTGTTGATAATGAAACGGCTTCAAAGGCTGTGGAAGCGATTAATGTTGATTATGAAATGCTTCCAGCTGTTTTTAGCCCTCGGGAAGCGCTGAAACCGGATGCCCCGCAGCTGCACGAAAAGTTTAAGGATAACCTGGCCTGGGAACGCAACCTGCTCAGGGGTGACAGTGATAAAGCTTTCAGGGAAGCCGACGTTATTGTCGAAAATACCTTTACCATACCTTCAGTTCATTCAACCTATCTCGAGCCTACTGTTTGTGTGGCAGCAGATGATCCATATAACGGTCTAATCATTCATACTGCAGTGCAGTCGCCTGATGCGGTTCGTGTAATAATCGCAAAGGCACTCGAGTTACCTTTGTCAAAAGTGCGGATTGTCGGCCCTGTTATGGGCGGTGGCTTTGGAGGACGGGTTTATGGGAACCTGAAGCTGTACATGATTGCCTCGCTGCTGGCGATTAAAACCGGAAGGCCGGTAAAAATGCAGCTAACCCGCGAAGAGGAATTTCTGGTCGGGCGGCCAATGATTGCTGCTGAAATGCACTTAAAAATGGGTTTTAAAAATGACGGGACAATCCTGGCCCGCGAAGCTGATATAGTTACCGATAACGGCGCTTACAGCGCCCAGGCTCCCTGGGTTTCAAAAACACTTTCAGAGCGTAATGACTCTGTTTATCACATTCCGAACATAAAAACCAGGGTGCGCCTGGCTTATACCAACAAGGTGCCCACGGGGCAGTACCGCGCTTACGGAAATCAGGCGGCCAATTTTGCCACAGAGTCGCTTCTCGATATGGGTGCTGTTAAACTGGGTATTGATCCCCTCAAGCTGCGTCTGAAAAATTGTGTTAAAACAGGGGACACAACCGTTCACGGGCTTAAAATAAAAAGTTGCGCTCTGGCCGAATGCCTAAAGGCGGCTGCTGAAGAAATTGGCTGGTACGACCGGAAAAAAGGTTACGGCTATGGAATTAGTGCCGCTATCCATGCAAGTGGCAGCCTGGTCTTTGATAAAAATTTTCGTGGCGCTGCCGCTCTGGCCAGACTTGAACTTGACGGTAGAATTTCTATCTTTAGTGGTGAGCAGGATTACGGACAGGGCGCCCATGCCACTTTTACGCTTATTGCTTCAAGGGTATTAGGCATAAGCCCGGAGATGATCACGGTCTACTCGCGAGATACTCTCTCATCGCCGCACTCTATCGGAGCCCTGGGAAACCGTCAGACAACTATAGGTGGCAAAGCGGTGCAGATGGCCGCTAAAAGACTGCGTGAATTAATTGTTCTGACTGCTGCAGATATGCTTGAAGATCCAGTAGTGATGGAAAAGGGTACTTTAAGAAGCGCTTCCGACAGAATTGTAGAGCTGCCCCTGGTGGCTTACCACTATCATAGTCTGACCTGCGGACTCAGCCTGATTGGCGAAGGCCGTTATGTTCCAGAACCAAGCGAATACGATGAGACTGGCTATGGCAATATTGCAGTTACATATTCTTTTGCTGCTCACGGGGCCGTGGTAGAAGTAGATAAAACAACGGGGGCTATAACGGTGCATAAAATTGTGGCCGCCCACGATTCGGGAAAAATCATTAATCAAATTTCAGCTATTGGCCAGGTTTTCGGCGGGACGACCCAGGGATTGGGGATGAGCTGCTACGAAGGCTACCTTTTTAATAAAGGGGAGGTTGCTAACGCATCCCTTGCCGATTACAGAATTCCTACATCACTTGATGTTCCTGATATTACACCGATCTTTATCGAAAACGAAGATCCTGAAGGACCTTACGGGGCTAAGGGCCTGGGTGAAATTGTGCAGATACCCGTACTGGGTGCTGTTGCCAATGCCGTAGCCGATGCAGCAGGGGTGAGGGTCACCGACCTTCCGATTACGGCTGAAAAAGTATACCAGGCTCTATCCGGATGGGAGTGTGAATAATGAGCTATTTGAAGGCAGAAAGTATAGGGCAGGCCTTAACCTTGTTAAAAGAATCTGCGCCGGAATCGCGTCTTATTGCAGGGGGAACTGACCTTTTTCTCCAGGAATTTCCTGAGCGTTTGATTGATATTGGCTCAATTGAAGAGTTAAAATGGATTGAAGAAAAGGAAGGGTTCCTGGAGGTTGGCGCAGGAGTGACCCACACAATAGCAGGTGGTTCAGACTTGATCAGTGATAAGGCAACAGCGTTGGCCGAAGCCTGTTTGCAGGTTGGGTCGCCACAGGTGCGCAATATTGGTACTTTGGGTGGCAATGTGATGAATGCTGCTCCGGCAGCCGATGCAGCAGTTGCCCTGGTTGCTCTCGGGGCAGTGGCAGTACTGATGGATAAGGATAAAAATATTCGCCGTGTAAATGTTGATCAACTTTATGCCGGGTATAATTGTTCTGCAGTAGACTGCAGCTCTGAATTATTGCTGAAATTTATGATCGAATCATGTAAATCCGGAGAAGGTTCAGCTTTTGTTCGTTTTGCCGCTCGCAGAGCTTTAGCCTTGCCTATGGTCAACGCGGCGGTTCGCGTTAAGATTAAAAATGGTATTATCAGTGAAATTTACCTGGTAGCTGCTCCTGTCAAACCGGCGCCAACAAGGCTCTTGAAGACCGAAGAGCTGCTGCTTGGTAAATCGGCCTGTGAAGAAACGTGGTTAAAAGCAGAAAAATCAGCTGCCGGGGAGGCTGAAGTGCGCGGCAGCCTGCTGCGCTGTTCAGCAGATTACAGGAAACACCTGGTCGGAATTCTTGTAAGCAGGGCTATACAGGTTGCAGCTTTAAGAGCTATTGGCGGAAAGGAAGAGGGATAGCAATGAAAAAGGAAATTATAAAGTTTATTCTTAACGGTGAGCAGGTTGAAGTTTATGTTGATCCGGCTAAAAGCTTGCTTCACCTGCTGCGTAATGATTTCGGCTTAACTGGCAGCAAAGAAGGCTGCGGGCAAGGCGAGTGCGGAGCCTGCACTGTGCTTCTTGACGATCTTGCGGTCAATTCATGCCTGATCCCTGCCGGCAAGGTATCCGGCTGCTCGGTGGTAACTATAGAAGCGCTTTCCAGAGATGGTAAACCCGATTTCGTCCAGGAATCTTTTGTCGAAAAAGGGGCGGTGCAGTGTGGTTTTTGTAGCCCTGGCATGATTATGAGTGCGCATGCCCTGTTAAAACAAAATCCTCGTCCTGATGCAATGGAGGTAAGAACAGCAATATCCGGCAACCTGTGCCGCTGTACCGGCTACAAGCAGATTGAAGAAGCTATTCTGCTATCAGCAGAGAAGCTGAATAAATAACCACTGAGTTTGAGGAGGTGCTTTTTGATGCATGTAAACAAAACTGCTTATTCTACCCTGGGCATGAATATCATGACCGATGATCAGGCTGAAAGAATACATAATGGCACCCTGCAGACCCTGGAAAGGGTGGGAGTAAAGGTTTTTGAATCCGAATCGCTGGAATTACTGCGCTCTGCAGGAGCGACCATTGCAGGTAACCAGGTTACAATACCGGCCTGGATGGTCCATGATGCCCTGCAAACAGTACCCAAAATGGTGGTTCTGGCTGATAGAGACGGTTTGGCAGCCATGACTCTTCAAAAGGGTCGAATTTACTACGGTGCCGGTTCAGAGGTTCCTTTTACAATTGACCTTGAAAGCGGTTTACGTCGTAAAGTGCTTAAAGAAGATGTTTGTAATTCATCAAAGCTTATCGATGCTCTTGAAAACATCGATTTTGCCATGTCGCTGGGTCTAATCTCCGATGTTGAGGTCGGTCTTTCCGACATATATCAGTTTGAAGCGATGCTTCTAAATACAGTTAAACCAATTCTATTTACCTGTTACAACCGCCGCAACCTTGATTGCATAATCGAAATGGCATCCCTTGCGGCAGGAGGAAAAGAGAAACTGCGAGAAAGACCGGGAATAGCCCTTTATGCTGAGCCAACGTCTCCGCTGGTGCACTCTCGCGATGCCCTGGAAAAGGTTCTAACCTGTGCAGCTGAAGGCATACCGCTCATATATGCCACTACTCCCATGCTTGGGGCAACAGGCCCGGTAACCGTTGCCGGTTCTTTGGTTGTAGCCAATGCTGAAATACTATCAGGTCTGGTTATTCACCAACTAAAGGCTAAAGGTGCTCCTTTTGTTTATGGTGGCGGCATTCCTCCCATGCATATGGGAACATCAATCTGCTCTTACGGTGGACCAGAACGCGATCGTGGCTGCATTGCCCTGGTCAGGCTTTCCCAGTATTATGGGCTGCCTTCTTTTACTACTGCCGGTTGCACTGACGCTCATACTTTTGATCAACAGGCTGGAATGGAAGCAGGTTTTAATATTGCAGTGGCCGGACTGTCCGGGGGTAACTTGATTCACGATCTAGGCTACATGGGTGTAGGGATGATCTCCTGCCTTGAATACCTGCTGCTCTGTAATGAAGCGGTAGGTGCGGCTAAAAACCTGATTCGCGGAATTGATGTTGACGAAGAACATCTTGCCCTTGATCTGATTGAGAAAGTAGGTCCCGGCGGACACTACCTTGCTGAAGAGCACACTATGAAGCACTTCCGTCATGAACTTTACTTTCCCGAAGTTTTGAACCGCCGGAACTACGATAGCTGGCAGGCCGAGGGTGCTAAAACTTTTGGCGAGGAAGCAAACTTAAGGGTGAAATATTTACTCGAAAATCACCACACTAAAGAGCTATTGCCTGAAACAGTGCAGGCAGTAAAAGATAGAGTAAAGAGAATCACTCTGTCTACATAGCAGACAGTGCCGGCTAAGTAACCCGGGTGTTCATGTCCAGATTACCTTGCCCAAAGCTGAATTCTTTTTAGAAAAGGCCTAAGTTTTTTATATGTATCAGGTATTTTATTTTTTGGGAGGCAAGCTAATTGATTAATCACACTTATTTTCAAAAGCGGATGGGGCTGCTTAATCTTACTGCAGATCAGATGGAACAGTTGCATCTGGCCACCCTTGATATTCTGGAGCAGGTTGGTGTAAAAGTTTATGAACCCGAAGCACTTAAATTATTAAAAGATGCAGGTGCGCCTATTAAGGGTGATCTGGTCAAAATTCAGCCATGGATGGTGCAGCAGGCTCTTCAGACCACTCCCTGCAAAATAGCCATATATAATCGATCCGGGATAAGGGCAATGACCCTGGAAAAAGGTCGCATCTATTACGGTACGGGTTCCGATACCCCCTATGTTATGGATATTGAAACCGGGTTACGTCGCCGCTCCACAAAGCAGGATACAATAAACGCATCAAGAGTTACCGATGCCCTGGAAAATATTGATTTTGTGATGTCAATGGCCCATGCATCAGATGTTCCCGAAATCAGAACAGACAGGCATCATTTTGAAGCGATGACCCTTAATACAACAAAACCAATTATATTTGATGCTCATGATCGCAAAGGATTGCTTGATATTATCCAGATGGCCTCACTGGCTGCAGGCGGCAGAAATAAGTTGGCTGAAAAGCCATATATTATTCATTACTCCGAACCGACCTCACCCCTGATGCATAGTAAAAATGCTCTTGAAAAGCTCTTGACTGCCGCAGAAGAAAGAATACCGGTAATATATGTACCTGCAGTAATGTGTGGAGCGACGGGTCCTGTGACCACAGCAGGGTCTCTGGTAGTGGCCAATGCAGAAATTTTATCGGGCCTGGTTATCCACCAACTGAAAGCAAAGGGAGCTCCATATATATACGGTGGAGGAACGCCCCCTTTAAATATGATAACGACAGTTTGTTCTTACGGTGATCCTCAACTTGATCTCGGTTGTGCTTCACTAGTTCAGATGGCTCATTTTTATAATTTACCTTCATTTACAACTGCTGGTTGCACCGATGCCCAAAGTTTTGATCAACAGGCAGCCATGGAGGTAGGGTTTAATCTTCTCATTACCGCCCTGGCCGGAGGAAACCTTATTCATGATATTGGCTATATCGGGGCCGGTATGGCAACATCCCTTGAACAGGTAATTCTATGCAACGAAGGGATTGGCGCCATAAAATATATAACCCGTGGTGTGGAAATCAACCCGACAACTCTAGCCCTTGATGTTATTGAAAAAGTTGGACCGGGTGGTCAATTTCTGACTGAACAACATACAATGGACAATTTTCGCACCCAAATGCACTTTACCAAGCTTTTTAACCGGAATAATTATGACAACTGGGTCGCTGCCGGCAAAAAAGATTTCGGAATAAACGCAAATGCCTTGATCCATGAAATTTTACAATGGCATGAGGTTCCATCACTTGACAGTGAAGCTGAAGAAGCAATAAAAAATATTGCTGAAGGAAATGAGACAAATACAAAACTGGCCTGATTGGTTATTGCTTGATATAATAAATAACAGGAAATAGGAAAAGAGGTTATGAATATGTTAAAGGATTTGCCGGTTGAAGTGTTTGTCCGTGAAGTTGCTTCAGCTTCTCCGGCTCCAAGCAGTGGTTCAGTTGCCGCTCTTACGGGAGCCCAGGCAGCGGGGCTTCTTTCAATGTATTGTAATGTCAGTCAGGATCGCGATAAGCTGGGAGATGCTGTGGATATACTGCAAAAAGCAGGCGAAGAAGCTCGCTTTCTCATGGCCAGACAGTTAGATAATATTGATGATGATACCATTGCCTTTAACCAGGTCATGGAAGTTTTTCGATTACCTGAAGATAATAACAGCAGTAAGACAGAGCGATCTGCTGCTGTTTTGGAAGTAGTTCAAAATGCAATTGAAATAACCCTGAAATCGGCCAGAGGATCATTGAGAACACTTTCTTTAATTAATGAAGTGGTTTGTAAAGGAAACCCTTCTGCAATTACTGATTTGGGTATGGCTAACCTGCAGGCATTTTCGGGGCTTGCCGGAGCATACTATAACGTTAAGGCAAACCTTGGCTTATTAAGGGCGCAGGATAAAACCGGTGAAGTTAATCGTGAAGCTGAAGAGATATTAAAGCAGGGCCAGGTATTTTTTGATTCCAATAGAAGCCTGATAGAAAAGGCTCTTTAGTTAAAGGGTGGTAATATGACCGACCTTTATTCGATAATAGATCAGTCTTTTTTGCTGGATTACTTATTTTACCCGCGCCGTCAGCATAACAAAGCCCGTGACGGCGATTTTGATCTGTCTGTTTCGGTAGATAAGGGTGTTTCTATAGTATGCAGGGCTTATCCATCAAAAAATAGTTCTCCATGGATTCTATATTTTCATGGAAACGGAGAGGTCGTAAGTGATTACGACGGAATTGCCCCGATGTATAAAAACCGGGGTTTGAATCTTTTGGTTGCTGACTATCGCGGTTACGGAGCAAGTACCGGAAACCCCGGATTTGAATCCATGATTGGCGATGCCGCAAAAATCTTTGAATCAGTAAATGAACAGCTAAAAGGTGAATATAATATTGACAATTGGGTAGTAATGGGGCGTTCGCTTGGCAGTATTTCTGCCCTTGAACTTGCAGCCCGTTATCCTGACCAATTTAAAGGTTTAATTATTGAAAGCGGATTTATAAGTATTGTCCGATTAATAGAACACCTTGGTCTGCCTTCACCCGGAAACCTTGATCTGCTAGAAAAGTTTCATAATGACTTAGTTAAAGGAATCAACCTGCCGGCCTTGATTATTCATGGTGAATGGGATCGGCTTGTGCCTTTCGAGCAGGGCAAAGAATTATTTAAGGCCCTTGGCTCAGGTGAAAAAAAGATGGTTACTATTCCACGAGCTGACCATAATGATATAATGTTTGTCGATTCAAAGCAATATATAGATACTATATCTAGTTTTGTATTCAACTAAGGAGGGTGTTTAATGAGTAAGGTTAAAGAAATCATGACTACAGATGTAATTACAGTTTCGACTGGCGATTCAGTTGAGCTGTGCTCTAAGCTGATGCAGGAGAATAACATCAGCGGTCTGCCGGTCTTGAATGAAGCAGGCAAGGTTGCCGGAATAGTTACCGAGGGGGATTTAATTAGACGGGCTTCCAGAATTAAAGCTCCGGGCTACCTTGAGATCCTGGGTGGTTTGATCTATCTGGGCAGTCCGAAAAAATTTGTTGAAGAGTTGCAAAGGGCTATGTCTTTGGAAGCAGGCCAGCTAATGAGTAAGGATGTCATTTCAATCAAGCCCGGGGATAAAGTTGAAAAAGCTGCAACTCTCATGGTTGAAAATAATATTAGCAGATTGCCTGTTATCGATGATGGCGAAAAGCTTGTAGGCATTCTTTCCCGGCGAGACATAATGAGATGCCTTTACAACCGTAATGACTAATCCTTTTTGTCCGGAGGTTATATTGTGTCTGCCAAATATAAGTATTTAATTTTAATAGTTGTTGTTGCGGCCGTTATGACCGTTCTCTTTCTTCCAGGTTCAGAACTTATTTCCGATGTTCAAACCGTCACTGATGAACCTGATCCCGAGAATTTTGTTCCTGATGATAGGCCATACACTGCCTATACGGAAGCGATACAGGCGCAGCGGCCGATAGTCCTTGAATTTTATGCCAGATGGTGAAGCGCCTGTGTAGCAATGGAGCCCGTGCTAATGGCTCTGAAACAAGAATACGACCAACAGGTTGTCTTTATCGTTGCCGATTTGGATAACCAGCAAACTGAAAAGTTCTTTGAACATTTTGATATACTTTATATTCCCGACTTTTATTTTATTGATTCCGAAGGTGTTATTGTCTCCCGGGATGCCGGTGTACTTACATTTGATGAAATGGCCGCCCGGGTAGATATGATAACGGTGGATGCGCCTGGAGAAAAAAGAGTTGCTTCAGGTATTGAGCATTTCTTTTCCCGGACCCTGCCTGAAGCCATTAGCCAGCGATCGATAATAACGCTGGTGCTGGTTTTTCTCGGCGGCCTGCTTACCAGTATCAGCCCCTGTATTCTTACCATGGTTCCTCTACTGGTTGGATATATTGGCGGCTATGGTGAGGGTAGTAAATCAAGAGGTTTTATTTTGTCTGCCTCATTTGTAACAGGCATGGCAGTTACATTTTCAATTCTTGGTTTTATTGCTGCTTATTTTGGCAGTGTTTTCGGAGAAATAGGTTCTGCTTGGTATTATGTCCTGGCTGCTGTTGCTCTAATCATGGGCTTACAATTGTTGGGCGTATTGACATTTGAAATGCCCGGTTTGAAAAAGCTTCCTCTTAGAAAGGCCGGTTTTGGAGGCGCACTGATCATGGGTTTGTTATTCGGACTTGTAGCTTCTCCATGCGCCACACCTGTTCTGGCAGTTATAATTACTTATGCAGCGGTGCAGGCCGAGTTATTATACGGGAGCATTCTTCTGTTTATTTATGGCCTTGGCCACGGAATACCGCTCTTAGTTGCAGGTACTTTTACCGGTTTGGCCAGAAACCTGCCTAAAATCAATAAATATACCCATAATTTAAGTTACATCAGTGGTGCAATACTGGTATTGGGTGGTCTGTTTTTGCTTTACTGGGCAGGAATCAGATAATAGTTTGATAATTTCTGATTTTTGTAACAGGAACCGCGGCTTTTCTGACGAATAGTTCCATGGTAAGTGGAAAGGAGATGGTTTTCACTCATGGATGTTAATATTCTTGTAGGTGGAGCAGCCGGCCAGGGCATGGATACTGTGATGAACCTGCTGGGAAAGGCTTTGGTTAGGGAAGGTTATAGCATAATCTATACAAAAGATTACATGTCGCGGGTACGCGGAGGCCATAATTTCTCAAGATTGAGAATTAGTTCGGAAACCCCGTGGACTAATGTTGAAACTGTTGACATAATAGTTGCTTTAAATGAAGAAACTTTTATCCTGCATAATTCAGATCTTTCTCCATCTGGAAGAATTATCTTTGACCCCGAGCTTTTTGACTTGCCGGAAGATGAAGATCGGGGGGTTCCGGTTAAACTTCGCAGCCTTGCCGAAGAGGCCGGAGGGGCAATTATGGCAAACACTGTTGCTGTAGGCGCTTTACTGGTTCTGATCGGGCTTGAAACAGCAACGGTTGAAAAGCTGCTTACTGAAACCTTTACCGGCAAAGAAGATGTTGCAGAACAGAATATTAAAGCCCTGAAAGCTGGTTTTAAATCGGCAGAACGTTATTGCAGCACTTGTTTTACATTGCCGCCGAAGAAAGAAGAAAGGAAAAAACTTTTTATTGACGGCAACCAGGTTTTGGGTATGGCAGCCCTGGCCAGTGGGTGCCGTTTTCTTTCTGCCTACCCGATGACTCCTTCAACTGGTATTATGAACTACCTGGCAGAAAAAAGTGTTCAATACCCAGTTGTAGTTGAGCAGGCAGAAGATGAAATTGCCGCTGTAAATATGGCTATGGGTGCTTCATATGCAGGTGTAAGGGCATTGACCTGCACATCTGGTGGTGGATTTTCACTTATGGTGGAAGGTTTGTCGCTTGCGGGGATGACAGAAACGCCCCTGGTAGTTATAGTTGCTATGCGTCCGGGACCGGCTACCGGATTGCCGACCCGCACTGAACAGGGCGATCTTGAGTTTGTTATTCATGCCGGCCATGGTGAATTTCCGCGTGCAGTGCTCAGCGCTACTTCACATGAAGATGCATTCTACAGGTTAAACAAAGCTTTTGAACTGGCCGATCGTTACCAGACTCCGGTTATCTTTTTGTCAGACCAGCATTTCGCCGATACTCACAGGGCGGTTGATCCTTTTGATTTCAACAGGTTAAGTTATAACCGCTCTATTGCCGGAGAAGGTGAAATAGAAAAGCCCTATAAACGTTATCGACTTACTGAAAATGGCATATCTCCGCGTGTTATACCAGGACAACTAGAAGGAGAAACCGTTTTGGTAGATAGCGATGAGCACGATGAAAATGGGAATATTATAGAGGATGCGGAAACAAGACGGCTTATGGCAGATAAAAGAATGCGCAAAATGGTTTTACTGGCCGAAGATATGGATGAACCAGACCTCTATGGTGATCCGCAACCGGAACTACTTCTGCTTGGCTGGGGTTCAACCTACGGGGTTTTACGGGAAGTGGTTGATACTCTCTCCGCACGAGGTAAAAAAACGGCAATGCTCCAGTTTACTGATCTATGGCCACTTCCGCAAAAGCGTATAAAAAATCTTTTCCCTCAGGTGGAAAAGGTATTAAGTGTTGAGAATAATATTACCGGACAGCTTGCCTCTCTGATCTACCGTGAAACAGGGTTGGCAGTTGACGGTAAAATTGTTAAATACGACGGGCGACCCTTTCTGCCCCGAGAAATAGTTAAGGAGGTGGATAAATATGTTCAAGGCTGATCATTATATGCCCGGCGGGACTGCCTGGTGTCCGGGCTGCGGTAACTTTCAGATACGCGAAGCTCTGGCTGAAGCGCTTGCTGAGTTGGAACTGCCGCCTGAGAGGATACTAATTTGCTCAGGAATCGGGCAGGCAGCCAAGATACCTCATTATATTCGGGCAAACGGTTTTAATGGTTTACATGGTCGGGCCCTGCCGCCGGCACTTGGCGCTTGTATAGCCAATAAAGAATTAAAGGTTATTGTAGAATCAGGTGATGGTGACAGTTATGGAGAGGGCGGTAACCATTTTATTCACAATATTAGACGAAACCCCGATCTTGCCCACTTTGTTCATAATAACCAGATATACGGCCTGACCAAAGGCCAGGCAAGCCCTACCAGTGACCAGGGAATGAAAACGGGAGTGCAGGTAAACGGGGTCGTTTTACCGGCCTTAAATCCCCTGGCAGTTGCCCTGGTTCTTGGCGCAGGTTTTGTTGCCCGCTGCTTCAGCGGGGAAAAGGACCACCTGAAAGAGACGATGAAGGAGGCAATTAATTTCCCGGGTTATGCCCTGGTTGATATTCTTCAGCCCTGCGTATCTTTTAACAAGGTTAACACTTTTGGCTGGTACAAGAAAAGAACCTACTTTCCAGATATAGAAGATCTGGAAGATTGGTCGGCAGCTTTAGAAATTTCACGGCAGTGGGGTGATAAAATTCCCCTGGGTATATTTTATAAAAAGCCTAAACCAACTTTTGAATCTTCGTTAAAAGTGTTGGAAGGAGAACCCCTGGCATTTAAACCATTTAATCCGGTGGAAATTGCCTCTGTTCAAAATGAATATCTTTAAGATCCGATCATATTAAGGGGTGTTTATTATGTCTTATGAAACTATCATTGTTGAAAAGAATGATCTTATCGCCCGTATAACATTCAACCGTCCGGAAAGACTAAATGCAATTAATAGTACCCTTGGCTTAGAAGTTAAAAAAGCTCTTGAAGAGCTTGTTGTCGATGATGAAGTAAGAGTATTGATCATTACCGGTAACCCAAGGATAAGGGAAAAGGAAGGACAACAGGAGATAAAGCACTGCTTTTCAGCTGGCTGGGATCTTTCAGAAACAGCAGTTGTGGAACCTATAGTAGAAATGATTGCTTCATATGAAAAGCCTGTGATTGCAATGGTTAACGGTTTTGCCCTTGGTGGTGGTTGTGAAATAGCACTTGCCTGTGATTTCATAATAGCCGCTGACACTGCGGAGTTGGGATTGCCGGAAATTAACCGTGGGTTACTGCCCGGCTGGGGAGGGACTCAAAGGTTACCGCGCAGAATTGGTGTGGCAAAAGCCAAATGGATGATATTAAGTGGAGAAACAGTAGACGGCAAAGAGGCAAAAGAAATAGGTTTGGTTGACCAGGTAGTTAATAAAGAAGCGCTTGACAGGACTGCTTGTGACTTTGCAGCGAAACTGGCAGAGAAACCACCTCTTAGTCTGAAGAAAATTAAAGAGACTATTAACAAAGGCATAGACACAGATCTTCAATCAGGATTAAAATTGGAACAGGAAGCCTTAGGTTTCCTGTTACAAACAGAGGATTTTCAGGAAGGTATAGCGGCTTTTATGGAAAAAAGAACTCCGGTTTGGAAAGGCCGATAATTTATTTGTCTTAAAAATAAGAAAAGGCATATAATTGTACAAAACAACTATGAACTTACACACTACTCAATAACAGTAAAGGACTGATTTTATTGTTTGAGTGGGTATGTCCGCATTGTGGTAAAAAATTTTATAGCTCCTGCGCCGATCGCGATAATGAAATGATCAATTGCTGCTATTGTGGAATGGAAATGAAAAATCCGTACTATTACCCGGGCAATGAAACAAAATAATGCAGATAAGATTATTATGCCGGGGGCTGAGCCTTTTTATTATAAATCAGGTCAGGTAGGTTGTCTTTTAGTCCATGGGATATCCGGTTCTCCCCAGGTTTTTAAAACGGTTGGAAAGTATTTGTCTTCCCAGGGAATTTCTGCCATGGGGGTTCTGCTGAAGGGGCATGGGACAAGGTTGGAAGATATGCATAATTGCACCTACAACGATTGGACTAACTCAGTCGTTGAAAACCTTGAACTTTTAGAGGAATTATGTGAAACAGTCTTTTGTGCCGGCTTGTCCATGGGTGGAATGCTGTCTCTACGTTTGGCCCGCCTTTATCCCGAAAGGGTTAAAGGCGTTATCACTATTTGCAGCCCTTACCAATTGAGATCACTGAAATTCAGGCTTGTCCCGCCATTGAAATATTTCATAAAAAAAATTGCCGGCGGACCACCTTCTATAAATGATCCGGAAGCGCTGGAAATTAATTATGGCGCTCATTCCATACCGGCCGTTCATGAGTTAATCAAGCTGACTGCCTTAGTCTGTAAAGATTTGCCTGATATAAAACAGCCGGCGTTAATTTTCGGTGCAAGGCAGGATAAAGTAGTTGATAGCCGTGATGCCGGGTTTATTTATGATCAGATTGGCTCACAAGAAAAAGAGCTGGTATGGCTGGAAAATTCTCAACATGTTGCCCCGCTTGATTATGATCGAATTCAGTTACAGAAAAAAATGCTGGAATTTATCAAAGAAAACAGTTAAAGAAATACCTGTAGGCACGATCTGCTTAAAAGGCATTAATAAATATGGTTTTCGCGGAATGGAGATAAAAAATGGACAAGCATGTAGCGAAAAAACCGGATCATGAGTGTTATCCGGAAGATTTAGTGTCTGGAGCAGATAATCTTTATAGCAATCAATTATTAACAATAATTAGTAATTATGCTATAGGATTGAGTCGTATATCCTACGATGAATTATTTGCTTACATCTGTAATCAGATAAAATCTATTACGGGTGCGATGTATGTATTTGTTAACATATATGATAGTCGGGATCGGATGATGACCTGTTGTTACTCAATGATACCGGAGAATGAGAACAGGTTTCTTGAAAAATTGTTTGGTAAAAGCATCATCGGTGCAGGCTTTTCTCTCAGTGATTACTGTTATCATGAATTGCTAAGCCATTTTGTTAAAAAAACGGATAAACTTTCGGAGGCTACTTTCGGTAAGGTTCCAGAAACTTTGAGCAAGGTTGTTGGTAAAAGACTGGGAGTTAATTGTTATACTTCTGTAACTCTTATTTCTGATCAAAAACTGGTGGGCACACTTCTTTTGGCCGGCATTGAGAAGGATGTGATTACAGACAGGCACGTGCTGCTTCCGTTTGCTTCAATCACCGCCAATGCGGTTGAGTTAAATGAAGCCGAAAGGGAATTAACAGAAAACAGAGAATGGTATCGCGCTATAGCAGAAGATATTCCAGCTATGGTTGCCCGAATATCACCTAAGTTTACATTTACATTTGCTAATAATGCATATTGTGTTTTTATGGGTAGAAAAATTTCAGAGATCAAGGGTTCTCCGCTTATGGATTTTGTTCCACTGGACAACTACTCCAAGGTGATAGACCATTTTTTATCTCTAAAACTGCAAAATCCGATCGCTTCTCACGAACACTCAAACATAAACTACAAGGGTGAGCAAAGATGGATTCGTTGGATTAACAGAGCTATTTTTGACCAGGATAAGACTGTTAAGGAGTACTTGTGTATCGGCGAAGATATTACCGAGAGAAAGATTTTTGAAAAGGCAATGCTTGAATCTGAGGAGAAGTACCGTGCTATTCTTGATAACATTGAGGAAGGTTACTACGAAGTTGATCTCAACGGCGATATTATCTTTTTTAATAATTCTACAATGAAAATGCTTGGTTACAGTTATGATGAACTAATGGGTAAAAGCTACAAAGAGTTGTACAGGGATCCGGATACAGTATTTCGAGCTTTTAACCGTGTTTATAAGACAGGCAAGCCTGATCGCAGATTTACTCTGGAAATTTTACGGAAAGATGGCAGCTCAGCTCATGGCGAACTATCAGTATCATTGGTTAAAGACAAAAACGGTAATATCAGGGGATTCCGTGGTGTAGCCCGTGATATTAGCGAAAGGATTCAGTTTGAGGAAAAGCTTAAGTACCTGAGCTTACATGACCAACTTACTGGTTTGCACAATCGGGCTTACTTTGAAGAAGAGATGGAACGGCTCGGAAAAGGACGTGATTTTCCGATAACGATGATTTCTGCTGATCTGGATGATTTAAAGTTGGTCAATGATTCTCTTGGCCATTATGCCGGCGACCTTCTTTTGAAGGCAGCTGCAGATATTTTAAAAAAATCAATACGGGCTGGTGATATACTGGCCAGAGTAGGCGGAGATGAATTCACTGCAATACTGCCAAATACTGACGAATCTACCGGTGAATTGGTGGCTGCAAGAATAAGAGAAAATGTGGAAGCCTATAATAAAAATAATAAAGACCACCCCATGGGGCTATCAATCGGTATAGCCACGACACAGGGAACAGATAAAAGTCTGTCTGATATATTTAAACAGGCAGATGATCACATGTATCATGACAAACTATATTGTAGCAGCAGGGCTCGCAAGAAAACTGTTGAAGCGCTAATGACAGCCTTAGCCGAGCGAGATTATATAACTGAGGGTCATGCCCAGCGACTTGCAGATTATTGCCGCCGTATTGGCGAGGAAATAGGTCTTACATCCCGCCAATTGTCTGACCTTGTTCTTCTGGCTCATGTTCATGATTTGGGTAAAGTAGGTATACCTGATAAGATCCTATTCAAGGATAGCAGTTTAAGTGAAGAAGAGTGGAAGGTTATGCGGCTGCATCCGGAAAAAGGTTATCGAATCGCTGTTACCTCACCCGATCTTTCACCGGTGGCTGATTTAATCTTAAAACACCATGAGCGTTGGGATGGCAGCGGTTATCCTCTTGGTCTGTCTGGTGAAGATATACCTGTTGAATGTCGTATCCTCGCAATTGTTGATGCTTACGATGCCATAACCAGCAACAGGCCTTACAGTAAAGCCAGAAGTTTTGATGAAGCTCTAGAAGAGATTAAGAACTATGCCGGATACCAGTTTGACCCGAACCTTGTAGAAATATTTCTCTCCTTCTTTAATAAATGAGACCTGCTTTTTATCAGCAGGCCTCTTTTTTTACTTGCAGTTTAATGGCATTTTTACTTGTTTAATTTTGCCAATGTTTTTTCCAAAGCCTTTAAAACAATGTCAATTTGCTCGTAACTGATTATTGCCGGTGGTTCTATCCTGATAACCCTGGCATTATTCAGTGTGCCACCGACTAATACTCTTTGGTCAAAAAGGTCTTTGGCCAGCTTAAAACCGACATCATCTGTTGGGAATTCCATGCCGATTAGAAGTCCTTTGCCCCTGACGTCTTTTAATATGTCCGGGTGCTGTTCTTTCAGAGTATCTAGTTTTTCTAAAATATAAGCTCCTTTTTCTGCCGCCATTTTCGGGATATCCCATTCGACAGTGTATTTAATTGCGGCTATAGCGGCAGAACAACTGAGTGGATTGCCGCCAAATGTTGGAGAGCCCAGAATCCATGGATTGTCGAGCATATTTTTCCATAAAGAAGGCCGGGCAACAATTCCGGTAATAGGCATAACACCACCACCAAAAGCTTTGCCCATAATTAAAATATCTGGAACCACGTCTACTTGATCAACTGCCCAGAGAGTTCCTGTACGGCCCATTCCGGTCTGGATTTCATCCGTAATCAGGTATACACCATAATTGTCGCATATATCACGCAGGGCAGGAAGATAGTCCGGTGGTGGCACTATAATACCTGCTTCGCCCTGAATAGGTTCAACTATAACTCCTGCTACAGTCTCACCGACAGCAATAAGGTTACAGATTGCTTTTTCAACTGCTTCTGCATCGGCGTATTCAACATGCTGGAAACCGGGGATAAGAGGAATATAAGGAGCACGGTAAACTCCTTTGCCTGTAGCAGAGACAGCACCCATTGATTTGCCATGAAAGGCGTTAACAGTTGATATAAACCATGTTTTGCCCGAAGCAAGTCTTGCCAGTTTTAAAGCCATTTCAACCGCCTCGGCTCCACCGTTGCAGATGAATGAATACTGCAGGTCTCCCGGTGTGATCATTGCTACAAGCTTGGATAAATATCCTCGGAGAGGTTCTACAAGTTCCTGGCTATGAAGGGCATAGCGATCAAGCTGAGCTTTTACAACTTCAACTATTTTTGGGTTGCGATGCCCCAGCATATAGATCCCAAAGCCGCCAAGGCAGTCAATAAACTCAACACCGTGAGTATCCCGAAACACTGCGCCTTCATCTTCCCATTCAACAAATGAATAATCTGAAGAAACAGATTTACGGGCAGATAATATAGCCGGGTTTACATATTCGGCATAGTTTTCAACCGAATCTGATACAACCTTATCTTTTTCTGCTGTTGACATTGCTGTTTTTAAAATTATGTCGACGATACGACTACTTTCATTTAGAACAGCTTCTCGATCCATTTTATTGCTCCCTTCCAAATTTCGTTGCCTATCCTAAATTACAAGCAATATTAATGCCAAATCTTTGGTGAACCATTTGTCCTGTCTGATTGTCTGTTATTTATGTAAAGCCTAGTTAATAAAGCGTTTTGATTGCCAAAATGAAAATGAAGGGCAGCCTGGAAGGCATAAACTTACTTTAACTGTTATCATTATTGAGATGTAAGAATGGTTCATGTTTTGTTTTTGAGAATTTAGATAGCTTCTTGCACTCTTTTTAAGGCCATATTATGCTATGGTATAATGTTAACATATACCTCATTTGCCAGGTAGTACCGGTGGATAACGATACTGCTATTAGGTTTGACCTGCAAGTAGAGGTATTCTATCAGGGAGAATATTTTTTCAACGGGAGGACATAATCAGTTGGCAGAAAAAAAGACACCTCTGGATTTAAAAACTAAAAAGCCGACATTTAATAAAAATGATAAACGACGTCGAAGAGGAAACATCATAAAAGGTTTACTTGTTTTTTTGATTTTATTATTTCTTTTAGCCGGAGGCGCCGCAGCGGCCGTAGTTGTTAATTTTATCAATGATGCTCCGCCTCTTGATCCATCACGATTAGCTACTGTTGAAACCTCCTATATTTATGATAGTAATGGTGATGAAATAGCGGCTTTACACGAGGAACAAAACCGGATCATAGTAGGACTTAATGAAATTCCCGATCATGTGCAAAAGGCATTTATAGCTATAGAGGACGAACGGTTTCAACGTCACTTTGGTTTTGATATAATCGGCAGTCTCCGGGCAGCTTATGCTAATTTCAGAGCCGGTGAAATTGTTCAGGGTGCCAGCACGATAACTCAACAGCTGGCTCAGAATGCTTTTCTTACACCTGAAACCACATTTAAACGAAAAATACAGGAAATCTGGCTCGCACTACAGCTTGAACGTCGTTATGGCAAAGAAGAAATACTGGAAATGTACTTAAACCGCATCTATTTTGGCAACGGCGCTTACGGTATTGAAGCCGCTGCTCAAACTTATTTTGATAAAAGTGTTGATGAAATAAGCATTGCAGAAGCCGCTATGCTTGCTGGAGCTGTACGCTCGCCAAACTTCTATAACCCTCTGGACAATGAGCTTGAAGCTGCCGTAAGAATGCGTGTTGTTTTGTCAAGTATGAAGAGGCTTGATTTTATTACTGAAAGTCAGCAAAGAGAAGCTTTGATGTACGAGTTTGAGTACGCTGAACCCAAAAGTCCTGATTACCCTTATCCACATTTTGTTGACTATGTGGTTCATCATGAATTAATAGAAATTTTAAGTGAAATCCCTTCCATAGGCTCCCGTGAAGAAGCCTACAGGGCCATATATACAGGAGGACTGCGCATCTATACTACACTTGAGCCTTCACTTCAGGCACATGTTGAAGAAGTTCTTGGTCGTACAGACCTTTATCCTTCAACAATATTTGTAGATATGCCAAAGGTAAGGGAGGCTATATCCAACCTGCCTGCCGGTCGCGACCTTTCCCGGGCTCAGCTTCAGGAGCTTGTTGATGAAGAAGGTGGTATACCCCAACCCCAGGCGGCGATTGTAGTGGCTGACCCGATAACAGGAAAGATTAAAGCTCTTGGCGGTGGTCGTGAATATCGCAAAAAATTCGATGAGATTTTGCGTTTCACAACTCTTCGCCAACCGGGATCGGCAATCAAGCCAATTATTACTTATGCTCCTGCTATTGAGGAAGGCGTTTTGGCCGGTGGAGGATCTCCCCTGAATGATTCACCTTTTACCGGTCCTCAGGGTTGGAAGCCGAAAAACTTTGATAACCGTTTCAGGGGCATGATATCTGCAAGGGAAGCGCTGTATTTCTCTTACAATGTACCGGCGGTCCGGGCCTTTCAGGCTCTTGGGCCAAGGGTAGGTGTTGGGTATGCCGAACGTATGGGTATTTCAACAATTGATCCCAGCGAGATTGATAATCTTGCCCTGACATTAGGTGGATTTACTTACGGTGTTTCAGCAGTTGATATGGCCCAGGCTTACAGCGTTTTAGCTAATGAAGGTGTAAAAGTAGACCTGCATACGGTTGAACGAATAGTTGACCGTCACGGGGTAGTCATTTATGAGCAGCGAATCAATCCTGAACAGGTGCTAAGCCCGCAGGCAACATTCATCGTCAATGATATACTACAGGATTTTGTCAGGGTTTATCTGGGACGCGCTTTGCAGATAGATCGACCGGTTGCTGCAAAAACAGGAACTACTGAAAACTGGAAAGATGTTTACCTCGTGGCATATACTCCTAATCTTGTTGCTTCTTTTTGGATGGGTTATGATGAACCGAAAATGGGTGGCATCCAGCAGGGTTGGCGTTATTCAACAGCCTTCTTGCGCGAAGTATTTCTTGAAGCATTCAAGGAACTTGAGAAGAAAGATTTTTCCCGGCCTGACGGTATCGTGAGAATGGAAGTATGTTTGTTATCAGGTTTGCGTCCCACAGATTTATGCAGAGCTGCCGGAACAGTCAGAAGCGATTATTTTTTAGAGAAATATGCACCGCGAATAGCCTGTGATCTACATCTCGAGCTATTACCGGATCCCGATGAAGATGAAGATGAAAATGGCGAGGATTCGCCTGATGACCCCGATGAAGAGCCTCCGGGAGAAGAGCCTCCGGGAGAAGAGCCGCCCCCTGATGATGAAACAGATCCCGATGACCCAGACGATGAAGATCCACCTGCAGATCCTCCCGGGGAGGAAAACGAAAACGGACAAGGCGGTAACAGCGGAGATCAACCTCCTAACTGGTGGGAAAATTTTTAGTCTTCACCGGTTAAAATAAATTTTTATACATTTAAGGCTTTGTGAGCCGGTTCGCCAAAATCATGGCCTGCTTACGTTTTAAATCGGTTTACTTTGCCCTTTGTTTTACGATTTATGTTCTTTAATTTATTCAGGCTTATGTTTGACAACATTTCTCCTTTTAATGCCACTTAACCAAACCTTCACCCCGTAACCTTATCAGTTGAGATTAAAAAAATATTCAAAGTAGGATAGAGGTAAATTAGCACAGTACCATATTATTACAATTATGTAATTATAAAAACAACAATACTTGACAAGATTAACAGAATATTGATATAATACCGTACTATTATAAATATATCATTTTTTATGGAGCAGTTAATTTATGGGCAGGCTTGAAAAAGTCAGAAAAGAAAAGTACAAGGATAAAAAAAATTTTCAGCGGTTATTCCTGGTTATAATCGCACTACTCATTATAGCTGCCCTCTTTGTAGCAGTTTTACAGGATCGAATTACCGAAGTGTTCAGTCAACCGGAAATTGATTTGATTGATTGGGATCGATCAACAGCATTTATTGATATGTTTGAGCTTACATATGTTCGAATATATCTTAATGAAGGTGTAGAAGCTGAAACCGTAACTGCAAATGGTCTGATGCTTAAATATAACCGTGAAGAAAACCGCTGGGAGCTGGTTACAAATGGTTATGAAGATGGTGCTGAAGTTGCTGTCACCGTAACGGAAACCGGCGACAGTAGTACCATACAGGAAATTGTTCTAATTGCAAAGGAGTTATAGACAAAAGCATAAAAATTTAAACTGAAGGGAGACGGTGCCGGGGATATTTGCAAGAAAAATAGAGAGAAAGAATATTAGATAGAGAGAAAAACGAAAGCATCTAGAGAGAAAAGAAAGATAGTATAAATCAGAAGGGAGAAAAAAGATATGATTTATGCGAAAAAGTATGCCCCTGTGTTTCTTCTTATTCTTGTTCTGCTTTTAATCCTGTCTTCGACAGCTTTTTCGGCTGGCTACGATCCTCAGTATGTCATATATGAAAATCCAGAAGGTGAGTATATAATAGCAGATTATGCATACGCACTTGAGCTTATAGCTGTTTCAGGTAAATATCAGCTGTATGAGAAAATCGTGGGTGATATTCAGGTTGCATTATATAATCACCGGGAAGTATACGTAATAACTGAGGATGACAAGATCATTAATTACAGTTTGGCTGTTGATGGCGGGAAAACCTTGACAGAGGCCTATGATGATTATGCAACTTTCGGGGTTGCTGAGGGGGATCTTCCTGAACCAGACCTCGAGATCTACATAAGCGGAAATATTATTGCATATCGAAAACCAGTACCTCTTATTCAGCCTGACTGGTTTGATATTAATTATGCCTGGTTTGATATGGCTAATTGCTGGTTTATTAATTTTATCGTTGATGAAGCTGAGTTCGTTGCAGAGTTTGAAGGAAAGGATTTGAGTAATATTACCAAAGTAACCTACAAAGGTATCGACGCAAACAAAAAGGATAATATTTTCCGCTTCAGAACATTTAATGAAAACAACGAACCAGATGTAAGTCTCATAAACTTTAAAGTGTATATTGATGGTGTCTCAGTATGGTAATAATTTATTATCAGCTTGCGTAAGGTGAAGTTGACATAGCTGCTAGAGCCAAGACCCTTTTAACAGGGTCTTGGCATAATTAATAACCTGAAATTTATGAGTAATTTATTTACCAGAATATAGATCTGTTTTAACGGTAAAGGAGGCATAAAAATTGAATCGCTTGACAGGAAAATTATCAACATTAATATTATCTTTGATAATAATACTGCTTTGCTGCTCACCCGTGCTTGCCAATGAAAGGCCAGTTATCAATTATGCAGTAACTGAAATATTTGTTGAAGATCGTGAGAATGAAGTGATATGGATTGACTATGAGAAGGCTGTAAGCGATAGTATAGACTGGGGAATTTTTGGTTCCGGTGATTCAACTATGTATGATCGTGCTGTTAAAGAATTCCTTGATGCCCTGATTAATTCAAGGCAAATCTGGTTTAGGGTAAGAGTGGTCGGCGAAGGTTCCGAACGGCCGCAGATATATATCCACTACAGTGAAGCTTTAAAGTATGGTGTTACTCTTAAAAATATTGTTACTTATTACAGGCTGCAACTAAATGAAGGCCCAGATTACAGCGAGTATATTCTTGATGATGAACCAGAGTACACCCGCGTATTATTACTCAATGATAATGGGGGACCAGTTAAAATAAAAGCTATACAGCCGGGCTGGCTTGGTGAACTAATCGTTGTTTGGGATGAAGTTTTAGATCTGCTGGTTGTTGATATAGTACTGGATGAAGACGGTTTGGCTGCTTTGGACGGAACTCCTGCGTTGACAGATGTCAGTAAAGTTACCGTAAAAGGAGAAGAGGCAATAAAAGTTTCCAACGAAGTTGGAAGATGGCGAATTTTGTTCAAGGCTGATGAAACTGAACATTTCTGGGATGCTCAGGAAGATATAACTGTAGACTTCAAGGATCTAGTGATAGTGGTTAATACAAAAACCTACCGCTGGGATACACCAGCCAATTAATCTTGGTCAGAACACTAATGCCGCAGGTAGTCGCTCCATTATTGAATAAAAATAGCGCGGGGGTAACCCCGCGCTATTTATTTTGGTTTGCCTATGGCTGATATATATAAGGCAAATTCTTGCTCGCCATCTACCTCGATAATGCGGTTAACCTCTTCGTCGAAGAAAGCTCCGATCTGGCATGAGCCCAAGCCGCTGGATACAGCAGCGAGAGCAACGTTTTGGGCAATGTGACCTGCATCAAGATATATGTAGCGGTAGGCGCGCTGGTCGTACTTCCATTTTGAGCGCTCGACCATTGCGCTCCAGACTATATTGAAGGCTGCTTCAGCAATCATTCTTTGTCCAAGTGCAGCCCGGGCAAGTTCAATTCCGTAATTACCTTCTTTTATCAAGACCAGGTTGTGATATGGCACCTGGTAATGGTAAACACCCGGTTTAAAACCTTCAACTTGATTTATGACACAATATGATTCAATTGGGTAGAGGGCCCCTGCTGAAGGCGCAGCCCGAAACTGGTGCTGTTCAGTAGTTAGCGTTATACCATGACCAGACCAAATTATATCTGAAAAGACCTGTGATTCCAGCTTTTCGCCCATAAAACTGCGTACGGAACGCCTTCGTTTAATAATGTCATAAAGGTTTATGCTGTCCTTAAAGGAAGGCTTTTTCAGCTCAAATTTTTCCAGTTCGGGCGAATATTTTTTATAAAGGGCAGGTTTATTAACCCAGTCAAGATTTCTTCCCTTTAAATTTTCTCTCGTATATTTACTTAGCCTTTGATAATCGTCACCATAATTCATAAAGATTCCTCCTTTTGTCCATTCTATGGTATTCAGAAAAGGTGGTCAATCTAGATGTATGCAGGAAATTGCTTCATTAAATCGAAATATTAATAACATACCTTAAATAAAAATAAGCTTCTTATGAAGGGAGTTTAACTGGCTATGGCTATTCGTACCGCTGATCAATACCGGGAAAAACTATATAAAATGCGCAAAAATATTTACATGGGGGGCGAACTTATTGGCCGGGATGACCCTCGGCTTCAGCCGGGAATAGATCTTATTGCCGAAAGTTTTGAGCGTGTAAATGATCCCTCCTTAAAAAAACTGGTTACTGCTACTTCGCATCTTACCGGCGAAGAGATATCCCGCCTTTGCCACATTCATCAGAGTTCTGACGATCTTCTGAAAAAACAGGATCTTACCCGTCAGTTGTGTCGTAAGGCCGGAGGCTGCATTCAGCGCTGCATGGGCATAGATGCCTTGAACGCAATTTCAGTTGTAACAAAAGATTGCGATGATGCTTTCGGCACCGAATATTATTCCCGATTCATTGAATTCATGAAATATTTTCAGGCCAATGATCTTGTGGGAAACTGCGCTCAGTCTGATGTGAAAGGGGACAGGTCAAAGCGTCCTTTCGAACAGAAAGATCCTGACCTTTACCTTCGCGTTATAGAGAAGAAAAAAGAAGGCATTATTGTTCGAGGTTGTAAAGCTCATAACTCGAATGCGCCGTTTTCAGATGAGATTGTTGCTGTGCCTACCCGCCTGATGACAGATAAAGATGCAGACTGGGCTGTCGCTTTCTCTATCCCGGCTGATACTCCTGGCATTAAGCAGATTGTGCGTATTACCACCCCGCGTGAACGTACAAAAATTAAAACGAAACATTTCTTTGGCCTGGCCGATTCAATGACTGTATTTGATGATGTTCTAATTCCCTGGGAGAGGGTATTCCTTTGCGGTGAAACTTATTTTGCCAGTATTCTTGCCATGCTTTTTGCCACCTATCACCGCCACAGCTATACTGGTTGCAAGCCGGCCATGACCGATTTGATTTTAGGTGCTGCTGCCCTGGTGGCAGATTACAATGGAGTCGGCGAAACATCGCACGTAAAAGATAAACTCTCAGAACTAATTGCCACCGGTGAACTAGTTTATGCTGCAGGTATAGCTGCAGCGGTTAAATCTACTCCGGCTAATTCGGGTACACATATTCCCAATATTATTTATACCAATGTTGGACGTTATCATGCCGGTGTAAAACTTTATCATGAGTACGAAACACTGGCAGATCTCGCCGGCGGGCTGCCGGCGACACTTCCTTATGAAGACGAGTTTTTTGGAGCAGAAACAAAAGAACTTATGGAAAAATATATCATGCGCCGTGAAGGAGTGTCAGCAGAAGATCAACACCGCCTCTTTCGCACTCTTTCAGATATGCTTTGCAGCGCCCATGCAGGTGTAGCCCAGGTTGGCGGATTGCATGGCGGCGGTTCACCTGTTATGGAAAAAATTGCTATACGCAATAATTATGATATCGATTCATGCAAGCGCCTGATCAAAATGCATTGTGGCATTGAAAGCTGATTGTGAGAAATAAATTGTGATATAATCACTTTGTGCAGAATTTCGAAATATATTTAAAAATATTAACCTGCTCAGAATAAGATTAATCGGAAAGAGGGATGGATTATGCAATTTGATGTTGAGTATATCAGACGACAGTTTCCAGCACTTGGGGTAAAGGTAAACGGTTATTCTGCCGCTTATTTTGACGGGCCCGGGGGCACACAAGTGCCACAGCGGGTAATCGATGCCATGGTAGATTATCTTGTTTATTCCAATGCAAATGCCGGCGGGGCATTTTTAACCAGCTACAACAGCGACAGTGTCATTAAAAAGGCCCGTGCTGCCCTGGCCGATTTTCTCGGGGCTGAACCTGATGAAATTGCTTTTGGACAAAATACTACAACCATGATGTATCAGCTAGCCCTGGCTCTGGGGCGTAAACAGGGAAGCAGAAATGAAATACTGATTACTGAAATTGATCATGAAGCAAATCGTGGCCCTTGGCTTGCTTTGGAAGAACGGGGTTTCCTCATTCGGGAAGCAAGATTCGATCCTGAAACCTGTACCCTTGATATGGCTGATTTTGCATCTAAATTAAACGAGAATACCTTTGTAGCAACATTTAACTATGCTTCAAACGGAGTGGGTACTGTCAGCGATGTAAAAGAAATGGTTCGACTGGCACACGATGCAGGAGCTATTACAGTAATTGATGCAGTGCATTACGCCCTGCATGGACCAATAGATGTTAAAGACCTTGATACTGACTACTTACTCTGTTCTGCCTATAAATTTTTTGGGCCCCATATCGGAGTTTTTTATGGCAGGAGAAACCAATTTGAAAAATTGCCTGCCTATCGACTGCGTGTTCAGAAAGACGAAATCCCCTATAAGATTGAAACCGGTACTCTTAATCACGAAGGAATTGCCGGCGCCGGTGAAGCAGTTGAATTTATTGCAGATCTTGGTAGCCGGTTTGGTGCATCAGGCAATTCATCTGCTGACCGGCGCAGTCTGGTTGTTGCTGGCATGGAAGCGATGGAGCATTATGAACAACCGCTTGCTCAGAAAATGATTGATGAATTAACATCAATTGAAAGAGTTAAAGTATACGGACCTCCCAAGGGCCATCCGCGGACCTCGACAGTATCGTTTACAATTGACGGTGTTTCTGCCGATAAAGTAGCTGCTCTCTTAGGCGAAAAAGGTCTTTTCGTCTGGGATGGACACTTTTACGCTGTCCGTTTGGTTGAGAGGCTCGGTCTTGAAAGCATCGGGGGGTTGGTAAGAGTCGGTCTTTCACCCTATAATACTGAAGAAGAAATTGAGCGCCTGCTTTCTGAAATCAAAAAAATTGCTACCTGAGAAATTTGATCTTGAATATACATATTAAAAGGGGATGAAAAAGGTTGAGAATTAAGGATATCTATGAGTATGTCATAGAGAAAGGCATCGAAAAAGATCCTCGAGGTCCTGAAGGGGTCAGGGAAGCTCTTAAAGCTGAAAAGAAAAAATATAATGAAATGAAAGAAGATGAAAAAAAAGATTATGATATCGAGAAGCTGAATAACCCATATAGCGATACCCGCATTTTAAGCGGTGATCCGAATACTGATGTTAAGCGGATTATGGTTGGAGTTGATATTGAAGTAGGTGAAGTACTTCTCGCGGATCGTCTTGGCGAAAAAGGCAAGCCTGTTGATCTGATCATGGCCCATCATCCCGAAGGAAAAGCCCTGGCTGAGCTCCACGATGTTATGCATATGCAGGAAGATATTATGGCCCGATATGGCGTCCCTATCAACGTTGCGGAATCGTTAATGTCTTCACGCATCAGTGAAGTAAAAAGAGGTTTAATGCCCATTAATCATAACCGGGCAGTAGATGCCGCTAAAATTCTTGGCATCCCGATGATCTGTACTCACACTGTTGCCGATAACCAGGTAGTTGCATTTCTGCAGGATATGTTCGATAAAGAAAAACCGCGAAAAGTTGAAGATGTTATTAAGCTGCTGAAAGCTATACCCGAATATGCCGAAGCGACTAAAAACTGCGCCGGACCCGCTATTATTCTGGGTAGTAAAGAGCGTCGTGCCGGTAAAGTGTTCGTAGATATGACCGGGGGAACCAGTGGTTCTGAGAAATCGTATGAAAAACTCTCTCAGGCCGGTATTGGCACTATAATAGGCATGCATATGACAGATAAACACCGCAAAGAAGCCGAAAAGCATCATTTAAACGTTGTTATTGCCGGTCATATATCAAGTGATTCGCTGGGCATGAACCTTTTGCTTGACGGAATTGAGCAGAAAGGCGCTGAAATTACTGCCTGTTCGGGAATAATAAGGCATAAACGCAGCTAAAGAACAATACGAACTCTGGCATCAAGGGCTATTACTCCTTCTCCCCTGGAGAAAACCCTTACCGGGTTGATATCCAGCTCCTTGATGCCGGGGAAGTCGGCCAGCAGGTGAGATGTTCTCACAACAATGTCGATAAAGGTTTTAACATCCCCCGGCTCTTTGCCACGAAGTCCGCTTAAAATCTCATTTGCTCTAAGTCTGTCAAAGCGTTTCTGAACACTTTCTTTTTGTGCAGGACAGAGTATGTTAGCTACATCTCTGAATACTTCTACGTGAATGCCGCCCATACCGAAGTAAACAATCGGTCCGAAAGAAGGATCATTTTTGCCGCCCACAAACATATCGTAACCTTCCGGAGCCATTTTTTGAATCCTTACACCGCCAAAATGGGCATTACTGTTATACTTAAAAAGATTTTTGCGAATGGTTTCAAAACCGGCAGAAGCATCCTGATTATTATTAATATTTAACAAAACCCCACCGGCATCGGATTTATGAAGGGCATCGGGCGAGACAATTTTTAAAACAACAGGATAACCAATATCTGAAGCTATTTCAGCAGTCTCGACAGCAGAGGCTGCTGTTCCTGACGCGGCTGTTTTTATGCCGTACATGTTCAGAAGCTCCAGAGCTTCCTCACCGTATTCCCCCTGTTTGTCCTGCATCCATGTTTTAGCCTGCCGGTAATCGATATTTACAGGTGGAATTTGATCCGGTATATTTTTCAGCTCTTTTCTTCGGGCATAAAATTGCATCTGCACAGAAAGGGCATTGATCATTTCTTCGGGGCTGTTAAAAATCGGAAATTCAACGTATCTTTTTGTCTGCTGGATCATTCTGGTGGGACCAAAGAGACAGATGCCGAGTGGTTTACCTGCAGATAAGATCGAACCCCAGGCTTCTTTTGAAAGGTCGGTTAAAAACATTTTATGAAAGATATTCTCACCCTGTGGCATCTGCGGTCGCTGACTAATATAGATTGAACCGTCTACCTGGTCTGAATGCATAACTGAATAGATAACGTGTGCTGTCAGTTTGGGATCATAGATGTCACCCATATCAAGAGGGTTCGAAAAGTTAATAACGCCGGCATTACTGAATTGTTTAAGACTTTCATAAAACTCTTTACCCATATCGGCAAATTCAAAGCCGGCTTTTTCGCAGAGATCAGCACCTAAAACTGCAAATCCGCCGGCCGGGCTCATAACCATAATTCGCTTTCCCTTCATCGGCGGCAGGTGGAAGGCTTTTGCCACCTCGACAAAATCGAGGAAGTTATTGATGCGTATAACACCTGCTTCTTCAAAGGCAGAATCAATAATTGCATTATCACTGCTAAGTGCAGCTGTGTGGCTCATCGCCGCCCTATTACCGGCATCAGTTGTATTCGATTTATAAACTATAATTGGTTTGTCAATTTTTTTTGCTGTTTCAATAAATTTGCGGCCACGATTAATACTTTCCAGGTACAGACAGATTACTTTTGTCTGAGGATCTCTTCCATAGTATTCCAGAAAATCTACCTCATCAAGGTCAAGTTTGTTACCAATACTGGCGAACTTGGCCAGGCCAATTTTTTCATCAAATAAGTAATTGAGCATGGTTAGGGCAACCCCGCCGCTTTGAGAGATAATTGACATTTCTCCTTGCGGAGCTTTGTGCAAAGCAACAAAGGGCAGGCAGAGGCCGTTGTCTGTATTTGCTACAGTAACACTATTCGGGCCGACAAAACGGATACCATAGTTGCGGGCAATGGAAAGAAGCCGTTTAGCCAGCTTCAGGCCTTCCTCGCTGTATTCGGAGAAACCGCCGGAGGGTATGGCCATGCGCCTGATTCCTAATTTACCGCAGCGATCCATCATATCGGGAATCATTGGGGCCGGAATCATACAGTAGGCAAGGTCGGGAACCTCAGGCAGATCTTCGATATTTTTAAACATTTTGATTCCATCTACGTGAATATCATCGCTTCTTGCGTTTACACCGAAAATTCTACCCCGGTAGCCCCAGCGTAAAAGGTTCTCCAGAGTCAGGCGCGGAATATTGGTAGGTTTTGAAGATAGGCCGATAATTACAATAGATTCAGGGTAAAAAAGTTTTTGCATTAAAATTTCCTCCTCCGTTGTAGGAGAGTTCTCGTGCAATAACTTTAACCGGTATCTCCTTTAATTTTATCATAAACAAAGAAGGAGTTCGCGTAATAGATCTATAACATAGCTCTAAAATCATCCTTAGGTATGATCTTTAATCAAACCAGCAGTCCTTCCAGGTAAAAATCCGGCCTGACAACTTGACCAGAAACTAATAGCCAGGAGAACAAGACAGGAAGAAAGGGAGTTGTTCGGTTTTTACAGATAACAGACACCGGATAAGCCCATGTCTCTTGTTTCAAATTAATATTTCCTGCAGATTGTTAATAAATCACTGATCAGGGCGTAAGCGGTTTGACCAATTTTAGGATCATCAATGGTTATAGATAGCTTTCCGGCAAGGTCAGTGTTCAACTCAAGGAGAGAAGTAGTTCCTTCAATCCGGGCCATCCGGTCTTCCTCTGTTAAGGCGGTGGGAGACACTCTTCCCCTGGCAGATCCTCTATCGTCCAGATATCCCTCGCAGATCAGTTTTATCACTTTGCCATCTTTTTTGTTTGCTTTAATCATTTCGGTACTAATCCCGCTGATCCCGGCTCTTTCTATTAGGGGAGGAGTTATATCTCCGTCCATAAGAACGTTGATCAGGGCAGCTGTTTTAGCGGCAGCATCCCACCCGTCTATATCCATTGACGGATCGGCTTCTACCCAGCCCCCTTCCTGGGCTGTTTGGAGGGCTTTTTCGAAGGTCATCCCTTTTGCCATTGAGCAAAGAATGTAGTTGGTGGTGCTGTTCAAAATACCTCTGAAGCCTTTTATCTTGCAGCCGGGCAGAGTTTCTCTGGCGAGATTAAAGACAGGCGCACAATCCATAACAACTCCTTCAAAAAGAAAATGACGGTTTTCCTCCCGGGCCAACTTCTGCAGCTTACGATAATGAAAAGCAACCGGTCCCTTATTGGCGGTTATTACGTGTTTGCCGGTTTTTAATGCTGCTGTTATATGATCTGTTGCCGGTTGGCCGCTTTCTATGTTTAAGGTTGAGATCTCAATGACAACATCATTTGAATCGAGAGCAGCAGCTTCCATGCTGGTGATGTCGCTTAGTTCGGGATTGTCATGTCCAAATCGCCCGTATGAATTAATCTCCTCTAAAGCACGATTAATATCAATGCCTTCAGGATTCATCAGAGAACCCCTGCTTGCGGTAGTTATCACCGTAACCGGGAAAGAACAGCCAAACTTTTCTTCCCATTCACTGCCACGCTCACTGATTATGCGACAGAATTCTCTTCCCACGCTTCCGAAACCGATCAACGCCAAGCGTATTTCTTTCATCTTTTTTATGTCTCCTTGAAAACTTATATTTACTACTATTGTCTATTATGACAGACAGAAAGGTATTTTGTAAGTCCTAACGATCAATGCGGCAAAGTGCTATAATCAACAAAGGACTTCTTAGCTTTCATTAGACACCATTGTTGTGAGGAGGGGTGTGATTAAATGGCCGGCCATAGAATCATAAGAACCGCAGTATCCTGGGTATACCAGATTGTTCTGATCATACTGATAACCTTGATTATCAGTATCCTGGTAATTCAGACCTATGATATAAACGATGTCTCAATGGAACCGACTTTTGACTCCCAGGGGAACAGGGTCCTGGTGTTTCTTACCCCTTACCTTTTTCAAACTGTTCCCGGGCCTGGAGAGATAGTAATAATAGACAGCAGGGTTGAACGGACCAGAACAATTACGGATCGTATTATCGAAAGCCCGCTCCCGGCTCTTTTCATAGAGAATGAGAAAGAACATATGTGGGTTAAAAGGGTGATTGGCCTGCCCGGTGATACAATCGAATCGAGACAGGGGCAAATTTATCGCAACGGGGAACTCCTGGCGGAAGAATATCTCAACGAAAAAATGGTTGCTGAGATTGAACCGGTAACCGTAGCTGATGGTCATATAGATGTTATGGGCGATAACCGTAATCGCAGCAGCGACAGCAGGCAGATTGGCCCGGTTCCCTTAACTAATATTCAGGGGCGGGTAGTGTTGAGGATCTTTCCTTTCGACAAAATTGATGCATATTAAATATTTGATCAGGTTAGACAAATAATACAGCCATTGCAGAAGGCGGTTTATATGAGAGAAAAAAAGAAAGAATCTCTGGCCGGTTTTTTACTGAAATTATTAATTCTATTAGTTTTGGCTATTTTTATATTTGCCCTGGTGACAGCTATTTCCCCCCACCTGTTCTTCCCTGCAGCCGCTGACACTGTCAATATAGTTTTGCTTGGGTTCGACCGGTCTGAAGCGAGAGATAGTGGTAATACTCTGTTCAGGCCCGACACAATCCTGATAGCGGCATTTGATCTGCGGTCCGCCACGGTTTCAATGGTCAGTATCCCCCGTGACAGCTACGTAAAAATTCATGGAAAAGATCTATACGATAAGATCAATCATTCTTATATGTATGGTTACTTAAGTGCAGCAGAAGCAGATGATCCTCATCATGCAGGGATCAACTCAACTATATTAACCATTCAGGATTTCTTGGGTGGAATTCCACTACATGGATATATGGTGATAGATATGGCTGGGGCAGCAGCGATAGTTGATGCGGTAGGCGGTATTTATCATGATGTTGAAGATGACATCCGCTCTAATTACGGGAAAGGGCCGGTTCAGATTGAAAAAGGTTACCAACTGCTGAACGGCGGAAAAGTTCTGCAATACTCCCGTAACCGTGCTGATTACCTGGGAGGGGAAAGGGGACGAACAGTCAGACAGCAGAAGATATTGATTGCCCTGTTTAAACAGATGACCAGCTTAGATGGTGTATTAAAAATGCCGGCACTATATTCAGCAATCCGGGCCAACCTGGAGACCGACCTGTCACTTCCCCGGCTGGCAGCGTTGGGGCTGCTCGGTTTCAGAATTGATCCAGATGAAATTAATACGCGTGTTTTCAGTGGCGAAGGCCGGTTATCGTACCGGGATGGTCTTAATATTTACTACCTTCTCATCGATGAGGATGAGCGAGTTGCCGTTATAGAGGAAATTTTCGGTGTTATTGCAGAGAGAAGATCCCGTCCTGATCTGCCGGGACCGGTTATAGATGAACCGGAGGTTGTGCCCGAGATAGAAATAGAACCGGAGCCAGAGCCTGAGCCGGAGCCAGAACCAGAGCCGGATCCAGAACCAGAGCCGGATCCAGAGCCAGAGCCGGATCCAGAGCCAGAGCCTGATCTGGATCCAGAGCCTGATCCTGAAACTGAACCAGACCCGGAACCGGAAACTCCAGACCCGGAACCGGAAACTCCTTAAGGTGGTTTTCATTAACGTGATTTTGATCTTGACATGAAATCATTTCAGTGTTAAGCTTGGTTCAGCAAGCACCCTTTAAAGATAGTCCTGTGAGGCTGGCAAGGGAGCGATTGAATTGGTATATCTGTACACCGCCCGCTCCTGCGACACCGGGCGGTGTTTTTATATGCCGGACATTCCTCCGCCAATAACCTCCGGGTCTGATTGGAAGGAGGTGAAATGATGGCGCTAACCCATAAAGCGACTGTCATGGATGAAAAAGCGATAAAGCAAGCCCTCCGGCGTATTGCGCATGAGATTATTGAACACAACAAGGGCGTTGAAGCAGTAATTCTGGTTGGCATTCGCAAAAGGGGTGTTCCCCTGGCCGGCAGATTAAGGTCATTTCTCACTGAAATTGAAGGCTCCGAAATTCCTCTTGGTATTCTAGATATCACTCTTTACCGCGATGATCTTTCACGCAATGATGAACAACCCCGGGTTCACAACAGCGAAATTCCTTTTGACATAAGCGACAAACATGTAGTAGTAGTCGATGATGTCCTCTATACCGGGCGAACCACCCGTGCAGCAATGGATGCATTAATCGATCTTGGGCGACCGGCCTCTATTCAGCTGGCCGTTTTAATTGATCGTGGTCACCGGGAGCTGCCGATAAGGGCTGACTATATAGGTAAAAATGTTCCCACATCCCGAAGCGAGCAGGTTGAAGTGAAGTTAATAGAGGTAGATCAGGTTGATCGGGTCGAGATTCTCGGCCCCACTTTAACATAAGTACAGAAAGAAGGTGATTGGTTGAAAACATTAATTAAACAGGATTACAGCCTTGAAAACTGCCCGGTAACTGAAAAGCTCTTTACCGCAACGGGGTTTTGCAGGTTAACGTTTTATGCTCCTTCTGTAACCACTGAAGCGCAGCCCGGCCAGTTTGTGATGGTTCATATGCCTGCTTCGAGCGGACGTTATATGCTGCCCCGGCCTTACAGTATTTGTTCAGTGGACAGGGAAAACGGACAACTGGTGATATTTTTTGAGGTTGGCGGACGCGGCGGGGAGTTGATATCCACTGTTGAACCAGGTACAACTCTGCGTTTACTGGGGCCTCTCGGACGGGGATTCCCCAAACCTCAGGCGGGGTCGCTTCTAGTTGCCGGAGGTATGGGCATAGCGCCCCTGGTGTTTCTCGCTAAATCGACAACAGTGCCGAGAACATTGATTTACGGTTCACGAACTGCAGCAAGGATGGCCTGTCCCCGTGAAGACCTCGATTTGCCCGGTTTAACCGTCGTTGAAGTTACCGAAGATGGCAGCAGGGGCGAACGGGGCACTGCCTGTGAGATTGCAGAAAGGTATATTCCATCGAGCAGCGCTGTCTTTGCCTGCGGACCGCGTCAGCTGCTTGCAGCACTAGCTGAAGCCGCAGCTGAGCGAGACATCGCGGCATGGGTCTCCGTTGAAGAAAGAATGGCCTGCGGCATAGGCGCATGCCTCGGCTGTGCGGTAAGAACAGACCAGGGCTACATGCGGGTTTGTAAAGACGGACCGGTTTTTCCGGCCGGGGAGGTGAATCTGCAGGATGAGCATACCGAGTGCCTGTGTCAATCTGGGGGGAATTGAGCTTGATACTCCTGTTCTGGCTGCTTCAGGCCCTTTTGGACATGGACGTGAATTTGAGGTGCTGCTTGACTTCAACTCTTTGGGCGGTATCATAGCCAAGGGTGTTTCGCTTGAACCATGGCCCGGTAATCCACCGCCACGTATTGCCGAAACAGCATCGGGTCTCTTAAACGCTGTTGGTCTGCACAACCCGGGTCTGAATAAATTTATTGAAGACGATCTGCCGCTGCTTCGCGAACTGGGTCCGAAAATAATAGTTAATATCATCGGAAAAAATGTCAAAGATTATGCTTCAGTGGCAGCAGGTTTAAATGGTATTGAAGGAATCAGCGGGCTTGAAATAAATGTTTCATGTCCCAACCTGAAGGCCGGCGGACTATCTTTCGGTACCGATCCTGATTTAACCTATTGCGTGGTTGCTGCAGTGCGCCGGGAAACAGCTCTTCCTCTTTTAGTTAAGCTTACTCCAAATGTTAATGATATAGTGTCAGTCGCCATAGCGGCTGAAGAAGCCGGAGCCGATGTAATTTCTCTGATCAATACCCTTTCGGGCATGATTATAGACATCGAAAAAAAGAAACCATTTCTTGGAAACAGGTTTGGCGGCCTTTCCGGTCCCGCAATTATGCCGGTAGCGCTTAAAATGGTCTGGCAGGTTTCAGAAGCTGTTCAGGTACCTGTGCTTGGCATGGGAGGTATAACTTCAGCTTCAGACGCAATTCAGTTTATCCTTGCCGGCGCCAGGGCTGTCGCTGTAGGGAGCGGTCTGTTTTATGACCCTGACCTGCCCGCAAAAATTACAGGTGGCATATTAGCTTACATGTCCAAGCATAAAGTTACATCGCTCTCCGAACTTGAGGGCCTTGCACATACAGGAGGAGATAAGGTTGAAGTATAAACCCGAGCAGCTTATCGTTGCTCTCGATATGGCAAAAACAGGACCGGCAATGGATCTCGTTGAGCGGCTAAACCCATTTGGGGTTAGTTTTAAAGTAGGCCTTGAGCTTTACATGGTCGGCGGCCCCAAATTTGTTTCCAGCCTGGTCAGAAGAGGTAAAATATTTCTTGATCTAAAATTCCATGACATACCAAACACTACTGCCGCCGCTGTCAAAAGAGCAGCCACACTGGGTGTTTCAATGCTCAATGTTCATGCTTCGGGCGGTCGCGAGATGATGAGCGCTGCTCGTGAAGCTATCGAGGGGTTGGATAATCGTCCAACTTTACTTGCCGTTACTGTTCTTACCAGCATGAATGAACGACATCTGTCGGAAACCGGTTCTCCCGGCAGTGCCGAAGAAAAGGTTAATTTGCTTGCCTCGCTTGCTGCAGAATGCGGGTTAGATGGAGTAGTATGTTCACCGCTTGAAATAAGTTCAGTTAAAAAGACGGTTTCGCAAAATTTTATCACAGTGACGCCGGGTATCAGGCCGGCAGGAGAGGCCTTTGATGATCAATCACGGGTGGCTACACCGGCCGATGTTGCCAGGGCAGGCGGAGATTACCTGGTTGTTGGAAGGCCGATTACAAGGGCGCAAAACCCTGTAGAGGCGACCCGCTTAATTTTGATCGAAATGGGTGCATATGATGAATAATAAAGTATTGACGGAGTTGTTAAAAGATACAGGAGCTATATTAGACGGCCACTTTCTACTCACATCCGGCAGGCACAGCGGTCGTTTTTTGCAATGTTCACGGCTTTTGCAGTATCCTGATCAGACCGAAGCGGTTTGCAAATTAATGGCAGAACCTTTTGTTGGCAAGAAAATAGATACGGTCATCGGTCCGGCCATGGGAGGAATAATTTTGTCCTACGAAGTTGCCCGCCAACTTGGCGTAAGGGCTGTTTTTACAGAGCAGTTTGAAGGACAAATAGTTTTAAGACGCGGTTTTTCCATAGACAGGGATGAAAAAGTGCTGGTAGTTGAAGATGCGGTTACCACAGGCGGTTCTGTGAAAAAAGTGCTTGATATTCTCAAGAAGGCAAAAACCCATATTGCCGGAATATCTGTTATAGTTGATCGCTCTGATCTTATACCTGACTTCGGTGTGCCGATGAAGGCTCTGCTGAAAATGGAGATCGAATCTTACGCTCCTGAGGATTGTCCCCTCTGTAAAGCTTCAGTCCCGCTGCAAAGACCGAAGAATTAAACCTCTGCCTTGCCGGCGCTTATTAACCTGGCCTGATCCGTTTTATCTATTATTAGAGTAAATGCTGGTGAGAGTCTGACTGTTTCATGCAATGCAGGCTGATTTATCACTTTAATTACTGCAATGTGAAGAGAACAGAGCTGCCACTCATGGTATACTATTATCTGTAAAGATAGCAAAGAGATCAGAAGTTGGGAGCCGATACAATTATGCAGGAATTGATCTACAAAAGAATCAGCAAAGAAATGAGCATAACTGAAGCAAAAGTAACTCAGACCGCTGCTCTGCTTGATGAAGGCAACACTGTGCCCTTTGTCGCTCGTTACCGTAAAGAAATGACCGGTGGCCTTACCGATGAGGAAGTCCGCCTTCTACAGGAAAAACTTACTCATTACCGGAATCTGGAAGAGCGCCGCCAGGAAATTTTGCGTCTTATTGATGCCCAGGATGCGCTTACACCGGAACTGCAGAAGCAGGTAGAGAAAGCTGCCACTGTAACAGAACTGGATGATTTGTACCGTCCTTATCGTCCCAAAAGACGCACCCGGGCTTCCGCAGCCCGTGAAAAAGGGCTCGATCCATTTGCCCTGGCCCTGCTTGAAGGAAAAATTAATCCTGAGGCTGAAGCAGATAAATATATTGATCCTGAAAAGGATTTGCCTGATATTGCTTCGGTGCTTCGTGGAGCTTCCGATATAATAGCAGAAATTATTTCAGATGATGCTGCTGTGCGAAAGAGTTTACGAAATCTTTACACCCGCCTGGCCGGAGTAACGGTAGAGAAAAAAGCCTCTTCTGAAGAAAACACCTATGATGATTATGCCGGGTACAGCGAACCACTGGCTAAAATTAAATCACATCGGGTTTTAGCTATTAACAGGGGAGTCAAAGAAAAGGCTCTTGACCTTAAGCTTGAAATAGAAGAAGAAAAAGTTTTAAAGGTTATTGGATCAATATACATCAACGAGGATCAAAATGAAGCCTGCCGCGTATTTATTCAGGCTTCAGCTGCCGATAGTTACAGGCGGCTGATCCATCCCTCGCTGGAACGTGAAATGTGGCAGAGATTGCTCGATCAAGCTGTAGCAGGAGCCCTTGTTGTATTTAAAGAAAACTTAAAAAAACGTCTGCTGGTTCCACCGGTTCGGCACCGCAGGGTTATGGGTTGGGATCCCGGTTTTCGCACAGGCTGTAAATTGGCCTGTATCTCAGAGACAGGCCAGTTACTTGAGACTGCGGCAGTATTTCCTACTGCGCCCAAAAATGACCTGGCAGGAGCTGTTTCGAAAGTTTTAAAATTAATAGAGAAACATAAAATAGATTGTATTGCGATCGGCAATGGAACTGCCTCCCGTGAAAGCGAAGCTTTCATTGCCAAGCTTATTAATGAGGAAGAGCTTGACCTCGAATATACGATTGTAAATGAAGCAGGAGCCAGTGTTTATTCTGCTTCCAGGGCGGCCCAGAAAGAATTTCCCGATCTTGATGTGGCTGAGCGAAGCGCTGTATCAATCGCCAGGCGCCTGCAGGATCCTTTGGCCGAACTGGTAAAAATTGATCCCAAGGCAATCGGTGTCGGCCAGTACCAGCACGATATGCCACCGAAAGATTTAGATATCGTGCTTGATGGTGCGGTTGAGAGTTGTGTTAACAATGTCGGTGTTGAACTGAACAATGCCTCAGCTGCATTACTCTCCTATGTTGCCGGGATCAACAACCCGGTAGCCGTAAAAATTATAGATTATCGTGAAGAAATAGGTACTTTTAAGTCTCGTGAACAACTTCTGGATATATCCGGGCTTGGGCCGAAAGTATTCAAACAGTGCGCCGGTTTTCTGCGTCTGCCGGACAGTGATAATTACCTTGAACACAGTGCCGTGCATCCTGAATCATACGAGTTGGCTGGAAGAGTAATGGAGGAACTGTCTATAGGACCTGCAAATCTCGGTTCAGCGGATCTGGTCCCACAGCTTTCGGCTGAAGAACTAACTGCGCTTGCTATCAGACTTGATGCAGGCGAGCCGACAATCAGTGATATCCTTGATGAGTTTCGTCGGCCAGGACGCGACCCCCGCGAAGATCTTCCGAAACCGGTATTTCTGCAGTCTATTACTGAACTCGACGATCTTGAACCGGGTATGATTCTGATGGGGATCGTCCGAAACATTGTCGATTTCGGCGCTTTTATCGATATCGGGGTTCACCATGACGGCCTGGTGCATATTTCGGAAATAGCTGATCGCTATATAAAGCATCCTTTAGAAGTGTTGCAAATAGAATCGGTAGTCCGAGTTAAAATTCTTTCAATTGATCGCGATCGAAACCGTATTGCCCTGTCAATTAAACAGGCCGGGCAGCAGGTGTAGAAATTAAGAAAGAATGATAAAGTGTGGTGAATAATAATATGGCCGTTGTCCTGGCTGTAAACCCGGGTTCTACTACAACCAAAATTGGCTTATTTGAAGATAATCGCTGTTTGGTTAAAGAGACTCTTTACCACACAGTTGAAGAAACATCTCCGGAACTTCCACGTGAAGACCAGGCCGCATTCCGTCGTGGTGCGGTGATGCGATTTATAAAGGAAAAGAAGATCTCCCCGGAAAATATTTCTGCATTTGTTGTCCGGGGCGGACTGCTCAAACCGCTGAAATCGGGAACATACGAAGTAGATAATCTGCTTTACCAGGATCTGGTAACGGCTAAATACGGTTGGCACGCATCAAACCTGGGATCTATGATCGCATTGCCTTTGGGGCGCGAGCTGGGTATTCCTGTTTATACTGTAGATCCTGTTACAGTTGATGAATTTGAATTGCCGGCGAGATATTCAGGTTTAAAAGGTTTGTCCCGCTTAAGTATGTCTCATGCCTTAAATATGAAGGCCATGGCCAGACGTGCTGCTGCGTTAACAGGTAAAACCTACGATGAACTGAATTTGGTTGTAGTTCATCTCGGCAGCGGCATTTCGGTATCTGCTCATAAAAAAGGTAAAATGGTTGATGTAAATAACGCAAATGAAGAGGGTCCTTTTTCACTTGAACGTTGCGGCACTCTGCCTGCCCTGGGACTGGCCCGCCTTTGTTATAGCGGCAGGTACGGCCTGGATGACATGATCAGGTTGCTTACTTCAGAGGCAGGCATCTATTCCTACCTGGGTACGAAAGATTTTAAAATGGTAGAAAAAGAAGTTTCAAAAGGTGATAGTAAAGCTCTTGAAGTTGTAACAGCCATGGCCTACCAGGTAGCGAAAGAAATAGGGGCAATGACAGCAGTTTTAAATGGCCTTGTTGACGGGGTTGTCATCACCGGAGGCATGGCTCATGCTAAAAACCTGGTCGGTCTGATCAAGGAAAAAACAGAATATATTGCACCGGTAATAATTCTGCCTGGTGAAGAAGAGCTGGAAGCACTTGCTGCCGGCGCTTTTCGTGTTCTAAGTGGCGAGGAAGAGTCTTTAAAGTATTAAGAAGATGGGGGAGAGTGATAAACAGTGTCTTTTGAAAATTTCTACCAGGTTATCGCTGCCGTAAAAGAACTTCCACCCTGCCGTCTTTGTGTCGCAGCTGCCAATGAAGAAGCAGTGTTGGAAGCGGTTCGGGATAGCCGCAAGGAAGGTTTGGTCGACTTTACACTGGTCGGGCCTGAAGAAAAAATATGGCGGATGGCGATGACAGTAAGTTTGAACCTGCAGGGTATTGAAATCATAGATGTAGCCGATCCGGTTGAGGCTACCAACCGGGCAGTTAAAGAAGTTGCTGAAGAACGTGCTGATATTCTAATGAAGGGTATGGTTAACAGCACGGATTTCTTAAGGGCTGTCCTCAACCCAAACGGCGGCATGAGAAGGGATCGTATTTTAAGTCACCTGGCAATCTACGAAGTTCCCGGTTATTACAGGTTAATCTACATGACTGACGGCGGGTTAAATGTTAGCCCCAACCTGGAGCAGAAGAAGTTTATTATGCAAAATGCCATTGATTTTTTGCATTCAATTGGCCTGGCCGAACCGAAAGTGGCAATACTCTCAGCTAATGAAAAGGTTGATCCCAAGGTGCCTGCTACGATTGATGCCAGGGATCTTAAAGCAATGGCTTCTGAAGCTTTTCCCGGTGCTATTATTGATGGTCCTACACCGCTCGACATTGCTGTCAGTTTTGAAGCAGCACTGCACAAAGGTATCGATAGCCCAATCGCTGGTAAAGCAGATTTGCTGATGGCACCGAATATTGAAGCCGGCAATTTATTGGGTAAAGCAATTATCTATTTTGCAGGGGGGCGTATGGCCGGACTGGTCCTCGGTGCTTCACGTCCGGTGATACTTACTTCGCGTAATGAGCCGCCAATGGGTAAAATGGCCTCTATTGCACTTGCGGCGTATTCCGTTGCCCGTAACAGAAAGGGCTGATCAGTTATTGCCACATTAACCGCCCTCGGACGACCTATCGTTCCGGGATATATAACAAACCGGATTATTTTAACAATATTTTTTACTGCCTTCCTGTTATCATTGGCCATTCTGGTCTACACAGGAGAGTCTTTTACGGCTGCCTTTTTCAGCTCTTTTTCAACAGCAATAGCAGTTTTTCTCACATGGGCGGTTGGTCGTGAATTAGATCCTGCCCACGAATGGTCTGCTTTTGTTGCTTTACCTGTTGTATTTATTGCAACCTTTATATTAGGACGCCCTTCTTTGTTGGTTCCTTTCTTTATTATCCTTTGCTGCCGCATGATTACCCGAATTTGTGGTTTACAGCCTAAAAAAAGCGATGCTTTCCTTTTAATTGTAATGGGGATAGCACTTTATATCAATCACTTATATATTGCTTTGCCTTTTCTTTTGCTGCTGTTTGTATTAGATGCTGCCCTGAAACCGACTAATAGTTTTCAGTTTATCTCTGCCCTGCTCACATCTTTCAGTTATATTATTCTCCTGATGTTTTTTCAACCCCGTTTTTCAGCATTATTCCAAAATGGCCCTTCAGTTTTTTGCCCGGTTTTTGCCATTATACTGGTAGCAGCGTCGGGCGTATTTGTCGCTTTTTATACCAGGCATGACAGAGTTGTAGATGATCTGAATATATCTGAAATAAGCAAGCTTAGATTAAATCTAGCCCGGCTTGCCACCGCGGCCTGGATCATCGCTGAAGTCTTCAGCGGCGGTACCGTTAACCTGCTGCAGGTCTACCCGGTAATTGCCGCTTACGGGGGTATCTTCCTTTATCATCTGGCCGGGATAATTCTTAATAAAGCTCATCCATTTTCAAATATTAAGGTGCTTTAGTGAGATGGCTAGAAGATTATTCGTTTTGGTAGACAATCTGCTGTTCAGGGTCAGGCTCGAAATATTTCAGGGTCTCTGTATTTAGGTCATAAGCAGCCAGCCATAGGTAATCGCCCAGAGGATCGGGTGTAAAAGTATAGTTGTACCGGGTAAGTTCAAGCTCATCAGAAACAAAGGTTAAGGTGGCCTCAGTTACCGGATCACCTGTATTTCCCATATAGACATAGACATCGTGCAGACCCTTTGTAAAATCATAAGCCTGCTCTTCAATGTCAAATACTCCGAAGCGGAAAGTTTCCAGCCCAAGCTTCCCGTCCATAATGTCGTAACCGTACCAGAAATCGAATGGGGCAAAGTAAGAATCGTAGTTTTCTGACCATATTATAAGGTCAAGGTCTGCTTCCGTGTCCCATTCAAGCAAAGCAATCATTGGTGCATCAAAGTATAAATCGAGAACTTTTATGTTTTCTTCGCCGGCATCAACAAGCAGGGTAAACCACTGGTCGTAAGGTGGTGAATACCACAGATCTTCGATTAAGTAAATTTCGCTGCTGCCGTCGGGGTAATAAACCCCGATAGTTGCTTCAGTTTCACCGATGCCGTCTGCAGGTTCAGGACCGTAATAATAGACGGCAACTAGATACTTACCGCTGGAATAGTCGGCCATTTCTCCGTTGTCAGCAGTTTCATAACGGGTAAAGGCAAACCACTCTTCACCCTGACTCCCCTGCGTAATATCGGGGCTGTCACCGATAAAAGGCGCCGCTCCGATAAATTCAAAATCTGCTGTCCAAATTTCAAGATCTAGATCTGCTTCACCCTCCCAGTTAAGGACAACGGCCAGTTCACCCGGCCGGTGTTCATAATAGCCGGTTCCTCCCTGCGAGCCGTAACCAAATACAGCGGAAATGCTCTGAGGCTGTTCCCGGCTTTCAATCAGATTGTGGACAAGATCGATCGGTACGGCGAAGTTTAAATTTTGCCCGGTCAGGTAGGTAAGTGTATTAACCCCGATTACCTCCCCCCTCATATTCATCAGAGGTCCGCCACTGCTGCCTTTCGAAATAGGTGCGGTGGTTTGAATATGATCGTAATTGAAACCTTCCAAACGCCGGTAAACGGTACTGATAATGCCGTCGGAAACAGTTTTTTTCAAGCCCTCAGGATTACCCATAGCGATAACCTGTTCGCCTAGCCTTACATCGTCAATTGTTGAAGCCAAGGGTAAAGGTTGAAGGTCGGTTGTGTTTACTTTTAACAGAGCCAGGTCCCATTCTTCGTTGGCAGCCAGCACCTGCACATCATCGTAAGTAACACCATTAATTTCAACAATGGCAGAGACAGCGCCATCCATTACATGGTAATTGGTTACGATCATGCCGTCACTGCTGACGACAAAACCGGAGCCAAACCAATAATAGCCGGTTTGATCGTCACCTTCAGCTTCAATATAGGCTAACCCCGGATCAGCTATTTCTGCCAGATCAGCAATACTGTACTCCCGTGGTGTTTCTTCCATGATCTCGGATGCAGGGGGGCTGCCACAACCTGCCATGTAAAGAAGAAGGGCTGCAGTTATAAGCGATATAAATGGCAAAATCCTTACAGGTAATCTGTTTAATATTCTCATGGCTGACACTCCCTTTATATAAAACAGCTGTAATCGTTTAGAAGTTTTGCAAAGATAAAGATAATGTGACTTAACACATTTTACCATGCACGGCCAGCCAAATACAAGGAGGTTCTTTTGAGGTTCTGTCAACACGATGTTCTTCACCTGAGGGGATGAAAACCCAGTCGCCCGGCCTCATTTCCAGGCTCCTGCCGTCTTTCCATAAGAGCCTTGCGTCTCCCTGCAGCAGAACTACCCACTCATCGCGATCCTGGTTATACCAGAAGCCTTCCGGTGATCTCTGTCCCGTTGAAATAATTCTTTCGATGGCAATCCCCCTGTCGGGAATCAACTGCTCAACCAACTCATTTTCGACAGGTAATTTATTGATTGAAAACAAATTCATCTATCGGTCACCTCATCTTTAGAATATAATATCAGTGACTTGTCTTAAACTAAGGTTATAGTGCATCTAGTTTGGGTACAGCAGCATATTGCAGACCCTGTGCCGGATGGCGGTATTATTAAATGTTTCATTGCTGTTTATTCTAATCCTGGCCTTGTAAATCCTGCTCACAGTTTAAACCTGGAAAGGAGATTGCGGTTTAATGGAATCAAATCTGAAAAAAAAACAAACAGGTGGTGTGGATATTGTATTTTATAACGGGATAATCTACACTGCTGATCATAAAGATACTGTAGTTGAAGCGCTTGCTGTTAAGAACGGGCTTATAATTTTTGCAGGAAGCAACGAAGATATAAAGCAATATCTGCGTGCGGCAGGTGAAGTTGTTGACCTCAGGGGAAAAATGATTTTGCCAGGCTTCATAGATTCTCATCTGCATGCACCCGGCCGGGCGCTTACTGATTTATATAATATCAGCCTTTACGAAGCCCAAAGTCTTGAATCAATTCTCTCCCAGATCGAAGCATTTATCCAAAACAACCCTGGCCTTGAAATCTATTACGGCGAAGGTTTTTCACTGGGTCACTTTAGCGGAGAGGAAGTTTCCCGTGGCCCCAGAAAAGAACATCTCGACAGGATCTGCCCCGATAAGCCTGTGGTAATTTATTCATCTGACTGCCATTTAGCCTGGTTGAACAGCGCAGCGTTGAAAACTTTTAACATAAATAAACTTACATCCGGACAGCCAGGCGGAGTTATAGAAAAAGATCCCCTGACCGGTGAATTGTGGGGGACTTTAAAGGAAACAGCAATGCGATTAATTCCGGAGCAGGTTTTCAGTAAAGGACAAATGAAAGATGCTGTGCTGGAATTTCAAACCTATCTGCATAGTCTGGGTTACACCGGCATATTATCAGTTTCTATTGCTTCTGCTCCACCCCTGGAGACATTTTATGTTCTGGAGCAGCACAAAGAGTTAAAGCTGCATGTCAGTTCAACAATAACTATTGAGCCGGGAGTTGAACTAAGCGGCCAGATTGATCTGCTAAATGAAATGAGAAATAAATACAGCAGCAAATATCACAATGTAACTACAGCAAAATTCTTTGCTGACGGTGTAGTTGAAGGAGCAACTGCTTATCTGCTTGAACCGTACAACCCCGCAGCAGGTAAAGACTTAAATTACAGGGGTGAATTGCTCTGGGATTTCGAACAGTTGGCTAAAGCTATATCCATGGTTAATGGTATTGGTTTGCAAGCTCATATTCATTCTATAGGCGATGCCTCCACTAAAGCAGTGCTTGATGCTATTGAAAAAGCTGCTGCTGTGAGTTTGCCCGGCGACTACCGTAATACAATTACTCACCTGCAGCTTGTTGATCCAGATGACATCAAGCGGTTTAAGACTCTTAAAGTGATTGCTTCCGTTCAACCTTACTGGCACTGCAAGGAACCGGGATGGTGGGATGTTGTTGATTATCATATGCTTGGCGATAGGGCAGAGCATGAATACCCGCTAAAGTCATTTTTTGAAGCCGGGATAACAGTAGCGTCATCGTCAGATCACCCGGTGACACCGGTTCCAAATCCGTTGCGGGCGATCAGGGCTGGTGTTACCAGGAACCTCACTGCGGAAGAAAGTTACGGGCTGCCGCCACTGGGTGATATTGATGATGTCCGGGGACTTTTAAATAATAATGAACGGGTTTCACTGACTGAAATGATCAAAAGCTTCACCATAAACGGAGCTTATGCACTTTTCCGGAATAAGGTAACCGGTTCTCTGAAGCCGGGAAAACAGGCCGACCTGGTTATCCTTGATCAAAATCTATTTAGCGTCGCCCCATCAGAAATTGAAGAAGTCAGGGTCCTCAAAACCTATTTTAATGGGGAATTAGTTTATGCCCGTGACTAATCAGTATTTTTTTATTATCGAAGCAATGATCATTAAGTAAAAAGAAGTGGTGATCTGATGAATAAATTAAAATTGACCATATTAGTTGTTATATTTGTCATGATTGTTTTTACAGGTTTGGTTTTTCAGGCCGGTTTTTCGGCTGGCAGAACCGTGTTGAACAGCAGTTATCAACGTGATTTGCTTAGCGAAACCGATCTTTCGCCATTTCTCCATGCTGTTATGCAGGAGCATTTATTCCGGGAAGTATCCGCTGAACTGCCAGGCAACCTGGCTCTGCTAATTACAGGGACTCTCTCCCGGGTTTTCGATCAGGAATGGTTAAGCGAGCAGTATTTACTGGTATCTGATCAATATATTGCTTATATTAAAGGGAAAAAAGATTCACCGGAAGCTTTTATCGATCTTCAGCAGAAAAAGAAGCAGCTGCAGAAGGGAATTGAAAATGCTCTTGATCTGATCCCCGGGCAGATAATTGCCATGATGGGTTTTGAGCCTCAGGATCTGAAAGAACTGGCAGCAGGGCTTGTTACTGAAATATCTTTACCGGACAAGATAGATGTAAGTAAGCTTCTGGAAGAACAGGGAGTAAATGAGCAATTTTCAAAAATGCTCGGTAAATTGCGGCAGTATCATGTCCATTACACTTACTTGCCCTATGCGCTTTTTATGATCTTTTTTCTCATCATCTATAAACTGGCCGGTTTGGCAGGCGCATTGAAGTGGGCAGGCGGTGCAATCCTGGTTTCCGGTGTGATGTTTTCTCTCTTCTTACAGTGTATCCGCAGCTATTATCTTAAACAGCTGGTAACGGAGTTGGCCTTCCGGGGTCTGCCTGAGCCGGATATGTTACTGTCTTCAATACGTTATGTCATTGACACCATGGCTGCCATTTCAATTTATTTCGCCCTGTTTGGCCTTTTGGTAATGTTAATTGGCGGTATTATGGCATGGGTCGGCCTCTTTAGAAAAAAACCTTCGCTTAATTAAATGTTTTTATGTAAATGAGCAGGGAAAAAGCTTTTAATATTTTATGGCTATGTTATAATAACAAAGTGGCCGACCGACCGGTCAGCCGGTTTTTAAAAGATATTGGAGGCTATGCCAATGAATCTGCCCTCCATGGCAGTTAAACGTCCCGTAGCAACAGGGACTATACTTGTGTTGATTTTAATTATTGGCCTGGTAAGCCTTTACCAGAGTCCGCTTGATCTTCTACCCGAAATACAAGCGCCGGTTTTAGCAATTATTACAACGTTCCCAGGCAGTTCTCCCCAGGAAACTCTTGAGTTGGTAACTAAACCAATTGAAGAAGGCGTCGCCGCCGTCAGCGGCCTCACCGGAATAAATTCTTTTTCACAGGAAAACTTATCCCTGGTTATTCTCAGGCTTGATTGGGGCTCTGATATAAAGAGTTTGCGTGAAGAAGTAAATGTGCGTATGGATCTGCTTTCTTTCCCGGATGGAGTGCAAAGGCCAATGCTTCTTGAATTTGATCCGACCCTGCTTCCTATCATGCAGGTTTCGGCCAGTGGTAATGATGATCCGGTTGCCTTGACTGAATGGTTGGAGGAAACTGCTTCACCGCGGCTCGAATCGTTGCGGGGTGTTGCCAGTGTCCAGGTGCAGGGCGGTGCCAGGCAGGACCTTTTTATCCGCACTCTCCCAGAAGATATGGCAGATTACCAGGTTTCATTTGAGCAGATTGCCAATATTATCAGGGCCAGCCTGGTAGATCTTCCGGCCGGGATTATAGATATTGATGACCGCCAGGTCCGCATACGTTTTCTCGGCAGATTTACCGATAGTGCAATGCTCGAAGATCTCATTGTCGGATTTAAGGTTGATCAGGAAGCATTGGAAGATATGCTTGGTGAGGAGATTGATATTAATCTTAACCACTTATTTGCCGGACAGGATAACCTTTTTTCCGGTATTGGCAGCAGCACAGGTTCAGTACCTGTACGGGAAATATACTGGGACGATATATTTGATTTTAGTCGTGTCTCTGTGACAGGAAGTGAGCTTTTTCTGCCTCTTGATGAACAGTGGGCCGCTGAAAATGCTGAATCAGCTGAAAGCAGAATGCTTATATTCACCGCTAATCCTGCCGTTTCATATGATAGTAATTCCCGCAGACTGGTTCTTGACATTGATAGTTTTGGCGCATTGCCGCTGCCGGACAGCCCGGGGAAACTTGGTGATATCTGGCTTCCCGAACAAGCAGTATGGGATAGCGGTTTTATAATTATACCGATAGATCCCTCCGCTTCAGAGCAATTTTCACTGACAGCGGAACAGCTTAATGCTTTAGAAGATCGATACCCTCTCATAGTCAGGGCTAACCCAAATCAGGTTCTGATTTCTTTTCATGAAAACTGGGAAAAAATTCGTCTTGAACCCCTGGTTAGCATACCTGATTATGGGGCATGGCTAAGCAATGTTCAAAGTGAAGTTAGCAGTGGAGTTAGCGATGCATCAAACCTTCTGGAAGAAGGCTTGACTGACCTTGCTATTGCAATGGTTTTAAATTCAATGGTACCGGGAAGCTCCTCCTTTGGTGATTTTGATCTTGGTGATGATTATCCTGTTACCCCGGTCTCACTGGGGATGTTGGCTGAAATTGAACGGGATACCTATAATCCTACAACAATCAGTCGTTATAATGGTCAACCCAGTATTAGCCTGGCCATACAGAAAGAAGGTGACGCCAATACTGTATTGGTTGCCCGTCAGGTAAGAACTGAGCTGGAAAAGCTTTCTGAAGAGAAAGCAGTTGATTTATCGCATATTAGTTTCAATACTGTTTTCGATCAGGCCGAAGAGATTGAACGGGCCCTGGCTGACCTTGCCAGATCACTGGTCGGAGGCGCCATTCTGGCTATTGCAGTATTGATTCTTTTCCTGAAAAATTGGCGGACAACAATGTTTATCGCTATTAGTATTCCGGCTGCAATTATTACTACATTTACACTGCTCTATTTTACCGATATAACTATAAACCTGATGACCCTGGGCGGGCTTGCTCTCGCTGCCGGTATGCTTGTTGATAACGCTATAGTCGTCAGTGAAAATATCTACCGTCATTATCAGATGGGAAAAGAACCGGCTGATGCGGCAATTGATGGAGCACGTGAGGTTTCGGGCGCGGTTACCGCTTCTACTTTAACTACCATTAGCGTCTTTTTCCCGGTTGTTTTTCTTAGCGGTCTGGCCGGTCAACTCTTCTGGGAGTTTGCACTTACTGTTGCTTGTGCTATACTCGCATCGCTTCTTATTGCTCTTACGATTATTCCACTGCTGGCATCACGCTCTCTGAGCTTGCGACGTGAAGACAGTGCAGGGGCACAGAAAAAATCAAAACGTTTGCCTGAATACAGGAAAACTTTACAAACAGCAGTAAAACACCCCTGGTGGGTTTTACTGCTGGCAGCGCTCTTTATTGCTGTTGGAGTTTACGGCTATTTCACTCTGGGCAGTGAACTTTTTCCGTCGCCTGATGAGTCTGCATTTAATATTGATATTAACTTGCCACCGGGCAGCACCCTGAATACAACTGACACATATTTTGGTCAGGTCGAAAATATCCTTAATGATAGAATTGAGGTCACATCTTTTTCAACCAGTGTAGGCAGTTCAGGTTTTATGGGTATGCCCGGAGGGCCTGGTGTCGCAAACCAGGGCCAAATCAGAGTGGAGATAGGATCTAAATATACAGAAGAGATCGATCTGATCATTGAAGATCTAAGAGAAGTTGTGGCTTCCCTGCCAGGCGAAGCCGAGGTATCTTTTTCCCGGGAATCGCTGCTTGACTCTGCCGGTTTGGAAACAACCTTAGACCTTGTTGTTAGCGGCAGCGATTTAGAAAAGGTAACAGCGATTACTGAAGAAACTGTTGCTTTGCTTGCCGAGCATCCCAACTTTACTGATGTTGACTCATCCCTTGAGGAGAGTCGGCCTGAGGTGCACATCACCCTTGATCATGGCAAAGCCCTGCAAAAAGGAGTTACTCTTGTCCAGGTAGCTACCGCAGTTCGACAAGCGCTTGAGGGTATTCCTGTCAGCCGCATTGAAACAGAAATTGGTATATTAAATATTGTCCTTGGTTACCAGAGAGCGGATATTAATACTATTGAAGATCTTGGGCAGATTGGTTTTTATTCGCCGGCAGGTGAATATCTGATCCTGGAAGATGTCGCTGAACTCTCAGAATCATTTGGCCCCCAGAGCATTCCCCGTGAAAATCAAGAGGTTGTTGGGCAGATCAAGATTCAGTACAGTGATCTGGATTTGGGCACAGCTACCAGTGAGGCATTTGCAATTACAGATGAAATTGCTTTGCCGGCCGGTTTTGAAATAAGGGCTGCAGGCAGCTCAAATATAATGGGCGATGTTCTCTCTGAACTGCAGATGGTTTTAATTATTGCCGCCCTGCTGGTTTACCTGGTAATGGCAGCCCAATTTGAGTCACTGCTGCATCCGTTCATTATTATATGCAGCCTACCCCTGGCTTATACCGGCGCCGTGCTGGGCTTGATTATTACTGGTAATTCGGTCAGCATACCGGCGATGATTGGGGTTGTCGTTCTTTCAGGCATACTGGTTAACGATGGTATTATAATGGTTGACTTTATTAACCAGCAGAGAAGAATTCACGGTTTGCCCCTGAACGAGGCAATTATTGAGGGAGCCTCTGCTCGCTTGCGCCCGATTTTGATGACCACAGCGACAACTGTACTTGGATTGGTGCCCCTGGCTCTCGGTTTTGGTGAAGGCAGCCAACTTCAGGCTCCAATGGCGATTACAATCATTGGCGGGCAGATTACCGGTACGATTTTGCTTCTTTTGGCAATACCTTCAATCTATAAAGTGGTAACCAAAGATGTGCCCGTTTTAAGCGGAGCAGAAATCGGTATTTTAGGCGAAAGCAGAAGCGAGAGGCGCAATTTTAATAAACCCTTTTATAAGATTATTTTGAGAGTGATAGCAATTCTTATACTGGCCGCTGTTATTATCTACCTGGTTACGATTGCCGGAGAAGATTTAATGACGGTTATCCGTTAAAAATTAATGAAGCCAGGTCGGGGAGGTAAAACTATGCCTGTAAATTTAAACTATAAGAATGAAGAATTAGGCAAGAAGGAGCTCATCCTGCTGGCAGCAATTGAGATGTTCCTGGAAAAGGATTACTACCAGGTAACAGTTGTTGAAATTGCTGAGCGTGCCGGTGTTGGCAAAGGGACAGTTTATGAATACTATTCCAGTAAAGAGGTTCTTTTTCGCGAATGCTTTTCATATTGCACCAATTCTTACCTGAACTCATTTATTGAACACCTAAATAAGACCTCAAATGTTAAAAAAACTATGCGTGATATCATTAATACACATCTTCAAATGCTAAGTGAAAATCGTAGGGGAATTCGCCTGCTCTATAAAGAGCGACCTTATAATTTTCAGGAACTTCAGAATTGGGTAATTGAACAGCGGCAAACACTTCTCGCTGGCATTACCGAACTTATTAAAGAAGGCATCAGGCTGAAAGAAATAAGATCTGATGTTGATGCCGAGATGGCCGGTCGTATATTCCTGGCTTTGAATTATGTAGTTTTGGGCGGAATTATAGTCATAGATGAAGATGAAGTGCGAAAGGATCAAATCGACAGCATGCTTGATATTCTCTGGCACGGAATTGGGGAAATACAATAAAACTCCCTCCCCTTGAGGGGGAGGGTTGAAGTAAAGGGAACAGTATTTAGGCTTTTAAGGAGTTTACTTTAAGCCAGGGCAGACCCTATCTCTTTTCCGTAAGCGCTGCAGGCTTCAATCGCCTCTTCATTGGGATTCCAGAGTATTTTCAGACCATCCTGGTTGATCAATTCAAAACCGGCTTTATCCAGCATTTCGTTTACCAGTTTAACCGATTCTCCGCTCCACCCGTAGCATCCAAAGGCTGCTCCTTTTTTATTCTTAAATTGCAGGCCTTTTACCATCTCCATCAGTGAAGCAATTGAATGCAATACACCCTTATTGATAGTTGGTGAACCGACGACTATTCCTTTTGATTTAAATATTTCTGTAACGATATCATTAGTGTCTGCTCTTGCTGCATTATAAAGCTTAATGGTGATGCTGTCATTTGCTTCTTTGATGCCTGCTGCAATAGCTTCAGCAGCACGCCTGGTGCCGTCCCACATGGTATCGTAAATAACTGTGACCTGGTTTTCCTGATAGTCATCAGCCCATTCAGCATATTTATTTACTATCTGCAGGGGATCATCACGCCAGATCACCCCGTGGCTCGGGCAAATCATATCTACAGGCAAATTTAAATCAACCACTTCCTTGATTTTGGCTGCAACCAGCTTGCTGAAAGGTGTAAGAATATTGGCGTAGTATTTAATAGCCTCACCGTAAAGGTCACACTGATCGACAAGATCGTTGTAGAAAAGTTCAGTGGCAAAATGTTGTCCGAAAGCATCATTGGGGAATAAAATATTATCACCGGTCAGGTAACAAAACATACTGTCGGGCCAGTGAAGCATTTTTGCTTCGACAAAGATTAGTTCTTTGCCCCCCAGGTCAAGCTTGTCACCCGTTTTTACGGGATGGAAATTCCAGTCTTGGTGATAATGACCGCTCAGTGATTTAACTCCGGTTTTGGTGCAGTATACAGGGGTTCCCGGTATCTCTTCTAACAGTTCGGGCAGTGCGCCGCTGTGATCGCTTTCGGCATGATTGGCAACAATATAATCGATCTCTTTTAAATCAATCTCCTTTTTCAGGTTTGCCACAAATTCCTTGGCAAATGGTTTCCAGACAGTATCAATTAATACCGTTTTTTCCCCGCCCCTGATCAGGTAAGAGTTATAACTGCTTCCTTTATGAGCGCTAAGTTCTTCTCCATGAAATTTACGTAGTTCCCAATCAATCTTACCCACCCAGGTAACATTGTCGTTAATTTTATAGGCCATTTATAAATACCTCCTTTGATTATTAGGCTATGTTGCCTTAAAAACAGCTATTATGATCTTATCATGATCAGCATCATTTTGAAACGTTCGTTTGCTTTCAGTTCATGTGGTTCATCGGCAGGCATGATAATCATTTCTCCTTCACATACCGTATGCGACTTGCCTGATATGATGATCTCTGCCCTGCCGTCAAGAACAGAAACAAGGGCATCGAAAGGAGCGGTATGTTCACTTAAACCCTGGCCTTTTCCAAAAGCAAAAAGGGTAACAGTCCCGGTTTCTTTCTTAAGGATTTCCTTACTAACCACGGCCCCATCCTGGTAATCAGCCAGATTTTTTAGATTCAGCACATTAGCTAAAAGATTATTTTGGTCCATTGTAATCCCTCCGCTGCTTTCAATAATTGTAACTATATTGGTTATATATATAATAGCATACGCTACTGTATCTTACAACCATTAATTATTTCTATCCTCAATTTTATTCATGATCAGGTAAAAGCATTTCATCTAAGGGTTTCAGGGCTTCAACTACCCAATTAAATGACCCTTCTTTGCTGGCTTTGTATGCTGCAGGAGCTACTTCAGCCATAATGTGTTTTATAATCTCGCGAACTGCATCTTCGTCGCCGCTATAACGAGCTTTTCTGGCTTCGACCAGGGCCCGGTGAATCTTTTTTTTAAGGGCTTCCTTTTCTTCAGGTCGCAATTTTTGATCATCGTAATCGCTGGACATTTTGTAACTATCCTGGCTGCTGACCGGAACAGTATGTTCACCTCTTTATCATTTGTGTTATATTTATTATAGCTTTCCGGCTGCTGTTGAACAATGCATACGGCTGCCGGCACACCAAATCCGGGAGTGAATGCTAGTTAAAGACAATAATAATAGTGAAGATCAAAAGATTATCGATGAAATAAACCGCAAATATGAGGGGCAGAGTGACAGGCTGGATGGCGGGCAGCGGCGGAAAAAAATTAACTTCTTTGTTAGAATTTCAGCCCTGCTGCTTGCTCTTGTTTTTTTATTTACAGTAACAGGCAGGTGGCTTACTGTATTTTCAGGACCGGCTTTAACTTTTCTCAGGGAATCCTGGGAACTCTCATCAGATCCTCTTGTTTCTGATCTAAAAAATTCTGTAGTCCAGATTTACATCGAAACAAAATCTGGTACCTCAAGAGGACAGTTAAGGGGAAGCGGTTTTAATCTAGATCCTGATGGTCTTGTGGTAACAAATCGGCATCTGGTTGAAGATGCAGCGTTGATCAGGGTTTCTTTTCCGGGAAAAGGCACTTATATCGCCAGTGAGTGGATTCTTTCCCCTCATGTCGATCTAGCTCTTGTTTTGCTTGAAGCTGAAGATATGCCTGCAGTTATACTTGCAGATCAACCTCTTTTAATCGGTGAAGAATTAATACTTATCGGTAATCCTCTCCAATTCACCCGAATTGCAAACAAGGGTGCTCTTATTGGGCATCGACACACAGGCAAAGATGATCTGCCTTTACTTGTGCTAAGCGCTAATATTTACCCTGGAAGCAGCGGTAGTCCTGTTTTTAACAGCAACGGCGAAGTTGCAGGTGTTGTTTTTGCCATTGTTCGTAGTGAAGATCCTTCTGAGCGAATCGGTCTCGCTGTTTCTGCAGAAGAACTGAAACTTTTTCTTGAAGAAGAAGGCTTTGAATAATCAGGATTAAGTTAGTGCAGGCATGAAGCCAGGCCCCTCGAATATACATTAACTATTTAGTAGGTCGTGTAAAAAACCCCCGGATAGTCTTGCCGGGGGTTTTTAAGCTTACTGATGCGGTTTAATTAAACATCGCTTAGTCCAGCAGCTTATAGCCTTTTTCTGCCAGTTTAGCTTTAACATCATCGACATCTTCGGTTTTCAGACGCAGAATCAGGTTAGCCCCCCCATCGCGGGTTCTCACAACTACAACGCTGATAATATTGATTCCTAGAGCGCTGATAGTTTCGGCAATTTTGCCAAGAACGCCGATGTCATCCTCAACTTCTATGGCAATTCTCGATCCGGAATAATCGAACCCGAAAACATCGATAAAAGCTTTAAAGAGATCGCTTTCAGTAATCAGGCCAAGAAGTTTTCCATGTTGTTCAACCAGCAATGTTCCAATTTTATTCTCACGCATTACAACAGCTGCTTCTTCTATAACGGTATCCGGACTAATTGTGATGACATCCTTGGTCATAACCTCTTTGATCTTAATCTTGGGGTAGAGGTAATTTATTTCGTGGATCGACAGGCTGGTAGCAGGTGAGGGAGCAGCTTTAAGCAAATCAAGATTGGTAACCAACCCTGTGATCTTGCCGTTTAATATAACGGGCAGACGCCTGATTGAGTGCGCTTCCATCAGTTTTAAAGCTTCACCGACGGACTCTTCCGGCCCAATAGTGACCGGATTAATTGACATGTAATCGCGAACAAACATTATGAACCCTCCCTTGAGCAATTTAAGAGTAGTGCATTTTAAAATTCCAGGCAAAGTCAAGTGTTAATACTTTTTCCACCCGGGCAGGCAAAATCCTGCTTACGCCGTGAATTAAGACATAATTATTAGTTTATTAGTAACTGTTCAGGCTAAATGTTTTTATTTTTAATATGTTTAGGTTATTCCAGTAAGGGCGATCATGATGCTCCACATCGTTTTCAACTGTAACACCTTTTTGGGTTCATGGCGCTGCCCTAATTATATAACATGAAGTAGTTTGCCATCAATTGTAACGGCTCGCCTTAACCGGTCGGAAACAGTGATGTAGGGGCTGTTCATACTCTTCCAAGCAGGAATGATCTTCCTTTTGTCGAATCATTTAGAAAAGTAGACTGACTGTTTGTTTTGAAGGGAGAGTAAAAAATGCATCATGAAAAGTATGTTGGGAAATCGCAGCTGCGCAGGGACGGGCGCGATAAGGTGCGGGGGAAGCTGCGCTATCTCGGCGACAGATTTTCACCTCAGATGCTACACGCGGCGCTGGTGGTCAGCCCGCATGCCCATGCCCTGATAAAAAAGATTGATACCGGAGCCGCTTTAAAATCAGTCGGTGTGCGCAAAGTGCTGACCGGTGATGACATTCCAGGTAATATCGGTATTTATCTCGGGGATAAACCGCCTCTCGCCCGCCATAAAGTACGTCATTACGGTGAGCCTGTAGCGGCGGTTGTTGCCGACAGCGAAGCCGAGGCAAAAGCTGCCCTTTCACTGGTAGAAGTTGAATATGAACCACTTGCGGTGATCCATTCACCATCTGAAGCCCTGTCTGAAGATGCTCCCCTGCTGCACGAAGATATGGCCACATATAGCCATATACCGGCAATTCTTCCTGAACCGGGCAGTAATATTTCAAACAGGACAAAAATACGTAAAGGTGATATATTAGCCGGTTTTAAGGCCAGTGAAACTGTTATTGAAGAATCTTTCAGTTTTCCGCCCGGCGATCATGTCGCCATGGAAACGCGGGCATCAACTGCTGAAATCCTGGACGATGGTCAGGTAATTATTCATTCAACCACTCAGGCTCCTTTTGTCGTGCGCAGTCTTTTGTCGGCAGCGTTTGAACTGCCTCTGGGCAAGATCACTGTAATTACATATCCTTTAGGTGGCGGATTTGGCGGAAAAGCAGGTATTCAGCTTGAAGGTTTAGCCTACCTTCTTTCCAAATCTGTGGGTGGCAGACTGGTCAGGCTGGTTAACAGCAGGGAAAATGATCTTGTTTCATCTCCCGGCCGGACCGGCCTTGAGGCGAGGGTTAAACTTGGCTGCTCAAAAGAAGGGCTGCTGCAGGCCGCTGAAATTCATTTCTGTTTTGACAGTGGTGCGTATGCCGATTATGCAGTTAATATCAGCAGGGCGGCAGCGATAGCCTGCACCGGTCCGTATAATGTTCCAAATGTATGGTGTGATTCACTGTGTGTATACACTAATCATCCCTTTGCCACTGCTTATCGCGGTTTCGGGCATATCGAACTGGCTTTTGCCATGGAACGTGCGGTTGAACTGCTGGCTGAGAAAGCAGCTATAGATCCTCTTGAATTTCGTCTCTTAAATGCAATCCGTGAGGGTGATACCACTCCCACCCAGAGCCGCATGGATGCTAATACAGGCGATTTACGCGGCTGCCTGCGCAAGGTATCAGAAATACTCAAATGGAATGATGGGAATAGAAAAGAATTATCCGATGGCAAAGTGCGGGCCAAGAGTATTTCGGTGTTCTGGAAAGCTCCGGCAATGCCGACCAATGCCGATGGTGGTGCTATTCTTACCTTTAACGAGGACGGAACGGTTAACCTTCACTGTGGTGTAATTGAGATCGGTCAGGGTATAAAAACTGCCCTTGCCCAGGTTTTAGCTGAAAAACTGGGCATTGCGCCTGATCAGGTTCACGTGGTTGATGAGGTTAATACAAGGGTGGCACCGCACGACTGGGCTACAGCCGCAAGCCGCTCTCTTTTCATGATCGGGAGGGCTCTGCTTGAAGCAGCAGATGATGCCATCAGGCAGCTGCGTCGCACTGCCTCGATTGTCTTGAAATGCCCCCCGGACGATTTAACGGTGAGCGGGGGACGGGTCTTCCTGACTGATGAACCTGAAATTGGCCTTGCCATGAGCGAAGTTGCTCTCGGCTACATGTATCCGGAGGGTCAGTCTATCGAAGGTCAGGTAATCGGGGTCGGCAGGTACATAGCGAGACGTCTTACAGCTATTGATCCGGAAACCGGTGCCGGTCGCCCTGCCCTGGAATGGACCATGGGTTCACAGGGCATTGAAGTTGAGCTTAATCCCGTTGACGGAACTTATAGGGTAGTAAAGGCAGTATGCGCCATGGATGTTGGCAGGGTAATCAACCCCTTTCTTGCTCGCGGGCAAATTGTCGGTGGAATGTCGATGGGCCTCGGTTTTGCCGGCTGGGAGGGGTTTAGCTTAAACCGGCAGGGTCAGGTAGTTAACGATGATTTGCGCAGCTATAAGATCCTTCGTTACGGCGAAGAGCCTGAATATGTAGTTGAGTTTCTGGAAACACCTCAGCGTGACGGACCCTTTTGTGCAAGAGGCCTTGGTGAACAGGGTGTTCTCGGTATGCCCGGAGCTCTGGCAGGGGCTCTTTCAAGAGCATCAGGACAGCCTTTGAACAAGCTGCCGCTGACGCCGCAGAGTATCTGGGAAGCAGGAAAGGAGGCGTCGAAATGATTCCCTTCAATTTAGAATATTATGCACCGGATAATCTGGATGAAGCCGTAGAACTATTTCTCACACTGGAAGCAGAGAATAAAAAACCGGTTTATTATGGCGGAGGTAGCGAAATTATTTCGTTTAGCCGTCATCGTAAGATCAACACAGGAGCTGTCATTGATCTGAAAAGTATACCGGAAACCAGAATTTTTGAGGTTAAAGAAGAAAAGCTGATCACCGGGGCTAATGCTACTCTGAGTATATTAACCGACCAGGATATATATCCCCTGCTTGCCCGTATTACCCGTCACATAGCTGATCGCACTGTTCGCAACCGGCTGACTGTTGGCGGTAATATCTGTGGCAAATTGCCTTATCGCGAAGCGGTGCTTCCATTTTTGCTCAGTGATTCTGAAGCAGTACTGGCTGGCCCGAACGGCCGCCGCAAGGAAAAACTTGGCAATATCTTTGATAAGCGACTCCGCTTGGATAAGGGCGAACTATTGGTACAACTGCTTACACCTCTTTCCAGTCTGAAATTTAAAAGCTGGAGCAGAAGAAGAGAAAAACACGGACCTGTCGATTATCCTCTGCTGCACCTGGCGGCAGTTGAAGATGGCGAGCGTATTAGTGTTGCAGTCAGCGGGCTCTGCGCATTTCCATTCCGTGATCTGGGTCTTGAAAATATGCTGAACGATAAGAATTTGCAGGTTTTAGAAAAAGTTGAAAAATCGCTTACGCTTTTGCCGGGTGATATCAGGTCGGATGATATTGGTTCTGCTGATTACAGGCAGGCGTTGTGGAAGCACGAACTGTCTGAAATGTTGAATGAAATGGAGGGAGCGCGGTGAGCAAATCATATCGTGTTGAATCGGTAATTGAGTTACAGGTAAATGAGGAAATGCGCCGCGTGGTTGTTGGACCGTCTGAGACCCTGTTAAGAGTTCTTCGTGAAAAACTTGGTCTAACAGGACCTAAACCAGGTTGTGAAAATGGAGACTGTGGCGCTTGTACAGTTTTGCTGGATGGTATACCTGTAAAATCCTGCCTTGTTCTTGCAGTTGAAGCAGTCGGAAAAGTGATTACCACTATTGAAGGACTTAAAGATAGCGCTATACAGCAGGCTTTTCAGGAAGAAGGCGGTTTTCAGTGCGGTTATTGCACTTCCGGATTTCTTATAAATGCCTATGCTTTACTTGAAAAACATCCCGAGGCGCCGGAAGAAACTGCCCGGGAATGGCTGGAGAGTAATCTATGTCGCTGCACCGGTTACGAAGGTATAAAACGTTCGATAGCAAAGGCAAAACAGATTAAGGCGGATCTGTAAATACATCTTGATTGATTTTTTCGGTGAGAGGTGTATCTTAAAACCAAAGCAGGGGCAGAAGTATTACGCCCCTTTTACTGTGATGGCAGGGGAGGTTTACTAAAATTATTGATCACAGCAAACTTAAAAAAATCTTTGATGAATTTGGTTTTACCGACTACCGGTGGATAAAATCTACTAATATTGATGTAGCACACTGGGTTAGATTTAAATGTACTTTTGGTTGCACAAGTTATGGTAAAAAAGGAACCTGCCCGCCACAGGTGCCTTCAGTTGAAGACTGTAGAGCTTTCTTTAATGAATATAGCGAAGCAGTAATTTTCCACTTTGCCAAAAAAGTTGAGAAACCGAAGGATCGTGTCCCCTGGAGCAGGGATATCAGTAAAAAACTGATTAAGTTGGAAAGAGAAGTTTTTTGGGCCGGATATCATAAAGCTTTTGTCCTATTTATGGATGAGTGCCGCTTTTGTGAAGCATGTACGGGAACAAGGGAAGAATGTATCAACAAAGAAGAGGCCAGGCCGGGTCCGGAATCACTTGCTGTTGATGTTTTTTCAACAGTTAGAAGTATCGGTTACCCCATTGAGGTGCTTAAAAACTATGATGACGAGATGAACCGCTACGCATTTCTAATGGTTGACTAGTACACAAGTACACGGAGTACACAAGGGGACGGTTCTTTTGTGTTATAATTTGAACACAAAAGAACCGTCCCCTTGTGTACAGCGGGAAACTGGCTGGAGAAGCCACCGAACCCTAAAGTGCGCGCGCCTGTTTTCTATCCCGACCGCATCATATAGCGGGTGAGAATCCCGTCAGGTAAAGATTAGCCATCAGCACGTACTGTCCCCTTGTGTAATTACTTGTGTATTCTTGTGTAGAAAAGCCCGCGGATAAATCGCGGGCTTTTGTTAAAGCATTAATAATTTGATTGATTACTCAGCCGCAGGTGTAAATGTGCGCGAAGCCAGTTCCCGGTCAATCATCAGAATTCCGTGACCTTGCTCACCAACTCGCTTGATCTGGTTAAGCAGTTTGCTCATGGAAGCTTCTTCTTCAACCTGCTCGTCAATAAACCACTGCAGGAAGCTTATGCTGGGATAATGTTTTTCTTCCTGGGCCAAAGCCATCAGATCATTAATAAGGCTGCTGACCAGCTTTTCATGCTCAAGGGCCAAACTAAAAATCTCTTCAACAGAATCAAAGTTTCTTTTAGGATCTTTAAAACCGGTTATGATTGCTTCGTGTCCCTGCTCAACGATAAATTCAAAAAATTTCATGGCATGGGAACGTTCTTCTTCGGCCTGGACAATGAAGAAGTTTGCAAAACCGTCAAGATCTTCATTTTTAAAATAGGATGCCATTGCAAGGTAGTAGTGTGCCGAGTAAAACTCATGAGTGATCTGTTCGTTAAGCTTTCCAAGTAATTTTTCAGATAGCATAGTAAATCTCCTCCTAAATTTTGGTGATACCTGTTAATAAACAGGATTCTATTTAATGATGATACCGTTTGTCCTCTATTATTCAATGAAGCCGTACTTCCGAACTTTTTACTTTATGTTAACATTATAATATAAGCATATAGTTTTTACAAGCTATAATCCAGACAATTAAGAATAATTCTTAATAAAATAGTCAATCAATACTGTCTATTGCGTCTTTTAACTTGAAGGAGAAAAAAAGATTTTGCGGCAGGATTCACAAAGCAGAATCGAGAATAAGAACAGGTCTGTTTATAACCAAAAATAGTTGCAATAAATGTGGTAAGGGGAGTGATTTCATGGAAGAACAATTAAATTCAGTCTTTGCTTCATATAAGGGCAGCAAAAACGAGCTTATCCCCGTCCTGCAGGACGTCCAGGAAGAGATTGGCTATTTGCCTGAAGAAGCAATGAGAGCCGTATCCCGTTTCGTTAAGGTTCCGGAAAGTAAGGTTTTTGGGGTGGCAACTTTTTATGCCCGTTTTCACCTTAAACCAAGAGGTGAACACATTGTCCGCCTTTGCTGTGGCACTGCATGCCATGTGCGAGGCGCTATGAAAGTAGCCGATAAAGTAAAAGATGTTCTTAAAGTTGAAGTCGGTGAAACTACCGAAGATAAGAAATTCACCTATGAAGAGGTTGCCTGTATCGGTGCTTGCGGTCTTGCTCCGGTCATGACCATTGACGATAAAACATTTGGCAAACTTGATCCTGACAGAACAAAGAGCATAATTGAAACCTTCGTTGAAGAACCGGAAGGGGGGCAGGTGTAATTGGAACATTTCATTGATCACTGCTGTGAAAAATGTTTTAACAGCAAAGAAAAACCGTGCGACGTTTTTATAGAATGCTGTCTTGAAGGTCCGCTTTGCCATGAGAGTGAGCCATGCAAACAAGCCCGGATTGCTATAGTTGAAAAATATTCGCACAGCCCATTGTTCCGTGAACAATAATCTAAAGCTAACAGTAGAGCGAAAGGAGAGAAGAGCATAGTGTATGAAAGACACATATTAATCTGTGCAGGAACGGGCTGTATTTCGTCAGGGGCGCTTGAAGTAAAAGAGGCCCTGATCGAGGAGCTCGATAAGCATGGACTAAAAGATAAAGTACGGATAATCATGTCCGGTTGTCACGGCTTTTGTGAAAAAGGACCAATCTTTATAGTATATCCCGAAGATGTATTTTACTGCGGGGTACAGGCTGAAGATGTTCCGGAGATTGTTGAAGAATATCTGATAAAGGGTAATATGGTCGAGCGTTTGCTGTATCACGACCCTGTATCTGGTGAAACCCATGTTTCCCACGACCAGATCATGTTTTACCATAAACAGCTGCGTCAGGCTTTACGCAACTGTGGGGTAATTGACCCTGAAAATATTGATGAATATATTATTCGAGGCGGTTATATCGGTCTTAAAAAAGCGCTTCAGATGGAACCGATGGAAGTCGTTAACGAGGTTAAAACTTCGGGTCTGCGCGGTCGGGGCGGAGCAGGTTTTCCGACCGGTATGAAGTGGCAGTTTGCCAACAGCAGCAAAGGTGATAAAAAATATGTAGTTTGCAACGCTGACGAGGGCGACCCCGGTGCTTTTATGGATCGCAGTTTATTAGAGGGTGATCCCCATGCTATTCTAGAAGGTATGATGATCTCCGGAAGAGCCATTGGCGCCGATGAAGGTTATATTTATGTTCGCTCGGAGTATCCCCTGGCAATCAAACGTTTACGCACCGCCATTAGGCAGGCAGAAGAATATGGTATGCTGGGTGAAAATATTTTAGGTTTTGATTTTAACTTCAAAATCAAAATTAAAGAAGGCGCAGGAGCATTTGTTTGCGGTGAGGAGACAGCTCTTCTTGCCTCAATTGAAGGACAGCGGGGGGTTCCCCGTCACCGACCGCCATTCCCTGCGGTTGAAGGTTTATGGAGCAAGCCGACCTGTATCAATAACGTGGAAACCCTGGCCAATGTGCCTTTAATTTTGCGTCGTGGTGCGGAGAAGTTTGCTACAATCGGCACTGAGGGTAGTAAAGGCACAAAGGTTTTTGCCCTGACCGGTAAGGTGAACAATACAGGCCTGGTAGAAGTGCCCATGGGTGTTACAATCCGGGAGGTTGTTTTCGATATCGGTGGTGGAATCCGCTATGGCAAAAAATTTAAGGCGGCCCAGATTGGCGGTCCTTCGGGAGGTTGTATCCCTGATGAACATCTTGACCTTCCCATTGATTTCGACTCGCTGACAGCGGCCGGGGCGATGATGGGCTCCGGGGGCCTCGTTGTTGTCGATGAAGATACATGTATGGTTGATATGGCCCGTTACTTTCTTAACTTTACGAGAAAAGAGTCATGCGGGCAGTGTATTCCCTGCCGGCTCGGCACAACCCAGATGTATGAAATCCTGGAGGATATAACAGAAGGGCGGGGCAAGCCTGAAGATATCAAGCTGCTGGAAGAGCTGGCCTGGGCCATAAAAAAAGGCTCAATGTGTGGCCTCGGGCAAACTGCTCCAAACCCTGTATTAACCACTCTGCGTTATTTCCGCGATGAGTATGAAGCGCATGTATACGAAAAACGCTGTCCGGCGCTAGTTTGCAAGGCACTTTTACAATACCGCATAGATCCCGAGAAATGTATCGGCTGCAGAAGGTGTGCCAAAGAGTGCCCCGTTGATGCAATCAGCGGAGAGAAGAAAGAGCCGCATGTAATTGACCAGGAAAAGTGCATCAAGTGCGGTGCCTGTTTCGAGGCTTGTCCGAAAAAAGTTCAAGCTGTCGAAGTGCTCTCCGAAGGTCTGCCTGAATTAAAAGAAACTGAAGCATGCGAGGGGGACTGCAAATGTCAGAGTTAATCACTTTAACTGTTGATGGAGTTGAAATAAAGGCTGCACCGGGCACCTCGATCCTACGGGCCGCTCTGGCCAATGGTATTTACATACCGCACCTGTGCGATCATCCCGATCTCACTTCGGTTGGAATATGCCGGGTCTGCCTGGTGGAAATCGAAGGACGTCGTCCTACGGTATCCTGTATGACACCGGTTGAGGAAGGTATGGTTGTTACCACTGCCAGTGAAGATCTTGATCAGACCCGCAAGGTAAATCTTGAGCTGCTGGTTTTAAACCACGACTACAATTGTCAGAGCTGTGACAAGAACAGCAAGTGCCAGCTGCAGGAGCTAACCCGTTATATCGGACTTGATGAAGAGCGAATCAAGGCGATGCGTAAGCCAATGCTTGACTCTCCCATTGATGATTCCAATCCATACTATATCCGAGACATGGATAAATGCGTGCTCTGCGGAATTTGTGTCCGTACCTGCGATGAAATTCAGGGGGACGGCTGCATCGATTTTGCTTACCGCGGGATTAAGACCAAGATTGCAGTACTCGGTGACAAACCGATTATTGATTCAACCTGTGTGACTTGTGGCGAATGTGTAGCACGCTGTCCTGTCGGAGCACTGGTACCCCGGAATGCCGTAGAACCGACATATGAAGTCGAAACAATATGCCCCTTCTGCGGCTGTGGTTGCGGAATGGTGGTTGGCGCGCGTGGTAATAAAATTGTAAGCTCAAGGGCTGTATCCGGCAGCCCTGCCAATAACGGCAGCCTTTGTGTTAAGGGGCGTTTTGGTTTAAGTTTTGTTAACCACCCCGATCGCCTCACCAAGCCGCTGATTCGCAAAGAAGGCGAGTTGGTTGAAGCAAGCTGGGAAGAGGCAATTTCGCTCATAGCCGACAAGTTTGGTCAGTATAAAGGCGATCAATATGCTACTATAGCTTCGGCCAAATGTACTGTTGAAGATAACTATGTTATGCAAAAATTTACCCGTGCAGTGATGGAAACAAATAATATAGATCACTGCGCCCGTCTCTGACATGCTCCAACCGTGGCCGGTCTGGCCACAGCGCTTGGTAGTGGAGCGATGACGAATACTATCGCTGAAATAGGCGATTCGGCTTGTATCCTGGCAGCAGGTACCAGTACTACAGAAGCTCATCCAATTATAGGTTACCAGGTTAAGAAAGCAGTGCGGAATGGCGCAAAATTAATTGTTGTTAATCCTCAGGAAGTTCCGCTGACCCAGTTCGCCACTCTGCATCTCCCCTTAAAACCGGGCACTGATGTAGTTCTATTAATGGGTATGGCAAAGGTAATAATCGATGAAGGTCTTCATGACCAGAACTATATAGATGAACGCTGCGAGAACTTTGACAAGTTCAAAGAATCCCTGGAAGTATATACCCCGGAATTTGTAAGTGACACAACCGGTTTGCCATGGGAAGATGTGGTTGAAGCAGCAAGAATGTATGCTGAAAACGGCCCTGCTTCAATTCTTTACTGCATGGGTATTACCCAGCATTCACATGGTACTGATAATGTTCTTGCCGTAAGTAACCTGGCGCTGATCACCGGCAATCTTGGCCGTTTATCTGCAGGGGTTAACCCTCTTCGCGGTCAGAATAATGTCCAGGGTGCCTGCGATATGGGTTCACTGCCGAATGTTTTCACCGGGTATCAAAAAGTTGAAAACGATGAAGCAAGGCAAAAGTTCGAAAAGGCATGGGGAGTATCGTTGAGTGGGAAGCCGGGCCTTACGCATACTGAAATTTTTGATGCCGCCTACAAGGGCGATATTAAGGCAATATACCTGATCGGCGAAAACCCGGTTCTAACAGAAGCAAACGCCGCTCATTCGAACGAAGCGATGGATAAACTTGATTTCTTGGTTGTTCAGGATATCTTCCTTAACGAAACTGCCCAGAAAGCAGATGTAGTTCTGCCGGCAGTATCTTTTGCCGAAAAAAACGGCACCTCTGTTAATACAGAACGTCGTGTGCAGCGTGTTCGCCGTGTGATCGATCCCGTTGGAGAATCTAAGCCCGACTGGTGGATTGTAAGCGCTATAGCAAATGAAATGGGTTATGAAGGGTTTGCCTATAACAGCGCTGAAGAAATCTTCAACGAGATGGCGAAGCTCACTCCAAGTTTTGCCGGTATCAATTACGAGAGGCTTGATCAGGGTAGCATTCAGTGGCCTTGCCCAAGTAAGGATCATCCCGGAACTCCAGTGCTGCATAAGGAGAAGTTTGCCACCCCTTCGGGTAAGGCTAAGCTGGCTCCACTGGAATACAGGCCGTCTGAAGACTGTTGTGATTTTGATTTTCCGCTTATACTCACGACAGAGCGCAGTTTGTACCAGTTCCATAGCACTATGACCCGCTACTCGGAAGGGCTTGATGAACTAAGCGGCGGCGAGCAGATTCTGATTAACCCGGTCGATGCAGAAAAACTTGGCATAGCAGATGGCGATCTGGTTGAAGTTTCATCACGTCGCGGCAAGCTTAAAGTTAAGGCGACTATTACCAGGCGCAGCCAGCCCGGGGTGGCATCTTTAAGCTTCCATTTTGCTGAATGCCCTACAAATTTGCTGACCAGTTCAGCTCTTGACCCTGTGGCAAAGACTCCGGAAACAAAGGTCTGCGCTATCCGTATCGACAAAGTATAATAACTCCTTATTTCCCTTCTGCCTTTAAAGGGTAGAGACGGATTGGAATAAAACAATTAGCGGTTCCGGTTACGGAATCGCTAATCTTTTTAGGGTGTCTACGATTACTGATCATAAAAAGCATACTTGATCGGTTAAAAAGCCTATATGATATAATAATGATTATTCCCGAATGATCCACCAGGAAGGCGGTAACAATTTATAAATGTTTCCCCTGCGAGATACAATCACATATCATGGTGCGAAATTCGCCACCTTTGGTTTATTAATCTTAACCGGTTTGGCTTACCTATACCAGCTTTCCTTTGGTCTGGAATCTTTTTCAAATATATTTTATTCCTATGGTTTCATTCCCGATGCTTTCTTTCGGAATCCTGTTGGAGAATTTTATACTATTATAACAAGCATGTTTATTCACGGATCTTTTGCCCATCTTCTCAGTAACCTTTGGTTTTTGTGGGTTTTTGGACCTGCAGTTGAAGGGCGACTTGGTTTTTTGCGGTTTCTGCTTCTTTACCTGTTGTCCGGTGTGGCTGCTGCCTTTCTGCAGGGTTTTTCCTTGCCGGACAGCTTAACGCCAATGGTTGGAGCGTCAGGCGCTGTATCAGGAGTGCTTGGAGCGTACCTGGTTCTTTTCCCACGGGCGCGTGTTTTAACTGTAATACCGCCGCTGATATTCTTTTTCTTCTGGCTGCCTGCCCCGATCTATCTCGGTTATTGGATCATAATTCAATTTTCACAGGCTTTCTTTGATGTACCGGGTGTTGCCTGGTGGGCTCATATCGGCGGTTTTGCCCTTGGCCTGGCGCTGGTTTTATTGATGCGGCCGAAGCGTAATTACCGTGCAGATCCTTTTTGGGAGTGCTGGCGCGATTATTGTTGATTTGGTTTCTACTAAATTAAGTGATTGAAATGAACAGGAGGCTTCAATAATGGAAAACCTATCGCAGTTTTTCTGGATTTTTATAATAATAACAGCCCTTACCCCCTACCTTCAGCAACAGTTGCTTCGTGCCAGCCGTGCCCGTAAAATGGCAGAACTTGAACGTAAGCGTGGCAGTCGGGTTATTACATTAATTCACCGTCAGGAAGCTGTTGCTCTGTTAGGGATACCGCTAACACGATTCATTAACATTGAAGACTCCGAACAGGTTTTAACAGCTATTCGTCTTACCTGTAAAGAATGTGCCATTGATTTAATTATCCATACACCCGGTGGCCTGGTCCTTGCATCCGAGCAGATAGCCGAGGCGCTGTTGCGTCACCCGGGCAAGGTAACTGTTTTTGTGCCGCATTATGCGATGTCCGGAGGGACCTTAATTGCCATGGCTGCTGATGAACTGGTTATGGATCAAAATGCTGTGCTCGGCCCGCTTGACCCGCAGCTTGGCCAGTACCCTGCCACATCAATCCTTAAAGTGCTCGATACCAAACCGATCAAAGAAATTGATGATCAAACCATCATATTGGCTGATGTTGCATCCAAAGCGCTCAACCAGATTAAAATAACCGTGAAGAACCTATTGGAAAAACATATGGATGAAGAAAAAGCCCATGAAACTGCTGAGCTTCTCACCCAGGGAACATGGACCCATGATTACCCCATTGATGTTGACCAGATTGCTTCTATGGGGATTAATGTGAATACTGATATGCCCGGAGAAATATACAGCCTGATGAGTATGTACCCGCAGCCGCGAACATCCCGGCCCAGCGTCGAGTACAGCCCCGGACCGGTTTACCCCACCACCCCGAAAGACAAATAAACCTTGACAATAAGAAGTTGCAGGAGGTTGAGCCATTGTCTGATCAAATTGATCTTTCAAAAATTGAAAAGAAAATTATCATTCGGCGGGTTGAGGAAAAAGACATTGACGCTATTGTCGATTTAACCAAAACCTGTTTTCCCAACATGGATCCCTGGACGAGAGAGCATCTTGAAAGCCATATTAAAATATTTCCCGAAGGGCAGTTCTGTGTTGAATATGATGGCAAAATAATTGGCGCTTCTTCAAGCCTGATTGTAGATTTTAACGAGTATGAAGACCGTCATACTTTTGACGAGATCACCGACGACGGTTATATCACCAACCATGATCCTGAAGGTAAACACCTTTACGGAATCTCCATTATGGTTCATCCTGATTTTCGCCGCCTGCATATTGGCACCCGTATTTATGAAGCCCGTAAAGAATTATGCCAGCGTCTTAACTTGAAAAGCTTTCTGGTCGGCGGGCGTATTCCCCATTACCATAAATATGCCGACAAAATGTCAGCGACTGAGTATGTGCAGGACGTAATTCAGCAGAAAATATATGATCCTGTCTTAAGCTTTCAACTGCTGAATGATTTTAAGCTCAAATGGGTTAATCCTCACTACCTCAGTGACGATAAAGCCTCACTAAGTTATGCAGTTCTGCTTGAGTGGAGCAATGTGGATTACCTGCCCAAATCGAAAAGGCTCTACCTGCGCGCTTTCCCCGTGCGTATCTGCGCCGTGCAGTACATGCTGAAAAAGATTAATTCATTCGAAGAATTTGCTTCCCAGTGTGAGTACTATGTCGATGTTGCTGCCCTGGACGAATCTGATTTTGTTGTTTTTCCGGAGACATTTACGATTCAGCTTTTATCATTTCTCGATGAAACAATGCCAAGCCGCCAGGTGCGCCGCTTGGCCAAATTTACTGAACAGTATATAGAGCTTTTTAGTATGCTGGCTGTCAAGCATAATGTTAACATCATTGCCGGCTCGCATTTTGTTGAGGAAGAAGAGCTCATATACAATGTGAGCTATCTTTTTCAGCGCGACGGCTCAATAGACCGTCAATACAAACTGCACATTACGCCTGATGAAAAGCAGTGGTGGGCTATCCAGCCCGGCAAGGAATTACAAATATTCAACACTGATTGTGGTAAAATAGCGATTCTTATCTGTTACGACATCCAGTTTCCGGAATTGTCCCGCCTTGCTGTAGAGCGAGGCGCCCGGATGATATTTACACCCTTTTGTACCGATGATCGTCAGGGCTACCTGCGTGTACGCTACTGTGCCCAGGCCCGGGCTGTCGAAAACCAGATATATACAACTATAGCCGGCACGGTTGGTAACCTTACTCACGTACCCCGCACAGATACCATGTATGCTCAGTCGGGTATCTTTTCGCCTTCAGACTTTCCTTTTCCCCGTGATGGCATTGTCGGTGAGTGTAGTTCTAATGTGGAGACAATTGTTATCGGTGAAGTTGATCTGGAAATTCTCCGTCGTGCCCGCAGCACAGGTACTGTAACACATTTAAAAGATCGCCGTAAAGATCTTTACAAGATTATAGGAAATCAGTAGTTGGCTCTTATTTACTCTCAGTATTTTTAAAATCGGGCACGGGTAGCGTTATATTAATACGGGCGCCGCCTCCGGGTCTGTTTTCGGCACTGATAGAACCACCATGTTTTTCTGCTATTGCCCGGGAAATGGCCAGTCCGAGTCCGCTTCCCTCTTTATCACTGCTGTAGAAGGGATCAAATATTTTCTTTTCATCGCCCGGTTTAAAACCGGGGCCATCATCATCGATTGTGATATCGCCATTTGAGATAGTGATTTCAACCATGCTTTGAGAGTGTCGCAGGGCATTACCGAGTGTATTAATCATAAGACGGTGTATTTTTTCTGGATCTCCTAAAATATAATTGTTCTCACCCGAAACTTTAACAACAATTTTCAATTCTTTTTCAAGAGTAAGGCTGTGCACCGCATTAACAGCCTCTTCAATTGCTTTTTCTAAATTAAGCTGCCCCGGGTTATAATCTTCATTTGGTTTTTCCATTTTAGAAATGTAAATCAGCTGTTCAACCAGCGCCTTCATGCGTTGTGATTCTTTAATTATTATTGAAAGGCTTTGTTCAACTTCATCAGGTGGAATTACTTCGTCTTTTATTGCTTCGGCGTAGCCTTGGATAGACATCAGCGGAGTTTTCAGTTCATGTGAAGCTTTTTGAAAAAAATCTTTCTGAGAGAGGTCGTAAGCTGCCAGCCTGTCTGACATTTCGTTAAAGGCATCGGCCAGTTCTTCGAGTTCATCGCCAGTATTTATTTCCAGTTTACCACCAAAACGTCTTCCGGCTAATTCAAGCGCTCTTGTTTTTAACTGGCGCATCGGTCGGACTACAACTCTAGTCGCCAGGACTCCTGCAATGAGTGAAACGGCAACTCCGGCAATAAGGGCAAGGGCCAATATCCCTAAAATAGCTTGATTAAGCTGGGTTAGCAGATCGGGTCTTGTGTAAAGAACAAGGGTTGCTCCGGTGGCTTCACCATCAATAGCAATCGGATAAGCTACCGCAACTCGTTCACTTGTAACAAGTTTGCCGTTTGTATCGGAATTAAAAGCCAGGTTCATAAAAGCATCGTCACCCACAGCGATTCCGGCAGGGTATATTTCCTGTTCACTGCTGTCCATGACAATACCGTTATCCTGAAGAATTAAATAATCTGCGTAAGCAATTCGGTTAGCCAAACTAAAAAAAGCGCCGCGTAAGTGCCACCCGCCCTGCATTTTCTGCTGGGTAGCAGAAGCAGAGAGTGTTTCAGCCACACGATGAAGGTTGGCGATAGTATCGTTGATCAGGTATTGGCGCACAGTCAGGCTGAAGGCAAGGGTTAAAACCACGAAAGATACGAGAAGAACAGCCAGGTATCCTAAAAATATTCTTTTAAACATCCAACCTGTACCCGTAGCCCCGAATAGTGGACAAGTCCGGCGAGGCTTCTTTCTCGCGCAGTTTTTTACGTATTCTTTTTACTGTGTCATCAACTGCTCTTTCATCGCCTTCGTAGTTGTACCCCCAGATTTTTTCCAATAAAAGCTGACGGCTAAACGATCGTCCTGCCTCGGCTGCAAGTAGGGCGAAGAGATCGAATTCTTTCGTAGTCAAATTAGTTTCTTCTCCACTTACTGTAACCTTTCTTTGATCGGGATAAATAGCTGTATTGCCAAAATTAATTATCCTGGAAGCTCCTTCTGCAGGCTGCATTCTTTTAAAAATATTATTAACCCTGATAACCAGTTCACGTGGGCTGAAAGGTTTGGCGAGGTAATCGTCGGCGCCAAGTTCCAGGCCGAGAATTCGATCGAATTCTTCTCCACGTGCCGATACAAAAATTACCGGTGTTTCAAATTTATTCTTGATATTGCGGCACAGGGTCAATCCGTCAGATCCCGGAAGCATAATATCAAGAATAAACATATCCGGAACTTCTGAAACAAGAGCGTTTTCAAGCTCCTCGGCATTCGCAAATGTTTTTATTTTGTAGCTCTCTTTTTCAAGATAACGTCTGATCAGTTCGCGAATATTCACTTCGTCATCGACAACCCAGATCGTATGCATGCAAAAAGCTCCTTTTTTGGTAGGGCTTAAAAATCTAATATATTTATCAATTATATAATATCATACAGTAAAAATTTTGCTCATACTTTGCTTATGACAGGTTGGTATTGTAATCACATCGTAAATGTAGGTATAAATACTAAATCCGGCACATGGTATGGTGCTGTGTGCCGGATTTAGTACCTAAATATTCTGCTGTTAGCGGTTAAAGCCGCCGCTACCTTTTTCCCAGCCGTTATTGCGCATACCTCTTCCACCGTTTTGAAAGCGTTCAGCAAATTCCGGCGCTATTTCGATGATGCTATTGCGTTTTTCTTCCATGAGCTGAAATCTTTCTTGTTTCGCATTTTCAAAAGCTTCATTGTCACCACTTTCTCTCGCTTTTACAATCTTTTCCCTGACTTCACCCATTCTATTGCGGAAAGTCTCCATAATTCTTTCGAATTCAGTTTGTTGTTCAGGAGTTAGGTTCTCCTGTATACAATTGTCGCTTCTTCCCTGGCCGAATCCGCCTCCAAAAGCGAAAGCGCTTGTAGATAGGATCAGGAGCGACAGAGTTACAACTGCCAGTGTAAATATTGTCTTTTTCATTTCTTTTCCTCCTTTTAAAGCGGTTATTTGGTCTTGCATTATCAGTATACGGTAGAGTTAAGGTAGCTTAGTGGCATAAGTTTTAAGATTTAATAAAGATTTCAGGTTTATTTGCCCTGGAATTGTTATCTGCAGGATGAATTAATCGGTTTTATACACTTGATTACCATCTGTTTTGAGTCTATAATAAACAATTGTCAGGATTTAAATTTGGAGGATTTCTTTTGAACGAAGTACTAATGATAACGCTCATCGGTTTGGGTGCAGGGGTGATCGGAACAGGTTCAGGAACGCTCATTGCTTTTTTTGTCAGGCATCCCGGTAAGATTCTTATGAGTTTTATATTAGGTTTTGCCGGCGGTATTATGATGGCCATAGTATTAATTGATCTTATGCCGGAAGCAATAGATGCCGGTAATTTCATCAGCGCATTTACCGGTTTAATGATCGGTGTTGTTTTTATTCTATTCCTTGATTTGAAGATGCCTCACTTTCATTTTTTCGAAACCACTGAAGATCTGGCACGTTTTATTCGAACAGGTACAATTCTTGGTCTTGGTATAGCCATGCATAATTTGCCTGAAGGTATAGCAATTGGGGCAAGTTACGTAGCGTCGCCTGCACTTGGTTTTACCCTGGCCCTGACCATATCTTTACACAATATACCCGAAGGAATTGCCATGGCCTGTCCGCTGTGTGCTGGTGGTATGCGTATGCGCTGGATTCTGCTCTATACAGCCATGGCCGGGTTGCCTATGGGGCTTGGCGCTTTTGTCGGGGCAAGCCTCGGCTTTATATCGCCATTTGTGCTTTCCCTGGCGCTAGGATTTGCAGCAGGAGCCATGTTGTATATTATATTTGGTGAACTTATTCCAGGTGCTCAGAAAGCGGGTAACGGCCATGCAGGAACCTTTGGCGCTGTTTTCGGCACCATTGCCGGTATTCTGCTTCTTTCGGTCATCTGATTTTAAAAATTGCTTACTAGGCTCATTTACTCTTGGTTTAATCTCTCTTATTCTTCTTGCTTTCACCTTCTGATATTAATGCAATTGATAATGCCCCCCCTGTTGGTTAAAACTATTAATAACGAAAAAATTTGTTTAAAGCCCTGGCCTGGTTATTAAACTATTGTCTGGTGTCTGGCTATTTAATGATGTGATCAACTATGGTATAATATCTTTACTATAGTAAATATAGGAAATATATTTGGAGTTGATTTAAGATGGAGTTTAATGGTGATCATGAAACGGGAAAAGCAAACCGGTTAATTAATGAGAAATCGCCGTATTTGCTGCAGCATGCGTATAACCCTGTCCAGTGGTATCCCTGGGGTGATGAAGCCTTTAAAAAGGCTGAAGATGAAAATAAGCCTGTATTTCTAAGTATCGGCTATTCAACCTGTCACTGGTGCCATGTCATGGAAAAAGATTCGTTTGAGGACGAAGAAGTGGCGCGTCTTTTAAATCATAATTATGTTCCGGTAAAAGTAGACCGTGAAGAAAGACCTGATATTGATCAGAAATATATGGCTGTCTGTCAGGCTTTAACTGGTCAGGGAGGCTGGCCGTTAACCGTTTTTCTTACACCGGATAAAAAAGCCTTTTACGCAGGAACTTTCTTTCCGAAGCATTCACGATACGGCATTACCGGAATGGTTGATCTGCTGCCAAGGTTAAGTGAGTTTTGGCAGCGAGATCGAAAAAGGGTACTTCAGGCCGGAGAAGAATTAGAAGATGCGTTAAAAAAGATGTCACCGGAAACTAAATCAGTTGATAAGCTTGCAGCAGTTGATCTTCCCGGCGAAGAGCTACTAGATGAAGCCTACAGGCAGTTGAATGCGGGGTTTGATCATAAATATGGCGGGTTTGGGGAAGCTCCTAAATTTCCTGCGCCTCATCAACTTCTTTTTCTGATAGAGCACGGCAGGCGAACCGGCAAGCAGGAAGCAATCGATATGGCGGTGAAAACTCTGCGGGCGATTCACCGCGGCGGTATTTTCGACCAGCTTGGATATGGCCTGCACCGTTATTCAGTTGACAGGTTCTGGCTTGTACCCCATTTCGAAAAAATGCTTTACGATCAGGCGGTAACCGCTCTTGCAGCTCTTGAAGCTTACAGAGAGGTTGGAGATCCCGAAATGGCTGAACTGGCAGGAAAAATATTTACTTATGTATTACGGGATCTTACATCTGATGAAGATTCTTTTTATGCTGCCGAAGATGCCGACAGTGAAGGTGAGGAAGGAACATTTTATGTGTGGAAGCCTGAAGAGTTAAAAAAAGTTTTGGGCAGCGAAATTGGAAAGCTTGTTGCTGATTACTATGGAGTAAGTGAAGAAGGAAACTTTGAACGGGGCAGCTCTGTAATGCATCGCCCCCATGAAGATAATATTTTTGCCGGATCAAACAACATTGAACCGGAAAAAATGTTGAAGATACTTAAAGATTCACGCAAGCCTCTTATGGAAGAGCGTTCTGCCAGAATCAGGCCTTTTCGTGATGATAAGATTATTGCCGCCTGGAATGGACTCATGATTGCTGCGCTGGCCCGTGGTTCAAAAATACTGAAAGAGCCGGCCTACCTTGAAGCTGCTGAAAAGGCCGCTGCCTTTATCATCGATAAAATGGTAAGTGATAAGGGGCGCCTGCTCCGTCGCTACCGTGAAGGAGAAGCAGCCATACCGGCATTTCTTGATGATTATGCGGCTCTTACCTGGGCATATCTCGAACTGTATCAAGCATCGGGCAAGACCGATTACCTGGAAACAGCCGAGCGGCTTAACCGGCAGTTGTCAGAGTTTTTTCTGCTCGAAAACGGTTTACTACGCTACAGCGCCGAACCGGCTGGAGAAGATAGCGCCGGTCTGATCGCTGAGGCTTATGATGGAGCTTCACCTTCAGGTGTGTCGATGGCCGCAATGAACTTTCTAAGGCTGGGGCATCTGCTGCAGAATAACAGCCTATCAGAAAGAGGAAAAGAAATAATCGCAGCTCAGGTTTCCGTTGTCAAAAGACAACCGACAGGATTTACCTACCTCTTGTCTGCATTGGGCTATGCCCATTCAGTTAATGAAGCTTCTCCTCATTGCAATGCCGGGGGCAGCTGCGATTTGGAATAACTTTGCGGATACCACCCCTGGGGTCTTCAACATCTCCCCGGTAGCGTGGAATTATATGCATGTGAAAATGGAAAACGGTCTGGCCGGCAGCCGGGCCGATATTAGCCCCGATATTGTAACCGTCGGGGTTAAGTTCTTTTTCAAGCATATCCTTTACAACACCGGCAAGAAGGCTTATCGCCCCGTGCTCTTCGGGAGTAGCGTCAAAATAGGTTTCCACGTGTCTTTTTGGAATTACAAGTGCATGACCTTCGCTGACCGGGCAGGCATCAAAAAAGGCCAGGGCCAGATCATTTTCGGCTATAATTTCAAGTGATTCCCGATCGCAAAAAATACATTCCTTCATTATTTTCCTCCCTGCTGAGATCCACTCCTGTTTTTATTTCTCTACTATGATAACATATAGGCAATTAATGTGAATCGGTTTTACCTATTTATCTCCGTCAGCAAAAAAAGGAGGATGATTGATGACTGACTACAGAAACAGCGCATTCATGTTTGTGCTTGGTGCTATTGTTGCTCTATTTGTTACGGTGCAGTCGATTGTTTTCTTAAGAAGAGCCTGGCAGGAAGGTAAGCGCAGGAACATTGCCCCCGAGGTTATGCGTAAAGCAGTAATTTCAAGCGCTGTTTTTACCCTTGTGCCTTCGCTGTCTATACTATTGACCATGCTTACACTGTCGGGGGCTCTGGGATTAGCTCTTCCCTGGATTCGCCTGTCGGTTATCGGGGCTGTTACTTACGAACTGCCGGCGGCTGAAGCAGCAGCACAGGCAATGGGAGCAAGCCTGATGACATCTGATATTCCCGTGTCGGTTTTTTCCGTCATAATCTGGGTTATGACCCTGGGGATCATGTCTGGGCCGATCTTTATTATTGCTTATTTTAAGAAACTTCAGGGACGGGTTAATAAGATTAAAGTGGAAGATAATCGGTGGGGAACGTTACTTATATCTGCCATGTTTGTCGGTTTAATAAGTTCATTTTTAGGCAGTGCCCTGGCAGGCGGTATTGTATCGATTCTTACTCTTTTCTCTTCTGCGCTATTGATGGTTTTCTGCATCATGCTCGAACAAAAGGCCGGTCTTAAGATTTTTAAAGATTTTGCCCTGCCTCTTAGCATGATCGGGGCCATGGCCCTGGCGATACTTTACTCCGGCCTTCTGGGAGGAATGTAAAATGGAAAAAACAACTGGAGATAATCAAAATTACGAACAGTCAATTCATCGCATGGGGCGAATATGGATGTCAATGGCTTTGCTGGTAATTCTTGCTGTACCCCTGGCAATCTCGGTGAATTTTCAGACCTGGCCGGCCCTGGGCTACCTAATGGGCGGTCTGTTACCGATTATGATGATCTATGTTCCAATTGGTATAATAGAAGTAATTACTTTTTCTCCCATGCTTGGCAGCGGGGCGACTTACCTTGCTTTTACAACAGGAAACCTTACAAATTTGAAGGTGCCCTGTGCGCTTAATGCCCTGGAAATTGCAGAAATTGAACCGGGTTCAAGTGAAGGAGAAGTAATTTCAACTATAGCGGTGGCAGCCTCATCGCTGGTGACCAACATTGTTCTTGTTATTGGTGTTTTGATGTTTGTTCAGCTGGCGCCGGTATTGTCATCGCCCGTGTTGCAGCCGGCCTTTGAGAATATTTTGCCGGCCCTTTTTGGAGCGCTCGGCTATCTCTATATATCTAAAAACTGGAAATTAGCAGTGGTGCCATTAGCGCTGATGGTGGTTATATTTATGATAGCTCCTACAGCTCCCGTCGGTATTCTAATACCGGTTAGTGCCTTATCGGCGATAGCGGCAGCCAGGTTTATGTATAACAGGAAAATGATTTAAAGGGGGCCTTGCAATGATTCTCTGGATAATTGCCGTATTAATTGTTTTATGGATCGTAATTATCCTGACCAGGGCGGCGCTCTTAAGGACGGAACGAAATAAAGCTTGTTCAATGCCGAACTTTGTCCCTCTAATAGATATTGATAAAAAGAGGGCGGTAGAACGTTTTGTAGAATTAATTCGATGCCGAACAGTAGCGCCGCAAAGCGATAGTGATAAAAATGAGGATAAAGATTTCGCTGAGTTTGTCAGGTTTAGAGAATTATTAAAGGAATTCTATCCTCTGGTTCATGAAAACCTTGAATATGAATTAGTAGATGACCATTCGCTTTTATATCATTGGGTTGGTCGAAACAGCGAGAAACCACTGCTTCTGATGGCCCATTATGATGTGGTTCCTGCAGATGCAGCCCAGTGGAGCAGGCCTCCCTTTGCCGGTAGGGTTGAAGAAGGGGCTGTCTGGGGGCGTGGTACGCTTGATACGAAAGTAACTCTTTGTGGTATTTTTGAAGCTGTTGAAGCTCTTCTTTCAGTTGATTTTAAGCCGGATCATGATATTTACCTGGCCTTTGGTCATGACGAAGAAATTATGGGCCATGGTGCACCGGCTATTGTTGAAGTGCTTAAGAAGAGGGGTATTCGCCCTGAAATAGTCCTTGATGAGGGCGGGGCGATAGTAGAGAATATATTTCCAGGTGTTAAAAAGCCTCTAGCTGTTGTTGGTATGGCTGAAAAAGGAGTAGCTGATATTGAAGTTGTGCTGGAAGGCAGCGGTGGCCATTCATCAACCCCGGGTCGAGTTACTCCGCTTGCTTTGATCAGTAAAATAATACTGGAGATCGAAAAAAAACCATTTAGAGCACATCTGCCGGTAGAAGTACAAGAAATGTTTACAATATTGGGGAGGCATATGCCCTTTAAATTCAGAATAATATTTGCCAATCTGTGGTGCTTTAAACCGCTGCTTCTAAAAATGCTTCCCCTGATCAGCCGTGAACTCAATGCCTTGTGTCGTACCACTTGTGTTTTCACGATTGCAGAAGCAGGCAGCGCAAGTAATGTTATTCCGGAAAAGGTGCGTGTCTTGGCCAACCTGCGCCTGGCGGCGGTTGATCCCCTTGAAAGCGCTCTTAAGCATCTGACAGATCATGCTGAACGGGTTTCTAAAAAAGCGTTGGCAGGCAAAGATCCCTTGAATTTAGAAGTCAGGATAGCTCATGGACATAATGCTTCGCCATCATCAAGCACATCTTCATCGGCATTCCGCAAATTAACGGATACTGTTGAAAATGTTTTCAGCGGCACGATTGTAACCCCTTATATAATGCTTGGCGCTTCTGATTCACGGCATTACTGCTCAATCAGTGAAAATGTTCTTCGGTTTTCACCTATTCAGATGAGCAGAGAAGAGCTGCGCAGTATACACGGAATTGATGAAAGAATACCGGTTGAAAAGTTTGGCCGGGTTATTGATTTCTATCTTAACCTGATAACCCGTCCGTGAATCAGCGTCTCGCCTGAGCAGGATAAATATACTGCCTGGTGAATAATAACCTTTAAAAAGATTTTGGAGGTCTGGTATGACTGAACGTGAACTGAACAATGCGGACCGTTTTTTGAATGCCTACTCGGCAATTGAACATGAAATGGAACGAATCCTTAACTTAAAAGATCACCGGCGTTTTTTTGAACTCGTTGACAAGAGCGCAAGAGTTAGCCCTGTAATTGATCAATATCGCTTTGACCTGAAAGAATACAGTGAACTGCGAAATGCCATTGTCCATGATCGAGCCGGCGGCGAAATAATTGCAGTACCCACAGACGAAGTCATAGCCAGAATAGAAAGAATAGTTGTACTGCTGCTTGAGCCGCCCAAAGTGTCACCTCTATTTTTGAAAGAAGTATTAACACTTTCGTGTAGTTATCCCGTTTCAAGGGCAATTCGTGAATTTGGTCGTATGTCGTATACCCAGGCTCCCGTAATTGATGATCATGGTAATACAAATTGCTTGTTAACTTCGAGCATGATCGTCAAATGGATGGGCCTCACTTTAGAGAATAACTCTCTTGATATTGAAAAAACAACCGTGCAGGATGTTGTTGAGACTGCTGGGCATGAAAAAAATTATGAAATAGTTTCTGTAAACATGTCTCTGTTTGATATTCCCAACCTTTTTTATCGCTGGCAGCAGGAAGGGCGAAAACTGGAAGCGGTTTTAATCACCCAACATGGTGTAAGTGATGAAAAATTGCTTGGTATAATCACCAATCGCGATATGCCCCTGGTTTACAGGGAGCTCGGGCAAACGAACCAAAGTCAGGGTGATTAATGTTTACTGCCGGTTTAGATGAATTCTTTAATGTGGCACTTGTTCTGATATCCCCCTTTGTTGAGGTGTGTGGCATAAAATGATAAAAAAATATATGCATCTTTGCATTTTTGGTGTGCTCACCTTATTGCTTCCCTTCATACTTTTTATTACGGACGGTGGCGCTTCTTGTTTGATACCGAACATAATTGAAAATGAAGGTATTGAAGAAACTGATCACAGTGAAAAGACTAACTATTATGTTCTTCTCTTTTCAGAAGATAAGAATGCAGGAGTAAAACCGGGTGATAAAGTTACCCTTGAATCGAATCATGACCAACAAACAGATTCCGACAAAAGCCCAGAATCTGCGCCTGAACAAAACCAGCAAGTTTCAGTTGTTGCCAGTGCTGAAACCGGCCAGCAATCTGCTGGAAGTTCTCCATCCTTCAGCCAGAAAGAGCAGCAGATGGTTAATTTGATTAATGAGGCAAGAAAAAACGCCGGCCTTCCTGCGTTGCAGGTTAATAGCCAGCTTACCTCAGCTGCAAGGGCAAAAAGTAATGATATGGTTAATTATAATTACTTCAGCCATACATCTCCAACCTATGGAGATCTTGGCGGACTTCTTCGGAGGTTTGGCATTACTTATAGTGCCGCTGGTGAGAACCTGGCTATGAATTCCAACGGAAGTGTTAGTGCCGCTCATAATTCCTTGATGGGGTCAGCGGGGCATCGTGCTAATATCTTGAATATAAAATTCCGTTATGTTGGTATCGGCATTCATACAAAAAATGATGGTTCACATTACTATACTCAATTGTTTATTGGGCGTTAACGTTAAGAATAGGAGAATAGTTATGTCAAGAAAAAATATATTTACAATTGTTATATTGGTTCTGGTAATGGTTTCTATTTCTACCGCAGGATTGACCCAGGAAGAATATTATGAAGATTATGCTGAAGAACATTTCTACCGGGGCCGTGTTCTTGAAGTAAGGGAATCGGTAGAAGAAGAACAGGAATATTTTACCGCGGTTGAGCAGGAAGTAATCGTGCTTCTCACAAGCGGCCCTTATAAGGGAACAGAAATAACTATATATAATACTTTCTTTGCCGGAGATCCGGTTTATGATTTTTTGCTTGAGCAGGGGCAGGAAGTAATAGTGGTTACACTCGGTGAGGAAGGCTCATTTGAAGAGGCCTACGTTCAGGATCTGGCCAGGGACAGAGGGGTTTATTACCTGGTGATTGTTTTTATTTTAGGCCTGCTTATAGTCGGCCGTATGAAAGGTCTTAAAACAATAATCACTCTTGTAGTAACGATAGCCCTTATTTTTGGTGCATTGCTGCCACTTTTACTTAAAGGATACAGCCCTATCTGGCTGGCTATCGGTGTAGCCAGCGTGGCAATAACATTTACTCTTTTTGTTATTGGCGGATTTAACACCAAATCGTTGATCGCCATACTTGGCACTGTTAGCGGCGTGATCGTGGCCGGTCTCATGGCTTTCTGGGCAGGCAGCATAGCTAAACTTACCGGCTTTGGTACTCACGAAGCCCAGATGCTCTATTTCATGGATCAAACAATAGATTTCAGGGGCCTGCTTTTCGCCGGTATTATTATTGGGTCATTGGGGGCAATAACCGACATAGGTATGTCAGTTGCATCTGCTGCTGCAGAAATAAAACAGGCCCGCCCGGATATACGTTTTAAAGAGCTAACCGGAGGAGCTTTTAATGTTGGCCGTGATGTCATGGGGACTATGGCCAATACACTCATCCTTGCCTATGTTGGAGCAGCAATACCGATGTTGCTGTTGGTGATGGGTTACGATATAGACTGGCTTAAAGTGATAAACATGGATATTATCGCCACCGAGTTCGTACGTGGTATAGCCGGTAGCATTGGCTTAATTGCTGCTGTTCCCGTAACAGCAATTCTCTCCGGTTATTTTTTGTCTGATCATTCTTAAAAGGTTGATCAAGGCCGATTAATTTAGGCTTCCTTGATGCAACCTGCTAAAAAAGGTGGTTCGGAATAGATGAAAAAATACGATTTGGCAGTTATAGGCGGCGGTTCTGCAGGTATGAATCTGATCAGGCCTGCCGCGGCTAAAGGTTGGAAGTGCGCACTGGCTGAATCGAGCCATCTCGGAGGCACCTGTATTAATGTTGGTTGTATCCCTTCCAAGACTTTAATCTTCTCGGCAAGGGTTATGAGAATGGTGTCTGAGGCTAATAATTACGGGGTTACTGTTAATCAACCGGAAGCAGACTGGCCGGCCATGGTTCGCCGCAAAGACAGGCTGGTCGGGCGTATTCGCAACCGTAATTACAGTGAAGTTGAACAGAACCGTAACATAGATCTGTTTGAAGGTGAAGCAACCTTCAGTAATCCGCAGGAACTTAATATCAATGGAGATAAAATTTTTGCAGATAAAATTGTGATAGCTGCCGGTTCACGTCCTTCAATACCGCCAGTTTCCGGTCTTGATCAGATTGAATATCTCACTTCTACAACAGCAATGGAGATGGATGAACTGCCTGAGAGTATAATCATCCTTGGCGGTGGCATTATTGCCCTGGAATTTTCACAGCTCTTTAATCACCTTGGTGTTAAGATTACTGTATTGCAGCGCAATCAGCGCCTGGCGCCGGTTCTTGATCCCGATATTTCTGCTGAGATTCAAAAAATCATCACCGAAGAGGGAATCGAAGTAATTACCGGTGTTGAAGTACGTTCTGTCGGCAGTCAGGGTTCAAGAGTGTACGCTGAAGATTACAGCACGGGAAGTCCTGTTCGCTACAGCGCAGAAAAATTGTTTATTGCCACCGGACGTATCTCAAATGGCGATCGCCTCGCTCTCGATAGGGCCGATATCGAAACTGATGAAAGCGGGTTTATAAAAGTTGACAACTCCTTCAAAACCAGCAGGGACGGCATCTGGGCTATCGGGGATATAACAGGAGGGCCAATGTTTACCCACAGAGCCTGGCATGATGGCATGCTGCTCGGGAAGCACCTGGTTGAAGAAGCTGAGATCACAAATGTTGGTCGGCTGATTCCATTTGCTGTTTTTACTTCTCCCGAAATCGCCACAGTGGGCATGTTAGAAAAGGAGGCGGTTCGGGCCGGGTATGATGTTCGGGTCCAGCGCTTTGAAATCGGGCATTTGGGCAGGGCTCTTTCGATGGATCAGTACAAAGGTTTTGTAAAACTTGTTTCTGACAGAAATAGCGGTAAATTACTTGGCGCTCACTTGCTAACTCCGGAAGCGGGAGAACTTATTCATGAACTAATTATAGCAATCCGGTTTGGCGCAAAAATTGAAGATCTGAAGGATATGATGCATGTCCATCCCACCCTGTCTGAATCTATCGGCAAAGCAGCCTGGGCAGAATAATAAAAAAATGTCGGTAGTTAAACAGCAAATTAAGTCATAACGCGCAAAGCTAAAAGCCTCTTTAATGTAATATTTAACCAAGATAACCATGAAACTTAATCAACCAAAAAAATAAATTACCCAAAAAAAGTACTCACAAACCTGCTGATAACTTCTGCCCCGCCGATAATTGTTCCCACAGTACTGCCAAGATTAACAAACACAACCACCAGCAGAATGCGCGTCACCTTGTTGCTCCAGAAACCCTTGATAGAATGGATATCGTCTGCCAGTGTTTCGAAATCGTTAACACTTGGCTTTCTAACCAGGGCTTCAGTCAGGCCGGCAAACCAGCCTGCGGCTAAAAGAGGGCTCAATGAACTTATCGGGGCAGCGAGTAGGGCGGTTATTATAGCGAGAGGGTGGGCGAGCGCAATGATGGCGCCGACCATGCCCAGTGAACCATTCCAGAGCACCCAGGTTACAATCTGTTCAGTTCCTGTTGCCCGGTCTACAGAAAAGGTTGAAACAATCAAAGCAATAATAAATACAGGAATACTCCAGGCAATAATTTTTGTTGTTATCGAAGCCGGTTTAACTTTTGATAGTTGATCAAGATCGTGATCCTTATTGATTTCTTCTTTTATCCCGGGAATATGCCCTGCGCCCAGTACTGCTAATATTTTATTACCCGGGGCAGTTTTGATTTTTTGTGATAGATACTGATCACGTTCATCAATAATGATCGATTTTAACTGGGGAAACGATTGCGAAAGTTCTTCAAGAGCGGCGCTTAACATATCCTTGCTTTTCATCTTTTCCATCGCTTCTTCAGTGAGCTCTTCATCGTAGAATATGCCCAGTATAAGCTGAAAGAAAAGTTTAAGTTTTCCCCAGAAGCCGATGCTCCTCCAGAGACGTAACATAGTCACTTGTATGTCGCGATCGGCAAGGCAGAGTTCAGCCCCGATTTCTTTGGCGGAATTTATTCCCTGGATCATTTCCTGTCCGGGCTGGATGCCGAATTTCTTTGCCAATCTCTTCTGGTAGGATGAAAGAGCCAGGTTAGCGAGAAGCAATAGCGCTTTTTTCTCCCTGATTATTTTGATTATATCAGTTTTTTTCCAGCGGTCACTATCAGTTACAGCCTGGTATCGTGCCTGGCATAACTCCACGCAGACCGTATCGGGTTTTTCTGTTTCAATAATTTCTTTAACTTCGGTAACACTCAATTTTGAAACGTGGGCAGTGCCGATTAAAATAATTTCGCGCCCATCGAGATCAATGCGGTGTATGTTTTCGCTTTCCAACAGATCACATCCTGTACTATAGTCAACTGCAACAACAGTTATCATATCATATTCTATTTGTTTTGTAGCAAACTGTAATATAGATAGCCAAAGTTTTTCAGACCCTATCACCAGTTTTGATGCTAGCTTAATGAATGGCTCATAATTCATGGATGTGTGGGCTAAATCAAGGACATCGGGAACATATATAACATGTAAGCATAACCAACATAAAATATTCGTCAAACCTGAAATCATACAATAAGATATGAAGCAAAACTTTGACTTGTTTTAGAGTTTGATCAACCGTTAATCATATGCTTTTGCTCTAGCGTTTTTTCATTTTGTCTTCATACATTAAAACATCAGCTTTTTTCATTAAATCTTCAATTGTTTCGTTGTCGCTCTCACTCATCGCATAACCAATAGAAACGCTTAGTTCTAAATACTTCTCCTTCAATTTTTCATTATTCGTATTAACTAAGTCAATAATCCTTTGCTGTATCGTTTTTGCTTTTTTTTCATCCCCATCAAAGAGAACGGCAGTAAATTCATCTCCACCAATTCTGGCCACAATATCAGCTTTCCTGAAACTCTGTCTGATAACATCAGCAAAGCTATTTATCAGTTTATCTCCTGCAGCATGTCCAAAATTATCATTGACATATTTTAGTTTATCAATATCAAACATAAAGACAATTGTTTTTTCGTTTTTCACCTCGTCAGTTAATAGTTGGTTGATGTAAGTTCTATTGTACAATCCTGTCATCGAATCGTGAAAACTGAGGTATTTCAGTTTTTTCTCTGATTTCACTATTTTTTCATACTGCTCATTATTATGAAGAACTAAGCCTAAAAACTTAGTGATGTTTAGTGCCAGGTTAAGGTATCTATCAGTATGCTGGGGAAACATAAATTCACTGGCATCTAAAATACCGTAAAGATGATCGTCCCATGAAACTTTAATGCAAAACTTATTTTCGTTATTCATCATCGCATAGTTAGCATGATTTGATTTAAACTCTCTTAGTTCTGTTGGCATTAGCTCTGAGTCTCCACTCCAAAACCTGAAATTCTGAGCACCAAAGACCATCATAAAAAGTTCTTTAACTTTACCTATTACATCTCTTTTGCTTGTGTATGATGATATTTTTCCAAGCATGTCAAAAACAGCAGAGTAATCAGCAGATTGACTTCTCAGTTCATTAATGGCCCTGGTATTCTCTGTATTTTGATGTTGGAGACGCCACTCATATATTTTGCTTTTTAACATAAGTCGAATTGTTTCAAGTTCGACTGGGACGATTAAAAAGGGAAGACCCAGATAAGAAGATAGTTCTAATAATAAACCCTCTGCATTGTCATCAATCTTTGCATCAAGAAAAACGATTTGTTTACTTGTTTCTTGAAAAAAGCTTCTTGCTGTGTCTTTATCGAAGCCCATAGCTGCAAGATGGTCTTTCCATTGTTTTAGCCATCCTAAACTCACAATATAGCTTCCCTGGGAAGTGAGGTAATCCAAAAATTCATTACAGGTCAAATGAGTAAAACAATAATTGCCGGTAATCCTTTCGGTAATAATATCCTCATCTATGAGCTTTAAAGCATCACAGGATTTGCTGCAAATAAGAATATTCTCTCCTGTACTGGCCTGAGATAATATTTCTTTTGCTTTACTCTTGCTTGCTTTATGATCACATAAAGTTGGGTATACATGCAGCTCTACATCAGTAATGTCCTCTTTTAAAAGGGCAGTCTGATATTCAGGATAAAAATTTTCGCAAATAAAAAAATGTAATTTATCCATCTACTCATCCACCTGAATTGGATATGTGCCGTATTCTTTGACTGTTTCAGCAATTTCCAATAAAACATTTTCCGTTACCTGCCACGGGATTTCACCATGGTTGTCAGACAGAATAAACCCTCCTCCCGGGGCAGCTTTTTTGATAAGTTCCTTTACTTCTTTTCTGGTTTTTTCTTTATCCCAGTTTACCATATCAATAGCATCAAGATTACCAATCATTGCCACTTTTTTGTTTGCTATTCTTTTAGCTTCATCAATATTGTCTTTTACGCTAACAGCAACTGCTTTAGTACCTGTTTTTATCAAATCCATCATTACAGGTAATGCGATACCAGAAGCTAAATTTGTAGCAACCGGGCCCCTTATTCTAGCAATAGTTTTTCTTGCCACTTCGAACCCAGTGGAAATATATGTATCTCGTTCAACTATGGTAGGAGAAGCCAAAGGATTCGCATATGATATTGCTGTAGCACCTGCTTCGAGCTGTGCATTCGCCCAGGCTACACAGAATTCTTCATTGATTTTCATTAACTGGTTAAACTCATCTTTCCTAAAATATATTAATTCCAAATATTTTTCAAACCCCATCTGCATAACCGGCAAAGAGAACGGCGCTGTAACTGCACCAATAATAGGTGTATCTTCGTTTACTATTTTCTTAAGTTTTTTAATAATTTCAAGACCTTTTAAAAGACCGGCGATATTGTTAATATTTGGTATTTCCATTTTGAATATGTCTTCAATCTTTTTTATAAATGGCTCGCCAGAATTAGGTGGTCCGTCTTCGTAAAAGATAACTTCTCCACCCCAAGCCTCGATTTCAGCAGCAGAATACAAAAAAGCTGTAACCATATCGTTGCTATACTTGTTTTTCATAAGAAGCTGGCCTTTAACAACATTATCAGCGCTAGAAAAATAATCTTTAATTGACATCTCTAATTCTTTTGCTCCGGTAATTGTTAAATTTAAGAATATTGGTACTCGGTCGGGTTCTTTATAACTAAGAGCTGTCATTACGCGTTCCATCGAATTCATGATTATCGTCCCTCTTCCACAAATTTTTCAATAATTTGTATTACATGCGCGCCATTCTTCCCATCGGCATCGGCATTTACCTTTTGCCACAGACTACTATCCAATCTGAATGGTGCGCCACCTGCGACAATTTTAACGGACGAACCATTCTTCCGAAGGCTTTCAACAACAGTTTTTACTTTTAATGCCGAGGGTAGCATTAATGTTGATATTAGAAGAATGTCTAGTTCTGCTTCAATGGTTTTTTCAACAATTTTTTCTACACTCAAACCCTGCCCAAAATCAACAAGGTCATATCCCCCTGCCTTCAATACCGAGTAAACAATTCGCTTACCCAATGCATGGTGGTCCTGTAAAACAGCAATGGCTATTTTAGGATTCTTTTTATATGATGACTCGCATTTGGGTTTGTGATTTTCGATCAGTTCTTCGCAAATGACTCCGCTCATATATACCTGTGATAAGGATAATTGGCCTTCCTCCCAACCAACCCCGATTCTTTCCAATGATTCCATAATCAAATGCTCCAAGGGTTCAAAACTTTCAGCTTTCAAATAAATACTTTTAAACATCTCCGCAGCTTTGATTCGATCGATTTGAAGCAAAGCCGTTTGAAAATCTTTGATTGGTAAATTAATTGCTTCCACTGTCTATTCCTCCATTTTTATCCTGAAATCCAGGCTAATGGCCACAAGTGTTCAGGCCGGTTTGGCAGCAAAAGCCGAACCGAGCTATATATTGGATGCACTATCTATATCTACGCTGCAGTTATTATGACACTGTCTCTTTTACGTTGATCGAAGCGAGCCCTTTAGGATAATCTTTGCCATCCCAGTGCTCGTGATGAGATTTAACGATATAAACAAGATCTTTATACTTCTCCGTTTCTTTTCTAATTATAACACTTTTTACCGGGTGCATTTTCATTATTATTCATTCAACCTCATTAAGTTATCGAGACTGATTTGCGGTCTTAGATCGTAGTTCTATATATTGAAGTTTATTCATATCATTTAGAAACTAGCGGTTGTCTGGCTAACGGATAGGGGTTCATCTCCAGGATAAAGAACTGAGGTTACAACATTGCTGTGGGCAAACATTGTTCTTCGTTTGAAGATCACTATTAGCAACGCAGCTAAACCAAACAGGACTGTATCCCAGGGTTGAGCATCCGGCCATATCGGGTTATTAAGCTGGAAGTGTAACAGTGCGACAGTAAGAATGCTGCCCTTTGATGCGTTGAACATTGCGGTCATGATAATCGAGAGTACGATGGCGGCGATAAAAAAATGAGCAAAAACCCATTCAGAATGCGGTGTTCCACCGATCAGGAAAGCAGGCAGATGCCATATGCCCCAGATTATACCGATGATCACGCTTGCCCCAAATGGGGTGAATCGTCGCTGTAGCAGAGGGAGAGCCAGGCCGCGCCAGCCGAACTCTTCTACAGGACCCAGGATCAGCATAAGCAACAATGCCGGTATAACGGTATGCCATGGATTAAATGGAAAAGGATCAGAGATTGTGCCGGTTATTGCTGAGGCCAGGTAGAAGAGGGCGGGGGTTCCAAATATCAGAAACAGCCACCAGGCAAGCGGCATCCGCCACAATGTCAGACGACGAAGATAACTACCAAGGCCACTTAACCCGTAGTAGCGCCAGATTAGTATAAACGCAGCAATGGCCGGGGCGTAGACAGCCAGAATATACAAGGGGTTTGAAGGACCTATCTCCCCGAATATGGCAATAACCGGGTCATGAAAAAAGATTAACAGAGAGGCAATACCCCATGTCAATCCAAAGCTTATCAAAATAAATGGGAAAATAGCCTTTATTTTCATAGTAGTTTGAGGTTTATCATTTTTATTAATCATTTATTTACCTGCTCTCTCGAAGTTTATTATAAATGCTTGTAATTTACAGATAGTAGCGAATATGGCTTACCTCAATAATACCAGGAAAACTCCTGTATGGGCAATTCGCTAAGCTTAGGTAGTATATCACAATTGAATCATTAAATTGTTAGATGGTAAAATTTTTTGTGAATAATGTCTTGCAAGGGTGAACAAGATAATCTATAATAAACTTAACCAATAAGTTAAGTTACCTAAAAGGTTAAGCGGGTGGTGGTCGCAAAAGGTGCTTATTGAATACGAAAGCGAATCAGTTTATGAAATTTTTAATGACTTTGATTTGATTAAGAAAAAGATTGGAAAGGATAAAGCTAGAGCAACTAAGAAGAGACTTGATCATTTGAAGGCAGCGTTAAATTTTAGCATCTATTTGACGACAGGGCTTGGAAAACCGCACCCATTGTATGAAAATCTAAAGGGTTATTATGGAGTAACCATTACTGGGAATGTAAGACTTATTTTGAAGCCTGATACCGAAAGCTTGGAGCCAGAAGTTTTGAAAGAATGCAAGACTGTGATTATTAAGGGGGTGATGGATTATCATGGCAGAAAAAACAAATGGCTTATCCCGTGAATTGATCATACACCCGGGAGAAACTTTGAAAGAAATGCTGGAAGACAGGAATATGACGCAACGCGAATTAGCAATGAGAACAGATGTGAAAGAGCCACACATTAGCGGTATCGTGAATTGTAAAAAACCAATTTCTGTTTCTTTTGCAAAAAAATTGGAGTATGCATTGGGGGTAGATGCAAGTTTTTGGATTAATCTCCAGGCAAACTATGAAAAGGAACTAGCTGATTTTGAAGAGATTAACCAGATCTCGAGTGAAGAATTGCTGATTCTTCAAAAATTAAAATGTATCACTGAGTACGCTCAGGATATCGGTCTACTCAATCCTGAAGCAAAAGGTTCAATGCTTGTCATTGAGTGGCGAAAGCGGTTAAACGTCAGCAGCTTGGCGCGAATACCTGAAATATCTCGGGCCGGGGCGTATCGTTTGGCAGTGGCGGATAATGTGGATCCATATGTTCTATATACCTGGCTTAGAATTTGCGATCTAATCACAAAAAATCAGTTGGTAAACCAGGAGCTGAATAGTGATAGGCTAAAGAGCAAACTGCATTTAATTCGAAAGCTCACTTTCGAAGATGTGGAGACGATTCATTCAAGACTGAAGGAGTATTTTGCAGAGTGTGGGATTAAATTCGCCATTGTCAAGCATTTTACTGGAGCACCTGTGCAAGGCGTTATAAAGAAAAATAATGATGGTAGCCTCAATCTAATCATGACATTAAGGCGCAAATTTGCGGATGTCTTTTGGTTTACGCTTTTTCATGAAATCGGGCACATTCTCAATGGAGATATAGAGGATCGGCTCATTGACTATGAGGATACAAAAAATGAAATAGAAAATCGAGCAGATGAATTCGCGGCCAATACACTGATTGCTCCAGAAATGTATAATCTTTTTGTTGACACCGGCGATTATTCGTTGTCGCGCATTCACCAGTTCTGCTCAGAACAGAATATTCCCGCTTATATCTTGATCGGCAGATTGCAGCGAGACAAGCACCTTGAGTATAATCACTATGTTCAAGAGAAAATCAAGTATGAACTAGACGGTATCGAAAAGACAATAGAGTAAGCTGCCAATAAGACATAAGATAAAAAAGATGAATAAGACCTCACAACCGTTGGCTATTTTTTTAGCATTAAACAGCAGACACTGGGAAGCCCTTTCTTATTGGTTATTTTCGTATATTATTTTTCAACCTTTGTTATCAATACTACACACTCAACATGTGTAGTATGTGGGAACATGTCTACCGGCTGGACCTCTTTTACTCTGTAGCTCTCTTTCGCCAGCAGGGCCAGATCGCGGGCCAGCGTGGCCGGGTTGCAGGATATGTAAACAATGCGTTCAGGTTTTGCCGCAACTACGGAGTTTAAGAGCGCTGGAGAAGCGCCTCCCCGGGGTGGATTCAGGTAAACAGTTTTTGGATGAGCGCCCTCTAAAAGAATGTCCTTAATTTTCTCTGCCGGGCTATTAATGAAGGTAGTATTTATTACATTATTTAATGCAGCGTTTGCTCTGGCATCTTTTATAGCTTCATCAGCAACATCAATACCGATTACATGTTTTGCCTTTTGGCTCAAATATAATGAAAAATTCCCTGTCCCACAGTACAGATCATAGGCCGTGCGGGGTTCGCCTGAAAGTGAGGCGCCCTTTTCATAAAGGATTCCGGCCTGGCCGGGGTTGACCTGGAAAAATGACAGTGGAGATATACGGTAACGAAATGGGGGTATCTCTTCCTCAAGCACTGTTTCGCCACTTAATGCTGTTTCACCGGATTTTCTTTTCCCTTTATGAAGAAGAGTGATTCCTTTGACAAGGCCGTCTGAATCGGCTGTAATCTGCGCGGCCAGCTCTTTTAGTTTATTTATGTAGGTTCTACCGGGTGCGGCGTGAAAAGCTATTACGCAGCTGCCTTTTTTAAAAGAAGTGCGGACTGTAGCACCTGTTACGGGCAGCTTTGTTTCTGCGCTGTTTTCTGCCCGGTCAATGAAAGCCTGAAGTCCCCGGCGGATAATATTTATTGTCTGTTCATTAGCTAGGTGCTGAACTATACACTGTTTGATATCAATAATATTTCGGCTGCCGTGCTCGTAGAAACCGGCAATTACTTTGCCCTTTTCAAGGCTAAAATGTATCTGTGCCTTATTCCGGAAACGCCATGGGTTCTGCATACCTGCAACTGGTTCAACGGGGATATCTATGCCGGCGATTCTGCGCAGAACCTCGGAGATCATTTTTTGCTTCCAGTTTAGCTGCGCGTTGTACGATAAATGCTGCAGCCTGCATCCGCCGCAGCGGGGGAAATAAGGGCAGAGAGATTTTTCCCTGAATGGAGAAGTCTTTATAATAGATACAGGTTTTGCTTCGCCGAAGCTTTTGTGTAAGGTAGTTACGATGGCAGTCACATTTTCACCGGGCAGGACATGGGGAACAAAAAGGGTAAAGCTGTTCACTTTACCCACGCCTTCACCACGGTGATTTATATCAGTAATTTCAAGGTTAACTATTTCTTCTTTTTTTATAATCAATGAATCTTTTGATTTTGACATTTTTCCGCCTGTCCTATTTTATCAGCCTGGCAATGTAGAGGATAATGACCGCTCCGAGAAATGATACAATGATCGTGGTGAAGTTAAATCCGCTGACGGCATTGTGGATATTGAACAGCGCGCCTGCCAGCCAACCTCCAACTAACGCTCCGATAATACCGATCACCATATTGCCGATCAAACCAAAACCCCGGCCTTTCATCACCAGGCCGGCCAGCCATCCGGCAATAATACCTACGATTAACCAGGTTAGCAGTCCCATTAATAACACCTCCCTGTGAATTACTATTTCGATACAGCTAATAGTTTATTCCTGTCTAAAAAGAAATAATCTCTGTGCCGCCTGATCAGCCAGAGGGCGAGGGCAAATGAGAATATATCAGCCACGGGAAAAGCAAGCCAAATACCGTTAAGACCAAAATGCAGAGGTAGCAGAATCAGCATCGGTATCAGAAAGAGAATCTGCCTTGCCATTGACATCACAAAAGCTTCCCTGGCTTTGCCAAGAGCCTGGAAAACCCCGCCTGTTACCATTTGTATTCCCACTGTAGCAGTTAGAGCGAATAAAATCCTGAGGGCGGGGATGCCCATTTCGATCAGCACCGGATCATCGGTAAAAATTTTCATAAGAAACCCGGGAAAGGCGACGACAAGAAGAAAACCGAAAAGCGCTATAGCCGTTGATACCTTCATACCAAGCACAATTGCTTCATTTACTCTTATTTTTTTCTTTGCTCCGTAATTAAATCCCACAATTGGCAGTAATCCCTGGACAACTCCCATGATTGGCATTAAGGTAAACATCATCACACGATGAATTATTCCCAGGGTTGCTATGGCAAGATCTCCGCCATAACTTACCAGCAGATTGTTTGCAATGATCAGCATAACACTTGAAGCGCCCAAACGAACGAAGGCCGAAGCGCCGATAGTAAGTATCTCCCTGACCAGATGCAGTTTGATTGAAAAATAACGCAACCTTATTGAAAGAGTGCTTCTTCCTGATGCGAAGTAATAGTAGAGGAAGGCCGAAGTTAAACCCTGGGCGGTAATAGTGCCGTAAGCTGCTCCACTCATCCCCAGATCCATGGCAAACATATATACAGGAGTAAATAGTATATTTAAGAAAGATGACAGGATCATCGTTATCATAGCTATTCGGGCATTACCTTCTGCCCGGACAATATTGTTGACAGCGAAACTAAAAGAGAAAAAGATAGTGCCGTATAGGATGATACTTATATATTCACAACTGTAGGGCAAAATCGTGTCGCTGGCCCCGAAAAGCTTTAGCATTGGCGTTAAAAAAGTAAGCCCCAGCAATAAGCCGCTGATACTGACAACCAGAATCATCGCCAGAATACTGCCAAAAGCCTTGTTTGCTTTTTCGAGCTGACCGGCGCCAAGAGCTCTGGATATCACCGAGGCCCCGCCGATGCCGATGGCCCCGCTAAGGGCCATTATGATCATACTCATAGGAAAGGTAATAGCCACGGCGGCTACTCCAATTGTGCCGACTCCCCTTGCAATGTAAATGGCATCTATAACACTGTGCAGTGCCATAGCGATCATGCCGACAGTCGCCGGAACGGCTAAATCGGCTAGCAAACCGGGTATGGGATCAATCCCAAGACGTTCACTCTGTTGCTTCATTAATTACTGCAGCTCCCTGCCGGAAAACTTGCTGTGATTTAATTATTATAACCTAAACCAATAATTTTTGCTTAGCTTAAAAATATACCCGCTTGGGCTCCGCTTGATTTAATAAGCAGGTATGATAAAATTACAAGGGCAAGTTTCAGCGGATATTTATAAGATGCCGCTTCGGGCATCAGCTGATGTCCGGTTTTATCAGGCAAACTGGTTATGATCATTAGAATTTGTAAGCAGTAATTAATGTGTAACGGAGGTTAAATATGACTAAGAAAATGCTGCTGACGCTCATCTGTGTAAGCTTTCTGCTGGTAGTTTTCGGCTGCGGAAGTGATGAGCCTGCCGTTGTTGACGAAGATACTATAACGATTGAGGTTACCAATAGTACTGAAGATATTATAATATCATGGGCTGCCTTTTTTGGTCCTGAACTTGATGAGTGGGGAGAAGATCTGCTTGGTGAAAAGGTAATTGAACCGGGTGAAACATTTGAATTTGTATTACCTGAAGGCGAATATAATATGGCTCTCTTTACTTACGAATTTTACGTGGTCTACAGCACCTGGGAGATAAGTGAAGATACAAGTATCGAGGTTGGCGGAGAAGGCAAAGTCCCCGTACTTTTAGAGAACAAGATGGAAAAAGATATTGCCCTTGTTTTTATTTCTCCCAGCGACAAGGAAGACTGGGGTGAAGACTGGCTTGGCGATAACGATGTTATCCTGGCCGAAACAGGGGGGCGGATATTTTTCGTTGAGCCCGGGGTTTACGATGTGATGGCCATTGATGTTGACGAGGAAGTAATTTTCGATGTCCGTGATATGGAAATAGATTCTCACAGAGTTTTTAGAGTTGAATAAGTCTTATTCAAGTATGCAGTATTGATATTTTAATTTTCTCGATTACTACGAGTCTGTTCGTGTGTAAACATGAGAGAAGCATATCGAACGGTAAGTACGGTTCTGTGAAAGATCGGCTGACCCACTTAAGGTCAGCCTCTTACCCGATTAAATAACGACTTTCTTATTTATTCTTTACTGCGAGTCGAAATAACATCAACTCCCTGATCTTGCGTTCAATCAATTCCGGACCCCTTTCAAGAGATTCTGAAAGGGTTAAAGGGCCGTCAGCTATTGCAAAACAGGCATTTATGCCGACACTGTGGAAAATAGTGGGGTCGTCCGATATCCTACCGGCAAGAGCGATTACCGGAACCGAATATAAAGCGGCCCTTCTGGCCACGCCAGCCGGAGCTTTGCCATGCAGAGTCTGGCTGTCAAGACTTCCTTCCCCGGTGATTAAGAGGTCGCATTCCGGTAACAAATTTTCTATTTTTAGAGCATCAAGCACAAGCTCTATCCCGGGATAAAGGGTTGCGCCTAGAAAAGCCATTAACCCTGCGCCAAGACCGCCTGCTGCGCCTGCGCCTGGTTTTTTATCAATATCTATACCAAGGTCTTTATGGATTACATGGGCCAGCTGGACTAAGGCCCTGTCAAGTTCCTTCACCGTATCGGGATCGGCACCCTTTTGCGGCCCGTAAATATGTGAAGCCCCGTGCAAGCCAGTGAGCGGATTGTCAACATCACAGGCAACTTTTACTGAAACTTCTTCAAGGCGTTTATCCAGACCGGAAATATCGATGCGCTTTAACTTACGCAATTCAGACCCGCCCCGTCCGATTGTCTCTCCCTCAGCATCATAAAATTTTATCCCGAGAGCTTCAGCCATACCCGCGCCGCCATCATTCGTAGCGCTGCCTCCTATTCCGATGATAACTTCTTTACAGCCGTGATCCAGCGCAGCCCGGATTAATTCACCAGTACCGTAAGTGGTTGTTTTTTTGGGATCACGTTCCTCCGGAGAAATTAAGCTTAAACCCGAAGCTGCGGCCATCTCAATTACCGCTAAATCACCATTGCCTGTTATACCCCACCGGGCTTCTACGGGTTTGCCGAGGGGGCCTGAAACACGTGCTGTTTTGAAGATGCCCTTGCCTTCTCCGCATAACGCTTCCGTTAAACCTTCGCCACCATCAGAAAGAGGAAAAAGGTTTAATACGGCCTCCGGCATAACAGATTTAATTCCTGCGGCAATTCTGGCGGCTGCTTCCGTAGCGCTCATACTGTCTTTGAATTTATCCGGGGCGATCATAATTCGCATTAATTTTACCTCCGCAATTTCACCTGATTCGTTTTAATTCTATTCTTACGTAATTATCCCTGTTCTGATGTAATTAACCCTGCCCTGAAAAGAGAAGCGCCGGCCTGTATCTTTAATTTGTGATCTTGTTTACTATTTGGCGGTAGGATATAATTGTAACATAATTAATAATCAGAATTTATAACCAGACAAAAAGAAGTGATAAAAGGTTGAACTTCAAAAGAGAATATTTTGCTGAATCTTATGAAGAAAGCCGGGCTAAATTCCGCGGTTTTCTGCAGCAGGTACAGGCAATGTGGCCTGCGGCTGCATTAGAACAACATTCAGTCGGAATTGAAGAAGATCTGACAATAGAAGCTATCCAGGCCCTTCCCCTTCACAAGAAAAAGCGCCTGATTATTATATCAACCGGTCTGCACGGAATTGAAGGTTATCTAGGGGGCGCTTCCCAACATCTGTTTGTTTCTGAATTTATGCAGCTTCTTGATCCTGATAATACCGGTTTGCTTCTTGTCCATTCAATTAACCCCTGGGGAATGAAATATAGACGTCGGGTTAATGAAAACAATGTTGATTTAAACCGTAACTTTATCTTTGAAGAGACCCTTCCCGCTAAAAAGGTTAACCCGGCATACGATCAAGCAATGAAACTCCTGAACCCCCAAAAGCCTTTGATTATTGCTGAAAACCCCTTTGCCTGCCTGAGTTTAATCAATAAAATTTTGGTGATGGGGCCGGCAGTATTCCGGGAAGCTGTACTTTATGGTCAGTATCGCCACCCCAAGGGTCTTTATTACGGGGGTAGCAGTTTTGAACGTTCTACTGAAGTATTCAACGAGCTATTTACAAATGCTGTCTCTGGATTCGAACAAATTTTATTTATTGATATGCACAGCGGATATGGACCGCGCTACCAGATGACTCTTGTCAATTCATTTCATGAAAAACGAGATTCTGATGATCTGAAAAAACTATTTTCGTACCCCCAGGTGGCAAAAACCGATCCTGATGAATTTTACCAGATGCAGGGTGATATGATCGATTATTTCTATCAACTGATAAAAGCTAAATCTCCTGAAAAAAGTTTTTATGGAACAAGCTTCGAGTTTGGAACCTACGGTGAGTCATTCACAGCAGTGCTTAGAAGTCTTAAAACTATGATTAATGAAAACCGCCTTTTTCATCATGGATCTAAAAATAAGAGAGCAGCAAGGAAAGTCCGGGAAAATTTTGAAGCGCTCTTTAATCCAAAAGAAGAACAATGGAGAGAAAAAGCCTTAAAAGACTCCAGGCAGGCTTTTGCAGGTATTTTATGTGGAGAAGGTTATGTGAAGAGCGTGTCGAGTTAAACAAATTCTTTGGGGTGTCATATTGCAGACTTTTCACCGTGTTATATTCAGTAATGCCTCATCAATGAATGAAATCAAAAGCGGTTCAGTAAACCTTGTCGTTACTTCCCCGCCTTACCCGATCATAAAAATGTGGGATGATTCATTTGCCGCTGTTGAACCGGCGCTAACCGACCTGATTGCAGAGGGCCGGGGAGACGAAGCATTTGAAAAGATGCACCTTCAGCTTGATCCGGTATGGACAGAGCTGAAAAGGGTTATGGCTGAAGGAGCAATTGCCTGCATAAATATTGGTGACGCTGTTCGCAGTTTTAACGGTAGCTTTAAAATCTATTCTAATCATGTGCGAATCATCAATAAATTTAACATGCTCGGGTTCCAACTTCTTCCGGGAATTATCTGGCGCAAGCCAACTAACTCCCCAAACAAGTTTATGGGTTCGGGAACCCTGCCGGCAGGCGCTTATGTTACCCTTGAACATGAACATATTCTTATTTTTCGCCGGGGTGGTAAAAGAGAATTTAAAACAGCTGAAGAGAAAATGAACCGCCGGAAGAGCGCCCTTTTTTGGGAAGAGAGAAACAGTTGGTACTCAGATCTCTGGCAGCTAAAAGGGACGCGTCAGAATAAAGGCCCTGATAATCAGAATAAGGGTCCTGATAACCCTGATAAAATGGAAGGACGCAGCGCCGCCTTTCCGCTAAAGCTGCCTTTTCGCTTGATCAACATGTTCTCAGTGTATGGCGATACGGTACTTGATCCCTTTATCGGTACAGGTACTACGATGTTTGCCGCGCTGGCGGCTGCCAGGAATAGCGTTGGCTATGAAATTAATGAGGCAAATTGTACCTATCTGGAAGAGAGATTAAAGAAAGAGAAGATGGAGCTGAGTCAATATAATCTCGGGCGTCTTAATGAGCACTGTAAATATGTTACCGAGAACACTCTGAAGGGAAAAATTTTTAAATATACCAACAGTCAATACGGCTTTCCAGTGAAATCAGGTCAGGAAAAAGATTTGCTCCTATACGGGCTTGAAAATTATGTTTTAGAAAAACCTTTTATTGTAAAAGGACTGCACAGTTTGCTACTGTGATATAATAACTATGATTTAAGCTTTTCATCGGATAATCTACAAAAAGAGTTGTGAAGGAGGTATTTTCATGTCAAAGATAACTATTAAGCCTGCTGCCCTTGATAAAATGAAAAAAAGTTCAAAAACTTATACTCTCTATCTTGCCAGTCGAGGCGGCTGAGGTGGCTGCGTAGTTACGCCTGCCGTGCAAGCAGGCATACCGGTAGCACAGAATGATTATGAGAAAACAGAGATAGAGGGAGTTCCTTTTTTTATCAGAAAAGATATGGTTGATAAAAATTTTGAAATTAACTGGGTCGGTTTCTGGATTTTTGGCCAGTTTACAGCGAACGAAATTTAGGGGTAGCCTGATTTGGCAGCAATTTTAAAACTCCATATTTTTAGAAGTTTATATTATTCTGCCCCGGTATTTGTTTAATGAACCGGGGCAGAAGTATGAATAAGACTGGTTATTTTAAATACTATAGAGAGGTTTCAGGCACAGCCTGGAAATCATCCTTGTCCGCGCCGCAAACAGGGCACTTCCAATCATCCGGCAGGTCTTTAAAAGCAGTGTCAGGAGCAACTCCGTGTTCCGGGTCTCCCTGGGCTGGGTCATATGTATAATCGCAGAGTTCGCACACATAGCTTTGCATTCTTAGTTCCTCCTTAAAATTGTTTAAATGCTTTTTTAGCTGTATTGCAGATAGGGCAGTTGTCGGGAGCAGGTTCAAAGCCAACCCACCCGCAAACCGGACAGAGGAAGACTGCTTTATCTTCAGTGTCATCTCCCTTGGCTACCTTGTTCTTAAGCTCATTAAATATACCGCCATGAACTTTTTCTGCGGCATTGGCATATTCAAAAGTTTTAAGGGCTTCTTTATTTCCTTCCTGATCTGCCGTCTTAATAAACTCTGGGTACATCTCCGTAAACTCATAATTTTCACCCGCGGCAGCGGCCTGCAGGTTTTCAAGTGTGTCATTAATCTTTCCGGCTATTTCAAAGTGCTTGAGAGCATGAATTGTTTCAGCTTCGGCTATAGCCTGAAAAACACGCCCGACATTTTTGAAGCCATCCTTTTCTGCCTTGCGGGCGAAGGCCAGGTATTTGCGGTTGGCCTGTGATTCTCCGGCGAAAGCGTCCATCAAATTTTCTTTTGTTTTCATTAACATCGCTCCTTTAAATATTAAGTATAAAGAATTAAACGTAAAACAATAATTCAACGGGTGTCATCGAATTCCTTTTTTGTTTCCTGATTTTCAGGTTGACAGTATCCTTAAAATACCCTATAATTTTAGTAGGAATTATAGGGTAAATAAATAAGCAAAACTTGTGCAAGAGTAATTCAATTTAATTATACGAGGTGCTCCCATGAAAACGATTAATCTCGACTATGCTGCAGCGTCCCCCCTGGATAAAAAGGTTTTAGATAAAATGCTTCCGTTTTTTACGGAGCATTACGGTAACCCTTCCAGTGGTCACAGTCTTGGGGAAATGCCCCGGAAAGCAGTTGCGGAAGCCCGTGAGCAGGTTGGTTCATTACTTGGCGCTGAAGCGAGGGATATTATTTTTACTGCATCAGCTTCAGAGTCAAACAATCTGGCTATTAAAGGTTTAATTGCAGGGGGTAAGAAAAAGGGTAACCATATTATTTCTTCGGAAATTGAACATTTTTCAGTTTTGAACCAACTGAAAACTCTCCGTAAACAGGGTTTCGAAGTAACCCTTTTGCCCGTTGACAGTGATGGACTGGTTGATCCCGAAGAACTGAGGAAAGCAATAAAAGAACAAACCGTACTTGTATCTATCCAGGCTGCCAACCCGGAGATCGGAACCGTGCAGCCTCTTGAAAAACTTGCATCAATTGCCAGGGAGAAGGAAGTTATTTTCCATACCGATGCTACTGCAGCTGCCGGGTGGTTGCCTCTTGATCTTAAAAAAACAGAAGTTGATCTTCTCACCCTGGCCGGAGACCAGTTTTACGGACCAAAAGGTTCTGCCGCGCTGTATATAAAGCGGGGCATAAGGCTGGTGCCACAGGTTGAAGGGGGGATACAAGAGCGCGGTCTGAGAGCCGGCACAGAAAATGTTCCTGCAATAGTTGGTTTGGGTGAAGCCGCACGGCTTGCCCATGAATCGTTGACTGATCGCTCTGAAGCTATTGCTGCGATACGGGATGAACTTAAAGAGAACCTTTTAACCAGGGTTCCTTATATGCACTTAAATGGCCATCCCGATAAACGTTTGCCCCATAACCTGAATCTGTCGGTAGAATTTGTGGAAGGTGAAGCGCTTCTTATGCGTCTTAACATGGCTGGTATTATGGTCTCAAGCGGTTCATCATGCACCTCACAGGCCTTAAAATCTTCACATGTGCTTGCAGCGATTGGACTACCGCCTGAACTGGCCCAGGGGTCACTTCTTTTTACTTTGAGTGAGAGAAACAAGGTTGAAGATATACCTTACATTACCGAGCAAATGGAAAGCGTAGCGGCTCTATTACGCAACATGTCGCCGCTCTATCATAAGTTTTTAAAGGAGGATCAGATTAATGCCTGATTATAGTGATAAAGTAATGGATCATTTTACAAACCCGCGCAACATCGGGGAACTCAGTGAAGCCGATGGAACTGGTGAAGTCGGAAACCCGGTATGCGGAGATATGATGAAATTCACCATTAAGGTAAAAGACAACCGGATTGAAGATGTTAAATACCTTACCTTTGGCTGTGGAGCAGCTATTGCTGTTTCAAGCATGGTCTCAGAAATGGCAAAAGGGAAGACATTGGAAGAAGCTTTAAAGATAACCAACAAGCAGGTTGCAGAAGAATTAGGAGGTCTTCCGGGTAATAAGCTACACTGTTCCAACCTGGGAGCCGATGCCCTTCATAAGGCCATTGAGGATTACATGGAAAAGCATGGCATTAAGAGTGCGAGCGCTACCTGATAACAGGGGTGATGCTAATGATTCGGGCAACCTTGACTGCCTGAAAGGAGGATAAATGATGAGTAAAACAGATGGTTCAATTGTAAACAACAAATCCTGTTCGTGTCAATTTTGTGATGAACCTATATGTCCTGATCCGACCGATGAGCGTTATATATGTAAATGTGACAAGAACTTAAAAATTCACCTGGTTGACTGTGTTGGTCTATACTGCCCGGTGCCGGTCATGACTGCCAAAGAAGAGATCGACAGACTGGAGAAAGGTAATATGATGGAACTGATCGCAGATGATCCGGCTTCAGCAGAAGATATACCACGCTGGGCTAAAAGAGCGGGGCATAAGCTTTTAGCAACGCGAAAACTTGAAAATGACTACCACTTTCTTATTCAAAAAGATACAGAGGAGGCATCATGAAATGGCTGAAACCAAAAAGATTTTATATATGCAAACCAGTGGGACAGATACCCCTGAAAGACTTTATTCACCGCTGATCCTGGCCCAGACTGCCAAAGCGATGGGAGTGGATGCAACAGTATATTTCCTGGGCATGGGGCTCAAAAACCTGGTTAAGGAAGAAGCGGAGAAGGTTAAGATTGGCGAATTTCCGACATTGCTGGAAGTATTGAAACAGGCTGCTTCCCAGGGGGTTAAAATAATGGCTTGCCAGCAGAGCATGCAGCTTTTCGGTGGTGAAATTCAAGCCGATGATCTGCTTGATGAAGCAGTTATTGCCGGGGCGGCAACTTTAAATGATCTGGCCCTGGAAGCAGATACAGTTTTGAGCTTCTGATAAAATAAAAAAATCCTGCCGTCCGGAAGGATTTTTACAAAACATGGCGAACTGTAACAGGCGTAGCATGGTAGGACGGCAGGGATTGTAAAGGAT